>CACYHR010000017.1 GCA_902774265.1 uncultured Eubacteriales bacterium
CTCGTGAGAACAGAGCGGCGGAGTAGCAGTGCACTGAACGCAGCTCATGATGATAAGCAGAGTATTTCGCTTATGTATGAATCTGGCTGCTCAGTGAATTGTAAGCAAAAAGCCGGAAGTTCATACTCCGGCCCGATAAATCATTCACTGTTCAGACAGTTCTTTAAGTTCTTTCAGCGTTTCTTCGGCATTGATGTGAAGTATGCCCGTTCCCCCCGCAGTTTCCCAGTTATCGATATTGTCCTGAAAATCATCGATCAGTATACAGTCTCTTCCGGTGCAGAAGCGTATTTTTTCCTCCTTATAGACAGCATTGACTACCAGCTTTTCCGACAGCATTCTGCCGGCCCAATTGATCTTATCCTCTTTTGCAGTAACAATGCCCCTCTTCGGCTTAGGGATACCGGACAGTATTTCACACTTGTCACCATACTCTGCATAAATGCTGTCAAACATTTCTTTTGCGCCGGGCATGCATTCCAGTTTGTCATAGAAATTATCTATCTGCCTGACCTTTTCCCACATTTCACTGCCAATGCCCACCTTCTTGCCGTTTTTTTCATAAGGCAGAACACCTCCTGCCAGCTCAACAACGCCCCGGTCAAAATCCGCAAGCACTCCGTCCATGTCTATATATATTTTTTTGATTTCCATTTTTCTTCTGTAAGTACTTATCCTGTGTTATTTCTCCTGCTGTCTCCCTTTCTCAGGCTTTAAGAAACAAGTCAAGAATATCCTTTCTGCCTTCATCCGGTACCTTGATAAGTTCTATCCGTCTTCTGTCTATGCCCAGATCAAGCAGTCTCCTTATTATTGTTTCCGCTTTTTCGGAATCGATTGCAGCCGGAAGAATAAAATCATAGTCTGCATCAACTAAAGTTTCGACCGGATCGACATCCATACAGACGCGCCTGTATATCGGATAGTAATCATCGACCCACGCAGTGATCCCGCACAGATCCGATCCCGCCAGATAGGAATAGATCTGCTGGCCGAAGGTTCCTGCACCGTATAAAGCGATCTTCTTACCGCGTAAGTATTTCTCCGGATCAACGCTATCAACAGGACGCGGCATCCTGCCCCCTGAACGTATTATTGCGTTTGACAGCAGATAGTCTGTCGTCTGATCCACAAGTCCGAGCTCAGCAGGAGCAGCTTCGGCCCATTTCATCATATAATCATACAGAAAACGGAGTTTTTTTGCCTCTTCTGAAAACCCGGCTTTCTGCTTAAGCATCGAATCTTCGCGCTGGCGGTAATGATATGCAACATATTCAGTGACTGCAACCTTACTGCATTTAAGCAGCGCCGGATATGTCACCGCAGCATCCTCTCCTATTGATATCCTGTCATCGACTGCATTCTGCACATCCGTGATCACGCTTCGTCTGAAAAGCTTGTTCCATACATAAGTGTATATTCCCGGTTTGTAGAACGACCCGCACGAGATCATGGATTTCCACAGTTCCGTCAGTTTTTCACCTTCGTACAGTCCCGGCTGCACAGCATTTGTCATCTCCGCTATTCTGTATGAAAGACTGCGCGTAAAACCGCAGCATACCATATCTGCGCCTGTGGTCCGGGCCATAGCTGCCATAGACCCTATGTGTCCCTTCCCGATCCAGTCATCGCCGTCAACATAAGTCACATATTCTCCGGTCGACGCCGCAAGACCTGCCTTTCTCGCAGAGACAAGACCGCCGTTTTCCTTATGTATGACCTTTATTCTCCCGTCCTTTCGCTCATACAGATCGCAGATCTGAGGACATCTGTCCGGACTGCCGTCATCCACTAATATTATCTCAAGATTTCTGTAGGTCTGTTCTGTTATACTCTCAATGCAGTGCCCGACGTATTTATCTATCATGTATATAGGAACGATAACACTGACAAGCGGATCGCTGCCGGAATATTTCTGCGTCTTCACAGGAGCACGCATAATCTGAGGCTGCACTTCCTGTTTCTTTTCACTCAGCCTCTTTTGCCTGGCTTCTTCTCTTTCTGCCATTCCCCTTATACGGTTTTCTCTTTTCTGCAGTCTTTTCTCTCTACCAAGCATTTCAGTTTCAATGCCTCCAGTCAGATTAAACGTTTTTCGGACGGCAGTCAGATCGGATCTGCTGCCATGCCCCGGCTTTTCAGTACCACCCTACCGAACAGAAATGATTCCACGCTCCGGACGGAGAGCCGTATACATTTCTGATATATCCGAGCCCCCATCTTATCTGGGTGTTTCCGTTTGTGTAATAGTCGCTTCCCTCCGAAGCCATCTTTGATGCAGGAAGAGCCTGCGCTATTCCGTGAGCACCTGAGCTGCGATTATGCGCGTTAGGATTCCAGCCGGATTCTCTGTTCCACAGCTTGATCAGCGGATAGATCTCAGTTGCAGCCCATCCGTAGTTTACAAGCTGAGAAAGAGCATATTTCTGATATTCGCCCTTTTGTCCGCCTTCTGTGATGATAGGCGCTTCATCCGAGATGAATTCGCTCGAAATATAATACTCTTTGTCATTTATCAGAACCCTGCTCCAGTCATTGTATGTGACTCCGGTTCTTTTTAATCCCGAATATGCGCTCAGTACTCCGGACGACTCATACTGTGTGCCCGGTCCTGTCCTGTAGTTTACACTTTCTATTGTCCATACATCCTCGTCTTTTTCTTCGGCTATTCCTTCGCTGACAGTTTTATATATATCGTCCATATCCGCAGAAATCTTTGCTGCGTCGAATGCCGTCAGCTCATGAACGACATCAGAGCTGCGTTTCTCATAGATATGCGTCATCGAAATACTGTACACCGCATAGCAAGCGGCCGCAGCTATCAGCAGCTCCGTCACTACAATGATAATGAGTATATTCCTTTTTCCCGTTCTTCCCGTATAAGACATTTCCTCTTCGCTGTCAGCATTTTTTTACAGACGCCGATGTTCCCGGCCTCTGCAGGGGTTCCGGTTTCGCTCCCGCCTGCATCAGCCATAAAAATCACATATCTATATCTGAATATATCTCTATTTCCATATCCGGATAGAGAACTTTGATTTCTTCCGCAAGCTCCTCTTTCACTTCTTCATGATTCGTTGATTCCGGATCATGTACTACACTGAAAGATATTTTCTTTCCGTCACCATCGATATTAGGTCTGTTGACACGGGTGATATTTTCATTCTTCATGGCACTTTCGATCACAGCATCCCATATTTCCTCTAAATCTCTGTCGTCCGTATTGACACCGTTTATGCCGACTGAAGTGATAGCTACTCCCATCTCGGCAGCCTGGTCTGTCAGTCTGCGTGAAAGTCTGGTCAGTTCACCTGCCCTCATATCTTCATCCACATCGATGACCATAGATCCTATGTTCACATTTTCTCCGTAATTGTGTATTACAAGATTTGATACATTGAGCACCTCATCATTTGCAACCATAGTCCGGATCAGTTCCCGCTTCAGTTCAGGGTCAGTCCTCGTTCCGATTATCTTATCCGAACAGTCGCGTATCATCTTGATTCCGGTCCATATGATTGCAAGAGAGATCACTATGCATACATAGTGTTCTATACTCACCCCTGTAGCTTTGTAAATTATGATCGTAAGTATAATACCGACCGATATCATCGCATCGGCGATGCTGTCTGCTCCTGTCATTATCATAGCTGCGGAGTCCAGGAGCAGTCCCTTTCTGCGCATCACTGCACCGTAAACGATCTTGCATACAAGAGATATGATCATTATGATCATTGCGGCAGTGTTAAATCGTGGTGCCGGGTTATGATTGATTATACCCTTTACAGCGCCGATCATGGATATGGCGCCGAGATAAAGCACTACAACGGTTACCGCCATCGAGCCGATATATTCAAGCCGGCCGTAACCCAACGGATGCTCTTTGTCTACTTTATTGCCTGCCACAAGCGTTGAAACTATTGTAAGCATCGAAGAAATCGAATCAGCCAGACTGTTTATGCCGTCCAGCAGGATAGCATGTGAATTCACCGCCTTGCCGGCTATTATCTTGAAGACGGCAAGCCCCAGATTCATTATTACGCCTGCAACGCTGTATTTAATTATAGTTTTGTTTCTGTCAGAGTTATTTGTTTTTATGAAACTATTCATCAGCTAATCATCCGTTTTCAATATCCCTTATGAATACTGCGGCACAGCATAGCATATCATGCTACTTTTACCATGCAGCATCAGTAAATATCAATTAATCTCAAAGAAATTTAAGGAAAGGCACGAAGTACCGTATTTATTCATTCCCTATTATAAAGCAATTTGTGCTATTCTAACAGTAACAGGAGGCAAAAGAATAAATTATGAATGATCACGGACTGGAACTGCTTGCAAATGAAACGGCAGAACAGATCAGAAAAAAAGCGGAAGCTGATCTCACAAATATAATGCATGTTCATGTAAAAGGAATGCCGCGAAAGCAGGAAATCGAAGAGCTTCAAAACAGCGATGAATTTCGGGCGGAACTGAATAAAATCCTTGCCGCCGACCGGCTTTACCGGGACTGCGTCGAACTCAATAAGCAGTCCGGCAGTCTTCTGCTGGAACGATATCTTGAAGACGAAGAGGCTTTTGATGCTGTTGCGGATAACTGCAGCAAGAGGATAATTCCGGCAGCCCGCAAGTATACAGCGAAAAAAGAGAAAAAGCTTCTTGAGGCATATGATCTGTCTGAGCTCATCGCAGAGGCACGCGGTCCCGTGAAAGCCGATTTCATCAGGAATATGAAGGATCATCTTCTTAATGACAGGCTTGAGATCTGCCGCATACAGGAAAGCAGACAGTGGGGACAGTGGTCGAATGCTATGTATACCGCCCTCACACCGGATACCTATGATGAATTTGACGACATGATATCCGGAATGGATGAGGAAAGCTTACTCTCTTTTGCCGGATACAGCGAGTACAATTTCGGAACGATACTGGCGTCAGAGATCGAAGAGCTGCACCCGGAGCTCACAGAATTCAGGGTCATAAGGCCTTCTTCGGATATCTGGGCAGAAGAGCTGTATGAAAAAGGTTACGGTATATTCCTGGAACTAAAGAAACACTTCAGAGGCCCTCGCCTTTTCAGACTAGTGAGCCGCAACAGGTATCTGAAGAAGGAATTCGAAGGTATGAGACTGCTGCGCAAGGAGCTTCAGCAGAGGGTCCCTGACAGGATGCCCGATCTCTTCCCTGCCGCCAGAAGCATGACCCGCCGCTTTATCATACATGCCGGCCCGACAAATTCAGGTAAGACGTACAGCTCTGTCGAAAGGCTGAAGACAGCAGAGCACGGCATCTATCTGGGGCCGCTTCGCCTGCTCGCTTTCGAACAGTACCAGAAGCTTAATGAAGAGGGATATCCATGTTCGCTGTATACCGGTGAAGAGCATCAGCTGATTCCCGGAGCCGGTCTGCAGGCTTCAACGATCGAGATGGCGAACGAATATGACAGATACGATGTTGCCGTGATAGATGAAGCTCAGATGGTAGCGGACCGGGAGCGCGGCTGGGCATGGACGACAGCGATACTCGGACTCCGCGCCGATGAGATACATGTGTGCATCGCTCCCTATGCAGTAAATATCATCACTTCTCTGATAGAAGACTGCGGAGATCCGTATGATATCGTTTATCACAGGAGACAGACTCCCCTCGTCTGCGACAAATCTGATTTCAGGCTCAAAAAGAATTACATACACAAGCACGACGCCCTGATCGTATTCTCAAGGCGAAATGTTCATGCCGTGGCGGGAGAACTGAAGACTATGGGAATAAGCTGCAGCGTTATCTACGGCAATCTCCCGTACGATGTGAGGCAGGAGGAAGCCAGACGATTCCGCGAAGGTGAAACAGATGTCGTTGTGGCGACCGACGCAATAGGAATGGGCATGAACCTGCCGATAGAGAGGCTTGTCTTCCTCGAGATAAGTAAATTCGACGGTAAGGAAACCAGGCTTCTGAGGCCGGCGGAGATACAGCAGATAGTCGGAAGAGCCGGGCGCCGCGGACTGTATGAAAAAGGACTCTGGAATGCTATCGAAGGAAAAGAGCTAATCGAAGATGCTGTAAATATTGAGATCCCTCAGATAAAAACAGTATATGCAGGCTTTCCTGAATCGCTTATCAATATAGAGGGCAAGCTGTCCCGAATAATCAACGAATGGAGAAATATCGAGCCTCCCGAAGGTTATTATATTTCCGCACTTGAGCATGAATACGAACTCTGCTGCTGGCTCGAAGAGCGTACTGACGATAAGAGGCTGATATACAGGCTGATCACGATACCTTTCGACGAAGATGACAGAGAACTGAGATCTATGTGGAACAAATCCGTCACTCTGATACTTCACGACGGATCCTTACGCCTTGACAGGATGGATATTGAAGCTCCGCACAGCGGTCTGTCCCTGAGCGAAGCCGAACAATTATACAAAAAATACGATCTCGCCTATGCCTTCACGGAGAAATTCGGCGACGAGACCGAATCCGAAATAATACTGCATTACAAAAAGGAATTATCGGAGATCATAACAGATATACTCAAGGAGTCCGGCCTGCCATTCAGAACATGCAAAATCTGCGGCAAAAAACTCAGATGGAACTTCCCGTACGGGATATGCCCCGTATGCTATGACGAGAAGCACCGCCACCGCAGACATCGCTGGAAGGAGTTCTATTGAATCATTTTTTCATCCTGCTGCAGTATTCGAGGAATTCATCAGCCGGCAGAGGCTTCGAATAAGCGTAGCCCTGCTGGTAATCGCAGCCGAGTTTGAACATCATCTGTGCCATATCCTCATTCTCTATTCCCTCTGCAGTCACACTGTGCCCCATTTCCCTGATAGCCTTGATAAATGCAGGCAGTATAGGAGAAGGACTGCTGCAGTAATCCCAGACTATCTCCATATCGATCTTGATATTTTCGAAGCTGTAGCTTCTGAGCCTGATGAGATTGGAATAGCCGCTGCCATAATCATCGAGAACGAATTTGAATCCTGCTTCATTCATATTGCTGAGCTGCACCTTGAGAAGAGAATAGTCCACTATGGATTCCTCAGTCAGCTCAAAATGCACCTTTGAGACAGGCACGCCGCATTCATCGATTATTCCGAGATATATGTCAGGCATGTCATTATCGAGGAACTGATATGGCGAAACATTGACATTTACCCATTCCACACCATACATATCTTCTTCATGATCTTTTATAAAATGGCAGACCTTGCGGAACACCTGCTCACCCAGCAGACTGATCTGTCCGTCTTTTTCCGCCATAGATATAAATTCGACAGGCGGTATTATTTTACCGTTCTCGTCGCGTATTCGGGCCAGAGCCTCTGCTGCTGCTATCCTGCCTGTCCTGCTGTCAATGATAGGCTGATAGAATACCTCAACGGAATCATTATCAAGAGCTGCTTCCAGATTCCTCTTTATGTTCAGCTGATGATCGAACATCCTGACCGTGAGCGAAGTATCACTGATCCCCGTGCTTTTCTCCGATCCCGCGTTGTCAAGGGCTATCATCATCATGCTTATGAGTCTGTCGGAAGTGCAGTTCAGAACACCCGAATCGACCTGAACAAACGAAATGTCGAGATATATACTTTCTTCTCCACTGTCCCACGGCACCTTAAATCTTTCCCGGATCTTTTCGCTCATAGTATCGAGATCCATATTATCAGAGCCGAACAGTGCAAATCTGCCGTTTCCGAGATAGAACAGCAGCTCAGCAGGAAATTTCTCTGACAGATAGCGGCATATCTGCGTTGAGCAGTGTTCGATCTGAGTACCGCCGATTATTCCGCAGTATTCGTTATAGCTGTGTATGATAAAGCTCAGTATTCTGTATCTTTTATTATTATGCCTTTCGGTAACAAGCATCTGGAATGCGGTGTAATTAAAAGCATCACCGCTGCCCGTACGAAGCTTGTCCGGATTCTCAAATGTCAGGAAGAGTATTATGATCGCCACAAGACATATCAGATCCATGATCAGTACACGCGGATTCAGATATCTGAAGATTATCCCTGCCATCAGAACCATCTGATAAGCAAGGAGAGACCAGCACTCTATTCTCGGAAGCTTATCCGATTTTTTTATGACGAGTACAAAGGAAAGAAGCAAAAAGAATGTAAAAGAATAATAGACTGCAGCATTATACAGATAGCCTGAATGATAACCGCTCCCGTCGATACTGAATACAGCCCCTGTTACCGGACTCGAAAGCGTAACGAGTTCTGCCGCAGCAAGAACGAGAGCTGTCAGCTTTCTGATACTTCTGTTCACAGTCGTATACTGATCCAGCACATCCATAGTAAAGAAAGCAAACCAGGCTGCTCTGGCTATAAAGAACACAAAGTATCCCAAATTAAGAGCATACAGCGTCGTCTGTGAATGCTCAGTAAATGACTCATCGGCTACACTGGCTGTATAGTCAAAATAAACAGTAGCCAGGTCTATCAGCAGCAGGATTACAAATGTACTGTTCCTGTGCACCGGAAGCTTTGGTCTCAGCACATAGTACACAAGAAAAACGAGCAGTATCATTATGCTCGGAATGATATAATTATAGTTCCACATAATGTACTCCCCGCTTAAATCGCCTGCCAAGTTATCAACAACGGGTAGATTTTACCATACATTATTTACTTCGGCAATTATGTATTAACAATTTGAATCACTGATTTTGACTGATGATATGACTGTTCTTAACTGCTCAGCTTTCAATACTGAGCTGTCTGAGAAAGACTATCATTCTCTGAATGGCTCTATTCTTCACCCATGGCTGCCAGAATATATGACCTGCATGAGGGATCCTGATAAGTCTTGCATTACTGTACACGGAAGCTGCCATTTCCGAATATATTATCGGTACGAGCCTGTCACTTTCCCCGTGTATCAGAAGAACCGGCCCGTTATATCTGCCTATTCTGTCCAGCCAGTCTTCAGCCCTGAATGCATCTTCGACAAACCTCCGTCCCAGTCTGACAGGAGGATATCTTGTAGTGAATGATTCCGGAGGGTCATGCGGATCGAATCTCGCTCCGAGCGCCCTGCCCCTCCTGGCATCATCCGAAATGGAAAAAGCGGGATAAACCAGAATAAGTGCTTCTATCTCATCACCGAGCTCTGCTGCCGCAAGAGCGCTCACCATTCCACCCATTGAAAAACCGCAGAGTACGATCTTTCTTCCCATCAGTCTCTGCTGCAGATATCTTACTACTCTGATAAGATCGTCTTTTTCGGTCATGACGCTCATTCCCGTAGTATCTCTTCCCGTACTGCAGCCGTTCCCGGATCCCGGAAAATCATATGTGAACACATGATAAGATCTTCTCACGAGCTCAGTCGCGTATCTTATCTCATGATTCTGATCGAATCCGAATTCATGGCTGATAACAACACATGGCAGATCCGTTTCTCCGTCCGGAATATACAGATGTCCTACGATCAGTGCGTCATCAGGCTCTTCACCGGTCTTTATTTCAACTCTGTGCTTATAATACTCCATTTATTACGATATATTACTCAACAGTAATAGTTACGGTTCCTGTTGTTTTTTTATTCTTTACATCAATCCTGATATCATAGCTGCCCGGCTCGATACCGTATTCATCACGGCCGCTGCCTTCAAGATAATCCTCTATAGTGTAATTTTCCGGATCTGTTGCTTTTTCAAGATCCTCAACACTTGCATCTTCTCCGGCTTCATCCAGTGCTGCAGTATTGATGAATCTGGCAGTAGCCGATCCGCCCTCGTTGATATCCTGATCTATAACGATTTTCTGACCTTCTCCGACCTCAAGAGATCCTCCCATTACAAAATCCCCCTTGTTTGCCCTTTTGAATGTGATGGTCGAAGACAGTCCGTCCTCAGCAGTCACCATTGAAACACCGGTATCACATCCCGTAAGCAGCAGCATCATGCACAGAACTGCTGCCATGATAACAAAGATTTTTTTCATATGAACGTCCTCCCTGACTTCGCATTTTGTAATTATTCTAACACTTTGGCTTATGTTCGACAATGCGTCACTGCAAGTCGCTTCCTTACAGTCACTGAATTGTAACCACTGCAACAAAAGGGACAGCAGAATATCCGCTGTCCCTCTGTTAATTGCATTTATACGTAAAACCTTATGCGATCTCCCTTTGGATCTGTTCTCTAGAAGGACTGTGCAGTTCTGTTGATGATCTCGTTCTGCAGCTCCTCGTCCAGATTCCTGAAATAGTCTGAGTATCCCGCAACACGAACGATCAGATCCTTGTAATCATCAGGATGCTTCTGAGCTTCGAGCAGTGTTTCCTTATCGAATACATTGAACTGGATGTGGTGACCGTCCATTGCGAAGTATGATCTGATAAGGCTTGCGAGGTTCTCAAGTCCTGTATCTCCTGCGATAGCACTCGGTGTGAACTTCTGGTTAAGCAGTGTTCCGCCTGTCGAGCAGTGGTCCATCTTAGCGCAGGATTTGATAACAGCTGTAGGGCCGTTTGTATCAGCGAATTTCTCAGGTGAGATACCTTCGGATACAGGCTTCCTTGCCAGTCTTCCGTTAGGTGTAGCACCTATTACCTCTCCGAAATAGATATGGCATGTAGTAGGCAGCATATCTACGTGATACTGTCCGCCGCACATTGTCGGACGACCTGTAACCTCGTCCCTGTACAGTGTGAATACATCCTGCATGATGTCGTCAGCGTAATCATCATCGTTGCCGTACTTCGGAGTCTTGTTCTGCACCATGTTGAGTATATCCTCATGACCGACATAGTTTTCGTCCATTGCTGTCATAAGCTCCTTCATAGTGAAGTTCTTCTTGTCATATACATTATACTTGATGGCTGAAAGACAGTCAGTTACTGTTCCTATACCGACGCCCTGGATGTATCTTGTGTTGTATCTCGAACCGCCGTTATTATAGTCCTTACCATTGCTGATACAGTCGTTTGTGACGATTGACAGACATGGAGCAGGCATATAATTAGCGTAAAGCTTTTCGATAACATTGTTGCCGCGGACCTTCACATCTACCATATGGTGCAGCTGTTTTGCGAAAGCATCCCACAGTTCCTCATATGTTGCAAAGTCCCATGCATAACCCGTTTCAGGTCCGAGCTGCTTGCCGCTCTGATTATCAAAGCCGTTGTAAAGAGTCAGCTGGAGGATCTTAGGGATGTTGAGGTATCCTGTGAGGATGTAAGCCTCATTGCCCCATGAACCTGTCTCGACACAGCCGGATGAACCGCCCTGTCTGGCATCTTCGAGAGTCTTTCCTGCGTTCAGCAGTTCCTGTACGATCTCATCTGTATTGTAGAATGCCGGCTGTCCCCAGCCCTTTCTCGAGATCTCACAGGCTCTCTTGAGGAATCTGTGAGGGGTCTTCTTGGATATCTGAACGTTTGAGTTCGGCTGAACGAGTCTCATCTCATCCATACAGTCGAGGATAAGATAGCTTACAGCGTTAACGCCGTTTGTTCCGTCTTCCTTTATTCCGCCTGTATTGATGTTTGCGAAATCCGTATATGTGCCGCTCTCTTTGAGAGTAACGCCTACCTTGACAGGTGCAGGCTGATTGTTGAATTTTATCCAGAGGCATTCGAGCAGTTCAAGAGCTCTCTCATCATCAAGGATTCCATCCTCTACATCCTTCTCATAATAAGGGAAGAGGTGCTGGTCAAGTCTGCCCGGGCTGAATGCATCCCATGGATTCAGTTCTGTTGTAACAGCCAGGTGTGTGAACCAGTAAAGCTGTATAGCCTGCCAGTATGTCTGAGGCTTGTGAGCAGGAACAACATCAAGATTTGCAGCCATCTGCTCGAGCTCAGCCTTACGTACGGCATCTTCGCATCTTGCGGCCTCGGATTTCAGAAGTCTCTGATATCTCTGACCGAGTGTCATGACAGCGTCGCAGTCGATCAGCATAGCGTCAAGCTCATCTTTCTTCTGCAGAGCTTCAGGATCGTTCATAAAATCAAGAGCATCGATCGCAGCCTGTATCTCTTCCTTATAATCAGCGTAACCCTTTGTGAAAACATTTTTGCCGCCGCATGTGTGGCCCGGGCCTCTCTGTTCCATAAATTCAGTAAACATTCCGGCTCTGTAGCATTTTCTCCACTCATGCGTCATAGAGGAGATCAGCTTATCTCTCATTGACTTGCCCTTCCAGTAAGGGATAATGAGTTCTTCCTGATCCTTGAGATCCTGATCTGTTACAGTGTAGTTTACTACAGATCTGTTGTGCATGATGTGCATGTCCTCGATAGTATGGCAGGTGAGTTCAGGGAATGTAGGCGAAGACTGAGGGTCTTTGCCCTTTTCTCCAACGATCAGCTCACCCTCGCCAAGGTAAAGAGTCTTCTTGCTGAAGTATTCCTTGAGTACCATAGCTCTGAGAACAGGCAGTGATACTTTGCCCTCGTATTTCTTATAAACCTCTGTCTCGATCTTAGCTCTTTCGAGATCGATATGAGGCTGAGTTTCCATGCTGACTTTTCTCAGCGCCTTGATCCTTGCATTCATTCCGCGTTCTTCCATTGTTCTCCTCCGTGAAAACTTCAGTTTAGACTCTGTTGATTGTTTATTTTATATTTTGTGAGATGCTGCACAACACAGCATCGGTTTATCTGTATTGAAGCGATATAGCAGCTGTCATCAGCCGCCGATCTTTACATTTGCAAATCCGGCATCATTCCATTGCTTTACAAAGGATTCCAGCTCCTCATCTGTAGGTGTTGTCAGATCCGCAGCCTGATACTCTCTGCCGAGTTTGCCGTATTTGTGGGATCCTGTGCTGTGATACGGCAGCAGATTCACCTGAGGCGGTCTGATGTCATTGGCTTTGAGGAAATCTATTATCGCAGCCATCGATTCCCTGTCGCCGTTGACCTCTTTTACAGTCGGTATCCTTATATATATCCTTGCACCGGCCTTTGCGATTCCTTTGAGATTATCGAGTATGACATTATTGTCCATTCCGATGTATTTCTTATGTTTCTCGTGGTCCATGACCTTTACGTCATACAGCCAGGTATGCACATAAGGGAGCAAAGCTTCGTAATGGCTGTACGGAGCCTGCCCGCATGTATCTATTGTGACATCTATGCCCTCTCTGTAAAGAGCCCTGACAAGAGCCAGGATGTAATCGATATCCATAGCCATGACTTCGCCACCCGAGAGAGTTACTCCGCCGTGCGATTCTTCATAAAACATCTGGTCCTGCAAACAGATTTTTACGAGTTCCTTCACTGTATAATCTCTTCCGACCAGTGTTCTTATATTGCCTACGCAGACATCAGCGCATCTGCCGCATACTATGCACTTGTCTCTGTCGATCTCAGCTTTGTGATCTTCAGAGAAAGAAATCGCATCCGCAGGGCAGGCAGCTTCGCATCTGCCGCAGCCTGTGCATTTTTCAGTGTCTACCTGAAGTTCCGGCTCAAACCGCTGCGTCTCGGGATTGTGACACCACCAGCATCTTAAATGGCAGCCCTTGAAGAATACCGTAGTCCTTATCCCATCCCCGTCATGTATTGAATACTTCTGAATATTTGTTACTGCGTGCATTTTTCCTTTTTTATCGATATCATCCGATCATCATGTAATTCTGCAGCGACATTTGTGAAGCTGCACAATCACCGCATGCTTTTTTAGGCTTCTGTATACAATATAGCCTGTACCGTGTTTTAGACCGCAGTCTAATTTCTTTATAATTATTATAGCTTTACTGATAAATAATTGTCAATAAAAAAGTGCCGTGATCACGTTGTTTCATCGATTTTCAGCGATTTTTTACGCGATCACGGCACTTTCAGTTTCATTGTGCCGTCAGTTTGCACGGATACAGCATCTGTTACTTTCCGGAACTGTCTTTTCTGAGCGCCATCATCATCTTCGGGAACATTTCACGGCTGTATTCGCCGAGCGAATACGAACCGTTATTCATGCACCAGTCGGTGATCAGGGCCCTCTCACCGAATCCGAAGAATTTTACCATCTCAGTGACGCTCATATCATCTGTCAGTTCCCCTTTTTTACTTCCCTCGTTCATTATCTTCTCGAGGAATCTGAAATAATATCTGTTGCGGTCAAGAAGCGAGGAGTTATGTTCCTTTATTATCTGCGCGGAATACAGATACGCAAGCAGTCTGTAATCGATGTTCTTCTCAATAAAGGAATGTACCTCATAATTGATGAGCATCAGTTTTTCAAACGAATCCATATCTGCAGGTATTCTGCTTTCCAGATTTTCATATTCGCGGTCAAGTATCTCTGACAGAGTATCGAGCATATTATCCTTGCTCCTGAAATAATAATAGAATGTACCCTTAGATATGTCTGCCTTGCGAATAATATCGTTTATTGTAGTTTCTCCGTAACCTTTCTCGCGGAACAGTTCCCAAGCTGCATCTACGATTTTCTCCCTAATACCTGAAGCCATTGTTTCACACTTTCATTTCTCTTACCGGCAGAAAGGCTGCCCGGCTGCCCCTTCCGGACAGCCTCTCTGACGCTTATATCTCTCTTGTATACTCTTTGAGCCACTTGTTTTCTTCGTCTGTCATAAACGGACTCAGTTTTTCATAGCACTGTCTGTGATAATCGTTCAGCCATTCTCTCTCTGATCTTGTCAGTTCTTCAGGATCGATAGCATCCAGATCTATAGGCACGAAATTCAGTGTTTCAAAATGCATGAACTGTCCGTATTTATTCTTTTCACCTTTGACAGTGACTACATTGTTCTCTATGCGGATACCGAACTCTCCCTCTTCATAGATGCCCGGCTCGATAGTCACGCACATGCCCTCTTCAAACTGATGATGCTCGTTCTTTGAAGGAACGATGTACCATCTGAAGCCTGTAGGAGGTTCGTGGATGCTGCCGAGATATCCGAATCCGTGACCTGTGCCGCACTGGAAATCCTTGTTGAGATCCCATACCGGCTGACGACAGAGAACGTCCAGAGACCAGCCGTGGTTGCCATAGAGGAAATTAGCCGTGCTGAGGTGCTGCATTGCGCGGAATACCGCAGTGTAGTATTTTTTCATCTCAGGCTCGATGTGTCCGAGAACTGTAGTCCTTGTGATATCCGTTGATCCCTCAAAGTAGCCGCCGCCTGTATCCGAGAGAAGCATTTCTCCTTCCTTCAGTACGACATCTGTCTCAGGGCTCGGCGAATAGTGCATCATGGCAGCGTGTTCACCGAATGCCTGCAGAGGCTCGAATGAATCCCTGATATAACCCTCCTGCTCTGCGCGCAGAGAAGTCAGCTTATCAGAAGCCGAAAGCTCTGTGATTTCCATCTTGTCATAGTTGTTCTTGACCCAGCAGATGAACTTTGTCAGAGCAATGCTGTCCTTGAGTTCAGCATTCTTTATATTGGCGATCTCCACAGGATTCTTCATAGCCTTCATTAGAATCGTAGGATTCTGTCCCTCAACGATGCTGCAATTCAGGGACTTGTAGAGCGCATAGTTCATCTTCATAGGATCGATCAGCACTGTCTCGTCAGCTCCGATCTTCCTGACATCTTCATAAATATCATTGTACGGATGTACGATAACATTATCCTCTGCGAAATGAGCTCTGATCTCGTCGTTGAGCTTTCTGTCATCTACATAAAGATCGACATGATCCTTCCATACTGTAGCGTATGAGAGCACCAGCGGGAAGAAATCGATATCATCGCCGCGGAAATTCAGCAGCCAGCATACATCGTCAAGTGATGCGATAATGTGCACAGTAGCGCCGTATTCATCCATTTTTGCGCGGACTCTTTCGAGCTTGTGAGCGGTACTTTCGCCCGTCCATTTCTCTTCAAGGTAGAAGCACGGCTTTTCGGAAAGAACAGGTCTGTCCTCCCACACCTCATTTACCAGGTCTACCATATATTCGATATTGATGCCCTTAGCACCAAGCACTTCTTCATATTCCTGACCCTCACCCATCGAAAGGACTCTGCCGTCAAAAGCAACCTTGCCGCCGGCAGGAATAGTCTGAGCCAGCCACTCTGTTGTGGAAGGTGTATCATCTACGAACATCTTCATCAGGCGGACGCCGCTCCCTTCGAGTTCGTTGATCGCCTGGGTGAAATATCTGCCGTCCGTCCAGAGACCTGCGTCATCCATAGCGATCGCCGCAGTACCGTATGAACCGCTGAACCCTGTTATATAGGCTCTTGCCTTGAAATGCTCGCCTACATATTCACTCTGATGGAAATCCGCTGTAGGAACGACATAAGCGTCTATTCCCTGTTCCTTCATCAATTTTCTGAGTTTTTCAATCCTCTTTGCTACTTCTGTCATTTCATTAGCTCCTGTATAAACATATGACAAGACAATATTAAATTATTTACAGTATACTCCATTCTATACCCAAGTTCAAACTTTGCATACAAGAAAGTCAGATTCATACATTTCGGGGATCGCAATCACATCTCTCAATCACATAAAGATTGATAATTAGCTCCGGCTGGATTAATATATACGCATTGTATTCCGATTTATTTAATTTGAGCAGAATCAAAGAGGAGCGAAAAAATGGGCAGACGGGAACTGGAACATTTTATGATAGGAGATTCGTACGGCGGTAATCAGGACTGGTTCAAATCATTCATGATGAGGATCGGCGGATGCGGAGCTGAAACGGCGTGTGACAGCAGTCTGTATTTTGCGCTGCATAAGGGATTGGACAGGCTCTATCCTTTTGCTCCGGATGAACTGACACAGACTGACTATGTAGAATTCTCATGCATTATGGAGAAATATCTCTGGCCGCGCATGTCAGGCATAAACAAAATTGAGACCTTTGCTGAAGGCTATTCAAAATATCTTGATGATATCGGAGAAAGCAGACTTACCATGGATACATTCGATGGCACAGAACCGGTGCAGAATGCTGCAAAAGTGCTGCGCGAACAGATAGACAATGGTTTTCCGGTACCGGCTCTGACACTCAATCACAGAAACAAATCATTCAAGGATTTCAACTGGCACTGGTATCTCATCAACGGATATGACGATACCGATGAGGTGATCACAGATGATGAAAAAAGCGGAGGAATTGAAAGAGATATCGCAAAGGCAGGCGATGAATATAGCGAAGAATTTGGCGGTCTGAAGGTAAAAGCCGTCACTTACAGCGGATGGACCTGGGTAGACTTCAGAAAGCTCTGGGAAACCGGCCATGTACGCCGCGGAGGTCTCATTCTGTTCAGGCTTGCATAGAATTGCTGCACAGCTCTAAGGCAGACAACAGTCCGCCTTAGAGCTGTATTTTTTATCCAAAATGAAAGAGACTGCGGGGGAGCAGTCTCTTTCGAAAAAGGGTATTGGGACTAGAGATTAGGAACTGTCTGATACAGTTCCTTGTCTCGATTATAGGTTTCAAAAATCTTATTTTCAAGCTGAAAAACCGCAAATTACGCTGATAAAAACGCATTTTGGTATTTTTCCTTGCATTTGGGTAATTTTTTGGTCATACATTGAACAAAAAATGTACCACATCTCCGTCTTTAACTTCGTAGTCCTTTCCTTCAGACCTCAGCCAGCCGTGTTCCTTTGCAGCAGATATCTTTCCTCCGCATTCCATCAGCCTGTCATAAGCTATAGTCTCGGCACGAATAAAGCCTTTTTCGAAGTCTGAGTGTATCCTGCCTGCAGCCTGCGGAGCCAGTGTTCCTCTTCTTATAGTCCAGGCTCTGGTCTCATCCTCACCTGTAGTCAGGAATGAAATGAGGTCGAGCAGAGAATATGAAGATCTTATCAGCTGATCCAGACCGGATTCTGTGATTCCCATATCCTCAAGGAACATCTCCCTTTCCTCATCCTCGAGTTCGGCAAGCTCTGCCTCTATTCTCGCACAGATGACTACGACTTCAGAGCCTTCCTTTGCCGCATATTCCCTGACAGCTTTCACATATTCGTTATCACCTGATGCTATATCATCCTCTGAAACATTGGCAGCATAGATAACAGGTTTGTATGTCAGCAGGTCAAGAGATTTAACAAATGCCGCTTCCTCTTCATCGAGATCGTCAATCGATCTGGCGACATTGCCGGCAGCCAGCACATCATATATCTTTTTGAGCAGTTCAAGATCTCCACGTGCCGATTTATCAGCCTTTGCCTGTTTCTCAGTCTTGGCTATCCTGCGCTCAAGCACTTCCATATCCGCTATTATAAGCTCTGTGTTGATGGTCTCGATATCATCGACAGGGTCTATCCTTCCGTCAACATGAACAACATTGGGATCTTCAAAGCAGCGTACTACATGAACTATCGCCTCGACCTCCCTGATATGTCCGAGGAATTTATTTCCGAGGCCCTCTCCCTTGGATGCGCCCTTAACGAGACCGGCTATATCGCTGAACTCTATGGTCGTATATATCGTCTTTTTTGAATTATATATTTTCGAAAGATTCGTTACGCGTTCATCCGGCACTGTAACAACACCGACATTCGGCTCTATCGTGCAGAACGGATAGTTTGCAGCCTCCGCACCTGCCTTTGTGATAGCATTAAACAGCGTACTCTTGCCTACATTAGGCAGGCCAACTATACCTAATTTCATTTTTTCCTCTTTTCTCTAAAGATAATATTTTCTTTTTCAGGATAATACCGAACAGATTATAGCATCTGCGCCATTATCTAACAAGCTCTCTGAGAAGCTGCAATTCAGAATACGTATTTTTTCATTCTGTCAAACGCCTCCCTGACCCGTGATGCGGGGAGCGCAAGATTCAGCCTGATATTATATCCTTCACTGAACGGTCTGCCGTCCTGCCAGGCAACTCCGACATCCCAGCCTGCCTTAAGCAGTTCATCCATCTGCATGCCGCTGCTGACGCAGTATTCGCTGCAGTCGATAAACAGCATATATGTGCCTTCAGGTTTCGATACTCTCAGTCCGCTCAGTTCATTTTCAATAAAACCGCATGCGTAATCAACATTCTCCTCTATGACCTCTCTCAGATCATCTACCCATTCCATGCCCTGCTCAGTATACGCCCCGATAAGAGCATGCTGGGAGAGCACGTTCATGCTGTTGTAATGGCACTTTGATGATGTTCTGACGACCTTTTCTCTAAGCTCATCATTATAAATTATATGATAGCTTCCGATAAGGCCGGCAAGATTGAAGGTCTTGCTCGGAGCGTAAAGAGCGACAGTATTCTGACGGGTATATTCATTTACGGACTGGAAAGGAATATGTCTGTTTCCGTAAAGTATTATATCCGACCATATCTCATCGGAAATCACGATGCATCCGTTGCGCTCATATACCTCCGCAGCCTTTTCGAGTTCGTCCATCGTCCAGACTCTGCCTGCAGGATTATGAGGATTGCAGAATACGGCGACTCTGATATCATTCTCTCTTATCGTGCGGTCCATATTCTCATAGTCCATGCGCCAGATACCCTTATCATCCTTATAGAGATCGCTGTGTACTATCTCATATCCTGCATTTGTGATGCTTCCGGTAAATCCTATATATGTCGGGCTGTGAACGAGCACCTTGCTTCCCGGTTCCGAAACAGCATTGAGAGCCGAAACCAGGCCTCCCAGAACGCCGTTTTCGTATCCTATATGTTTCGCCTCGAGTCCGCTGACTGAGTTTCGCTGCAGATGCCAGTTTATTATTGCGTTATAATACTCATCTCTTGTCAGATAGTAACCGAAAAGAGGATGTTCCAGTCTTTTTGCGATTGCATCTGTTATACATGCCGGAGCGGCAAAATTCATATCAGCCACCCACATAGGTATAA
Source organism: uncultured Eubacteriales bacterium (assembly GCA_902774265.1). Lineage (GTDB taxonomy): Bacteria > Bacillota > Clostridia > Peptostreptococcales > Anaerovoracaceae > Crickella. The sequence continues at coordinate 19,764 of CACYHR010000017.1, forward strand.
CATCAAAACCATCCTTCGGCGGTTTGGGAGCAAAGCCATCCAGCTTGCCTAATGCGTCGACAGCCATAGCATCCATGCCTCTGCGGTCGATAATTGATTCAAAATCGTATTTTCCTGTCATGTCAACTCCGTTTCTTACGGCAGCGCCGTTAAATTCGCTAATCAAGTTAAAAATATAACCAAATCAAAGTATAACATATATAGAAAAAACTGCCATACTTGCAAGTCCGAAGCAAAAATGATAGTTTGTGCTCATGAAAGTTTTTACAAGAGATTACAGAATAAAAGCCGATTACCCGAATGCTTTTTCCCGCTGCATCGAAGGGATGAAGACATGTGTGCTCGATATAGAATCGACAGGGCTGGACCCCGCCCGCTGCAAGGTGATACTGACCGGGCTTCTGACCCGAACGGACAGCGGAGTCAGAGTTACACAGTTTCTGGCGGAAAACCATTACGAAGAAGACCGTGTGCTGAACGCGACAATGGAATTCCTCGGCGAAGAGGAAATAGACTGCCTTATCACCTTCAACGGTCAGGCTTTTGACATACCCTTCCTCAACTCCAGACTGGAAAGGACTTTTGACAGCAGGCACATCAGTCTCTATAATTTCGATCTGTACAGATTCCTGAGCAAATGCACTGATCTGAGATCGAGAGCAGGTTCGATGAGCCAGATGTCTCTCGAAAGATATTTCGGAATATTCAGCGACCGTAACGACACCATCACAGGGCGCGAAAGTGTCGCCATGTTCGACGAATACTCACTGAGCGGAAACAGCACTCTCGAAAAGATCATACTCACACATAACAGAGAGGATGTACTGCATCTTCACCGCCTTATGCTTCTCAGTCTCGGTGAAGCAGCCGATTTTGATGCCGCAATGGCTTTATACGGGTTTCCGGTGCTCGGCGGTAAGTATTCATGCCGGCCTTTTATTTCAAAGGCAAAGAATCTGCTTCGTATCAACGGGGATCAGCTGGCAGATCCTGTATCGGCCGCATTCTTTCCCGATATCGACGATCCGCTGACAGCAGTCTTTTCCGCTTCATCTTCTTCATATGAAATAGACGCGCCTGTCGGGCGCGTCGGAGATGAATTCTTTCTCGATCTTGCAGCTATCGATATAGACCTCAGCAGCGATCCCGACTGTGTGAATTCCTATCTTATACTCAATCCGAGAACTATCAACCTTGTTTCGGGGCTTATCGTCGAGCGCTTTGACAAGCGAATTCCGGGCATAAAATAAAACGACATGATATCAGGACCGGGAACCCGCCGCCTAAGAGGCGGGGGACATCCGGTGTCTGTTATTCCATGCTGCGTATATCGGAGAAACCTCTGCCGACGCCCCAGACGGAATTTACGCTGTATACGGCTACGAAGGATTTAGGGTCATTCTTGGCAAGATGCCTCTTGATCAGGAAACTCTCACGAGGCGAGCAGATGATCTTAAGCTGCTTGCGCTTTTCACCGGTGTATTCGCCCGTGATCTCCACGCTTGAAACACCTCTTCCCAGCTCATCCATAATGTATTTTGTCAGAGCATCCGCATCTCCCGGTATTATGTCGAGCTCGACCAGTTTTGTCGAAAGGCCGTACATCACCGCTTCTCCGAGTCTCATGGAAACATATATTGTCATAACCGCATACAGAGCGACATCGATTCCCAGTACGACGGCATTAGCGATGACTATCAGGGTATTGATCGCAAATGTCAGATCATTGATGCTCATATGCGGCAGCCGCTTGTATTTGATGACCTTGGCAAGCGAATCCGTACCGCCGGATGAATAACCGGCCTTGAATGTAAGGCCGTTGGATATGCCGTAGATTACACCGGTCAGCACAGCAGCCAGTATCTTATCATCGGTATGATACTCTATCCCGCTCAGCTGCAGCAGCAGCATAATAGTCGGATATGAAATTGACATCAGTATGATCTTGCGAAGCTCTTTAAATCCGAGAAATACCAGAACTATCAGTGCTATCGTAAGAGACAATGCGTAATATGCAAGCGAGTAATTGCATCCGGTCGTTACATTGATCAGTCTTGCTATACCTGTGATGCCGCCGAATGTCAGGCCGTTTGGCAGCAGTACACATACCGTACCGAACGAACCGACCAGCGCAGCCAGCAGCGCCGTCGCGATCCCCGCCGCCCTTACCTGCATTCTCGATTTGCCGTGCAGCTCCGGATCAACAGCAGCAACACGGTTTGCCTCCCTGTTCGCAGCCTCCTGCTTTGCAAGGTTCCGGTCAAGCGATTCCATCACATCAGCTCCGACTTTACGCGAATCCTTCCTGTGTCTGCGGCTGTCCGCTCCTCCTTTGAGTTTTCTGACCGCTACTTTTTCGGCTGAAAGCTCTTCCTTATTATCTGTATCCATACTATTTGTATCCATATTGGCGGAAATAATATTTTCCGTATTTTCCGCTATCTTATTCTCCTCTTTCTTATTTTCCATCCCTGTCTCCGATCTGTATTAAAAATCAGAATATCTCAGTCCTGTATTTTATGCATACTATATTCGTATCTCAACACATTACGCAGCGGCGTATACTAAATATCCTGATATATCTCCGCCTTATATCCTCGTCCGAAAACATCTGTAATAATCACTTCAACATTATCATCAGCAATAAACTGAATCGTACCCCGGCCGGCATCGGTATTTATCATTCTGTTACCCGCCATTATATAATCCACGAACTGCAGGGGGTCATTTTCCATTGCTTCTGCTACATACTGCCTGTCGTTAAGCTGAATATATCCCGTATCGATATCAGGCACAAATTCGCTTATACTGCAGCTGTACAGATACCGCCCGTCCTCAAGCAGTTCCTTTGAATGCACTTTTATATTGGCACGACCTTCTTCAGCCTTTCCATCCGTTCCTGAAGAATATGAGAATTCCGCACCTGCGCTGCACAGGCGTCTCCTCGTCATCGATACCGCCAGTTCTTCGCTGTCACAGCCCATCCATCTGCGCCCGAGCAGCTGTGCCGATTCCAGCAGGCTTCCGCTTCCGCAGAAAAAGTCTCCGATGAGATCTCCCTCGCGGCTTGATGATCCAACTATTCTCTTCATCAGTTCAACAGGTTTTTGCGTCGCATATCCGGTCCTCTCACCGGAGGTCCTTCCAACCATGTCAATGTTCCATACATCTTTCATATTGACCATGGTGTACCAGCCGTAATCGTCCTTGAATTCCTCGACGCCGCTGAATCTGTATGGCTTGCGTCCCCTGTTATACGACTTTTCCTCAGGCACGTCAATATAGTATCTGCCTGTTTTTGAATAAACCAGAATGGTATCGTGTTTGCGCGCAAAATGCCGTTTTCCCGAACCGCCTGATTTATAACACCATATTATCTCGTTTACAAAATTCTTCTCGCCCATCAGTTCGTCCATAACTATCTTTATGTAATGGGCTGAGTGCCAGTCGAGATGCACCCACATCAGACCTTCATCAGAAAGCAGATCCTTCATCATCAGCAGCCTGACCGTCATGTTTTCTACATAATATTCCAGATTTCTGTCAAATCTGTCATCGTAGGCCAGGTGATGTATCTTGTGGGTCTTACCCGTACTGTCTCTGAGATCGATGCTTGCATTGAACTTTGATTTTGTAAAAAAAGGCGGATCGATATATATCATATTGAATCTTCCGGCATATCCCTCTGCCATCAGTCTGTTCATGTATTCAATATTATCTCCCAGAAAAAGTTCCGATCCCGTCTCAGTTCCCGCAGTATCAACTGCCTTTTCTGCAGCACCTGCACGAACGTTCCCGGCATGCCTCTTATTATTTATTTCATCGTAAAGGGCTCTTCCCTTTTCCATGCCCTGCATTATCTGTTCAATGACAGCCATCATACCTCCAAAAAATAAAACGTGCCCCGGACGGATCTGCCCGGGGCGGTGAATAATCTTAGTTGAGCACCTCGACATTATCAAAGTTGACGCCGATCATCTCCTCGAGTTCAGCACTGACGCTGAGTACGAAATCGATACCGGATTCCTTTGAAATGACCTTGATCTTCTCTATGAAGCTCGGAAGGACTTCAAGCGCAAAATCTCTGTGTCTCATTATGCCGTCCAGGAAGATAGTCTCAATATCATTATCAGAACTCATGATACCGAATAAGAATCCGATATACTCGTCCTCATTTGTGATATGAGGGAAATCCTCCATGCAAACCACTCTGATCTTATAGTCAAGGTCATAGATAAGTCTTGAATTCTTATTGATAAATACAATGCTTCCCTTGGCTGTCTGAACTGTACCGTTTGCCAGTTCGATCATCCTCTTTGTCTTGCCGCTTCCTTTATGTCCTATTAACAGCTTCACCATTGGCTGATATCCTCCTTTTTGAATAAGTAGCAATATTCTATCACAAATCGTATCTATAATAGAAGCTTACCGGATAAATATCTTGTATTTTTAAAGGTGTCAGATTGTTTTTATTTAGATTCAGCTGCTTCAGCTGCCTTCTTAGCATCGAGTTCCTTCACAATCTCATCGATTCTGTGAGCCACCTTGCGGAAATCGTCTTCGAGATATCCTCTTGTTGTCATCGGAGCAGTACCGATACGGACACCGGATGTCTGCATCGGCGATCTCTTTTCGTTTGGAACGCAGTTCTTGTTGAGTGTGATTCCATGCTCGTCACATGCAACCTGGAGATCTTTTCCCGTAAATTCCTTATCGGAGAGATCGAGCAGGAACACGTGATTGTCTGTTCCGCCTGTAACAACGTGATAACCCATCTTTGTGAACTCGTCTGCAAGTGCAGCGCAGTTGAGCCTTACCTGATGCTGATACGTCTTGAACTCAGGCTTCATTGCTTCCTCAGCGCAGACAGCTTTACCTGCGATGATGTGTTCGAGAGGGCCGCCCTGTGCATAAGGGAATACAGCCGAATCGACCTTTTTGTGCAGCTCAGGTCTGCAGAAGATCAGACCGCCGCGAGGTCCTCTTAATGTCTTATGTGTAGTTGTTGTAATGATGTCGGCATATCCGAATGGCGACGGATGCTCGCCTGCAGCAACAAGACCTGCAATATGAGCCATGTCTACCATGAAATATGCTCCGACTTCCTTTGCTACCTCTGCGAATGCAGCGAAGTCGATTATTCTTGAGTAAGCGGATGCGCCTGTCAGTATCAGCTTTGGCTTGAGCTCCTGCGCCTTTTTCTTAACATCCTCCATATCGATGCGTCCGTCAGCATCTACATCGTAAAAATGCACATCATAGAGTTTGCCGCTGAAGTTTACGCCGGATCCGTGAGTCAGGTGTCCGCCGTTGTCGAGGTTGAGTCCGAGAATAGTGTCGCCCGGCTCAAGAACGGATTTATATGCTGCAAAGTTTGCCTGCGAACCTGAATGAGGCTGTACATTTACGTGATAATCGGTATTGAATACCTTTCTCCAGAGATCACAGCAGTATTCCTCAAGCTGGTCTACGAATTCTGTTCCGCCGTAGTATCTTCCCTTGTTTCCGGAGGTTCTTACATATGGATAACCTTCAGCATACTTCCAGGAAAGACAGCTTCCACAAGCAGCCATTACAGCCTCGGAGCAGTAGTTCTCAGATGCGATAAGTTCTACATTGTTCTTCTGTCTAAGATACTCTTTTTCAACAAGATCAGCTACCTTAGGAGATACTTTTCTGATCTCTTCAACTATCATCTGGTTATAGTTGCTGTTGTCATTTCCGTTCCTGTCAAACATTGTCTTGATCCTTTCCTTACACTCACTCAATACAGTTTTGTTTTAAGAGATAATCTCTCGCGGCCCCGACCAGATAGATGGAGCCGGTTATAAGAATGCATTCGAAATTCGAAGCTGCCGAATCATCGAACGCCTTCCTGACTGAATCATAGCAGATGCATTTCCTGCCCGCATTCTCAAAGACTTCTTTAAGTGCTTCGGGATCTTCCGATCTGCTGCTCTCTGACGATACCGCAGCATAACTGCATCCTTTCAGGCTTCCTGTCATTAATTGTATCATACGGATATAATTTTTGTCCTTCATACAGCCGAAAATTACCCGTGTTCTTTTTATTTTATTCTGTTTTGCAAAAGCGCTGAACGTCCTGCACAGCTCTTCGACAGCGTCAGGGTTATGCGCCCCGTCCAGTATTATGTACGGCTTGTCTCCGATAACCTCAAAGCGCCCCGGGAGAACGGCTTCTGCCAGTCCCTTTCCGAGCGCGTCAGCGGATACATCTATGCCCGCAGCTCTTACAGCCTCCGCTGCAGCTGCAGCGTTATAAAGCTGATGCTCTCCCTTCATGCTGAGGGCAAAACTCCTGTATTCATCTGCATGAGCGGAAGCATCGATAAATTCACTGCCTTTTTCTGCCGCTCTCTTTCTCAGGATGTTTCTGATCATCATCTCTGCAGACTGGGACACAACAGGAACGCCCGGCTTTATTATCCCCGCCTTCTCGTTTGCAATCTTTATTACTGTATTGCCAAGCTCTGCCGTATGATCCAGGCTGATATGAGTAATAACGGTTGCAAGAGGTTTTTCTATGGTATTCGTGGAATCGAGTCTGCCGCCCAGTCCGCATTCGAGCACAGCATAATCCACCTTTTCCTCTTCGAACCAGCAATATGCTGCCGCCGTGTAAACCTCAAAGACATGCAGTTCAGACGCATTTGCAAATGCACCGTATATCCTCTCCCTGAGTTCATCCAGATGCTCCTGAGAAATCATGCGGTGACTTCCGTCCCATATCTGTATCCTCTCGCATTCGCTTATCAGATGCGGAGAAGTAAACAATCCGGTCTTATATCCGGCTGCTTCGAGTATCGATGCGATCATTACTGCAGTCGAACCCTTGCCGTTCGTTCCCGCGATATGAATGACCTTAAGATCACGTTCAGGATTTCCGAGCTCTGCGAGCAGAGCTCTCATCCTGTCAAGTCCGTCGGAAACCGCCATTATCTGTTCCTCAGAGACTCAAGTCTTGCGTTGACAGTCTCAAGCATCTCGCGGTATTTTTCGCCCTTTGCTCTTTCCTCGTCAACAACTGCGGCAGGAGCCTTGGATACGAAGCCCTGGTTGGAGAGTTTTTTCTCGACTCTCATTACCTCGCCTTCGAGCTTCTTCTGCTCCTTTTCGAGTCTTTCTATCTCTGCAGCAATATCTACGAGCTCATCGAGAGGAACGAGTATTTCGGCACCCTCTATTACTGCCGACATTACGTCGTCAGGTGCTGCGGCATCTGTTCCCTCTATTGTGATATTGCCGACATTTGCGATCCTGCAGATATGATGCTTTACGGATTCGATGGTATCGCCGAGAGAATCCGTTTTGACTATCAGATTGACCTTTCTTGAAGGAGCAGCCTCTGCTTCATATCTGATGCCGCGGACAGCCTTGATGACATCCATAGCTGTATCTATCCTGAATGCAGCGTCTGAATAATCTGCGCTGCCTGCATTTTCATCGTATTCAGGCCATGATGATCTGATCAGCAGACCGTCAGGATTGTCTTTATCAGCAGCTTCCGCAGGGAGATATCCCCATATCTCCTCCGTAATGAACGGCATATACGGATGCAGCAGTTTCAGCAGATCCCTGAGTGTCCTCTGCAGCACGTATCTTGCTGTCTTTTTATCCTCTTCATCATCGCCGTACAGTCTGCCCTTGATGAGCTCGATGTACCAGTCGCAGTAAACATCCCAGATAAGATCGTATATCTTCTGTCCGGCAAGTCCCAGCTCAAACTTATCAAGATCGGCTGTGATATCTCTTGCGCCCTCATTGATTTTTGCTATTATCCACTTGTCCTCGTCCTTAAGAACAGCTGTGTCCTTATCATCCATAGGCAGGAAGTCTCCGTCCTCTCCGATAAGGTTCATGATAGTGAATCTCGATGCATTCCAGAGCTTGTTTGCGAAATTTCTCGATGCCTCAAGTCTGCCTCTGATAAATCTCATGTCGTTGCCCGGAGTAATACCGGTAGCGAGCATGAATCTCAGAGCGTCAGCACCAACCTCATCTATGATTTCAAGAGGATCAATGCCGTTTCCGAGCGATTTACTCATCTTCCGCCCCTGCTCATCTCTTACAAGACCGTGCAGGAACACATATTTGAACGGGATCTCTCCCATAGCATAAAGTCCGGAGAACACCATTCTGATGACCCAGAAGAACAGTATGTCATATCCGGTTACCATAACGGAATTAGGATAGAAATAATCGAGTTCAGGAGTCTTTTCAGGCCATCCCAGAGTCGAGAAAGGCCAGAGAGCCGAGCTGAACCATGTATCCAGCACATCCTCGTCCTGATGGAAATGCTTTCCTCCGCACTTTGGACATACTTCAGGCATCTTAGTATCAACAACTATTTCTCCGCAGTCATCGCAGTAATATGCAGGAATCCTGTGTCCCCACCAGAGCTGTCTGGATATGCACCAGTCTCTTATGTCATACAGCCAATTGAGATAGATCTTTTCAAATCTCTTAGGTACATGCACCAGTTCTCCGCCTTCTCCCTCGGCAGCTTTGATAGCAGGCTCTGCCAGCTCCTTCATCGCTACGAACCACTGGTCGCTGATCCTCGGCTCAACTACTGTGTGGCATCTGTAGCACTTTCCTACAGGAATAGTCAGATTATCTATCTTGACGAGATAACCCGCATCAGCGAGTTCGCTTACCCATTGTTTGCGGCACTCGTATCTGTCCATGCCTTCGAATTTGCCCGCAAGAGAAGTCATCCTTGCATGTTCATCGATGCAGGACAGGCTTGCGTCTAGTCCGTGTCTCTGTCCTACTTCAAAGTCGTTCATATCGTGAGCAGGAGTGATCTTTACAGCACCGGTACCCTTTTCAGGATCAGCATGCTCGTCCGTAATTACAGGGATCTCACGTCCGTCAAGAGGCAGTATAACTGTCTTGCCGACCAGATGAGCATATCTCTCATCACCCTCAGCAACAGCAATAGCAACATCTGCGAACATTGTCTCAGGACGTGAAGTAGCTATAGTTATGCCTTCTCCGCCGTCAGCAGCCGGATAACGGAAATACCAGTAATGTCCGTCAACATCCTCATGCTCGACCTCTGCATCCGACAGAGTCGTCTCACAGCTCGGACACCAGTTGATTATCCTGTCGCCTTTATAAATGAGGCCTTTTTTGTAAAGGCTGATAAACATCTCATTTACCGCATGATTGCAGCCCTCGTCCATAGTAAAGCGTTCTCTGCGCCAGTCGCAGGAATCACCCAGTTTGCGGCACTGTTTTGTGATCCTTCCGCCGTATTCTCTCTTCCAGTCCCATGCGTATTCAAGGAACTCTTCACGGGAAATATCATGCTTGTCGATTCCCTTTTCATTTCTGAGTTTCTCTACCACCTTGACCTCTGTAGCGATGCTAGCGTGGTCTGAACCCGGCAGCCACAGAGCGGAATAGCCCTGCATCCTCTTCCATCTGGTGAGAATATCCTGCAGAGTCTGGTCAAGAGCATGTCCCATATGAAGCTGCCCCGTGATATTCGGAGGCGGCATAACTATGGTAAAAGGCTTTTTGTCCTTATCAATGTCGGCATTAAAAGCGCCTTTTTCCTCCCACATCGCGTAGATGCGGTCCTCAAACTGTTTCGGATCGTAGGTTTTTGCAAGATTCTTCATAACTTCTTCCCTTTGTCTATATGTAATTTACTAAATAAATAGCATAAACAGCGGCTCAAATGGCCTTTACGGGAGTACGGCTCCCGCCTCGCTGCGGCTTAACGCAGCGGTACTAAGCTCTGTCTTCGCGGCTTTTTGTCTGTATTGCCGCTCGCCACTCGCTAAGTGCCGGCTGCCGCAGAGCCTCCCGCGCAGGCATTATGAGCCGCTCCAAAAATTATCTATTTTCAATAAGCACGATACTTTTAGTTAGAAATTGCTGTATTTGCTTTCGTCCTTCAGTACCTCATGTCTCACCTTCGACATGCGCTCATCCACATTATGCAGTGTTTCGGCACACTCCTTTAGAGTTTTCACTATATCGTCAGTTATCGCTTCACGATTCTTATATCTGAGCTCATGTTCCAGACTGGCCCAGGTATCCATAGCGATACTGCGGAACTGCACCTCTACCGGAACCATCTTCTTTCCCCTGACAAGATATACCGGAAGAGCAACCACCATATGCAGGCTGCGGTATCCGCTTTCCTTCGGATGGCTGCAGTAGTCTTTCATCCTTATCAGCTCTATATCCTCCTGTTCGAGCAGCAGCGACGACATGATATGCAGATCATCCTCATAATTGCAGACTACTCTGACACCTGCTATATCCAGTATCTCGCGCCTTACAACATCTAGATTATTGATCGGATCCTCTATTCCGTATCTCAGGCTCTTTTCCATCATGCTCTGAAAAGTCTTGAGCCTCGACTGTACATGATGTATCGGCCTGTAGGAATGCCTTTTGTCGAAATCATCCGACAGCACCTTGAATTTAGTCTCCAGTTCCCTTATTGCCGATTTGTACAGAAGACTGATTTCATCGATAGCTTCCTGCAGATCTTCATCAGTCCCTCTGTATCCCGGCATCATCTCACGCACTCTGTCAGCGTAATAATATCTGAAAGCCATTTTGTTATTTCATACTCCTTATCCGTTATGACATTATGACTCTTTTTCCGCGGCCTTGATGATATTGCGAAGCAATATCGCGGTAGTAACCTTTCCGACTCCGCCCGGAACAGGTGTATATGTCATATCTGTAATCTTTCCGCTCTCTCTGATCTCATCAATGTCCAGATCTCCATGCATTTTGCCGTCCTTTCCGCTGCCGGTGCCAACATCAAGGACGATCTGTCCGTCTCTGAAGAATTCGCTTCCGTACCCCTGTGTCCTTCCGGTGGCCAGCACGACTATATCAGCATTTCGGCACGCCTCGATCTGGTCTTCATATGGTGTTCCCGAATGACATACAGTGATCGTTGCATTGTCGTTCAGCATCATTATGGCAAGCGGTTTACCGACCGTAAGACTTCTTCCTACTATAGTCACTTTTTTGCCTGCCGCTTCTATTCCGTAATAATGCATTACCTCCATACAGGCTTCAGCCGTGCATGCATAAAAAGCATCCTTCTTACCGGCAAAGAGTTCGGCAATAGAAATATCCGTTATAGCATCGACGTCCTTTGTCGGCTTGAGCATTGTACGAAGCTTCTCTTCGTCTATATGCTCAGGAAAAGGTCTCAGCATAATAATGCCGTGTATCCCCTCGTCTTCATTAACAGCCTGCAGAGTGACATCCACAAGAGCCTGGCTTATATTGCTTGTGAAATTGATTGCCTGAGTCTCTATTCCGTACGCCTTGCTCTGTCTGAGTATTGCATTCTCATAATAAACCTGTCCGCTGTCATCGCCGGCCCTGATCACCGCCAGCTTCGGAACTACACCCTTATCGACATAGTTCTTTACGGATCTGATTATGTAATCCTCTATTTCCTTTTTTACAGGGTCTCCATGCAGTTCTTTGAACAATGTATGATCCTTTCTATAATCTCAAAAATAACCGATTTATTATAACACAGTTGAAATGTAAACGCATCTCTAAGTTTTCTTTTTCCGCGCTCCCGACCTGCCTGACGTTACAATTCCAAAATGGACCTCAAGATCGATTTAGGCCGTCTACACGCTCTTTTAAGTATTTGTAAAATCAGTTCTCAATCATTAAGTATTTCTGTTCATATACGACAGAATGTATAGTTTTACTTTATTCAAAAACAGCGCTATACTGTAGACAACAAGAAAAGAGAAGCGCCTGACGAAGAGAAGCAGGCGTCAGGCTGATGATAAAAAAGGAGGCACATCATGATTACCGGCATTATTCTCGGAGCAGCTATGGCTATATACGTTGGCGCTGAATTCACAGCAGAGAACGCTATCGAGGAATCGTCAGACAAATAGTCATAAAGATCCGGAAACAGGATCTGGAGCTACATAAAGCATAATACTTTATCTGAAAGAGACGCCCCTGATTGCACATCAGAATGCATTCAAGGGCGTTTTTTCTATGCAGCTATACAATTAGTTTTACAATTCCATACGATCACTTCTGTTCTGCTTCCGTAAGATATCTGACCGCGTAGTTGAGAAATTTTCTGGCAGCCATTGTCATGTGTTCTTCAGATGTGAGCACTATGCCGAATGTTACAGTCTGCGGCGGATCGAGGGGAAGCTTCACCAGATGATCATTCCAGTACTGTGCGCTGAGCTCATTAACAAAGCTCACTCCCAGGCCCATCCTGACCATTGCAAGTGCAGCCGGCGTGTCATATGTAGTGTATTTGATGTTAGGTGAAACATTGCAGCGCTCGAAAATATCGAGTATCTCCTTGTCCTGGCCCCAGGATGTCATTATAAAATTGTCATCCTCACAGTTGCTGATCGGATAGCTCTCTGCGTCTGCAAGAGGATGATCCTCAGGAATAACTGCGATCATCTTCTCCTCTGCAAGCGGTATCCAGTCATAATTCATAGGGTCTGCATAAGCCATAAACCCCATGTCTGCCTCATGCAGATCAAGGTGATGGAATATCTCAGGTCTTACGCCCTCCATTATGCTGATGTTAACGCCGGGATAGCGGGCCTGAAATCTTCTCACGATCTCAGGCAGCCACGTTGTTGCAACACTCGGATATGCAGCAATGGACAGTTCTCCTACAGACATGCCCCTGAGTTCCGAAGCAAGCTGGTATATATCCGTTTCTCTTGCAATAAATGATCTTACCAGCGGCACGAATTTCACGCCTTCCGGTGTTACGGTAACTCCTTTTTTCGATCTTGTCAGCAGGCTTACTCCCAGCTCCTTTTCGAGCGCAGCAACAAGCTGGCTTACTGCCGAAGGCGTATAACCAAGATCCTCCGCCGCAGCTCTGAAGCTGCCGAGTTCAACCGATTTAAGAAAAGCTTTGCATCTTGCACTTTCCATTAATATATAACCTCTTAATTGTAATCTGAAATATCCACTCACCGATCCCGGGCCAGGCTCAGGTTTACCGGAATTCCCGTCACAGCGGACTCGTCTGTTCGATCACGAAATCTTTCATTTCATCATCCATATACGGGAGCAGCACTTCTCTGACCCATTTATGATAGTCATTTATCCATTCTGTTTCCTCTGCAGTAAGCAGATCCTTATTGATCGCTTCCCTCTCATAAGGAACACATGTTATCGTCTCACTGACAACAGTGCCGGCCGGATAACCCTTAGACTCGCCGTCAGTCATCAGCAGTTCATTCTCTATCCTGATGCCGTATTCTCCGGCTATGTAAACTCCCGGTTCGTCCGAGATGATCATGCCCGGAACAAGACCGCAAGGCTCATCCTTTCTGCGGATCCCTGCCGGTCCTTCATGTACTGCAAGCACATGGCCCACGCCATGTCCGACGCCGTGTCCGAAATCAAGTCCGGCTGATCTGAGAGCCTCCCTCGATGCATCGTCCAGCTGTTTATGCGTAGTCTCCGGCGTTATCTTATAGCGTGCAAGCGCTATATGTCCCTTCAGGACATAGGTGTAATTGTCCTTCATTTCCTGCGTCAGCGGACCGACTGCGATGGTACGTGTTATATCTGTTGTGCCGTCGATGTACTGTCCGCCGGAATCGACAAGCAGAAATCCCTCCGGTTTTATTTCGAGGTCTGTCTCCGGCGAAGGAGCGTAGTGTACGATGGCGCCGTTCGGACCGTATCCCGAAATAGTCTCGAATGAAAGATCAAAGCAGCCTTCCATTTCGCGGCGGCATGCTTCGAGATGATCAGCTGCGCTGATCTCTGTCTGAGTTTCCTTGCCTGCGGTTTCCTTTATCCATTTTATGAATCTTGTAACTGCAGCTCCGTCCCTGATATGAGCATTCCTTGTGCAGCTTATCTCAGTCCCGTTCTTTACAGACTTGGCTAGAGCAAGCGGCGAAGCTTCATTTATTATCCTATCCTCATCATCTGCACTTACCCACAGCGAATAGCTGACGGCAGACGGATCGATCCAGATCTTCTTCCCTGTATCGATCGACGCGATATCTCTGAATATATCGTCATAAGGACAGACGCTGACATATCCGAGACCTTCGGGCAGTCCGTTTGAAGTTCCTGATTTTTCGCTCAGTCTATCCAGAGCACCGTCCATTACATACAGCTTTACATCATCTCTTCCAAGCAGTATGTATGAATAGAATACAGGCGTATAAAGTATGTCTGCTCCGCGCAGATTGAGCAGCCATGCTGTCTGAGTCAGATCCGAGATCAGGAGATAATCTGCCTTTTTTTCATCCATTGCTGCGCGTATCAGTTCTATCTTTTCATCAGCTTTCATCCCTGCAGATGAGAGAGGCAGCTCCCATATATCAGAAGGTATGATCTCAGGTCTGTCAGTCCAGATGCGGTCTGCAAGATCTTCATCACATTTTATCCTGACCCTTCCGTATTCCGAGGCCATGCTGTCAGGAAGTATTCCCGCGAGTTCCTTTTCAAGCTCCAGGCCTTTGCATGCAGGCATTGTACTACCGTCAAAGCCAATGACAAAATCGTCCGAATCATTCGATTCCCTGAATCTGCCGACCATGTCTTTGAGGAACTCTGTCACTGTCGGAACGCCCTCTTCACCCATTTTCATGAGTTCAATGCCGCTTCCGGCCAGTTCTCTGTCAGCCTGAAGGAAAAATCTGCTGTCAGTCCAGATATAAGCGCTGTTTTCTGTGACTATCAGCTCTTCATTCTCTGCAAGAAGTCCGCTCAGGAATTCACAGCTCCTGAAATGATCATTGACATACTCCGATCCGTGAGGATCACCGGAAGGTACATAATATACATCAATACCTTCTTCATACATCAGTTTTTGCAATTCTATGATTTCTTTCTTCATTTCAGTACAGCCTCTTCTTTCGATATATTACTACAAAAACGGGGCATTACGTTCTCCGGCTCTAACATCACCTTTCAGAACAATAAGCCCCGCTGTTTTGCCCGAAATTATCTCATAACCGGAAAAACCGATTTACGCTTATCTGGTCAGCGGCTCAGTCTCTCTGATCACAAATGCTGCTGTTTCCTCATCAAGCAGCGGCACAAGAGTATCCCTGACCCACTTGTGATAATCGTTTATCCATGCCAGCTCCTCATCTGTAAGAAGCGCGGTATTGATCGCCTCTCTCTCGTAAGGAACACATGTCAGCGGTTCATTTACCACATTGCCTTTTCCGTCTTCGCTGAATAAGATAAGGTTTTCGATCCTTACTCCGAACTTGCCGTCGATATAAACGCCCGGTTCATTGGACATGACCATACCGGCCTTGATCTCGATAGGTTTCGGAACTCTTCTCAGAGTATTAGGTCCTTCATGTACGCCGAGCACATGTCCTACTCCGTGAGCGAGACCGTGCTTGAAATCGAGTCCGACCTCTCTGAGAGGTTTTCTGGCAGCTGCGTCGAAATCTATTCCTGTCATGCCCGGCTCGATAGCGAACATCGATACATCTACATGTGATTTGAGCACATATGTGTAATCATCGATCATTTCCTGTGTAAGAGGTCCGACCGAGATCGTTCTTGTGATGTCAGTTGTTCCGTCTATGAACTGTGCGCCTGAATCAAGCAGCAGGAAACCTTCAGGTCTGATATCTGCATTTGTCTCAGGTGTAGGAGCATAGTGGATTATAGCACCGTTAGGGCCGTAGCCGGAGATAGTCTCAAAAGAGAGATCAAAACAGCCTTCCTGTTCGAATCTCATTTCCTGCAGCTTGTCAGCAACACTGATCTCTGTCAGCTGCTGTTTATTTACATTATCCTTGACCCACTTGATCAGCTTTGTAACAGCCACACCGTCCTTGATATGAGCATGCTTAGTGCTTGCTATCTCAGTATCGTTCTTGATGATCTTCATCAGGGCAGGCGGTGTCAGAGCATCATGGATCTTCATACCTTCAGGTACGCTGAGGTAAAGAGCATAGTTCGTCGAATTTGAATCCAGCCAGATAGTCTTAGCGGCATCCAGCGCAGACACATCCTTGTATATATCATTGTAGCTGCATACTCTGACATAGGAAAGACTTTCAGAAAGTCCCTTTGAAAGAGCACCGTCCATAAGATAGAGACGCACATCATCCTGTGTCAGAATCGTATAAGCGAAGAATACAGGTGTATAGAGTATGTCAGCTGCACGCAGATTGAAGAGCCACGCAGATTCCATCAGATCTGTTATAAGCAGATAATCTGCACCTGCTTTTTTCATCTCCTCTCTTACAGCAGCGATTTTTTCATCAGCGCTTATCCCTGCTGAACTGAGCGGAAGCTCATATATCTCTGTAGGCTTAAGTTCAGGTCTGCCGGTCCATACCACATCGACCAGATCCTTGTCCCATTTAATTTCAGTATTATCATAGCCTGCGAAGATTTCTTTAAGAGCTGCATCAAAGCTGCCCGGCATTACTCTGCCGTCAAAGCCGAGAACGAATTTCTTTCCCGGATTCTCTTCATTGTGCTTCTTTACCAGATCCGCGAGGAATTCCTCAACAGTAGGCACACCCGGCTCAGCCATCCTCATCAGCTCGATCTCTGTCCCTGCCAGCTGCTGCTCCGCCTGCAGGAAGTATCTTCCGTCAGTCCAGAGATAAGCACCCTCCATAGTGACGATAAGCTCCCCTGCTTCTCCTGTCAGACCGCTCATGAATTCACGAGCCTTAAAATAGTCATTTACATACTCTGAACTGTGATAATCCCCTGATGGAACATAGTATGCATCCATGCCTTCGCCGGCCATCAGTTTTCTCAATTCCACGATTTCTTTTTTCATTTCTATAACACTCCCGAATATACAGCTTTTTTGTTGATTTGCAAGTAGTTTTGCGGTCGTAACCGCAATATTATTTGTACTGCAGTACAAAATCCGTTCTACAGCTAAGCGATATTCTATCACAAGTCCCTGTTAAAAAAAAGACTTATTCATTGCAGCACTTCAGTCATTTGAAGCGCAGATCACATATATGCATTGACATGATTTGTCTGAATATCTTAAAATTGTATCAAGTAAAAAACATTGGATTTATTATGATCCGGGCCGGAGGTGATTGGCAAAAATAAACTGTATCTGTTTTGATATATAAAGCGAGGTGGACTATGAACAAGAGATCAATCAAACGGGCTTCTATAAGACTGCTGTCGATCATAATGTGTGCAGCAGTTGCATTCGGCTTTATTCCTTTTATGAATGTTGATTCGTTTGCAGAGGATTCTGCTGCTCAGGAAGAGACCCGAGCTTTTGAAGTAATGGATGACGGGAGCGAGGTCGAGGTCGACATGTCGCAATACTATCCTCAGATTGCAGATCCTAAAAGCATAGCTGACGAAATTCTTATTGAAGATGGTGCAGATGCGGGAAATGATGAAGATCTGCCTGAACCTGTTACCGAAAATCTGTCAGTTCGGGATGCGGACTGCGGCAATGCCGGATCGTCAGCCACCGCTGAGATCGGCTCAATCTATAAAGAGTTAACAGATTCGGGTTTATTCGGAGACAAGCCTTCCGGAATAGGAATACAGGAAGCTTCGATCGAAGAGGTTCCTTCCGATTCCTATAGTATTCAGTCGACCCGCAACGGAAATATTCTGACATATACAGGATATATAAATGCGCCTTACATTCTGGGAGGATTGTATTTTGACGGGGCGAACGGCAAATTGGCAAATATCAATTCCAACACGATAAATTACAGTATTGATCTGAGTGATGTGTCTGTCGGTTATCATACAGTGATACTGGAGGTCTTCAACCAGAACACGGGAAGCTTAGTTGATTATATCGGAGATGCTTATATAGCTGTCAATCCGACTATTAAGCCTGATGATAAGGGTTCAATCGAAGCATATTCCACATATATCAAATTCTGGCCTTACAGCTTTGGCTCAAACTCAAAAGCCAGATTATATATGGAGTATAAACCTGCTTCATCCAAAACATGGAAACGTTCCGGTTATATGGAATCCAATATGGTAGTGTCTTATTATAATCAGGTTTACAAGATCAAAGGTTTCAAAAAGAATAAAAAATATAAAACCAGAATACGTTACGGCGTAAATGTCGAATACAATCTTGATGAACAGACCTACACATTCTACGGCCCTACTCTCAGCACAGGTACTTTCAAGACAGGACAGTCAAAAAAACCTGCGATAAAAAGTGTAAGAGCAAAAGCTGTCAGCGTCAAATACCACAGGGTCAGGCATTACGGTCCGTATACAGGTGTCTATCTCTACACTGAGAAATTCTACACCTGCAAGGTCAAGGTTATCGTGAAGCTCAAGAAAAAGCCGGGTACCAAGGGAATAGTAGTAAACGGCAGATATCTCAAGGGCAATAAAAAGACCTACACAACAACATTCAATCCGTATCCGAATTATCATCAGAAGCATCCGCGCGGACGCAGTAAATTCAAAGTAACGCTCCGCTCTTATCAGAGCAAAAAATACGGCGGTTATTCACCGACATACAGCAAGACCAAAAAGCTTTCATAAGCTTTGTTCTATACGTCAGGCTTGATACCGGGACATGCCCGGCATAAAAAAACGGCTCATTTGAGCCGTTTTTTTATTGATCAAGCCACTCTCTCAGGGCATCCTCGGAAAAGCGTTTAACTTTGAATCTCTTTCCCCTCTTTACAGTTGCCCCGTCAGCGTTTCGTTTGATTTCATCAACCGCTTCAGTGATATCTATGCCTCCGCTGGTACAGAAAGGATATATGGTCTTTCCCTTAAGATCGTTTTCGTTGATGAAGGCAGTGACAGCCTTCGGACATGTCCAGAACCAGATAGGGAAACCTATAATTATTCTGTCAAAATCTCTGAGATTATGTTTAGGATGCTCAAGTTCCACCGGAACACCGCCTTCTATCTCCGTTTTGGCTCTCGCCAGAGTTTTGAAATATGATTTCGGGTACGGAAGAGCCGGTATAAGCTCTATCGTCCTGTCACCTTCCTCAAGAGGAAATTTTTCGACTAATCCCTTGGTAACTCCTGTATGCGAGAAATAAACTACAGCTGTTTTCTGTCCAAACATATCATTCTCCCTGATCTTGCGTATGCATATTGCTGCGCGCGTTGTGTCTGCTTTTATTTATATCATTTTGAAGAATAACCTGCCGCATAATACGGCAGGTTATACGATTTGCTATAGTACAGTATGAATTAGTTATTCTCAACTGCTTCAAGCTCTTTTCTCTGCTCTTCTGTACCATTGATAGCAGCTTCGAATCTGTTCTTGCTGAACAGCATCAGAGCGCCTGCTGCGAATACGATGATTGCAGCGATCAGGAATGAACGGGAGAAGTTAACTCTCATTGCATTGTAGAGAGGTCCGTATGCAAGTCCTGCGAAGAAGATGATCAGAGGCCATGTTCCGAGGAGAGTTCCCAGATATTTCTTAGGAGCGTACTCACTGATGAACGAGTTGCCGAGAGGCGAGAACATGATTTCACCAACAGTCATCAAGATAGCTGTCAGGATGATGATCCATACGCCTACAGGCTTACCTGTGCTGTTGAATATAGCTGCGCCGACAACCATCATAGCGATACCAAATCCGAGGAGCATGATACCGAGAGCAGTCTTTGTCAGCATTGATGGGTCCTTGTCCTTCTTGCTGAGCTTGTTCCAAAGTGCGCCGAATGTAGGAGCCAGGAAGATGCAGAGCAGTCCGTTCATTGAGTCGAACCATGCTGTAGGCATCTCGAAGTTGGATCCGAGCATCCAGTTAGCCCATCCCATACCACCTTGTGATTCAGGACCGAACTCATAGTATACAGGCATGTACAGCAGATACCAGAACAGCCAGAACAGAATGTCAGGATCAGGATAGCAACAACTCTGTTCTTTTCGAGCTTTGTCAGAGGTCTCTTGTCCTTTGTAACATCTGCAGCTTCAATATCCTCAGATCTGTTATCGATGAGGAATGGCTTCTTACCAGCGTCTCCGAGGTATCTCATACCGAAGAACCACCATGCAGCATCGATCAGCATGAATACAGCGCAAGCCATGAACATCGCTCTGAATCCAGCTCCCTTTGTTCCGATCAGAGCCAGGAATGTTGTTCCGCAGAATGATCCGATGTTTACGAACATGTACTGGATCGAGAATGCAGTTGTAAGAGTATCCTTGTCGTTTTCGAACTGTCTTCCGTTGATACCGGAAACGTTACCCTTGAAGAATCCTGTACCTACAGCCAGCAGGATGATAGCCAGCCATACTCCGCCGGATCCGTTTGCTCTTGAAATAGCAAACCAGCCTGCAGCCATCAGAACTTCTCCGATAGGTACGAGCAGTCTAGGAGCTACCCATCTGTCAGCGATGAATCCACCAATGATAGGTGTGATATAAGTCCATGCTACGAACTGTGATGAGAAGATAGCACCCTGTTCAGTTGTGAGTCCGAGTCCGCCTTCTGCAGCCTCAAGTACAACAAAGACAGCGATTCCCCACTTGCCGCCATAGTATGCAAGTCTCTCGAATGTGAATGTGAGACAGCATACGATGAAACCAAATGGGAACTTTTTAAGTTGTTCTAACATTTTGATTCCTCCATAAACAATGAATAGTTAGTAATTAATTTTATATTTAAACACACACTTTTGTATGTATAAATAACTGATTGACGCTATGCGCTTTCAACACCTTATTCTTCGACCTCAAGACCTGTTTTCTCCGAGAGCAGTTTCGCTACCTTGCGGCCGTTCTTTGCTGCGTCGTTGAAAGGGATCACATAACCCTTATCCCCATCAGTGAACACAAACAGGCGATCTTTCGATTTCGCTAAAGTTGTGATGCTGCTGTATGGAGTGGTCTCCGAATAGCTGCCGCTGATCTCGGTTATACCGTCAGTTCCGAAATCCAGCATAGCTGTTTCGTGATACGGAAGTTTGCCGCTGTTCTTTTTCTTGTAAAAGTCCCTGCGCATACTTCTCTCAAGCATGCCCGGTGCTCCTATGACCCAGATGGCCGAAGCGAGTCCAAGGCTGACGATCTCAATTATCAGCGCCCTGGTGCTTGCGTGGAATACAATGAACGCAATGATCATTGCCACAGATATAGCCGGAAGCATGATCCTCTGCAGGAAAAGAGTCCTTTTTCCCTGCTTGCTGTGAGTCAGCTGATACTGACAGAATTCCAGATAATCCGAATCTTTTAATTTTACATGTACCTTCAAAAGATAATACCTCTGAATAATCTATACTATGTAGAACGCAGTTTGAAACTGGGTTTAAATCTGTTCTAAACGCATGTATTCTACATCTATCTTCACAAAATGTACATACTTTTTACCAAATTTATTGATGAAAAAATAACAAATTTTTCAGCCGTTGTTTATGTTTACAAACGCCGGTTTTATTTTAGTATTACTGCACAAAATCCCGTTCGGGGAATAAATTCAGCAGTTTCAGCTCAGCTCTGCTGCCCGGAAAGATGGTGTCCGTCATGCCTGTCTTTTATGGCAGGTTCATACTCCTCATTGTGGAAATACCATGTGAAACCGTTGCCGTTTATCTCACTCATGCTGGTGATAGTGATGAATGCCTGAGGATCGATCTCCAGAGTAGCTCTCTTGATCCTGTTGAGGTTACGGCTGCTAGCCACACAGTAGATAACTTTTTTCCTGTCATGCATGTATCCGCCCTCTGCCGAGAGAAGGGTCGTCCCCATGCGCATGCTCAGCAGCTTTTCATTGACCTCCTCCAGTTTGTCGGAAAAGATCATCAGCTGAACCCCGCCCTGCTCCATTACTATAAGCTTGTTCATGACTACGCTGTAAATCAGAGCATAAAGAATTCCGAGAATGACACCGTTTGTATCGGTGACGGCTATCTGAAGAATGAATATCGCCACATCGCTTATATAGAGCATAGGCGCGACCTTCCATCCAAGCTTCCGGTTAAGTATGATGGCAGGTATGTCCGTTCCTCCGGTAGAACCGCCGACCCTGATTACCAGTCCGAGTCCGACACCATTCAGAACACCGGCGCAAATAGCAGCCAGGAGCGGATCATCCACCATATGCTGCAGAGGTTCGATGCTCTGGAATATCCCGAGAAATGTCGGATAGACAAATGTTCCTATCGCGACCGAAGCGGCAAATTTATGTCCCAGCATTATCCAGCCCAGTATGAAAAGTGCAATGTTGCAGACACCGACTACGACGGAAACACTGAAGCCGGTATAAAAGCTGACTATTCTTCCGATGCCGCTCATTCCGCTTACGACCATGTTGAACGGGAGAGCAAAACACCCGAGTGCAAAAGCACATATGATATTACCGCATACCATTTGCATTACATCTGAAATCAGTTTTTTATTTATATTTCCTTTGATGGAACCCGGCATCTCAGTACTGCCTCCCTCTGTGCATCATACTCTGATCGAGAGACCGTTTTATTTCAACATACGGCCTCTGTGAAAACTAAAAAATGCAGCTCCTGAACGAGTCAGGCGACTGCATTATACTAATATCATATAAACACAAAGTCAACACATTTAAGATATAAAATACAAAAAAATGCGAGTTAGAGTGTTCATTTTTTGTGTTTTAAACACAATTTATTGGTGTTTTTCACAAATTTCATAAACGTTGTTTCAACTCCTGTCAGCTGAGTTCCCTTCCGCCATGTCTCTCGCCAAGCACAGGCACATAATCTTCATCATCCAGCATATAGGTGAAACCGTTTCCGTTTACCTCGTTCATATTGGTGATCGTCATGAATGCACCCTTATCTATGCCGAGTACAGCTCTCTTTACCTTATTGATGCTCCTGTTGCTGGATGCACAGAGTATGACTTCTTTGTCATCACGCATGTAACCGCCGCGCGCCTTTATCAGAGTCGTACCGAATCCTATCTGCAGCAATTCCTCATTGACCTCCGGCAGCTTATCGGTCCATATCATAACCTGATATCCGCCCTGTTCCATTACGATCATCTTGTCCATGACAACGCTGTAAACAAGAGTATACAGTATGCCCAGTATGATACCCTCGGTTTCCGTCACAGGTATCTGAATAAGGAATATGGTCACATCTATTACCGACATGACCGTCGCCAGCCTCCATCCGAGCTTGCGGTTCAGTATCATTGCCGGAACATCTATACCTCCTGTGGATCCTCCTACCCTGAGGACCAGTCCGAGACCGATTCCGTCCAGAACACCGGCACAGACAGCTGCCAGCATAGGCTCATTTACAAGGTGCTGCAGGGTGTCGATATTTTCGAATATACCCATAAAGAACGGGAAGGCAAATGTTCCAAGCGCTATCGATGCTGCAAATTTCTTACCGAGTATCAGACCTCCGATTACGAACAGCAGGATATTTCCGACTGTTACTACCATCGTTACGCTGACTCCCGTGTAATAATTTATCATCCTTCCTATACCGCTCATGCCGCTGACTACCATGTTGTAGGGCAGAGCAAAACATACCACGGCAAATGCGCAGATAGCATTTCCGGCGATCATCTCGAGTATCTCGATTATTGATTTTTTATTGATATTCAGCTTCATTATCTCCGTTACCTCTCTACTATCTCCGTAACCTTTTTTCTTTACAATTAGACCGAATGAAAAAGAGCTCCGCACGGGAACTCTTTGAAAGCCTGGTGGCCTATATTGGACTTGAACCAATGACCTACAGGTTGTCACCCTGTCGCTCTCCCAACTGAGCTAATAGACCGCTACAAACGAGATTTTAACACATCTCATCAGGCAGTTCAAGCTATTTTTTGGCCGCGGCCGCACGGCTGTTACATGTATTTTTTGCCCTCACTCTATTCCCAGCGCCTGCTTTGCGAGCCTGTCAGCCATATCATTGTATTTGTCGCCGGAATGCGCGGCGACTTTAACAAAACTGATCTTCATGCGGGTCCCTGCCTTAGCGACATAATCCCTGTACAGTCTCGTAAGCTTAGTGTTGGCCTTCCAGGTACCGCTTCCCCATTTGCCTACGCCCTCATAGTCGTGAAATATAGTGACTTCATCGATCCCGTTTCTGAGGCAGAAATCTATTGCTGTCTTTGAGCCCATTATCTCACCGGCAATGTTGCGGAGCTTCGCAGCCTCTTCATCGTCAAACGCCTGACTGATCTCTCTTGTACTGATTATGTTTCCTTCGCGGTCCGCTCTGAGCATCACTACTCCGCAGCTGAATCTGCCGCTCGAAACATCATAGCTTCCGTCGACAAAAGCGCTTACTCCCTCCGGGATCGCTGTGGCGGCTGTATTATGTGAATCAGCCGGGTTTGCTGCATTTGCACGGTTTCCCGGATCTGCATTCATTCCCGCCGATTCCAGTACGCTGACAGCAGCTTCATATCCTTCAGTTCCCGGGCTGAGTCCCAGATAATCCAGAGCATCCGCTCCGGCGGCAAAGCTCTTGTATTCCGCGCCGGAGAATCCGTCCACCTGTGCCTTGCACTCATCCCAGCTCAGATAAATGCCGGGCTTCAGTCCTTTTTTTACAGCATATATCTTTTTGTTATTCTTTGCCAATTCTCCGCTCTCCTCAAACTTTCTGAGAAATGATCTTCTGTGCAGCGGCGTATATCCCAGCGCTCTCAGTCCGTCGTAGTGTTTTGCCGTTCCGTATCCCTTATTTGACGCAAAATCATATCCCGGATAGATTTCATCCATCTCCGTCATATAACTGTCCCTTGCAACCTTGGCAACGATCGATGCGGCTGCTATGCTCAGACTTTTTTCATCACCCTTGATGATAGACTCGCTTGCTGTGTCTGTATCAAGTTTCACTGCATCTATCAGCAGCATATCTATAGCCGGATAAATTTTCGCGGTTTCATTTCCTGCAGCTTGTTCAGCACATTCACTCAGCGCGGCATTGCATGCATCCACCGCACGCTTCATGGCATTTTTAGTAGCTTCGAGAATATTTATCTCATCTATCTCTGTATTGTCCGCGATCCCTATTCCGTAAGCAAGAGCCCGCGATTTGATAATATCCGACAGTTCCTCCCTCTTTTTTGCAGAGAGTTTTTTGGAATCGTTTATTCCGGGTATGTCCCAGTCATCGGGGAGCACGACACATGCAGCATATACAGGACCCGCCAGAGGACCTCTTCCTACTTCATCGATTCCCGCTATATATTTAAAACCGGCGGCTCTGAGTTCATCCTCGTGAGCCTTCATTTCGGCCAGCTTTTTTATATCTCTTTCAAGTCTTTCCGCTTTAGTCATTTTTTACTGTATGTGATCCCGTTAGATATGATATCACAGGCGCTCCAGTGTTATCCTGCCGATCTTGCCGCCTCTGAATTCATCAAGAACAGTCCTGCCCGTCCTCTCGTAGTCTATCCTCTTTCCTGACATGATAAATCCTCTTTTAAGGGCAATATTATCCATGTTTTCGATAGGCTGATCGGATATTTCATCCAGCTTATACCTTTCCTTAAGCAGATCAGGATACGATTCTCCCAGAACTCTGATGAGCTCGAAACCGAGATCCTGAACGCCCAGTATCTCATCCCTGATGCTGCCGCAGAATGCCAGATTCAGACCGACATCTGGATCCTCGAATTTAGGCCACAGTATTCCCGGAGTGTCCAGAAGCTGCATACCGTTTTTAAGCGTAAGCCACTGCTTGCCCCTTGTCACGCCAGGTTTGTCTCCGGTCATGGCAGACCGTCTTCCGGTCAGCCTGTTTATAAGCGATGATTTCCCGACATTAGGAACACCTACTATCATGATCCTGAGGGGTCTTTTTACGGATCTCTCGGCATTGCGCTTTTCCTCTTCTTCCTCGAGAGCTCTGAGAAGCCTGTTGATGTTTTCTCCGGACTGCAGATTGAGATCCATTGCCCTTACAACACCGTCTGCCGCACTCAGTCTCTCCTTCCATTTTGAAGTTTCCGAAGCATCCGCAAGATCCGCCTTTCCGAGCACTATTATGCGTCTCTTTCCTGAAATGAGTTCGTCGATGACAGGATTTCTGCTGGACACCGGAATACGGCTGTCAACGATCTCCACGACGACATCAACAGTCTTCAGATTTTCCTTAATGAGTTCGCGGGTCTTCTTCATGTGACCCGGATACCAGTTTATATTGTCTATCATTACTTCTACCCCGGACTGCTTTATTATGCAATCTCTGAAAAAACAAAATGCATACCATCTGCGAAATGCTCCTGGTATGCATCGTGATTACTATTCAGCGCTTCTGATCCTTGCAGCCTTACCTGTTCTCTGGCGCATGTAGTTGAGCTTAGCTCTTCTGACTCTTCCTCTTCTGACTACTTCGATCTTTTCGATCTTAGGTGAGTGAAGCGGGAATGTCTTCTCTACGCCGATACCGTTTGACAGCTTTCTTACTGTGAAGGTCTCGTTTACTCCGCCGTGCTGTCTCTTGAGCACATAGCCTTCGAATACCTGGATTCTTTCTCTCTGGCCCTCGATGATCCTGATGTGCACGCGCAGTGTGTCGCCTACTTTGAATGCAGGGATATCATCCCTTTTGTAATCCATTGTGATCTGGTCTAAAAGATTCATGTTATTCTCTCCTTCCTCTCATGACGTTCTTGGAACACAGGGCCGATCATCGCCCGTCCCAGAGGACCGTCCGTAATAACAGCTTGCATAGATTACCATATCGCAAAGTCTATTTCAAGGTTTTTTATAAAAACAATACAGTTTATGTTCTTAGGCTTTAAATTCTCAGACCTTTATGCTCTTGGATGTGTCCTGTTGAATACGTCCTTTACATGTATCTCCGTCACGGCCAGATATGCGATGCCTATCGACATATCCTCAAAACCCATGAGTTCCTGCAGTGTTTTGAGGTCTCCGCCGTTCTGCAGTATGTGCACGGCGAAGCTGTCTCTCAGTATCTGCGGAGTCATGCGGCTTCCGGCATTGATACGGCTGCCGTAATCCTTCATTATCTTCCAGATTCCCTGCCTTGTAAGCGCCTCACCTCTCATATTGACAAAAACATGATCCTCTTCGCTGTGAGGACGTCCGGCCAGATCATCATATACAGTTCCGATATATTTCTCCAGCGCAGCTTTTGCGTACTTACCGAGCGGTACTATGCGGCTTTCGTCATTGACATCCTTCAGAGTTACGAAGCTCATCCTGAGATTTATATCTTCGAAGCAGAGTCTTACGACCTCTGTAACTCTGGCACCTGTCCCGTACATGAATTCCAGCAGGGCTGTATCCCTGATCCCCTTCGGGCTGTCATCGGGAAGTTCAAGAAGACTCTCTATCTCCTCTACAGTAAGATAATCGACATCGCGCCTTTCTCCTCTTGCAGACTTTATACGCGAGAACGGATTGTCTTCTCGTTTGCCGCAGCGAATACAGTATTCGTAATACATTCTGAGAGCAGAGATCTTACGGTTAACGGTTGCCTTTGATTTCTTCTGATTACCGAGCTCCAGTATATATGATACAGCGTCGCTCTCCGAGCATTTATCCATATCCGTGACGCCCCTGCTCAGGAGATAGTTCCTGAAACTTTTAATATCCCTCTCATAAGCAATCAGAGTATTTTCGGCTTTCTTTTTTTCCGTTCTCAGATAATCAATGAATTCACTCATATAACGCCCCTTATCAGATCTCTCCCGCCATTCTGGCAAAGAGTATTCCTATTATCGTCTTGCTGTCGAGTATCTCATTTTTCATGATCATGTCAACGAGATCATCAGCATCATACTCATACACATCTATGCATTCGGTCGGATCAAGATGTCTTTCACCGCGCATCAGATCCCTGCACAGATAAATGTAAAGCTGTTCGCTTGAATAACCGCATGTCGGTATGTATGTCAGAAGCAGCTTCACCGATCCCGCTTTGTAGCCGGTCTCCTCTTCAAGCTCTCTGACAGCCGTAACATAATTATCTTCACCCGGATCCTTTTTTCCTGCAGGCAGTTCAAGCATTTCGCACTCAAAAGCCTTGCGATACTGCTTTTCCATAAGGATCTTTCCCTCATCAGTCACAGCGACCAGAATAGATCCTCCGTTATGTTCAACGATATCTCTTATCGATTCCCCGGCGACCGTCTCAACCATATGACGTCTTACTTTGAATACGGCGCCGTCAAACACTACTTCGCTGCTTATAGTCTTTTCTTCAAAAGCCATCTGCCTGTCTCCCCGTTCTGTCTATTTACGATAAAATAATTATCACACCAGCAGATTTTAACACAAAGGCATGCAAATGTCATCTTTTATCACTTCCGGCACTCCTTTTCGGGTATAATGGTTTCAACTGATCATACGGCGTTGCCGCAAGGTTGAAACCATTGATCTACGGCGGCCGGGCGCCTTCGATAGAATGGTTTCACCCGATTATACGGCGTTGCCGCAAGGTTCATAAAATTACATAAGGCGATACAGGTATGGGAAAATTCAAAAATCTGATCAGGCAATCAATAAAACTGTCCATTCGCGGGTTTGGCGAGTTTCAGGATTATAAGATGTCCGTGTACTCAGGCTATGCGACGCTGTTCATAGTGACAGGGATGATACCGTTCATCATCCTTATCATAGCCGCAGTAAATCTTATTCCCGGATATACGACAGCAGACGCTGTTGATATACTGCTTCAGTTCCTGCCGGACCTCGAGGCTATAAGGGATCTTGTAACATCGCTTATAAATGACATCAAAACTCAGTCCGGCGGACTGGTTACTTCGGTCGCAACCGTGACCACACTGTGGTCTGCAAGCAAGGGTGTAATGGCTATACAAAAAGGTCTGAATCAGCTCGACAGCGAAGACGAAAGCAGTACATCGGAGGATGAAAGCATCGAGATAGCTGCGAAAAAAGGCCGTATATATGTGAGAGGCATATTTAAGCGGCTGTTTTTCACACTGATGCTTATTATTCTGATCCCGGCGATGTTTGTATTCGAGATGCTGAACGACGCCATTGCAGATATCATTCAGTCTGTAGTAAAGAAAGTGAATGCCAATGTTTTGCAGTCGACTCTTGCGAGCATCGACTCATTCTTTGATATCAGTTCATTTTTAGTCATACTGCTCGCATTTCTGGTGATCATAAGTATTTTTGCATACCTTCCCGCAAAGCGCAGAACACTCAGGAGCCAGCTGCCCGGCGCTTTAGTGACAAGCTTATGCTGGTTCGTGTTTACCGAACTTTTTTCCGTTTTTATAAGGCTCTTTTACCACTCTTCCTACCTGTACGGAGTTCTGGCAGCGATATTCCTGCTGCTCATGTGGCTCCGCTATATGGTCATGATACTCTTCGCCGGCAGTGTTCTGAATCATTTAATTGAAGACGACCGCGAAAGAGCTGCTACACAAGATCCAGATTATGAGCCAGTTCATTGATAAAACGCTTCTTCCATTTCTTCCATGTATTCTCGTGCGCATAGTCTCCGAAGCCTGTCCCTGCCATAATATTCTCTATAAGATCCTGCCTCATGTCTTCCGGTACAGGCTGGATGGCCGCTCTTATAGCCCTCAGCCTGCGCACACCCTCTTCTATAACTTTCTCTGTCACCATTGACTCCCCTTCCGTGCCGCAGCAAAGCAGCTCATCAGGCTGTTCTTTGTAATTATGCATAGCCTCGAGCATTCGAAGCCTGTCTATATCCTTGATTATCCATATGCACTGATAATACACAGGCCTCGGAAGATTTATACCAGATAAGGCATCATCCGCTTCCTTTTTAATTCTTCCCATTTCAGTCCTCCCTTGTTTTTACTGCATTATGTACACCGTGACTCTATTTTAGATGCATGCGTGCGCCTCAGTATGTAAGCGCGGTGAAGAGGGAAAGAATCGCAGTATTTCATGCAAAAAAAGCCGTATTACAGACGCCAATAAAAAAGGCAAAAGCATATCACCTCTGCCTTGTAAGTGTATTCAATCCATTCCGTGATATCTGGAGAAGTCTCTTTTTTGAACATCTGAGTGGAAATCCGAGCCTCTGGTAATGATCAGGTTATGCTCCTTCGCATACTTCACAAGCAGTTCACTCTGCTGCTCGTCAGCGGACGGATGATAGCATTCTATTCCGTCGACTCCAAACCTGACCATTTTGTCAAGTATCGTATAAAGACGCGGTTCGAACTCCTTCCACGGTTCGTGCGATTTTCTCTGTTCCATCGGATGAGCCATAACAGCGACCCCGCCGGCTTCATGTATCAGCCAGATTACGAATCCGGCCGGGAATGTCTCTTTCTTGATTGCACGCATATCCGGTTCGCGGAAGATCCCGCTGAATGCTTCCTGGACCGAACCGATTATACCCTTGTTGACCATTATCCTTGCAAATGTCGGCTTGCCCACATATCTGCCGCCGTTTACCGATCTGACATCCTCATCGGTAATGCCGTAACCTCTTTTGTTTAGAGCTTCCTGCATGGTCTTGTTTCGCTCATCTCTTCTTTCGAGCATGGCTTCAATGTTTTCCTTGAAATCCGGCTGCAGATGATCGAATCCGTAACCCAGCATATGTATCTCGCTGCTGAGCGGATCCTCTGAATCGAATTCAATACCCGGGATAAACTCTATGTCTTTATCCTTTGCATAATCAACGCCGACAAGCGTGCCGTCGATACCGTCATGGTCGGTAATGGATATTACTCTGTATCCCTCATTCATCCAGCGGTCGATCACCTGCTCGGGAGTAAGCTCCCCATCCGAAAAGCAGGTATGGATATGGGTATCTTTTTTCTGATCGCTCGTAAGCAGCTCAATAATTTTTTCTCTGTCGTACAACATGCTTTTTATGTCTCTATAGATATTCTATATCACTTTCTTCAAGATAACTGATGTATGGAAGTCCCCTGAATCTCTGGTCATAATCGAGTCCGTATCCGATCACGAACAGGTCATCCACTTCAAATCCGATATAGTCCGGCTTGACATCTGCTACCCTGCGGGATTGTTTGTTCAGCATGGTGCATATCCTAATGGACTTCGGTCCTCTTTCGTTCAGTTTGTTAACCAGATATTTGAGCGTATTACCGGTATCGACTATATCTTCAACTATGATTATATGCTTATTGTACAGGTTGAGAGTAGGCTCATAGGTGATCTTTACAACTCCGGAACTGGTCGTTGATGATCCGTAGCTGCTCGCTGAGATGAACTCAACCTTGGTATCGACTGTGGTATATTTAAGGATATCCACCAGCCACAGCACCGATCCCTTAAGTGTTCCGAGAAGTATTACTTCTTCTCCCTCATAGTCCTCATCGATCTGTTTTGCCAGTTCCTTAGCTCTGTTAACGATCTGATCCTGATTGTAGAGCAGCTTGCCCAGGAATTTGCTTTCGAGTGTTTTGTCTGACATGGTTTACTCTCCTTTATTCCACTTATCAATAAGAGCCTGCAGAACATCCAGCAGTTCTTCATCTCCCGTTTTTTTGAGAGCGGAGACCGGGATGATCTTATCATTTTTGCCCATACCCAGCGTATTTCTTATCTCTTTTATGTTTCGGGCTTTTTCGTTGCTGCTTATCTTATCAGCCTTGGTCGCAACTACTATGCCGTCAAGCCCGTAGTATTTCAGATAATCATACATCTGCACATCCTGAGCGCTTGGCTTATGACGTATATCAACCAGCTGCACGACCTTTATCAGATTAGGTCTGTGTTCCAGGTATGATTCCATCATCTTTCCCCATTTTTCACTCTCAGACCTGCTGATCCTGGCAAATCCATATCCGGGCAGATCAACTATCCTGAACTCGTCGTTGCACAGGTAGAAATTGATCGTCCGTGTTTTTCCGGGACTTCCGGATACTCTTGCGAGGCTCTTGCGGCCCGTAATGAGATTCAGCAGCGAGGATTTGCCGACATTGGATCTGCCGGCAAACGCTATTTCAGGAACATCTGCTCCCGGATACTGCGACGGCTTGACCGCCACTGTTTCAAGTTCCGATCTGTGTATCTTCATATGATCATCTCTACTTTATCACTACAGGAATAACATCTTCGAATGTCTCTGCAGGTATGAATTCTATCTGTTTTCTGACCGAAGCCGGTATATCCTCGAGATCAGGCACATTCTCCTTAGGAATGATGATCCTGCGTATACCCTGCCTGTAGGCAGCAAGGGATTTCTCCTTGAGTCCGCCTATTCTCAACACCCTGCCTCTCAGAGTGATTTCTCCGGTCATTGCGACTGTCCTGTCAGCCTTACGGTCTGTGAGCAGTGAGAACAGAGCACTTGTCATGGTTACTCCTGCAGACGGTCCGTCCTTAGGTGTAGCGCCTTCAGGAATATGGATCTGTATATCGTAATCCTTGAATATGTCCTTGCTGATTTTGTATTTTGAGGCTATCGATTTGATGTAACCGAGAGATGTCTGAGCTGATTCTCTCATGACATCACCCATCTGACCGGTAAGTATCAGCTTGCCTGAACCCGGCATCTTTACAGACTCTATCGTAAGAGTCACGCCGCCTACGGATGTCCATGCCATGCCTGTCGTAACACCGACCTCAGGCTCGAGCGAATCTATATCATCGATAAATATTCTCTTGCCGAGATATTTGTCGAGGTTGCGCGGAGTTATCTCGTTCTTGAATTTCCTGTTGCTTACTATCTTTCGCGCTGCCTTGCGGCATGCATTGCCTATCTCCCTTTCGAGATTACGGACGCCGGCCTCGCGTGTATAATACTCGATTATATCTCTGATAGCCGCCTTGGAGATGGTGAGCTGGGTCTTTTTGATACCGTTCTCCTTCATCTTCTTTGGCACAAGATAGTTGGAAGCTATCATGACCTTTTCCTCTTCAGTGTAGCTGGACAGTTCGATCACTTCCATTCTGTCAAGAAGAGGCGCCGGTATAGTAGCTGTGGTATTGGCAGTAGTTATGAACATTACCTTTGAGAGATCAAACGGAATCTCAAGATAATGGTCGGTAAAAGTGCTGTTCTGTTCCGGATCGAGTACCTCGAGCAGTGCCGAAGCAGGATCGCCCCGGAAATCACTGCCTATCTTATCCACCTCGTCAAAGAGGAAGAGCGGATTGTTCGTACCGGATTCTATAATGCTGTTTATGACTCTGCCCGGTATAGCACCGATATATGTACGGCGGTGTCCCCTTATCTCAGCTTCGTCACGCACACCGCCCAGAGACATTCTTACGAATTCCCTGTTGGTAGCTCTGGCAATGGATCTTGCTATAGATGTCTTTCCGACTCCCGGCGGACCGACGAGACAGATAATCGGACCCTTGTTTTCCTTTGTAAGGTGCTGCACTGCAAGGTTCTCGAGTATCCTCTCCTTGACCTTTTCAAGGCCGTAGTGATCATCATTAAGTATCTTCTCTGCCTTTTTGAGATTATTGTTGACCTTTGAGGAATTGTGCCACGGCAGCTCCAGTATAGTCTCTATGTATGTCCTCGATACATTTGCATCCGGACTCATAGGACTCATCTTGCTGAACTTGTCGATCTCCTTGCGAACCTTCGCATCAGTCTTTTCATCGAGCTTGAGTTCGCCCAGCTTCTCACGCCATGCTCTTGCCTCATCATCCGCGTCCTCATCCTCTCCGAGTTCCTCTTTGATGACCTGGAGCTGTTCTCTGAGATAATACTCTTTCTGCCCCCTGTTCATATTCTTGACAACGCGGTTGTTGATCCTCTTTGCGATAGAGAGTATATTGTTCTCTCTGCCGATTATATCGATCAGATGTCCGACTCTGAGCTTTACGGAATCTATTTCGAGAAGAGTCTGCTTGATGTCATATGTCACATCTATCTCATTGGCTATCAGGCTGCAGAGCAGTGAAGGATCATCGATATTATCCATCAGCGCTGCTCCTGCTGATTCGCCCTGTCCGCTCAGTTCCAGATATTTGAGATACATCTGTCTCATAACTCTGATATTGGCCTGCAGATTTACATCGGAGATATCGTTGTCATAATCCTCCGCAATTCTATAATTACAGGTGAGAAATGAACCCTGATCCGTGATCTCGCTGATCCTTACTCTCTCCTCGCAAACTACCAGAATGCGTACATATTCGTCATTTTTCTTGACAACCTGCCTTACTCTGATAAGGCAGCCTGTCAGATAACAGTCTTCCTGACGAGGTTCATTAACACTTGTATCTCTCTGCGCAGACACTACAATATACTTGTCGCCGTTCATCGCATGATCAACGGCGGCAAGTGATTTATCTCTTCCGATATCGAATCCGACTATGGTGCCGGCAAAGAATGTCTGTCCTCTCAGCGGTATATAAGGTACCATCTTTTCGATCTCTGCTGACATTATGCTCCCTTTTCTGTCCTTTCTTCATTCCCGCCTTTTCTGACAAGTACAGGATATTTTCCTTCCGTAACAGTTTCCTCTGTTATCACACATTTGATGACATCCTTCTCAGAAGGGATATCGTACATGATATCCGTCATTATGCCCTCAAATATGCCTCTGAGTCCTCTCGCACCAGTCCCGAGCTTAAGCGCCTTTTCGGCAATAGCATGTATGGCTTCGTCTGTTACCTCAAGCTCGACATCGTCCATGGCAAGCAGGGTCTGATACTGCTTAACCAGCGAATTTCTCGGCTCCGTGATTATCCTCACAAGCGCTTTTTCGCTAAGCTCGCTGAGCGATACCATAACCGGCAGTCTTCCTATAAGCTCCGGAATGAGTCCGAATCTCAGGAGATCTTCAGGCTCAGCCTTGAGGAGGATATCTTCATCAGGAATATCGAGTTTGTCTTCATCCTGATTAAATCCTATAACCTTGCTTCCGAGTCTCACCCTGATGATCCTGTCAAGACCGGTGAAGGCTCCTCCGCATATAAAGAGCACATCTTTTGTGTCGAAATGTATAAACTCCTGATTAGGATGCTTGCGTCCTCCCTGCGGCGGTACATTTGCAATAGTTCCCTCAATGATCTTAAGGAGAGCCTGCTGAACACCCTCGCCGCTGACATCTCTAGTGATCGACATATTCTCGGATTTGCGGGCGATCTTATCTATCTCATCAACATATATGATGCCCTTCTGAGCTCTTTCCAGATCACCGTCCGCAGCCTGGTACAGTCTCAGAAGGATGTTTTCGACATCCTCTCCGACATAACCGGCCTCTGTGAGCGATGTGGCGTCCACGATCGCAAACGGGACATCAAGGATACGGGCAAGAGTCTGAGCAAGCAAAGTCTTGCCGCTTCCTGTCGGTCCCAGCATTAAAATATTGCTCTTACTGAGTTCTATAGCGTTTCTGTCACTGACAGAATGCTTCTCGAGATGTCTGATTCTTTTATAGTGGTTGTATACAGCTACTGCGAGACTTTTCTTAGCCGGATCCTGCTCTATAACATACTGATCAAGCTCCTCCTTGATCTCAGCAGGTCTCGGCAGTCTGTCTGATTTCTTTCTCTGTGCAGGATAGCTCTCCTCCTCGAGAAGAGATTTGCACAGATCTATACATTCATTGCAAATGTAAACATCAGGCCCGACTATTATCTTCCGGACCTGAGAACTTGGTTTACCGCAGAATGAACATACGAGTTCGTTATTGTCTGCCATAGGAAATAATCTCCTTAATGTTTTTCAATCACCTTGTCGATCAGGCCGTACTCTGCAGCCTGTGCAGCCGACATGTAATTGTCTCTGTCTGTGTCCCTTTCAATGATTTCAAGATCCTGTCCGCTTGACTCTGCAAGTATTCTGTTCAGTTTATTCTTGATGTCAAGAATGTGATCGGCGGTTATCTTGATATCCGATGCCTGACCCTGAAATCCCCCCAGAGGCTGATGAATCATTATCTCAGCATTAGGCAGAGCATATCTTTTGCCTTTGGTGCCCGCAGAAAGCAGCACGGCACCCATGCTGGCAGCCATTCCGACACATATAGTGCTGATATCCGGCTTGATATACTTCATAGTATCGTAAATAGCCAGACCTGCAGTCACCATGCCTCCCGGTGAATTGATGTATATATTGATGTCCTTGTCAGGATCCTGTGCTTCAAGGAAAAGCAGCTGAGCAACAACGATGCTCGCTGTATGCTCAGTTATCTCTTCGTCTATGAATATGATCCTGTCAATGAGAAGACGCGAATATATATCATACGTCCTCTCACCCTGTCCTGTCTGCTCGACAACATAAGGTACATAATTCATGGTATATTATTTATCCTCTTCTTCTTTTTCTTCTTTCTTCTCAACCTGAACGGCATTGTCAAACAGGAAGTCGATAGCTTTCTTTGTAAGAGCATCATCTTTGAAGTATCCGTTTGTATCGGATCCTGCCATCTCTTTTACCTGATCAACAGTCATTCCGTACTGCTCACCGAATTCCTGCATGAGCTTTTCAACTTCCTCTTCTGCTGCCTCAAGTCCTTCCATTCTGATGACATTCTTCAGAAGGATCCTTGTCTTTACTCTCTTCTCGGCATCAGCTTTTGCATCTTCTCTGATGTCATCCATTGTCTTGCCTGTCCATTCAAGGTACTGCTGCAGGCTTACTCCCTGTGATGAAAGGCTCTGGTTCATTTCATAGATCATGTTATCAAGCTCGTTCTTTACCATTACCTCAGGAGCTTCGATCTCATTTGCATTGTAAAGTGCCTCAAGAGCTCTGTCCTTCATCATTGAAAGATCTCTGCTGTCTGCGTTCTCCTGCAGTTTTTTCTTAAGGTCTTCCTTATACTCAGCGAGTGTCTCGAATTCACTTACATCGCTTGCGAGTTCGTCATCGATTTCCGGCAGGATCTCGTTCTTGATCTCATGGATCTTGCACTTGAAGAGTGCAGCCTTTCCTGCGAGATCCTCAGCATGATAATCCTCAGGGAAAGTTACATTTACTTCAACTTCCTCGCCTGCATCCTTACCCTCGAGCTGTTCCTCGAATCCCGGAATGAATTGTCCGCTGCCCAGCTTGAGTTCAAAATTCTCGGCAGTGCCGCCTGCAAATGTTTCGCCGTCTACGCTTCCTTCAAAGTCGAGGATCACTGTATCGCCGTTCTCCGATTTGCGGTCGGTAACAGCCTCCATCCTTGCCTGGCTCTTCTGAACTCTCTCGAGCTCGGACTGAACTTCCTCGTCACCGATAACAGTCTCGAATTTTTCTATTTCGAGGCCCTTATAATTTCCGACCTCTACCTCAGGGAATACCTGAACGCTTCCTGTCAGTACAACAGGCTCACCTTTTTTGATCTCAGGAGAATCGAACGAAGGCTGTGAAATGACCTCTATGTCCATTTCCTTTACTGCATCAAAGTAACCGTTTTCGAGCAGACTGTTGAGAGCCTCGTCCCAGAATATGTCATGTCCGTAGAAATTCTCGATAATCTTTCTCGGCGCCTTGCCCTTACGGAAACCATCGATTGAGAATTTGTTCCTGTTTGCAATGTACACCTTATTGATCGCATCATT
The DNA here is from genome assembly GCA_902774265.1 of uncultured Eubacteriales bacterium. Classification (GTDB taxonomy): domain Bacteria; phylum Bacillota; class Clostridia; order Peptostreptococcales; family Anaerovoracaceae; genus Crickella. The sequence goes on from CACYHR010000017.1 coordinate 57,139, forward strand.
CCATTCTTCCGGTGTAAACTCGATGCTGAATTTTACTACTCCGTTTTCTTTTGAGATCTGTGTAGCCTTCATTTGAATACTTCCTCCGTTTTATAAATATTATCTTTTATTATTATCAATACTAATGATAAGCCCTCTGCAGCTTTGATCTGTCCTCTGTTTCAAGAGAATATTTGTTACTGATCAGCTCGGCAAGTTTCATGAAATCATCCTCGTCTCCGTAATACCACTCTATCTCGAGTTCGCATATAGGAACGGAATGACCGTCAACATGATGAATAATTCCCGTATCCAGCGATATACAGCTTATTGATTTGCCCGTATCGACCTTGAACTGCCTGCGTTCATAGTCCATATCTATAGTCTTGACAAGCTTTTTGTCACCGGCAGCATCATAAAGGACATCATAGGCATCGCTGGAAATGAATATCTTTATATCAGGGTTTTCCGCAAATCTCTCATCGTTTACGACAAGATTGAACTCCTCTCTGCGATGCAGCCCTTCACTGACATTGACATCCCATTTGATGGTCGCGGTATAGCGCTCATCCTCCTGCCTTATCCTGTATGCGATTCCCTTACGGCGGAAATCCATATCCGGGGTATCGAAATAAGTCGCATGCATGCTGATGGTCTCAACAGCTTCAAGCCCCATCTTATTGATTTCGGCATTCTCCACTATCTGATCGAATATAGCCGTATCGGTCAGGTTGTATTTGAATTCAGTTTCCATATTATCTCCCCGCTGCAGATTCGTATCACACTTATACTATTGCATAATACGCACAGCTTAATGATTTTACAAGAAAAACGATCAATAATCAATCTTCAAGTTTTACAAACTTTATTTTAAAATCCGTACCTGCAAAAAGCATGTCCGTCATAGCTATGAAATTCTCGGAAAGGTCGCTTGCATAATATCTGTCTCTGAGCTCCGGCCCGTCAGCCAGCATATCCCTTTGGGTAAGGATCTCACGGGCTTCACTTATTACCTCTGCCGAGGAGCTGTAAAGTCTGATACCCGGATAGAGTTTTCTGATATGTCCTGATATAAGCGGATAATGAGTGCATCCGAGTATGAGATTATCAAATCCGCTTTCTCTGACAAAATCGTCCATATAGTGTTTCACGGTTAGCTCCATTATGTCGGTTCCCGAGAAGCCCTCTTCGACAAGCGGAACTATTGCCGGGCAGGCGAGACTGCTTACTTCGATATCCGGATCCAGCTCTTTAAGGCTCCTCCCGTACACATCGCTTCCTATGGTAGCCTTTGTAGCTATGACCCCTACCCTGCGGCATCCGTCACTTACTACCTTTTTGACGGTCGGTTCTATTACGCCCAGTATCGGGATGTCAGGATAGCGCTCTCTCAGCGAGTCAAGAGCCATTGCAGTTACCGTATTACACGCTATTATGATCATCTTGGTGTCCTTTGATACCAGATAATCTACTATCTGTGTCGCGAATTTTCTTATAGTATCAGGCGACTTCGATCCGTACGGAGTTCTAGCTGTATCTCCGTAGTATATCACTTTTTCGTCCGGCAGCTGTTTATGCAGTTCATAGACCGATGTCAGCCCGCCGAGGCCCGAATCGAAAAATCCGATTGGCCTGTTGTCCATATTTTAATCCTCCCAGGCTCCGTGTTTGCGCAGGAGCTCGTTGATTTCTCTTGTAAGTTTGATGATCTCTTTATTGGATGTACCCTGACAGTGCTCAATATGATCCATGAGCCTGTTTCCGGCACGACACAGTTCATTATATGCCTTAACGGCTTTTGCTGTAGACTCCGTGACTTTCCATTCACCTTCTTTATCGCCATGTGAGTGCTCAGGTTTACGGCTCGAGAGTCTGCCTTCACTGTCAAATGATCTGATTTCGACGATACCGCCTTCAGCCTCTTTCCTGATAACAGGAACGACAACGGCCTTTTTGACGAGTTCGTCACTGATAAGATCCCATACCTCTCCGCTGTACGGAGCGACGGCAGGCCTGCCGATGCGTTCGGATGCTTCTTCAGCAAAATGGTCTGTCACTTTGTCTTCGCCGTGGTTAACGAAAAGTCTTATGCCCGGGGCAGCGTCCTCCACCCATTTGAGCAGCATCTTTTCATCTGCATGACTGCTGAAAGAATCTATCTTTCTTATCTCGGCACACACCTGTATATCTTCACCGAAGAGCCTTACCATAGTTTCTCCGTCAAGCAGTCTGGCACCGAGAGTTTCGCGGCTCTGATATCCTACAAAGAGTATCGTGCATTCCGGTCTCCACAGATTGTGCTTAAGGTGATGACGTATCCTTCCCGCTTCGCACATTCCCGATGCGGAAATGATGATCTTCGGAGTCGGGTCGTCGTTTATCGCTCTGGACTCTTCACTCGATACGGACACCTTGAGATCAGGGAAAACTACAGGATTAATACCTTTTCTGAGAAGCTCGAGAGCCTCATCGTCGTAGTATTCCTCCATCTCGGAACTGTATATCTCAGTAGCTTCAACGGCAAGAGGACTGTCCACAACCACTTTGAATCCATCGTGATTTTTTATAAGTCCCTTTTCCTTTATTATCCTGATATAGTAAAGCAGTTCCTGTGTCCTTCCGACAGCAAAAGAAGGTATAACAACATTACCACCTCTGTCAAGGGTTTTCTGTATAACATCTGTAAGTTCCGCTACATAATCAGGACTTGGAGCATGAAGTCTGTCCCCGTATGTCGATTCGCATACTACATAATCCGCATGCGGAGGAGTCTGAGGCTCCTTTATCAGCGGCTTATTCAGATTGCCGAGATCGCCCGAGAACAGCAGAGTCCTCTCCTGATCACCCTCCCTGAGCCTGAACAGGATATTTGATGAACCGAGCAAGTGACCGGCATCAGTGAAGCTAATCGAAACGCCATCAAACAGTTCCATCTCCTGACCGTATCCGCTTGTACGGAAAAGTTCCATTGTTTTCAGCACATCATCGCTGGTGTAAAGAGGAACATATTCCTCTCTGCCCGATCTTTTACCTTTGCGGTTTCTCCATTGTGCTTCAAATTCCTGTATGTGAGCGGAATCCAGCAGCATTATCTTGCAAAGGCGTGATGTTGCTTCAGTCGTGTAAACAGGTCCGCTAAACCCGTTCGCCACAAGAAACGGCAGTTTGCCCGTATGATCGATATGTGCATGAGTCGCAACAACAGCATCTATTTCAGAAGGAGCAACAGGTATTTCGATATTCTCAAAAAGATCTCTGCCCTGCTCCATTCCGCAGTCTACCAGTATATTTTTTCCATTCACTTCAAGCAAAGTACATGATCCGGTAACCTCATGTGCAGCACCGATAAATGTAACTTTCATCAGATATTCCCTCCTTATCTGCACCTATACGGAGATTATTGTACCACACTTATGTGTTATTTCCTTGTATTTCATACAAAATACTCTTCTTATCATCATGAGCTGCGTTCAGTGCACTGCCGCGCAGATGTATTTCGCTCTCAGCATACCTCGAATCGGCAGATTGCTGTAAGGCAGCGACAGACAGAGAATCTGGAGGAGCCGCTAAGAGTGCTGCGAGAAGACTGCAGGCGAGCGGCTAAGGACCGGCCGTCGCAAGCGAAGCGTCAGACTAGGTCCTCCGCGAGGCAAAGCCGACGAGCCAAGCACTCTCGGTGACGGAAGATAAGCAGATGTATTTCGCTCTCAGCACACTTCGGTGCCGGTTGATGGCTGAATTGTGACGTTTTGGTGAAATGTAAAAAATGTTAGCACTCAGTATTGACGAGTGCTAACAAAAGTGTTATAACATAGCTGTCAGGTGATGAAGCCCGATGAAACAGGCAGAATAAAGCCGGGGCGGTCACTAACACAAAACAGCTAAAAATATATTTTACATACAGGAGGTAATACTATGTTCTATCCAAGACTTTTCAACGACGATCTTTTTGACAGCTTTATGAATTTCGATTTTCCTGCATTCAAGGATACTGACAGCAAGGTGTTCAGCAAGAGCGCTAATGGTCTCATGAAGACCGATGTGCGTGAGCAGGACGACAACTATGTACTCGACATCGATCTGCCGGGCTTCAAGAAGGATGAGATCAGTCTGACTCTCGATAACGGTTATCTGGTAGTAGGTGCTGCAAAGACAGTCAGCGATGAGGAAAAGGATTCCAAAGGCAAGATGCTCCGCCAGGAGAGATTCTCCGGCGCTATGCAGAGAAGCTTCTATGTAGGCGAAGGTATCGATGAAACAGATGTAAAGGCTAAATTCGAAGACGGCGTTCTCTGTCTCTCCTTCCCTAAGGAAAAGCAGCCTGAGATCCCTGAAAAGAAGACCATCATGATCGAGGGCTAACGCGCATGATGCGTCATCCGGAATGATAATCAGATCATAAAAAACCTTTAAAAAACCTTCTGCGGTATACACGAAACTGCAGAAGGTTTTTCATTTATAACTATGCGGCTCACAATGGCCTTTACTATCAGTATTCCTCAGGAAGCATATTCGTGACGTCCTGCGCGATTATGAACACCTCTGTTGCCACTCCGTCCTCTTTCTTTGTGACAGTATATTTATATGCATAATACTCAACATGACCGTTTATATGCGAACGGATAACAACGACGGCTACATCCTGTATGCTCATGATGCTTCTCAGATTGTCAATACGTATCAGCTTGGCTACCGTCCTGTAATTGTCCGCATCGCTTACCTGTGACAGCAGCGAACTGCAGTATTCATTGTAATCGCCCTCTTTAACCAGAGTGATGTCATTAGGGCTGCCTATAACATAGTCATATCTGCATGTCTTAAGATCGACTCTGATGACCTTTTCAAGCAGATTCGACATCGCATTCGATATGTATTCCGCATTCCTTCTCTCTTCCTCAATCTGCTCCTGCTGCTTGCTGTATCCCATAGACATAATGATCATATAGGCTGCAAAGAGCATTGTAATGAAAACTATAAGGAAGGCACCGTTGCTGTTGGCCTTTTTGAGTATATCGGCAGAAGCACTTGCAGGAAAGCTTCTTACGAGTATCCACCCGGAGCTTTCGATATTGGCAGCATACGCATCAGTCATCTCCCCTGACGAAATATATGAGAGAGACGCATTACCTCCGGCATAGAATACCTTGCGTATGTTTGTCAGTTCCTCTTCACTGCAGCCTCCGGATTTCTCCAGATATTCAAAATAATCATCGAAACGCGTTCTTTTCGTTGAGCCGATTATCCTGCCGTTCCTGTCGCAGAGCCAGCTTTCGCCGTCCAGCCCGAAGAGCTTGTAGTTGATCATATTGTATATACTGCTCTTTCCGAATACTCCGAGCATGACGCCGATGACCTTGCTGCCGTTATACACAGGCGCATAGAATACGATCTGTCTTTCACCATTGACTCTTGAGCGTGTAATAAAATCGATCCCGGAATGCCCTCTCATTCCCTCCTTAAAGCAATTCAAATCCAGCAGATTAGCCTTGATACCCTCGCTGGTATAGTCTCTGCCCTTTGCATCCACATAGCGAAGAGATTCAAAGGCGGAATTCTCTTCGAATTCTCTGAGTGTACCGAGGTCGACCTTGCTGCCCTTCATGGTCTCTCCGTACAGATAAGCCGTTGATCTTATAAAAGAGAGATTATTTGTAAATATGGAATCTATCGATTCAGCGCGCTGCACTGTCAGTTCGTACAGATACTCAGCATTCTGATTCTTTATCCTTGCTGAATTGCTATGCGCAAAAATAGCAAAGGCAATAAAAATGCATACTACGAGAACCAGAGAAAGAATCATCCGCCTTTTTCCGCTGTTTATATCCATTATATCCCCTTTTTTATTTCTCCTTCAGCCACGCTTTTACATAACTGAAGGCAGCTTCTTCACCTTCATCCTTCAGAATGCGAAGCATTTTCTCAAGCTCCGACGCTGTTTCCGGATGCATCATCGTCCACTTTCTGGCGCGCATAAAATAATCATATGCGGAAGCGTCTGTATATTTGTCGCGAAGATATATCCTGCAGGCTGCGACACGGTCGCAGAACATCTCCGCCACATAGCGTTTCGGCATCTTATTGCCTCCAAAGCCTACGGATCCGTCTTCGTTAATGACATAATCTATCCAGTACTCGAAATGATGCTTATTGCGTCCCTTGTGATGCAGCCAGGCCTTCGAAAGTCCTGTTTTCCTGCGTTCCGCATCGTTTGGGCTCCTGTGCCCCTGATAATATATGGCTCCGCGCCAGAATTCGCCCGGCGAATACTTGCTGAGGTCATGCAAAAGACCCTGCCTGACAAGTCCCAGCCTTATACAGTATCTGCATACCAGATTGCGGTGTTCGGTTATTGTCCTGAAATGTTTGATAGGATGCATAGAAATTATTTTTCTCTCATGGCTTGTATGACCGTATTATTAAGTGCTATAATCATTAACAGCTTTTATACAGCATTTGATAAGGGGCGTTAGCGCAGCTGGGAGCGCGTCTGACTGGCAGTCAGGAGGTCACGAGTTCGAGCCTCGTACGCTCCACCAAAGAACAGGCTTTATGCCTGTTCTTTTTTACTGTTTAATTGTCCGTAATCATCCATCTGTTCTGTATGTCTGCGTAGTAAATCAATCTTCCTGCTCATCTGAAATGATATCTGCTATAAGATCGCTGACTATCCCCGCCTTTTTTCGCTCTTTATCCTCATACATGAGTCTGTCCGCTCTCTTATAGACATCATATGCGCTTCTGTCCGCTTCCGGATCATATATCGCGATACCGCTTGCTATATTTATCTCTTTCCACGGCTTATCACTTGCCTCTGTGATCCTCAGGGACCTCAGTTCAAACTCCCTGCAGAGTTCGACCCTGTTGCTGTAGTCATCATTCTGCAGAATAGCTGCGAATTCATCGCCGCCTATACGGAAGACCGGACTGTGCCTGAACACTTCACAGATTAGTCTGCACGCTGTCTTGAGATATACATCGCCTTTGGAATGGCCGTAAGTATCGTTGATCTCCTTGAGTCTGTTGCAGTCGAACATACAGACAGCGAATTCCGGTTTACCGCCCTCAGGAGCTGCCGCAATCGAATCATCCAGATCGCGTACATACATATCAAATGCTCCCTTGTTTCTCAGAGATGTAAGAGCATCCTTATACGCCATATCATTAAGACCGCCGATATATACCTTAAGGTGATCGACCAGCTGCCTGAATGTTCCGGTAAGTATGCCGACTTCATCCTTACCGTCATAATCCAGTTCAACATCATAATCACCCTTATCGATACGCTTCGCAGCCTCGGTAAGATATGTCAGCGGCTTTACTATGCGTCCAACAGTGACAAGACCGACAATAAGGAACAGCATCAGTATCACCGCTGCAGCGGCTACCATAACATAGATAGCATTCATCCATCCGGCATCTATCTCCGTTTCAGGTGCGGCAACGAACAGTCTCATACCGTTCGACAGCATACTCCATGCAGCTCTCTGCCTCACTCCTTCATAATCGAATATCACTATAGGCTTTGCTGCGGAAAGCTTGCTCGATATGAGCTCAGAGCTTATATCAGATACAGGCGTTCCCGATTCGACTGTACGGTGATAGATGATAACATCATCCTCATTGACGAGGAACGGATAGCCGTTATCAAAGGACACAATGTATTCCATCTGCTTGCGCAGCATCTCATAGCTTACATCAATGCCTATAACACCTATGAACTGATTCTTCCAGTACACAGGCGCAACATAAGAGATCATCTTGGAGCCGTTAAGATTCTCATTTTTATACGGCTCAAGCCATACCGCATGCTTTTTTGCCTTAGGTATATAAAACCATCCGACATGCTCCGTATCATCCGGTTTGTACTTGCTTATATCGGTCAGTTCGGATTTTACGAAATCAACACGTCCGTATTTTGAGTACCAGAAACCATTCAGAGTTTCCGAAATATCAGGAGAAACTCTGAAATAGTATGTCATTATACCGTTAGTATTGCTCGCAACGCTTCGGAACAGCGTCTCTACTTTTTCGAGATAGGCTTCCATTTCCTTATCCGAAAGCCCCTTCATTTCCTCCGTGGCATATCTTGAGACAACATCAACAGACTGTTCGATACTGTTAAGATAGGAATCGAGAGTCTGCTGTCTGGTCTCGCATGTCAGATTAAGGAGCTCATCAGAAGCCTTGTCTCCATAGGATTTGATCGAATAGATACCGATTACGCCTATGGCAGCTATGCTCGTTATGACGGCGAATACTATTAATAATGTGATTCTTGAACGTATCGATCTCATTCAAAATTCTTCCATGTCCGGCAGCCGGGTATTTGATATCCCGGCCTCATATAATCTTACGCAGTCAGTATAGCATACAACACAACTACAAATGTGTCAATTCAAACATGCGTAAACAGCATTTTTTCTATTTATATTGCGTTACAATCCACCCCCGGGACTCTATCCCTCCCCTTACGGCGGACCGCTGAAGCGATTCTATCTCATAAGCGCTTCAATGTCTTCTATCGTGCGTGGTATGCCGGCCGAAAGGTTCTCGCATCCGTCTTCGGTAATAAGGCAGTTATCCTCGAGCCTGAAGCCTATTCCCCATTCCTCATGATAGATACCTACGTCTATACAGAATACCATATCCGGCGCAATGAACTCCGGAGTCTCGACAACATCGTGTACATCGAAGCCTATATGATGAGCTCCTCCGTGCCACATATACTTCCCTATATTGGAAACATCGTCCAGCACTCCGGCATCAACAAGGAGCTCTGCGTTGTATTCTCTTATGGTCTTATCTACCGCATCCATCCTCATGCCCGGCTTAACGATGCTGAACATGTAGTCTGATGTTTTCAGCGCGCACTCGTACAGCAGCTTCTGCCTGTCGCTGAATTTCCCGTTGCACGGCCAGCTTCTCGATACATCATTTATCAGAAAGTCCCACATAACGCCTACATCGTTCAGAACCATATCTCCGTCATTCGCCTGTCCGGTATAGGAATAGTTGTGAATGATGAAATTGCCCTTTCCCGCAGAAATGATCGGAGGGAATCCGTAAATATAAGGAGCATATTCATGTATAGCCCTGTCGAATTCAACCTTGTACATGAACTCTCTCATTCCCGGCTTTGAATGCTTCATCATAGCCAGAATACCCTCTCCCGTTATCTTTTCTGCCGTACGCAGTGCATCGATCTCACACGGCTGCTTGTAAAGTCTGAGCTTTCTGAAAAGCGGATCGCTGTTTCCGAAGCTCATGAAAGGCAGATTGTGGTGCACATAATGCTTGAAATCGTGCTGCGCCCTGTCTATGTCGCTGTCGTCGGCTTTATACAGATCCAGATAAAGCTTTCCGTAATTTCCGGACCATGCATCTTTGCGGAAATCTTTAATAAACTCTCCGCTGCTTCTGATATCGCTTATCCCGGATATTTCCTCCGCTTCTGCAGGTTTGATCCTGACCCCTGTCCATCTCTCCGCATAATCGTCAGGCGGGAGTAAGTATAGAGTCTCGTGAACGCTTCCGTCTCCGTCCTTACGCGCAAAAAGTATAGCCTCTTTGCAGGTAAGACCGGTCAGATATACGAAATTTCTGTCCGCAAAAAAAGAATAATATTCATCGTTTGTCTTGATTATCTCTCTTCCGGAAAAGACAGCGAACAGCGATCCTTCCGGAAGCATATCGTACATTTTTTTCCTGTTGCCGATAAAGAATTCTTTTTTCAATTTCCTTTTCTCCTGTAATTCAAGATCCAAGACCCAGATCACCATAGCGGGATCACACAGCTCCCGCTCAGGCATTCTGTGTCTGTGAAAAATACTGATTCCTGTTAAAACAGATCCGGCCGCGCCGCCTATTTATGACGTTACAGCCGGATCCGGTCTGTTTTTTACAGCTTATCTGCCTTCCATGAGGTGGCAGGCCACGAAGTGTCCCGGAGACATTTCTCTTGTCGCAGGCATCTCATTAAAGCATCTTTCGGTTGCAAAATCGCATCTGCTTGCGAATCTGCAGGCGTTCTTAGGATTTATCGGGCTCGATATCTCACCCTTGATAGGGATACGTCTGTTTGCCCTTGCTTTATCAGGATCCGCCTCAGGTATAGATGAAAGCAGCGCCCTTGTATACGGATGCATAGGGTTTGAGTAAAGCTCATCCGATGAAGCTGTCTCTACAACAGTACCGAGATACATTACCACTACTCTCTCCGAAAGGTATTTTACTACCGAGAGGTCATGTGCGATAAAGAGATATGTGAGCCCCAGATCGTCCTGAAGCTCATTGAGCATATTCAGCACCTGTGCCTGTATCGATACGTCCAGAGCAGATATCGGCTCATCACAGATGATGAATTCCGGATGTACGGACAGAGCTCTTGCGATACCTATACGCTGTCTCTGTCCTCCCGAGAACTCGTGAGGGAATCTCGACATGTGATCCTTATTGAGTCCGACCGTAGCCAGCAGCCTTTCGACCTCTGCTTCGATTTCTTCATTTGACTTGCCCTGCAGCTTGAGTCCCTCTCCGACGATTTCCTTGACTGTCATACGCGGGTTGAGAGAAGCATACGGATTCTGGAATATCATCTGAACTTTATGACAGAATTCCTTCTTTTCCTGCTTATTCAGTTTGGTAATGTCCTGCCCGTCATAAAGGACCTGTCCCGATGTCGGCTCATACAGTCTTATAAGACATCTGCCCGCTGTGGATTTGCCGCATCCTGATTCTCCTACGAGTCCGACAGTCTCACCTCTGTATATATTGAACGATACTCCGTCTACAGCCTTGAGCGTGGCATTTCTGCCAACCTGGAAATATTTGCACAGATCTTTGACCTGAACGAGAGGTTCTGCATTGTAGTCTACTTTCATTTTGCCTCTCCTTTCCTGCGTCTGAATTCTGTATCAGGTGCATTCTCATGCTGCAGCCAGCATCTTGTCATATGTTCATCGCTGAGTTTATATTCCTCAGGCGGATACTGATTGCAGACATCCATGCAGTAATCGCATCTTGCAGCAAAAGGACAGCCGACAGGAGGAGAGAACAGATCCGGAGGAGTTCCCTCGATTGGCTGCAGTTTATCTCCTCTCGCCGTCTCCAGTCTGGCGATCGAATGCATAAGACCGCTCGTGTACGGATGAGATGTCTCGTAGTAAATCTCTCTTGCCGTTCCTTTTTCTACGACTTTACCGCCGTACATTACGACAACTCTGTCGCATACCTTTGCTATTACGCCGAGATCGTGTGTGATCATTATGATCGATGTTCCCAGCTTTTCCTTGAGTTCGAGCAAAAGCTCTAGTATCTGAGCCTCGATCGTTACATCGAGAGATGTAGTCGGCTCATCGCATATTATGACGCTCGGTCTGGAAACGAGAGCGATAGCGATCATGATACGCTGTTTCATACCGCCCGAGAGTTCATGCGGATACTGGTTGAAACGCTTCTCCGTATCGGAGATGCCGACCAGCTTCATTATCTCCATGGCCTTTTCCTTTGCTTCCTGTTTGAAAACACCCTCTCTGCCGTGGAATACTTCCATGATCTGCTTGCCGACCTTCATAGTCGGGTTGAGGGATGTCATAGGGTCCTGGAATACGAAGCCTATCTCTCCGCCTCTTATATTACGGATGGCCTTGTTATCCATTTTAAGAATATCTTCACCCTTGTAGAGTATCTCTCCTCCTTCGAAGAACCCCGGAGGTTCAGGGTTGAGCCTCAGTATGCACTGGGCAGTAACGCTCTTGCCGCATCCGGATTCACCTACAATGCCGAGCACTTCTCCTTCTCTCAGATCAAAGCTTACATCACGAACAGCTTTGACTTCGCCGCCATATGTCTTGAAGGAATATACGACATTTTTCAGTTCGAGAATTTTATTGTCCTCTGCCATATTCTTCCTCCTTTCTACTCGGTTCCTCTCAGCTTAGGATCGACCGCGTCGCGGAGACCGTCGCCGAGCAGGTTAAGCGCCAGCATTGTCGTACAGATTACAGCCGCAGGAATAGCGACTTCATGAGGATGCACTCTTAGATAAGCTATACCCTCTTTGGCCAGGATACCCCAGCTGCATCTCGGAGGCGCGATACCAAGTCCGATATATGACAGGAAAGCCTCCTGGAAAATAGCTCCCGGGATAGCCAGGCACAGGTTTGTGACCAGCATTCCCACGATATTAGGTATTATGTGTTTGATGATTATCACGAAATCAGATACGCCGAGCACCTTGGCCGCCATGACGAAATCCTGCTCCTTGAGCCTGTAGACTTCGCCCCTGACGAATCGGCAGGTACCTATCCACCCGACTACGCACATAGCAACGATCAGCGGAGCAACACCCTTTCCGAGTACGAGCATGACCAGAATGGTGATAATAAGGCTCGGTATACCGTAAAGGATATCAACTATACGCATCATGATCATATCCAGCTTGCCGCCGTAGTATCCGCAGAGGCCTCCGATGACCGCTCCGACGCACATATTGATAGTTGCCGCGAAGAGTCCTATCGAGAGAGATACTCTTGCGCCCATCCAAGTACGCACCCACTGGTCACGGCCGGTAGCATCAGTTCCGAACCAGTGCTCCAGCGAAGGCGCAGCATGCTGATTGGTTGCATCCATCGTAGAAAATCCATACTTACTCAGCATCGGAGCAAATATCGCCAGCAGTATATATGCAAGCAATATGCACATACCTGCGAATGCAGCTTTATTTTTGCGGAATCTCCTCCACGCATCCTGCCAGAAAGACAGCGACGGACGGGAGATGGTTTCCATCTTTTCTATATTTTTGCCTTTGATGACAAACATTTCCTTACTCAGATTTTCCATGTATGTCACCTACCTTTTCCCTATACGGACACGCGGATCCGCAACGCCGTACAGAATATCAACTATGAGGTTCGCTGTTACCAGGAAGATACCGTAGAACAGCGTCATGCCCAGGATCATGGAATAATCATTGTTGTTTACGCTCTCAACGTAATATTTACCCATTCCCGGGATAGCGAATATGGACTCGATTACGAATGTACCGGTCAGAACCGAAGCCACCGTAGGTCCGAGTATGGTCATGACAGGCATGATAGCATTTCGTATCTGATGCCTGACTGTGATCCTCGCTTCAGTCAGTCCCTTGGATCTTGCAGTTTTGATGTAATCCTGCGTAGTTACTTCGAGCATGCTCGCACGCATTATACGCGAAACGGATGCAAGAGTATAGAAGGCCAGAGCAGTGGCCGGCAGTATCGTATATTCGATTCCTTTATATTGAGCCACCGGAAGCAAGCCCCACTTGATCCCGAAGAAATACTGCAGCAGCGCACCCATGATGAAATCCGGGATGCTGGTGCCGATGATCGCAACGATTACGCAGAAAAAGTCGATCTTAGTGCCTCTTTTGCGTGCGGCGAGTATACCGAGGATCAGTCCGAATGAGATGGCCAGGCAGAGCGCCCTGATACCGAGGTCAGCCGAGAACGGGAATGTCTGTCCGATGATATAATTTACAGTTTTATTGGTGTACTTCATCGAGAATCCGAAGTCACCGTGAAGCAGATTGCCCAGATAATGGAAATACTGGACGATCAGCGGTTTGTCGAAGCCATAATACTTAGTCATATTCTCAATGACCTGCGGAGTCAGCTTAGGATTGGTAAACGGTTCTCCCGGCATGAGTCTTACCAGAAAGAAGACTATGGTCACCAGTGCCCACAGAGTCAATATGGCTGCGATGACACGTTTGATTACGTACTTTGTCATCGTTTCCCTCCTGCAATGATTCAACGAAAGCCCCGGTATTGCTGCCGGGGCTTTCGTGATTAATCAGCTCTAAACAGTTATTTGCATCAGATTGTTTTAGTTCAATTGGTGATAACTGATTATTCTGCTACGTCAGCGTAAGCCCAGTCGATGTTGATGCTGAATGAATAGAATGTAACATCCTTCATTTTAGGGCTCAGCAGGTAGGACTGGTTCCTTGCCTGCAGCGGAACCCATGCACCATCCTCGATCAGAATCTGCTCAGCCTCGTTCAGAAGATCCATTCTCTTGTTATGATCATCCGTCACAGCCTGTGCTGCATCGAGCTTAGCATCGAATTTTTCATTTCCGTATGGTGTGTACCAGTTAACGTCGGATCTGAAGAGGTTGAGATATGTTGTAGGGTCATCAAAGTCAGGGCCCCATCCTGCATATCCGATCTCATAATCGAACTTAGGGAATACTTCACCGTAAATGTCAGCATATGTTACCTGACGGATATTTACTTTGATGCCGAGAGCATTCTGCCACTGCTCCTGCAGTACCTCAGCGATCTTCTTGTTGGACTCGGCGTCTGTTGTAACGAACTCAATCTCGATATCTCCTGGATCCTTGATATTAAGTTCCTTCATAGCAGCCTCGAGGTGCTCCTTAGCCTTGTCGATATCGCCCTCGATAGGATATGCATAGGAATCTACATTGTAGGATTCGCCGTATGTCTTTCCGTCCTTGCCGGTCAGGCCAGGGAAGCAGAGTGCGTTATAAGGCACATAAAGTCCGCTGTTTGCAAGCTGGTTGTACTCAACTCTGTTGAGTGCAAAGTTGAGAGCCAGTCTGAAATCCTTATTTCCCCATACCGGGTTGTCACTGTTAGGATTGATGTAGCAGTAGTCTACGTTACCGTTCAGATATACGCCGTAATCATCATTGTCCTTGTAGTTCTCAACGACTGCGTTGTCAAGTCTTACGAAGTCGAGCTCGCCGTTCTCATACATAGCGAGAGCTGTATCAGGCTTCTCAATATAATTGATTTCGACCTTGTCGAGCTTGATATTGTCAGCATCCCAGAATTCAGGATTCTTTTCGAATACATAAACATTATTCTCTGTAGATGTCAGAACGAAAGGTCCGGAGTATACGTTCTTATCAGCTGTAGCTGCGAATTCATTTCCGTACTCCTCTACGACATCCTGCCGAAGAGGTGCGAGGTTTGTCTGCATACCGATAGCCGAAAGAAGTACTTCCATAGGACGATCAAGTGTTACCTCGACTGTCTTATCGTCTATAGCCTTGATACCGAGTTCTTCAGGCTTTGCCTCGCCTGCTTCAACCTTTGAAGCGTTCTTTATACCGATTGTATCAAGATACCATGAATAAGGTGAACCTACATCAGGATCTACCAGTCTCTGCCAGCTGTAAACGAAGTCCTGTGCCTTGATAGGCTCGCCGTCGCTCCATTTGGCGTCACGGAGATGGAATGTATAAACAGTACCATCCTCGCTGATGTCCCAGGATTCAGCAATACCAGGTGTTACTTCTCCGCCGGTATTACGGGTAAGACCCTCCGTAATAGCATGCTGGATCTCGTTATCGCCGATGCTGTTTCCCTTAGTCGGGTCAAAAGTAGTAGCTTCAGTATTGACAGCATATCTGAATACCTTACCTTCTTCAGAACTGCCGCCGCCGCTGCCCGGAGTGCTGCAGCTTGCCAGAGTGGCAATGATCATAGCAGCCGCCAGAGCAAGAGCCAGAAATCTCTTCTTCATAAAAATGCCTCCTTAAAGAAATTCCCAATAGTTGCCTGTGCAATCCAAGTGTCAAAATTCGTGACAAAATGGATACTCACAACTGCATTGTAACTCATTTCAGACCGAAGTACAAATTGTTTTAAGAAAAAGTGAATCCGTCATACCATTAAAAAAACTCTGTATCCGAAGATACAGAGTTTTGCTGGTGCGGATGAAAGGATTCGAACCTTCACGATGTTACTCACACGGACCTGAACCGTGCGCGTCTGCCAATTCCGCCACATCCGCATATGATGTTGTCTGCATGGTGTGTCGGCAAAAGAATCATTTCTGTTTCCGGCACGCCATGCATTATACACTATTAAACTGCTGTTGTCGAGCATTTTTTTATGGTTTTGCAAAGTATTTATTTAAGTACGCAGCATACCCGCATGCCCGTCAATGTAAAACTGTCTTAGTTCTCGTCTTCTGCAGCCATTATTGCATCAAACTCCGCAGCTGCAGCATCGAATTCCTCTTCGGATTCGATCTCAAGGATCTCGAACTCGTCATCAGCGAGCTGCTTATATCCGTAGATATATACATCGTCTGTTCCGTCATCCGGCTCAAGAGCGATATACTCCTTGCCGTTCAGTTCGAAGGTTCCCATTACATAGCAGTCAACTGCTGTATCATCATCAAATTCGAGAGTTATGATATCCTCTTCTTCCTCTTCTATGTTTACGTTCTTGATTTCGTCTGACATAATGCAATTCTCCTTTCACTGTGAATGCCACTTCAATATAACACGGAACGACCGCTTTTTCAAGCAGTGATTGCGCATATGAGTCAGGACTGCAGTACATCGCGGTCCAGCATTCCCAGACCCGAAGAAATATTGAGCAGCGACATCGGAAGCACAAGCATCTCAAAAGATGTAACAAAGAAATCCGTGATTATATCGATGGCAAGTGCTACCGCAAGCGCCTCTGACGGTATCCCCATCTGGGCAAATATGATAGTGTAGGCTATTGCACCGCCGCCCGGTATAGGCGGGGTGGATATGGCTATGATCGATGAAATAAATACCGCTACGACAAGCCATCCGACTGAACAGCTCACATCGTATCTTTCCGCAAAATAGAATACGATCAGCAGATTATAAACTGCAGATACAGGTTTATGCATTACCATCCCCAGCGGTATGCCGAATCTTATAAGAGATGTCTCGATACCGAGTTTTTCCTCGCAGGTCTCGACATTGCTGCTGAATGCGGCAGCTGATGATGCAGTAGTCAGCGCTACGATGAATGTCGGAATGCTCTTTCGTATCAGAGTGCCTGTATTCACCTTTAATCTTATTGAAGTGATGATAAAGAATGCAGCCGCCACAGCCGCAAATGCTGCAATGATTGATGCCATCAGTTTCCACGATGAGGTCATTATATCAATACTGTCTGCCCATATCATGTTGATAATGACGAGAAAGATCACAAAAGGAACCAGTTTACTGATGATCTCCATCAGAAACTGCACCAGATAATTGACCTCTTCTATCGCTCTGGCAACCGATCTGGTCTTTCTGCCGAGATACAGAAGCGCTACTCCGATGATGACGGCCATAAATATGATCTGCAGAGTATTGCCCGTAGCAAACGGCTCTACGATAGTTGAAGGAAAAATGCCGAGTATGAGTTCAGCAACAGACGCAAACTGCCCTTTAGTATTGCCTCCGCCGGATAGTCCGGGTCCGAGCGCCGGAAAAAAAGCAACACAGCATGCACAGGCAGCTATCGTCGTAAAGATATACTGCAGCATCATTTTTTTGCCTATTTTACTCAGAGTGGAAGCGTCACCGATACCATAAACGCCCCAGGCAACGGAAAGAAATATCATCGGTCCGGCAATACATCCGAGTATATTGAAAAAGGTATTATAGACAGGATCGATCAGTGCAGTCAGCAGTGCATCACGGACACTATCCGGCAATATTATCTTACCGGTCATACCGACAATGATCGCCGAAAGCATGACCAGGCATAGTTTGGTGATCTGACCGACAGGCTTTTTCCTGACTCTGAATCTGATGCGGTTTACACCTTTATCATAGCTGTATTCCGGGCTGAGATCGAGGCTGGTCAGTATGCCGTCTGTGAAACTTCCAAACCCCTTATCATTTGAACACGGGTTGATCGCTTCTCCTTCGAGTTCTATGGATATGAAAGGAATCAGCATAAACCTGCTCATATCCAGAACCAGACGAGCGTCTTCGCATCCGTGGCTGAGCCAGAAGATCATGCATTCTTCTGCAGACAGTCTGTATTTCAGCGCATCCTTTCTCTCAGATCCGACATTATCGCAGAATTGCATTATAAGATCCGATACCTCATCGCATGCCTCTGCATTCAGACGAAATTCTTTATTAATTTTTTCTTTAAACAAATTCTTTTTATGCATTTTCACCGTTCTTTTCATATCTCTGTCCCTCTTTTGCTTCCGGATCATTTGCGGATCATTCCCGCTCTTCGCTCTGCTCCCGGCTTCGGGACGCAAAGAATTCAACTACGCTCTCCGCTGCCTTCGATGTCATTCCGTCAAGCCCGCTCAGTTCTTCATAGCTCGCCTTGCGGATCGCATCAATGCTGCCGTATTTGCCCAGAAGCAGGGCGCGTCTTCTCGGTCCGATATCCGGAATGTCCTCGAGAACCGAATGTATCATCTTCTTTCCCTTTACACCGGACATGAATGTTATGGCAAATCTGTGGACCTCTTCCTGTATGTTGCCGCAGTAGCTGAAAAGCAGTCTGTTGCCCTTGAGGTCTATTTCGCGGCCGTCGTCAAAGACGATCGCTCTTGTCCTGTGAAAATCGTCTTTGGCGAGCCCGACCACCGGGATCGCGATGCGGAACGCATCGACGACGGCCTTTACGGCATGCACCTGGCCAAGGCCTCCGTCAATGAACATTATATCAGGATAGGTGCTGAATCCTTCATCGCCCTGTCTTGCACGTTTAAGGCGTCTGTATATAACTTCGCGCAGGCTGCCGTAATCATCTCCCTCGGCAGTGCGAACCTTGAATTTCCTGTAATCCGATTTGACCGGCTCACGGCCTTCATAAACGACCATAGCTCCGACAGTATCGAGGCCGTTGAAATTCGAAATGTCGTAGGCTTCCACCCTGTATTCCCTGTCATCATCCTCCGGAATGAGCAGCGGTGCATCTCCGTTAATGGAGCATGCATATTCTATCAGGGAAGCGATCTCATTTCTCAGTGCATCCCTGCGTTCAGCCTCCCGTTCAGCTCTCTCGTCAAGAGATTTGGAAAGCTCGGCCGAGTCTTCTACCGCCATATTGAGCAGAGCTTTTTTCTCGCCCCTCTCCGGTACGATCAGCCTTGTCCTGTGCATATTGTCGCTCTTCATGGCGGCATTCTCCGAGTTCACACTGTCAAGAAAACCTTCGATAAGCTCTTCATCCTCAATATGCACCGGCATCAGTATCTCCCTCGGGAGCCAGGTCTGCTCAGGATAGTACTGCTTTATGAATGAAGACAGTATCTCCGTTCCGCGGCTCTCCTTCTGACCTTCAGCCTCTTCACGGATATATGTGATCTCCCTTCCGCTCAGTTTTCCGTCTCTCACCCGGTACTGCGCTATAACGCTCGATCTGTGAGTGATCACAGGGATAAGGATATCCACATCCCTGTCCTTTACCATAGAAGCACGCTGAGTCTCGCCGATCGCCCTGAGCGACTTTATATAATCCCTGTATTTAGCGGCATCCTCATACTCGAGTTTTTCGGATGCTTCCAGCATCAGCGCTTCAAGTTTTTTGATTATCCTCGAATCATGACCGTTCAGTATATCCAGTATATCCTCAACCATAGAAGCGTATTTTTCGTCATCTGTCTCTCCGACGCAGACGCCCGGACATTTTCCGATAAAATAATTGAGACACGGCCTGACGCCTGCCCTGAAGTCCTGCTGTCTGCATTTTTTCAGAGGATACATCTCATCGATCATCTTCATAATATGCCTCACCGCAGCGCCATCGGTATAAGGGCCGAAATACCTGTTGCCGTCTCTCAGCAGTCTGCGCGTGCTGATAACTCTCGGATATTTTTCCGCTACGGTGACTTCTATGTAAGGATACGATTTATCATCCTTGAGCAGAATGTTGTACCGCGGCATATATTTCTTGATCAGATTGCACTCCAATACGAGGGCTTCCATCTCAGTAGCGCAGCTTATGTATTCAAACTCAGCTATCACGGAGACCATCGCCCTCACTTTGGGATCGGACTGTGAAGTGCTGCGGAAATAGCTTCTTACGCGGTTTCGCAGATTTATCGCTTTTCCGACATATATGACCTCACCCAGGCTGTCCTTATGCATATAGACCCCGGGAGTCCCGGGGAGTTTTTTCAATTCCTCTTCAATTACAAACATCTGCCTGTTCAACCAGAAGCAAAGCTCCAATAAGTTCACTTAATCGGAGGGAGCGATGCTACTCTGTTTTATCCTTCCCGGATTTCTTTTCCCTGATGCGGCGGTTGAGTTTCGCTCTCTTAAGGTCGGTCTTGCTTCCGCTCAGTTCCGCCTTCATCTCATTTTCCTCGCGTAGTGCTGCGTCTATGGCTTCCTTGCGGATATCAGAAGTGCGAGGCGGCAGCTTGTCGTAGTTACCGCTGTCAAACGTCCAGTTCCTCTTCTTCCTGTCCTCATCGACGACAAGCTGCTCGCGAGCAAGCTCGCGAATGCGCCTCTGGCGCATCGCCTCGTGCTTCTTTGCCCTCTTTTTATTGATCTGCCGTATCCTGAGCTTTGCCAGCAGCAAAAGCAATACAACTGCTCCTGCAATAATCACGGCTCTGTTTGAAATATATATCTGAGAAGGGGGCCAGCCCTTCTTAACGTCCTTTTTTATAACAAGATCCACAGTTCCCTTCAGCTCATCGGCAACATAGATCCTGAACTCTCCGACTTTAGTTCCCTTTTTCATCGGTGCAGACAGTCCGCTCTTCATAATGACCTCTGTCTTCACCAGTGCCTCACTTCCTTCCGGAGGCACATATGCATATCCTTTTGTTTCGGTATAAGCCGGGACTCTGGTGCGTTCTCCGCCCTTCACCCTTACATAGCCTTCCCGCTTACCGTCCTTTACGATGACATTTCTTGTAACATGATCATCGCCGTATTTGAGCAGAGCAGATGCTTCCTTTGCCTGCATCGTTATATCCGAATCCATCAGCACGACTACCATCTGCATCCCGTCTTTTACGGATATGCATGAATACTGTGCAGCATTCACAGGGCTTCCCGTATACCCGGATATACCTCCTGCGGTATATTCGTATAGATCTTTCTTGTTTTCGACCGCCTTCGCAGGGTCGGTGCTCCTGACGCTGACGACACGTCGAGCCTTTTTTCTGAAAACTATGAATGATCTTTCATCCTCTTCGAGTGCTTCTCTGATCAGCGGATACCTGAAGGCCGCCTGTGTTATCATCGCGCATTCCTCTGCAGTCGAATACTGTCCGGTGCTGTATTCACCTGCCGGATCCGTGAAATGTGTATCCATCAGGCCTAGAGCAACAGCCTTGGAATTCATCTCCTTTATGAATATCTTCCTTTTTGAAGCACTGTAACTCGCAAGCGCCTCCGCCGACTGGACATCCCCGCTCATCAGCATCGTATAGAGCAGATCTCCCACAGTGACTGATTCTCCATCTCTGAAGGTCTGCCCCAGGGAAGACAGCTTCCGGTCGATATCGACCTTATTTTTCAGCTCCGCATTATTATACATATTATCGATGACGACCATGGCTGTCATCAGCATCGTGATCCTGCCGGGATGCATTTTTCTCTCCGGATGCTTTTCCAGAACGACCTCGCTTGTAGATCCCGACATGACGATATACGAGCTGGAGCTGACATCATCAATAGTCCACGGCTTCACAGGCATCTGCTTTTTTTCTTCTTTATTTTTTTCTTTGTTCTTATCCTTATCTTTGTTCTTATCTTTCTCTTTACTCTTATCTTTATCCGATTTACCGGGCTTTTCCTTCGAATCCTTTTCGGTTTTTTTCGAATTTCCGGATTCTTTTTTGCCGCTCTCGTCCGACCCTTTTTCGTCCTCTTTCACGGCTTCAGTCTGTTTTTTCTTTTTACTACCGCTGCTTTCCTTATCATCCTCATTCGCAGCAAAAACATTCAAAAAAGCACCAAAACCGATGGTGGTCACCAGTATCAGCACCATAAGTACAGACATGATGGCCACCATTGATCTTTTGGTTTCTATTCGCAATGTATCTTTGATCCTTTTGTTCTGATCAGACAACTGCTTCTCCGTTTTTTACGTGTATTACTTGTGCGCCGCTTCGAATTCCTTCATGTATTCTACCAGCTTGTCAACACCTTCCTCAGGCATAGCATTGTAGATGGAAGCTCTGCATCCGCCTACGATCCTGTGTCCCTTGAGGTTGATCATTCCTCTTTCCTTTGCGCCGGCAACGAACTCTTTGTCGAGCTCAGCACTAGGAGTTACGAATGTAACATTCATGAGAGATCTGTCTTCCTTTGCAACAGTGCCCTTGAAGAAATCTGAGTTGTCAAGGCAGTCATACAGCTTCTGAGCCTTGCGTACGTCTTTCTCATGCATAGCAGCTACGCCGCCTGTAGCGAGGAGATATTTGAAAACTTCGCCTGCAACATAGATAGTGTAGCATGGAGGTGTATTGTACATCGAACCCTTTTCTGCGTGTGTCTTGTAGTCCAGATAGATAGGAGTGTTAGCAGGAGCCTTGCCTACCAGATCCTTACGAACGATGACGATAGTCATTCCTGCAGGAGCAACGTTCTTCTGTGCGCCGGCATAGATCAGGCCGAACTTTCTAACGTCGATCTCTTCTGACAGGATGCATGACGACATGTCAGCTACGAGCAGATGATCTCCGAAATCAGGAAGCTCATTGTAATGAGTTCCGAATACAGTATTGTTGTAGCATACATATACATAATCAACATCGTCTCTGATGTCTTCCTTGCTTACCTTTGGAATGTATGAATACTTGTCCTCTTCGGAGGATGCAACGCATCTTGCATCACCGAACTTACGGGCTTCTTCATAAGCCTTCTTGCCCCACTGACCTGCTACGATGTAGTCAGCCTTGCCTGTTCCTGTCATCAGGTTGATAGGAACCATCGAGAACTGCAGTGTACCGCCGCCCTGGAGGAAGAGTACATAGTAGTCATCAGGAATGTTCATCAGCTTGCGCAGATTAGCCTCCGCGTCGTCGATGATCTTCTGGAACTCAGGGGATCTGTGGCTCATTTCCATTACGGACTCGCCTGTTCCTTCATAGTTGAGCATCTCATCAGCACACTTCTTCAGCACTTCTACAGGAAGAGTTGATGGGCCTGCGGAGAAATTATATACACGATAATCATCAGCCATTGGTCTGTACCTCCGTTTTGAATTTAATAAAGGATTAATATTTGCTTATGTCAAAAACCCGCATCAAAAACTGACGATGGATTTTCGCCAGATAAATTATACTGCAATGATAACCTTTTCGCAATTGTTGAAAGCATATTAACGAGAGAGTATAATATTAAAGGTTACAGGAATCTCTGTATATGATGCAGTGATTCCGTATCATGTAACTCAGCAAAGACAATATATAACCCTTATTCTTTATTCAAATTTTTTATGGAGGACGTAATGGATAAATATTTTATCGGTACTCTTAACAACATTTCCCCTAAGGGTCTCTGCAGACTCACTGACAAGTATGAGCTGACCGAAGACGTTGATAAGGCAAACGGAATCATCGTCAGATCATTCAAAATGCATGACATGGATTTCTCCGATGATCTTATGGCTATCGGAAGAGCAGGTGCAGGCGTTAACAACATTCCGCTCGACAAATGCAGTGAAAAAGGCATCGTAGTATTCAATGCTCCTGGTGCTAACTCCAATGCAGTTAAAGAACTCGCTGTTGCAGGCATGATCATGGGCGCACGCAACATGTATGAGGGCATCGCATGGGGACAGACTCTCGAAGGCGATGTAGCTGCCAATGTTGAGAAGGGCAAAAAACAGTTTGCAGGAACAGAGATAGCAGGCAAGACTCTCGGTATCATCGGTCTCGGCGCTATCGGAGCAAAGATCGCAAATGCTGCTGAAGCTCTCGGTATGACAGTAGTAGGCTACGAAGCATTCACACCGCATCCATGCCTGACCGCAGATGTCAAGCTCTGCGACAGCGTAGAGGAAATGGTTCCTATGTGCGACTTCATCTCGATCCACGTTCCTTCACTGCCGACAACAAAGGGCATGGTCAACAAGGATCTCATCGCAAAGATGAAGGACGGAGTCATCTTCATGAACTATGCAAGACCTGACCTCATAGTAGTAGACGACGTAATCGAGGCTCTTGAGTCCGGCAAGATGAGAAAGTACATGACAGACCTGCTCGAGCCTGAATACATTGGCAAAAAAGGCATCGTTGCAACTCCGCATCTGGGCGCTTCCACAGCTGAGGCTGAAGAGAACTGCGCTATCATGGCTACAGACCAGCTCATGGATTACCTCGAAAACGGCAACATCGTTAACTCCGTCAACTTCCCGAGAGTAAGCCTCGAGAAGAGCGGCGCAGAAAGACACTGCTTCCTCCTCAAATCCGAAAAGACAGCTGAGGAGATCGAAGCAAAGATGAAAGAATTCTACGGCGGCAAGCTGACAGGCATCGCCGGCGCAAAGGTCAGAAACAGCGATTTCGGCTATTTCATCGTTGATGTTGCAGAATCAACAGCACCATTCAGCTGCGACTGCGTCATCAGGACAAGAGTTCTGTAGTAATACGCTTATCCAAAAGCTTATCCGGAGAGGGGCATAGAACATGCCCCTCTTTTTATGCATTTTATGCTGTTTATCAGTCTTCGCTTCAGATATGAAGCTGTATACAGCAGACACGACCCGCAAAACAATAAAATAGCCGCGCGTATTATCCGCGCGGCCGATGACCGAATTGTTTTGGCGCTATTTCCTTCTGAATACCAGTATGCTGCCTCCGAAACCTCCGCCTATAAGTCTGACTGCTGCCGTATCCGGTTTAGCCTTGTATTCATCAAGCGCTCTCGAAAGACCGTTCTCGTCCACATCAGGAGGCATGACGTTTTTGAGCATGTTTTCCGAACTGCGGCCCGAATAGTTGATGCACTGGAGGAATCTCTCGACATTTCCGGCCTTGAGAGCCTCGGCTGCCGCAAGCACTCTTTCGTTCTCATCAAAGAAATGTCTTGCCCTGTTAAGCTGCAGCTCTGTCAGCTCGCCTGCATCAAGCTTTTCACGCAGCACAGGCAGCTGGCGTTTGAACTGCTCGTCATTGAGGTCTCCCAGCCTCTTTACGCCGAGTATCTCCGCCACCCTGAACATGTCATCCGGGATCGATGCATAATCATCATCGAGATCGGCATGATCAGACTCCGTGCCTATGACCAGCATTTCCAGTCCTGCAGCATCAAAATCAAAGTCTATAAGCTCTATCTCAGGCTCCCTGCTGTTAAAATCGATAAGCGCCATCTGCCCGAGACTTATAGCCAGCTGATCCATCAGCCCGCATGGCTTGCCGTAATAAGCAGACTCTGCAAACTGTCCTATCTTTGCAATCTGTACAGCATCAGCCCTTCCTTCGAAGAATTTTTCGTTTATTATCCGCGCTAAAAGGATCTCAAAGGCCGCTGATGAGCTGAGTCCGCTTCCAACAGCCACCTCGCTTTTGATATGAGCATCGAATCCTCTGCCGTATGTCTCAAAAGCCCCGAACAGATCTACGAATCCGTCAAGTATGCCTGTAACCAGAGCAGCAGTCGTTCCCTTTTCGTAATGGCTGCGGTCCGTCATGCTTACCTCGAAAGGCTCAAAACCTTCAGATACGACTCTGATCACATCACGATGGTTATCAGCCACGAGAGCTCTTATCCTGCATGGCGCCGGCGCTACCATAACCTTTCCGCCCTGATGATCGGTGTGATTTCCGATTATCTCTATTCTTCCTGTTCCTACGTATTCCTTTACCTTCTGCACCTCTCTGTCATAAGTAAGAAAACCGTTAATCTCTTCCTCAACATCCGACAGCTGTGTAAATATCGCTGCGCACAATCCCCTTTTAATCAGAGGTTCTATCTCCTGTGTATAAAGTCTGCTGATTTCATCGAGAAACTCCGCCTCATCAGAGCATTTTTTATAGCCGTATATTTTTTCCGCGCTGAAACAGTGATCCGGGATCCTGCATGAGTATCCGCCGAACTCTGAGAGAACCAGCGGTTTTTCATCCGCCGCGATATCAAGCGGTCCGGAGTAAATATGATAGCTGTCAACATCGCTTTTTGTCTGCCTGAACCAGCCCGAAGTGCTGTCGATAAATCTCGTTTCGTCCAGAGCCCTGAGCCTGTCATACGCAGCGTCTGCATCAAACTGCCCCCATCCCTCATTGAAAATCGTCCAGTAGCATATTGACGGATGGTTGTAAAGATGCTTTACTGCAACTTCCATCGAGTTCAGAAATATTTCTCTTGTCTCCGGATCGCTGTGCTTTCCGGCATCCGACAGCTTCTGCATGCCAAGCTTCGCACCTATGACAGGCAGTACTGAATCACGCATATACGAGTAGTCGGAATTGTTTACCATATCCTGGAAAACGACCATTCCAAGCCTGTCACAGTCATAGTAAAACCTCTCCGGCTCTATCTTCAGATGCTTTCTGAGCGTGTTGAAGCCTAGCCTTTTCATGGCCGTTATATCTGCCGCATACGCTCCGGGACTTTTCGGAGTGTACAGTCCGTCCTGCCAGTATCCCTGATCGAGAACACCGTTGAAGAAATACGGCTCTCCGTTCAGGCACAGTCTCTTATACCCGTCTTTTTCCTTTATCGAAAGCGTTCTCAGCGCGAAATATGATCTGACCCTGTCGCTGACCGATGCGTCAAAATCTCCGTCGGTCCACTTCAGCTGTACAGTCTCGCCCTTCGGAAGCGAGCGCTCTGACTCTATCGTAAATTCATACAGATGCGGATCCTCCGGAGTCCAGTGGTGCGGCCTGTGTATATCGATATGTATCGATGCGCAGTTTTTTTCAAGTCCCTCTTCTTTTACCAGCCGATGAGTCTCACCGAGCAGCGATATCATTCCCGATGTTATGCCGTAGGCCCGGATCTCGACCCAGTCGAGGCCGGTATCTATTTTGAGAAAATCGATGTGTTCTTCCGGTACCGGTTCCAGCCAGACGCTCTGCCAGATTCCCGATACAGGCGTATACCACATACCGCCGTTATCGTTTTTCTGCTTGCCCCATGGATATTTATGATCGAGTCTGTCCGCAGCCTCGACCCTGATGTGGTTTTCTCCTCCGAAATTAATGAATTCCGTTACATCAAATGAGAACGGCAGATATCCGCCCTCATGAGTCCCGACATCAGCATTGTTCACATATACATTGGCTATCTGATCTACAGCGCCGAAATGGAGCAGTACGCGTCTTCCGTCCCATTCTCCGGGCACATCAAAATCCCGCTCATAAACCATAGCTCCGTCAGCGGAAATGCGTCTGCCGATGCCCGAAAGTTCTGATTCAGGGCAGAACGGAACTATTATCGTTTCATCCTCATTATATATCCATTCCCCGTCCAGGCTCAGCCAGTCCTGTCTCACCATCTGCGGACGAGGGTAATTATCAGTCCATTTTTCTGTCATAATCTCTGATTTCTTTCCCAGTCTGTTAATGATTTACTTTTACACAAAGTCTGCTGTTCTGCAGACTGCATTATGACTAAGTATAACACCTGACAGATCTTTTTTGTGTAATATTTGACGGATAAATCAATAGTTATTCTCATATTTCGCAGCATTTATCCGGTAAAAAAAGCAGGGATACCGTAAAACAGTTTCCCTGCGCATTTCAACCAGAAACAAAGCTCCAACAAGCTCGCTTGATTGGAGCGAGCGACGCCGTCAACAGACACCGGGAGCTTCAGCTCCTGAGAGCATCAGTGGGGGATTGTTACCCACTACCCACCACTGATGGTCGAAAATGGAACCCGCCGTCTAAGAGGCGGGGGACATCCGGTGTCTGTTATTAAACAGTTTGCCGGACATCAGCCGCCGGATCATTTCCTGCTTTTTCTGGCTTCATGTCTGCCTTTGATCGGATTGATCGGCGTCAGCTTAACATATTCCTCAACAGGAGCATCATTAAGACACAGCTCAATGATCTTCCTTCCCAGCGGATCGAGTTCAGGAACCATGAACTGTTTGAGTTCCTCTTTGAAGAAATCAGTCAGGATCTTCGAGCATACATCGTAGCCGTCCTCACCCAGCTTGGACTGAAGCTCCGGACGCAGGAATGTACGTCTGATAAACTGACCGTCGATCTTCATCTCATCAAGAGAATATCCGAAGAGAGGACATCTGGCTTCAACCAGGTGAGCCGCCTTGACTGTTCCGCTTCGTCTCGCGAGATACTCACGCGTGATCCATTCCGCCTTGAATCCGATCTCATACGCTCCGATATGCTGGTTCGGAACCAGAATATTGAGCGTATTCGGTGTTTCGATGATCTGTTTCAGCAGCATGTTGGCCTGAGTGACCTTGAGACCTGTTGCGAACGGCCAGTATGAACCGACTCCCTCAGCCGAAAGACCGCTGCCCGGTGAATTCTCAGCGATAGACGGGTTCTTGAATCCGCGCGGCGAAACCAGTCTCCACAGCCATGCAAGGGCAGGAGGAACGATCTGTACGAATCCCATGATCCCGTAATTCGGATCCTTTCTTGTGCTCGGCGGCATCCTTACTCCGAAAGATCTGATATCGACCTCAAGCGCCTCATCTCCCGGTATGATATCATCTATCATTTCACGCGGAATGATGACCCTCGGATTGCTGCACGGCTTGCCGTTTGACTCTATCGTATGTTCCCAGATCAGACATGTTGCGCCCGGCGTACCGTCTATGTTAAAGAATTCAAGCGGCTCATCCGGGTGTATGCTTATCCTCTCATAGAGAGGGATGTTGCCGTAATAATTGTCGCCGTCGACTCTGAGGAACCATCCGTTCTCAGCATCAGTTATTACCAGTTTGCCCGAAGTATCCTGCATATCCTTATGAGCCATGACCATATCGTCAGCTATAGGGAAGATATCGCAGGTATCGCCCAGACTGATATAGAATTCCTCACCTGTCTGAGTATGCCTTGCAAGAAGGACTCTGTTATCCGCCTCGCGTCTTATCTCCTCAAGCATCTCACTTTTGCCGCCGCCCGAAGCGCCCTCGTGCATGAACACCAACTCGTTTTCGTACGGTGTCTGCAGGAGTGCGGCAGATGCGTGGTTGGTGATCCAGCCCTCATTCTCGCCTATATCAAGCAGCATCGAGAATACACCTTTTTTTGCGCTTGGTCCCGGATACAGATTGTATGAGAACACCTCATGCAGTTCCTTTGATCTGCAGTGAACAACAGCCTGTTTGCCGCCGAAATACGTATGTCTGAACGGCGGAGCCACATAAATTATACCGCGCGGTTCATATTCCTTCTTCAGCTCGCCTATCCCCGTAAAATCCTGGATATTGGCAAGAGCATAAGCAAAGAAAGCCGCATTCGCAGGGCATACGACCAGTGCCGGATAGCCGTGGTATTTCCCGCCTATACTGACAGGCATAACGATCAGATGCTGCTCTGCCAGCCAGTTCATCGTAGCAGCTCTGAGTTCGCCGAAATCAGTTCCCCATACATCGGTATATCTCGGTTTATCGGTCGGAAGGTCATCTCCTATGTACATGCAGTGAGGATCTCTTCTCCTCATGTACTCCTCGGTGAAATTAACAGATGATCCGTTCTTGCATCTGACGACCTCTGCCTCCTGTACATAGCCTTTGCCCGGAACAGTATATCCCACAATATGTACACTTCCGCCCGAAGTACCGAAGCACAGTTCATACAGCTCCTCCTTGCTGGCCGGGTAATAGATATTCGGGCAGGCCGCAAGTGCCGTCCTCAGATCGGCAGGTAGTTTTATCTTTTCCAAATAATCGTTTTTCATGTTTGCAAAATTACCTTTTCAAAAATATTTTTTTCGCTGTTAATGCACGCTGTCAGGAATAGTCTCTACTTCTTCGACATCGATAGCCTCGATACGTATCTCTGCCTCTTCCTCCAGAGCAGCTGCTGCCTCCGCTTCTCTCGCTGCTCTCTCCGCGTCCTCTTTTTCAAAACGAGCTCTGGTATTCAGAACCTTAAGGACAATATATATCACAGCAAGAATCACAAGTAAAGATAAAGTGATCATTCCAGTCTCCTCTCTTTTTCTCCGGTTACATATTCAACCCACTGCCGGTAATCAGCACCGGTCAGTAATCGCCGGGCCATCCGCTCACTTCGGAATCGGGGAAATTCGCTAATGCATATTTCAGCATTTTCTCACGTCCGCTTATATGCGTAGAATGGACATTTATATGTTCAGGCTTCATATCATGCTTCTTCATATATTTCAGCGCATCAAAACCGGTGAACAGGCTGTCAAATCCGAGATCGTAGTCAAGATCCACCAGCTCCAGACAATCCCTGTACCGGTCCAGAAGCGCAAGAAAATCAGCATAGTTGTCAGCTGAAGCATAATCCTCTCCGCGGGGCGCTGTGCGCCAGTCATCAAGATACAGCTTCATACTATTTATTACCGGCCTTTTTTCCCAGAAATCCGGCTATGCCGGCCGCCGCGAGCGTAATAACAGCCACCGCGGCTCTCGCAGCAAAAGATTTTTTCTGGTATTCGCGCAGTTCATCTTCTTTTTTTCTGATATCTTTTTCAGTCATTTCATTTTCCCTTATCATCAATACTGCCTTTTCCCGTATCAACAATACTACTTAAGGTAGTATATACAAGTCCCTCCTGCTGCCGGGCAGACATTCTGTGAGCCGGAGTGAATTGTTACTGTTTATTCTTCAGGAGATCTCTTATCTCTGTCAGCAGAGCGATGTCCTCAGGTACCGGTTCAGGTTCTGCAGGCGCTTCTTCCTCTTTCTTTATCAGGGCAGTCTTTGCCTTATTCATTGATTTGATGATCATAAAGAGTACGAGTGCTACGAGCAGAAAATCGATGACCGCCTGCAGAAACGCGCCGTATCCTATCGTTGCGTTGCCTACTGTTACAGACATATCCTCGACACTGTGGCCTCCGGTTATGACACCGATTACAGGCATAAGAATATTATCTACCAGAGCTGTCACGATTGCCGTGAACGCACCTCCGATTATAATACCTACGGCCATATCCATAACATTGCCCTTGCTGATAAACTCTTTGAATTCCTTTAACATTTTCCATATCTCCTTTCAAAGTAAATATCACCTGATAATCTTCAGTTGCAATCTTTATTTTATCAGCGTTATAGCTGATCTTACTGTCGTTATACTGCAGAGATCTCTTCCCTCTTCATATTCACCGTCCAGTGTCCAGTGAGTACCGGGATCTATCTCCACCTCTATATCTCTTGCAGAAAAGAATGCTATCTGATCGGATGCAAGGTTGCCGGCAAGCATGTTGACAACTATATTATTGAGAGTTATAGGATCCTTTGGCATGCTGACCATCAGTACTTCCATCAGTCCGTCGTTCATATCCACGTCGAGCTTGTCAAGCTTGAGTATTCCTGCTACGGATTTTGAATTGCATATCGCTCCGAATACATAGTCTCCCTCAACTATCTTTTCATTAGGAGTGCCCTTATCGGCAGTCACCTTTGCATGAACGGACTTGATCGACAGCAGATCCTTTATGCCTCCGAGCACATAAGCAGTATGACCCAGAATATTCTTGATATTCTGAGGCACAGAGTAGCTGGTCGATGTGAATGCGCCGAAGCTTGCTACATAGCTGAAATATCTGCCGTTAAAATTGCCTATATCGAAACTTGTCGGCGTTCCTTCCAGTATTATATCCACACAATCGAATATGGTCGAAGGCAGTCCGATCGAATTCGCAAAATCATTGGTTGAACCGGAAGGTATGTATCCTATAGGTACATTGATACCGGAACTTACCAGACCGTCAATCACCTCATTAAGTGTGCCGTCACCTCCCGAAACGACTACCCTGTCCGCATCAGATGCATATTGAGCCGCATAATCACGGGCATCTCCTTTGCCTGCAGTCATAAGCACCTGAGTCAGAAATCCTGCATTCGAAAACTTCTGAATGATCTCCGAAAGATATTTCGGTGCGAGCATTATTCCCGATTTAGGATTCATGATCAGAAGCAGCTTTTTTCTTTCCGCCATTTCCTTATTATCGTTCATCATTTTCTGTTTTTTCGGATCCTGACCCGGTTTCAGTCAGAGCGCCGTTCTCTTTTTCGGATCCCTCATCGGTTCCCGCTCTTTCAAGCTCAGCCTCTATCTCTTTTTCTATCCTGAATCTGATCCTTCTCTCCTCCTTAAGAGCTTCTATCTCTCTCTCCCGTTTCTCTTCATATCCCGGGTCAAGTTTTCTTGAAAATCTGACCGCTATACTGTCGAGTGATCTGTCCTCCATGTCGTAATCACCGATAATCAGCTTGTTAAACATTTCCTCGCCGTTATCTCCGTATTGTCTTATCAGATATTCCCTGATCTTTGCAGGCGTCAGTCTGCCGCGGCGCATATGGATGTCCCACGATTTGTTGAACATCATGCCTATACACAAAACCCAGCTGATCATATAGAACCAAAGCATCATAGCCACTATACTCGAAAAAGCTCCGTAAAGCAGATTGTGGTTGACCGCTTTTTCTATGTATAACGAATATATCCATGTAACCAGCATTATGCCGACCGTAGCTACAACAGCACCGGGAAGAACTGCGCGCATCGGCACTCTTATACGGGGCAGCAGATAATAATTTGCCAGTATTACTACAAAGAACAGCAGAGTCAGTATCGGAGTCTTCAGCTCTCCTATAAGGAATACGAGGTACTGATTATGAAATACCCTGTTAGCGATGCCTTCCCCGTATATATATACGATAACAGAAAGAGCTATCACCAGTATTGAAAGCATGGCTATAGGAATAGACTTCAGCCTTTCGGTAATGAAATTGAACCTGTATCTGCCGTAGCTCAGAGTGTATGTAGTCAGCCTGGAAAGTGAAAACGCCAGTGCCGAGGCAGACCACAGAGCAAGTATCATCATGAACAAATTCGTAACAGCCGCTGATGACGATGCTGAGAGCAGTGTCTTTATGAAGCTGCTTACCTGTGTTGACAGATGCTGACTGAGCCAGTATCTTATATAGTCCATCGATATATCAAAAATACCGAGGACCTGCGTAAGAACTATCAGCAGAGGAATCGATGACATGAAGAAGAAATAGGCTATCTGGGCAGCAAAGCCAGCATAATAAGGGTCGTCAAACTGCCTCCACAGATGGAAACCTATCTTGAGCATACGTTTCCATGTCAAAGGGAGTTTTTTCCTGTTGGGATTATTGTCCACTACTGTATTACGCCAGAAATCACTCATATGACAGCCTGTTTATCATGCCTTTTTTATCTCAGCCAAGTAATCTCTCCAGTTCCATAAGAGCACGTGCTCTGTGACTGATCGAATTCTTTTGTTCAGGCTCCATCTCAGCAAATGTAATATCATAGCCGTCAGGCATAAAGAGGGGATCAAAGCCGAATCCCTTCCCGCCCTTTAACTCTTCGGTTATATGGCCCGGACATTCGCCTCTCGCGGTCAGTACATATGCTCCGTCCTTCAGAACAGCTTCTGCCGGTACGCCCTGCTGATCAGGATATATCATAGTAATCACGGTTACAAACTGTGCGCTTCTCTTTTCCGCCGGAACGCCGTCCATTTCCTTCAGGAGCTTGACATTGTTATCGTCATACGTGCAGCCCTCGCCCGCGTATCTTGCGCTGTAGATGCCCGGTTCTCCGCCGAGAGCATCGACCATAAGGCCCGAATCATCAGCAATGACCGGACTGTCGAGGTATTCGGCAAATCTGTTATCGTCCCTGATCATATCGTATATTGCACGTGCCTTTATCTCAGAATTATCCTCAAATGTAGTGCCCGTTTCTTCGATATCATCCGCAGGCAGACCCGCATCATCACGCGATATGACTCTGAGTCCGTATTTTTCGAGGATCGCGCTTATCTCGCGGATTTTGTTTTTATTCTGCGATGCAAGTATTGCAGTTCTCATGCAAATCCTCCCTGATAATCAAAATCTATTTTACCATTATTCTTCGCTGCGCGCCACTGCCATCATCAATGCGCATTCTATACGCTTTTTGTGCAGCTCGCATCCGAATTTATATACTTTGTTGATATCACCGTTTGAGTGATAATTATTGGCAGCACATCCGCCTGCACAGTATAGTTTTGCCCAGCATCCGCGGCACTTATCTCTCGTATACAGATTATTCTTCCCGCGGAAAATATCCACTACCTCAGGATGTGTGATGCCTTCATATATATTTCCGGCCAGCATTTCATCATCACCCACGAACTGATGGCATGGATAGAGATCGCCGGTCGGGGTCACGGCAAGGTATTCCGTCGCTACTCCGCATCCCGATACCCTCTTGTAAATGCACGGGCCCCCTGTAAGATCCACGGTATAATGATAAAAGCTGAAGCCTTCGCCCTTCTTTTCTCTTTCAAGCATCTCCAGAGCGAGTTTTTCATATTCCTCAAAGAGCAGCGGCAGGTCTTCGCTGCTGAGAGCATACGGAACATCCGGATCGGATACGACCGGTTCTATGGAAGTCTCTCTGAATCCCATATCCGCCATCGCCAGAACATCGCTGCAAAAATCCTTATTGTAGGCCGTATACGTACCGCGCATGTAATATTCTGTCGATCTGCGTTCGGCACCCTCTTCAGTCCTCGAATCGACCAGAGCTCTGAAATTGTCTATGATCCTGTCATAGGTTCCGCTGCCGTCTTTGGCATGTCTCATTCTGTCGTGGGTTTCACGCCTTCCATCGAGGCTGAGTACGACATTCCCCATTTCCCTGTTGGTAAAATCGATCACATCGTCATCGATCAGAACGCCGTTTGTAGTAAGCGTAAAATTGAATATCTTATCATGCTTCTTTTCGAGCTCTCTTCCGTATCTGACAAGCTCTTTGCAGACATCCCAGTTTATGAGCGGTTCCCCGCCGAAGAAATCGACTTCGAGATGTCTGCGGCTTCCGGAATTCTCAACAAGATAATCCAGTGCCCTCTTTCCTACCTCGAGACTCATTATCCCGCTCTTGCCTGAGTATTCTCCCTTTCCGGCAAAGCAGTATTCACAGTCCATATTGCATCCGTGTGCAACATGAAGGCATATCGCCTTGAGAACAGACTGCTTCAGCTTAAGATCCTCAGCCTGATCTTCGTATATATCCACAGACCAGAGCAGGCCTTCTTTATTCAGCGCCTTCAGTTCATCGTAAACATCGAGCAGTTCGGATACATCGACATTATATTTTACGGAAAGATCCGCTGTGATCTCAGCCCTGATATCATTTCTGCCCAGTATTTCCGCTGCATCTCTGTCGGATGGAATGGCTGCATCGATAATTCCGATCATATCATAAGCGACCTCGTCCACAGAATGTACCGAAGCGCTGTTTGCATCAACGACGATATAGTAATCATTAAGTTTATATTGGTGTATCATAGTTCCCCTGTAATTGCCGGCCTTCAATCGCTGTCAGCCGTGCAAAATAAAAAATGGCGCCGCTCACAGGCAGCGCCGAATCAGATATTCTTACTTATCCTTGCGCTGCTCGCAGTGCTGGTTAGCAACGCTGCACGAAGTCTTGCTTGCTGACTGGCACGAAGTCTGGCACTCGCCGCATCCGCCTGTCATCTGAGACTTTGCCATATCCCTTGTAGTGATAGTCTTGATTCTCTTCATTGGTTCATCCTCCTGTATCTTATTACTACAGTTGTAGTTTTATCTACGCATGAAAGCATAACACTTCCGGGCCTCATCTGTCAATCAGCCCGCTGTCACTGCTTCGGAGCTGCAGTTATCCTGTAGCTGAATACAGCCTCTTTCCTGGCATCCTTGTTTACTATCCTGATCCTGTCAGCCTTGCCCTCAGTGCTGTCAGCCTTTACCAGTATGCTGACGGATTCGTCAGCTCCTATATCAAGCAACGCTTCCTGTCCCGGCTTAGGCGGCAGATCCCAGTTCCTGGTATCCGGATTGTATGAAGTATGATAGAACCTGATCTTTCCTACCGTTACATCTATATTGTACAGGCAGTCAACATTGACGCTCGGCAGCAGACATTCATTCTGCTTTTCGCTAAGCTGTCCCCAAAGCGTAACAGTTGCGGCAGCTGTCCTGTAGATCAGACCTCTGTACTCGCTTCTGGCCTTTATCGCCTCGCTTACGATCAAAATATCACACGGCGCATTGCCGATGATATACTCTGCAGTGGAGCCAATGCTGCTCAGCATATCATTCTGCGAAGACTTGGTCATCACTATCAGGTCAGTCCCGGTATCTCTGACAGCTCTCACTACCCTGATACCTGCTTTTCCTATAGCCGATTTAGTATATACTTTAAATCCCTCCAGAGACTTCTTAAGCTGTTCCAGTTTCTCATCAAGAGCTGCAATTGCAGTCGCCTCCTCTTCAGGTTTTGCTGCATATCCGAGACTCTCATCCACCATCATGAGAACTATTTCAGCTTCCTCAGGTGTAAAATTATTGCGCACATAGGCAAGAGCTTTGAGACTGCGCTCGGTGTCGTCCAGCGGCAGGAGTATTTTTTTCATATCAGTCCTCCCTTGTTTCCAATTAAACAACTGTAACTTTATAAATCACTTGTCTCTATAGTATCACAAACAATCTATTTTAGGTACTTCTTATTGAGCGTCATGATGAATATTTCCATCACAGAGTAAAGGACGAGATAGTCGTCATCATACGACAGTATAATATCATTCTGACATCGCCCCACAGTATCGAAGAGTATGTTAGGCGATCCTCCTATCACGGCCTTTTCGATGCCGTCCTTTTCGACAATATAGTTAAATGACATATTGGCACGTCTGTTGGCCGGCATTATCCTGACGGTGAATTCGCCCGCATCAGTATTTGCGATGAACGCATCACCGCCGGAGATCTTGATTCTCCTGATGTCGCCAAAATGTTCTCCGTCCGCGAATATATCATAGCCTGCGCTGTCTGTAACTATACCTTTGCCATTGAATGCCCGCGGCACCACAGATGCCATTTCCGCACCATCCGTATCGAATACCTTAGCCTCGAAAGGATTATAGGAATTTCTGACCTCAAGCACATCGTTTCCGTCTGCATCCCTGAAATAATTCTCAGATGAATTATGATAGTAGAATGTAAATCTGCCGATACTGTCCGGAACCGGCGCGTTAATGTCCGCGTCAAGCTTTTCTATCAGCTCTGTAAGGTCTCTGATCATCATTACCGACGCAAGCTTAAAAGCCGCGAATGAAGAATAGCGTTTCGGAGTGACCTCTGTTTCCTTAGCATTTATGAAATCACTGAATCTGTACTCATCCTCTTCACCGCGGATTATATTATTGACCATGGTGATATGCTTTACATCCAGCATATTCTTTTTGCGCGAAATGACGACACAGTCCTTGTAGCGGTTTGGGCCGAAGATAATGCTGTCTCCTTCAAAGCCCCTGTGGCCCGCAATCCATGCACGGCCGAGAGGCGTATCCATATTTCTGAAACATTCAAAGAGCTCATCTATACCGAGATCGGTCCTTACGATCTTTTCGTATACGCTTCGGTCATTAAATTTTCCGCCGCCCCTGTTATAGAATATCGCAAACGCAAGCAGCAGCATAATGCCGCCCATTATCCATTTCCCTACAGAAAATGCCAGAAGTCCTGATATTCCGGTCAGGACCCCCAGCAGTGTCATCACCCTGTCTTCCTTCATCTGGTGTTATCTCCTGCGTATCCGCCAGTCAAAGCTGACGGATACGTGATTTCTGTTATAAATTATGCCTCGAAATTTTATGCCCCGAGCAGCTTGTCTACAGCACTTCTGATAGCTGCTCTGTTTGCCTCAGCCTCTTCGGCACTTCCGCCATTAGCCATCACATATGTCTTGACCTTCGGCTCCGTTCCCGATGGTCTGACGGCAACAGCGCATCCGCCCTCAAGATCATAGAACAGAACATTGCTCTTTGTGAATCCCGGGATATCTGTCAGATAATCCTTTACTCCGCATACTTTGAGACCTATCTCAGCAGGCTGATCAGCTCTGATATTGCTCATCACTGCCTGCATCTTATCCTGAGCATCATACCCTTCGAATACTGCAGACTCAGTATTCTCAACATAGTATCCGTATTTTTCGTACAGAGCCAGAAGGCCTTCGTATACAGACATTCCCTTAGCCTTATACCAGCATCCTACCTCTGCCATCATCATAGCAGCAAACACGGCGTCCTTATCTCTTGCGTAAGTGCCGCCGAGGAAGCCTATGCTCTCTTCAAATCCGAATATAAAGCTCTCATCACCGTTCTCGTCATGTTCCTTGATCTTTTCACCGATGAACTTGAATCCTGTCAGTACTTCGTACATTTTTACGTTGTTCATTTCACAGATCCTGTTTGCCATGACTGTGGAAACAATGGATTTGCAGACGAAAGGATTCGAAGGCATAGTTCCGAGTTCATTTCTCATAGTGATGATGTAGTCGAGCATCAGACATGCGATCTGATTGCCGCTCAGCACCTTGTACTCATCTCCGCTCTTTACTACCGCACCGCATCTGTCGCTGTCCGGGTCGACTCCTATTACAAGCTCGGCACCGTTCTTCTTTGCATATTCGATAGCCAGTGCAAAACCTTCGGTATTCTCAGGATTAGGCGACTTGACCGTCGGGAAATTCCCGTCAGGTATCATCTGCTCCTCTACAGGAATGATGGCACCGTATCCCTGTCTTTTAAGGATCTCAGGAACCAGCTTGTATCCTGCGCCGTGGAAAGGTGTGAATACTATCTTCATCTCAGGTCCGACCTGCTCGATATACTTTCTTGTGATCGAGGTCTCCATGACTCTGCCGATGTAGACCTCATCCATCTTATCACCGAGTATCTCAACGAGGCCCTTGTCGAGAGCTTCCTGATAATCCATAGTCTTTACATCTTTGAAGATATCGATCTTTGCGATCTCGGCAGAAACGACATCCGCATGCTCAGGTCCGAGCTGGGCGCCGTCAGCCCAGTAAGCCTTGTAGCCGTTATATTCCTTAGGATTATGGCTGGCAGTTATATTGATTCCAGCGATAGATCCTGTCTCCCTGACTGCGAAGGAGAGCTCAGGTGTAGGTCTCATATCATCGAATATAAATACCTTGATCCCGTTTGCAGCCATGACTGCAGCTGCCTCTTCGGCATACAGTCTCGAATTATTTCTCGAATCATGAGCGATGGCAACTCCGCATCCCTCTTTTGAATCGCCGCCTATCTGCCCGCCTTTCTC
>CACYHR010000018.1 GCA_902774265.1 uncultured Eubacteriales bacterium
CCACTGATGCTCTCAGGAGCTGAAGCTCCCGGTG
Organism: uncultured Eubacteriales bacterium; assembly: GCA_902774265.1. GTDB lineage: Bacteria > Bacillota > Clostridia > Peptostreptococcales > Anaerovoracaceae > Crickella. Next base: position 35 of record CACYHR010000018.1, read on the forward strand.
TCTGTTGACGGCGTCGCTCGCTCCAATCAAGCGAGCTTGTTGGAGCTTTGCTCCTGGTTGAAAAGAAAAAGTAATAAAAAAATAAGCGGATCAAATATCCGTATCAGAAGCAGGGTAATACAGGACAAGTGCCGCCGTATGCGGCATGTTAATCGGAGTTAAATTAATATGAAGAAAAAGACCGTATACATAATCTCGGGACCGACAGCTGTCGGCAAGAGCGTTATCGCATACTATCTGGCCAAGCGTATCAAGGGCGAGATAGTCAACTGCGACTCTATACAGCTGTACAGGCACATGGACATAGGAAGTGCAAAACCTTCCGACAATGAGATGAACAAGATAAAGCATCATCTCTATTCGATAGTAGATCCGGATTACAATATGACAGTTGCAACTTATCAGAAGCTCGCGACAAGAGTCATTGATGATATTCTGGCGAGAGACAGGACACCTATCATCTGCGGAGGAACGGGTCTCTATCTGAATTCTGTTTTGTATGACATGGATTTCGGCGGCCATCAGGCAGATCCTTCACGCAGGAAGGAACTCGAAGAGATGGCCGAAAAAATGGGTAACGAGTATATGCATCAGTATCTGGAGGGACTGGATGCTGATTCTGCTTCACGCATACACCCGAATAATATACGCAAGGTAATTCGCGCGATAGAGGCTTACGAACTGGGAAACGGCATACGCGACCTGTCCGACTGCAGGATCAATCCGAATTACGATTTCAGATTCATAGCGCTGACTATGGACAGAGAATGGCTTTATGAAAGGATAAACAAGAGAGTCATCAGGCTGATCAACGAAGGCCTCGTGGACGAGGTCAGATGGCTGCTGGAACAGGGCTATTCTCTGGAGAATCCTTCGATGAAGGGCATCGGCTATAAAGAGGTAGTCGGCTACATCATGGGTGAATACAGTCTTGACGACGCCAAGGACCTCATCATGAAGAACACGAGACATTATGCCAAAAGGCAGCTCACATGGCTCAGGAGATACGGCGACGTCAACTGGATCGAAATCGAAAAGGGCGAGAGCGTCGGCAGGATCGTGGATAAGATCCTCCTTGTGAAATAGTACTGATGCTGATCGCATCAGCAGGTTCAGATCAGAATTTTTTATGGCAAAAAAGACTATCAGCAAAACCGAATACCGATCGCACAATAAGAGCGACAAGCCGGACAATATCGTTCAGAAGGAGAACGATATTTTTCTGCAGTGCGAAGAGATACAGCGAGAGCTGCCGTCATTCATGCGCTCTTATTTCTCATATCTCAAGGGCAATGTGCTGCCTATGACGAGACTGGCTTATCTGCACGATGTCAGATTCTTCCTGAATTATCTGATCAGCGAGACCGATCTCACGCAGGCGGAGGAGCCGAAAAAGATAAAAGCGGATGAACTGAACGAGGTCGAGGCACAGGATGTGAACCTCTTTCTCGATTTCTGCCGCAGATATGTGGTCGATAACGGCGAAACGCTTACTATATACGAGAACAGCAACCGCACGCTTGCGCGCAAGAAATCATCCATATCCGTTCTGTTCAAACAGCTTTACCGTGACGGGATACTGGAAAAGAACATCACAGACGGTTTTGATCCAATCAAAGTCCAGAAACCGGGCGAGCGCGAGATCAAGGCGCTGCAGGACGACGAGGTGATGATCATGCTCGATGCCGTTTCGAGCGGCGCGGGTCTTACGGAACACGAGCGCTCATACTGGGAAAAGACAAAGCTGAGAGACAAGGCCATACTCGTTATTTTCGTTACTTACGGTCTGCGTCTCAGCGAGCTGCAGCAGCTGAACGTGTCGTCATTCAATTTCTCGAGAGGAGAATTCAAGATCTACCGAAAGAGAGGCAAGGAGTCGGTAATGCCGATAAACCGCTCTGTGGAAATTGTGCTGAATGATTACCTCACAATGGAGAGAAATACCGTCACAGCACAAAATGAGGCCGATGAGGACGCCCTCTTCCTGTCACTTCAGGGCAAAAGAATGACAGAGCGGGCGATACGCGAGCTCGTGAAGAAATACACTTCCATCGCTATGGGAACTTCACGCAGATCAGGCTACAGTCCGCACAAGCTCCGTGCGACGGCCGCGACATCTCTGATAAACCGCGGAAACTCCATTTATGACGTGCAGGCTCTGCTTGACCATGAGCAGGTCACGACCACCCAGCTGTACGCGCAGCACAGGATGAACGCCAAGCGCGACCTTGTCAAAGGCATGGAATGGGAGCTCGAAAGGACAGACGATAAATAACACAGAAGAATATACTGAAAAGAGAAAGGAAGTTGACTCTAATTGTCTCAGAAATATAATAATTATCTTATAGAAAAATTCGGAATTGATGAAAAAGTACTGGATGCTGTAGGAAGGGCTGAGTCGCAGCTGGCGCAGCGTTTCGAAGAAATCGACGATGTATGCGCGATCTGCCAGATGAAAGTCCTCAAGGCTTTTCAGGACAATCACATCAATGCAACTCATTTCGACTGGAGCACCGGATACGGCTACGATGATCCGGGAAGGGCAGCCGTCGAAAAGGTCTATGCTTCGGTATTCGGAACCGAGGCGGCTCTTGTAAGGCCTAATATTGTTAACGGTACCCATGCGATCGCAACGACGCTCTTCGGCCTGCTGAAACCAGGCGACGAACTCCTCGAGGTTACCGGGGCGCCTTACGATACGCTCGAAACAGTAATCGGAAAATACAACAAAGAGTTTGAGGGGACCATAAAAGATTACGGTATACTTTACAATGAAGTGGCTCTCGGACCGGATATGGATGTAGATCTCGACGCCATACGCGCTGCAATCAACGACAAAACGCGCGTAGTCGCCATGCAGAGATCTACCGGCTACGACTGGAGACCTGCTATTTCCCTTGAAAGCATCAAAGCCGTAACAGATTTGGTACACAGCATCGATCCGTCTCTTATAGTGATGCTTGACAACTGCTACGGTGAATTTGTCGATACATATGAACCTACCGAATTCGATGTTGATGTCATGGCAGGTTCTCTTATCAAGAATCCGGGCGGCGGCATCGCTCTTTCCGGAGGATATATAGTCGGAAAAGAAAAGCTCATCGAAAAGATCTCATACCGCCTGACATGCCCGGGGATCGGAGCTGAATGCGGCCTGACATACGGCCAGAACAGACATGTGATGCAGGGACTTTTCCTTGCGCCTAAGGTAGTCAGCGCTGCTGTCAAAGGCGCTATGCTTGCCGGAGTTGTATACGATTCTCTCGGCTTCGAAGTCATGCCGCGCGCCATGGCTCCGAGAAGTGATATAATACAGGCCATTAAATTCCTTGAACCTGAGCGCACAGTCGCATTCTGCCAGGCCATACAGTCGGCATCGCCTGTAGATTCGTATGTTTCGCCTATGCCGTGGGACATGCCGGGGTATCAGGACCAGGTAGTCATGGCGGCCGGAGCTTTTGTACAGGGATCATCCATTGAGCTCAGTGCCGACGCACCGCTCAGAGAGCCTTACATCGCTTATTTTCAGGGCGGACTTACTTATGAACATTCAAGATACGGCATCATCAAGAGTCTTGACAAACTGCATAAACAAGGCCTGATCGAGCTGTAGACGGGATGCGGCACGGGTCTATGTGCAGGGTGACTGTTTGCTGCTCCTGACTCCGCCCGTGGAAAAAATGTAACAGGATATTTTATATGAAGCCGGATAACAGAACGGAAAAATCAAAACGCATATTCGCAATACTCAAGCTGCTCATGCTCGTATGCATAATAATATGTGTACCAGCAATACTGTATGCAAACTACAGAGACACACTTTTCAGCGCGGTATGGCTCAAGAGTCTCCCGACCCATCTGAGTCATTATAAGGGAATCGCTTTTATCATACTGATCGCACTTCAGGTGCTGCAGGTCCTTATCTGCATCATACCGGGACAGCCTATACAGTTCGCGGCAAGCTATATGTACGGCGTGATAATAGGATATCTCATATCTATCGCAGGTGCATTCATCGGCGCTACGATTTCGTTTTATGTAGCGCGCATTCTCGGCAGAAACGCCATGCATGTACTGTTCGGCGAGGAAAAGATCGAAAATTACAGGCGCAAACTGAACTCGGGAAAGGGCCTCATGGCCGTGCTGCTTATCTATCTTATACCCGGAGTGCCGAAGGACCTCGTCGCGTACGCTGCCGGAGTATCCGAAATGCGTTACAGATCCTACATACTGATCTCGACGATAGGAAGATCGCCGGGCATGATAGGAAGCCTGCTTCTGGGGTATTTTTTCAGCAAAGGCAATTATGCGGCGATCGCAGTCCTGGCTGTGATCACTGTCGTCATACTCGTAGTATGCCTGATAAAACGCAGGGAACTGACAGCGATACTTGACCGCTTCGAAGAGAACAACGAATAGTATTTCGAGCTTGGATCCATAACGCACCAGACGCGTGCTAAATTGTAATGTGCGTTGAATTCGTAAATAAGGCAGGGTGCTGTCGATGCGGTCAGACGTCTGTAATAATATATTGGGGGAGACTTTTATGGCAAAGAAACAGAAAATCGAGAAGACAAATGCTATGAGACAGCTCGATTCCGCCGGCATAGAATACGAGATGGCGGAATACGAATGCGACGAAAACGATCTGTCCGGAGTACACGCAGCAGCCGAACTGGGCGTATCCGAGGACGAAGTATTCAAGACTCTCGTAACGAGAGGCGACAACAATTTATTATCGGTGTTTGTTATCCCGTCGGGGGCTAATCTCGATCTCAAAAAAGCGGCTGCCGTATCCGGCAACAAAAAAGTCGAGATGATACATGTCAAGGAGATGTTCGATCTGACAGGATATATTCGCGGAGGATGTTCGCCGATCGGAATGAAGAAAAGCTATCCGACATATATTGATGAAACAGCCGTACTCTTCGACAGGATTTATTTTTCGGCCGGAAAAAGGGGAGTGCAGATCATCCTGAATCCGGAAGTCCTCTCGGAATTCATAGGCGCGCCGTTCGCCGACCTCACAAAGGAATAAACACGGATCCGATACACCGAACGCAGCAGACAGTCAGAGCATGGCTGTCATTTTTTTTGCTGCAAATTCAGGCAAACAAATTTTCAGAAATTTTGTTCGAAAAGTATTGACATTGTGCGAACAGGTGTTTATAATCCATATAGAACAAAAGTTCAGAACAGATTTTCGAGCAGAGAGCGGACAAGAAGGGACGGTGCAGATCATGACAAACAGAAAACATCATTACAGAATAGTGAATCCGGTCAGATTTTTCATTTTCGTTCTTATTACTGTCATGGTACTGGTCTTTGCCGCATACAGCATTCTTAATATAGGCCAGGCCGAGGCTGAGGCTGTCAATACATATGCACAGGTTTCGGTCAGTGAGAATGAGAGTCTCTGGAGCATCGCTGAGAGATACAACAACGATGTGAATATTGATACGCGCGAGATAATTCATGAGATCTGTGAGATCAACGATATCAGCGCGGCTGACGTTCAGGCGGGAGATACTATATTCGTGCCTGTATATCAATAGGCTAGCATCATACTAACCCTCCGCAGGTATGTGTGTTCTAGATAGTGTGTTTTATTTGAGATCCGAACATCCAACAGCCATTGCATCCCGGCACAGATGTTCGGATTTTCATTTTTGATAAATTGGCTGCTTAACGAAAACTTACGTGTCCTTTGACAAAATTACGCAAAAATTAAACAATTCTTTTGATAGTCCGATTGCTTAAGAGGCTTACTGATGGTACAATACAGTCTGGAGTTTAAAAGAATGATAAATTAACAGATTAAAAACAAAAAAATATAGAAAAGGATAGGAGAATATGAGCAAAAAAGGAAGCGGCAGATATCAGGCCAATTATAACTACAACAGACAGTCACAGGGTTATCAGAAGAACCTTTACAGACAGAAACTGAACGCGGAGAACATCAAGGCTCCGAAGACACTTGATGAGAAGAAGCTGAGATACGGACTTATAGCAGGCGGTATTGTATGGCTTCTCGTATCAATATTCATTATTTACAAATTAAAATGGATCGGACTGCTTATAGCTGTCCTCATCGGTGCTGCCGTATTCGGCGGTGTCTGGCTCTTCCTCAGGAACAAGCAGGCGGAGATGATCAGATATTACAAGAAACTCGGAATGACAGAGGAAATGTATATAGGTGAGCTCAAGAGGCGCAACACACCTCCGAAGCAGATCGATGCATTCCGCAGAGCATGGCGCAAGACCGAGGTCAAATAGCTGCACGGCATATTCCGATACATGGCTGATGCAAGTCTCCGGCCGCTGATGAACAATCAGCGGCCTTTTTTCACGGTACGAATATGATAAATATAACAGACACCGGATGTCCCCCGCCTCTTAGGCGGCGGGTTCCATTTTCGACCATCAGTGGTGGGTAACAATCCCCCACTGATGCTCTCAGGGTTTTTTAGGATAAAAGATATATTATAAGTATAACAGACTTAATTGAAAAATGAACATTCCTGAAATAATCCGATCCGGCCGACTGTGAAGATACGGGCATAAAGCAAACAAAAAGAAGCGATAATGGAACAGAAATTTAATGATTACTTTGGAAATACTGATAAACTGCGCAACAGACGTACAGCAGTCTCCCTGCTGATCATGTCTGTTGTGGCGTTTGTTATTATTGCTCTTTTTCAGATCATGTACAACAGTACAAAGCAGAATATTCTCAATGTATGGGAAAACAATGTTATTCAGCTTTCCCGCAGTGCAGAGTATTATCTGGCAAGGCCGGCGGATGTGATTGAATTCACTGCAGCCCAGGTAGAAGGTATGATGGAGCGCGGCGCATCAAACAGAGAGATAAATGACTATCTGATAGGTGAGATGGATCACTATGCGACCCTCGTCGAAAACAATTATACGGGAGTATACGGATATATAAACGGAGAATACCTTGATGCATCCGGATGGGTGCCGGGCAATGGTTATAAACCTTCGCAAAGGCCGTGGTATTTAGCAGCAAGGAAAAACAAAGGCAAAGTCACCCTTGTCACTCCGTTTCTTAACATGCAGACGAACAAACTTATGATGTCCATAAGCAAGCTTCTTAATGACGGCAAAAGCGTGGTATCGATAGATATCTATATGGAAGGTCTGCAGAGTATGATCGACAATATCGCAAGTGAAGAGGGCATCAAACAGGTGTTCATTGCAGATAAAAAAGGATCTATTATAGCCCATTCCGATCAGTCTGAAATCGGCCGTAATTTTGTGAATGACGGCGGTTATCATAGTGCGATAATCGAAACAGCTTTTAAAGCTGCGGACAGCGGTAAGTATTCAGCCACCGGGCCGATACAGGATGAAGTGATTTATGCTGACCGGATAAACGATGACTGGTGCGCTGTTATTGTGCTTGATGAAGCTCAGATGCTGCATTCATTAGGATATGTAAATATCATTCTTGTGGTATTCCTTGTTATCGCTATATTTACATGGTATCTGATTTCAAAAAGCATAAATGACAAATACAACGAAGCCGAACGCCTTTCCAAGGAAATAAATGCTGTAGCGGATATATATGAGGCTATGATACTCGTAGATCTGAAAACAGACTGTATGACTATCCTCAGGAATACTGATAAGCTGCAAAAGCACATCGGAGAAGATCTCAATGGCTACAGCAGGAGAATAATTGATCTGTGCGGGAAGATCGCCTCAGAGTCTTCGCGTGATATGCTGAAACAGTTTATGGATCCCGGCACATATGAGGAAAGAATACAGAATTCACGTTCTATATCACACGATTTCATTGATTGCAACGGACGCTGGACACGTTTCCAGATCATAGTAGTAGACAGAAACGATGACGGTAGGCTCAGACATATAATCTGGGCAATAGAATCCGTAGATGAAGAATACAGACAGCAGGAACATCTGCGCAAACTTGCCGATACAGACGCACTCAGCGGTCTGAATAACAGACGCAGCGGCGAAACGGGTGTTCGCGAAATGATAGAGAAAGGAACAAGCGGACTGTTCCTTCTTATAGATATTGACGATTTCAAGATGTTCAACGATACGTTCGGACATGATATCGGCGATCTCGTCATAATCAGTGTAGCTGACTGCATCAGAAAAGCATTCAGAGAAAGCGATATTGTATTCAGACTCGGAGGCGATGAATTCGCAGCATATGCGGTTGGCGTCAATAATACAGTTAGCGAAAACATAATCACAAGCCGAATCCGTAATGAAGTGGATAATTTAGAACTTAAGGAACTTGGAGACACGAAGATAACAATAAGTATAGGAACAGCATTTAATCCGCCGGCATCCGGAAAAACATTTGAAGAAATATATCAGGAAGCCGACCAGAAAATGTACGATGAAAAAAGAACAAAGCATGTAGGAAGATAACAACATATCAACAACTGGATACCGATGAGATAATCACTTTAGTACAGTGTGAAAAGCCTGAAAAGAGTCTCAACTATTCCGAAAATTATGATTTTAGGAATAGTTGGGGATCTTCATTCAAACAGATCATCAAGTGTCACCTGCGACCCAGCTATGCTGCTGTATTTCCCCTGCTTAACGCCGAATGTCGTTATCATAGTCAATTGCAGAGTTTTATTAGTTTTTGTATCCTGTCTGAATGCATCTATTTTATTTCTCAGTTTGCTGTCATACTCTTTGTCTATTGTAAATTCATTTATTGAGAATTTCGATTCACAGATATTTATAACTCTGTCTCTTCTGTCTATAAGCAAATCGATTTGCGCTCCGGAATTTTCCGCAGCATTGTCAGGATTAGTTTTTCTGAACCATGATGACTCTTCTGAAAGCACACCGGCGATTCCCAGCTTTTTTTTGATCTGCGGTATATGATCCTTGCAGAGCTGCTCAAATGTCAATCCTGCCCAGACTCTGACAGATGGATTATCCAGAGTATTGCTCCAGAAATGCTCATCTCTTCCGCTATAGTCTTTTACGAAGCGCAAATAGAATTGTGTGAAGTAATCAGAGAGCCGATACATATTATGCTGCTTTTTATTTCCGTAATAATTTGAGATGTTAACGAAACCTGAATTGATGAGGTTTTCAAGCATTCTGGTCAGATCTCCGTTTTTAGGTAATCCGGTCAGCTTTTCAATTTCTGTCCTCGTAAGACCAATTCGTTTTGTACTCAGTGCTTCCACAAGTTTTATATACTGATCGCTGTTCGAAAACAGTGCACGGTACAGTCTGCTGAATTCGTCACTCAGCTCAGCACGCTTTCTGAAGAAAAGCTCGTCAATATTCTGCCTGTATGACAGCTCTGGATCAAGCAAGCTGAGATAATACGGCATCCCTCCCAGAATCATGTACAATTCAGCGATATCCAGCCTGTTCCACTCTATTCCTTTTATACGCTTAAGATATTCTTCTGTATCCTTGAGAGTGAAAGGATTCAAAAACAATCCGGTGGTCTTGCGGTTGAACAATCCGCCTTTATTGCCGTCTATATGATCGATTATCCAGGATGTCGCTGATCCGCAAACTATAAATACAAGATTATCCTGTGCATATCCCCATGAATTCCAGAAACCTTCGAATGCAGGAAGAAATCCGCTTCTAGGAGTATCCATCCACGGCATTTCGTCGAAAAACACTACTGCTTTCTCGTCAGATGGCAAGGATTCCAGATAAGACCTTAACATCTCAAAAGCCTTCATCCAGTTCGCAGGGACCTTTTGCTCTGTACGCGTCTGTCTGCTGAGCTCATTTGCGAAATTCTGAAGCTGTATATCTTTTGGCTGTTTCTCATATCCTGTGATCTTAAAGTCAAAGCGTCTGTTAAAATACCGGTCGATAAGATATGTTTTACCCACCCTTCGTCTGCCGCTGATGGTAATAAGCTGAGCCCTATCTTCACTCATACAGCGATCAAGACGTCCGCATTCATATTCCCTTCCGATTAGTTTTTCTATTGACATAAACGCACCTATTTATAGCAATAAATCCTCTTTTATGTAATAATACAACAGAAAAAGATGTTTTTCAATCTATTAATCATCTTTTTTAAAAGGTAAATTAGTTTAATAAGCTATGATGAACATTCCGGTAGAATGGAACCGATTCCATCCTACATCAAGCGCATTCAGAATAATACAAAACATACATACGCATTATGATCCTCCTGTAAACAATACTTCAATTAATACCGTATGGCTCCATAGTCACTTCCATAAAAAACCAGAGCTTGTTCCTGTACCGGAGCAGGCTCTGATGATGTGTATGAGTGGTTCATTCTCTTGCCTTTTTCTTCAGTTCGGTGTATTTCTCTGCACTGCCCTTTGCCAGCTCTACATGGGTTGCGAAGATATTTCCGCCTTTTACAATTATTGCTGCAACAACACGGATTGTTTTCATATTATTTCCTACCAAACACAGAATTATCGGTATTCAGGCACATACGCATCTGATTCCATTCAGATCCGCCGTGATATGTTTTGTTGCTTATGCCTTCGTTAACGAATCCGAAGCGCGCATAAAAATCGACAAGCTCATCCTTGCAGGCAAGAACGAGTCCTGCACGTCCCTGCGCCTTCGAGTCTTCTATTACGCGCCGGATCAGCTCTGATGCAATACCACGTCCGCGGTATTCGGGACTGGTGGCCACGCCGAACAACATCTGCCAGCGTCCCGACTCGTTGTGGAGTTCCGGTATCTCGTACATATCATCTGTAATATCCGGCTCATCAGTCACAAAACCATCAACAAAACCGACGACTCTGCCGCCGTCTGACATGATCCAGAAATGATCGCCGAAACATCTTAGTCGTTTCTCCAGTACTTCTGCGGAAACGGCGTTCTCTGCAGAAAAACACTCGTCTTCAATAGCTGATATCGCTGACAGATCTTCAATTGTCGCTGTTCGTATATCCATATTATGAATTATTCTATCATCCCTTCACACTATACTCTTACACTGTTTCCGACTGCGCTTATCCCTGAGCTATTTCACGACTGTTACATCCAGTGTCGCTGTAACGCTCGGATCATCCAGATCATACACTGTAATGACAGAGGTACCGAGTTTGCCGCCGGTGATCCTCAGAACGTCGCAGTTATCAGCTTTGCGGAATTCCCATGCATACAGGATGTTATTGTTGTCTGATTCCCATCTCATGAGACAGCCTTTATCGTTGAAGCATTTAACATCGACGGTCTTACCAAGCTCAACAGTTACGGAAGGAAGCTCAAAATTTACAGATGTATTGGAAAGAGATGGATCATTAGCAAAGACCCTGATAATATCCTCACTGTTTTTATCCTTTACGTTGATTTTTTCACATCCTTCTCTAAGGCCGATCGCTTCAATTACATAGTGATCGTAATCACTGATGACTTCTTCGTAGTCTAAATATTCATCCAGACTGCTGTACATGATGCAGGTATAGCGTCCGAATATCTCAAACTGTGCTGTTTCACCGACCTTAAGATACAGATCGTGTGGACTTCCCCAGACCGAAGCTTTGACTTTGACTGAGAATTTGTACGTCTTACCCTTATACTTTGCTGTCATCTTAGCAGTACCGCGGCTGATCGCTGTGATCTTTCCTTTGCTTGTGATGACGGCAACCTCGGGATCCTGTGTTGCCCATGTCACTTTAGAAGCGCTGATCGTTTTGCCTTTTTTATCGATCAGCTTCTGCTGATAGGTTTTACCGAGGTATATACTGACGCTGCTCTTCCTGAGATGGATCTTTGATGCGGCATATGTGTTATCCGAAACGGTCATAAATATAACGCACATCATCAAACACACGGTTATTAAGACCGATATGGTTCTTTGTATTCTTCTGCTCATTTCTTTTCTCCCTTAGCCTCCGAAGCACTGCACCCAGTATTTATATCCTTTATATTCATAGCATGCCACTCCGACTTTTTTGAAGTGCTTGTACAGCATGTTACGCCTGTGACCCTGACCATAATATGTCTCGTCTTCCTCTATCCAGTCCTCCATCACCTCGGAAACGCTTTGCTGTCCGCAGGCGATGTTTTCTCCGAGATATCTGAATTTCTTAGGATAGATACTGAAACAATCTTTCCCGTTCGGTCTTACATGATCATAACACTTTGCAAGCTCCTTTGCTCTCTTCTTTGCTGTTTCCTCCAGAGACTTGTCCCTCTTGAGAGCTTTCAGTTTATTGCTCTTCTTTGTATTGAAATACTTTTTCTTTTTGCTGCCTTTCTTCCATTGCCACACTTTTTTCTTGGTGCGGAACTTGTTGATGGCTTTATACATGCTTTTGCAATTCACCTGACCGGTCGAAGCATAAACGCTGCTGATGCCGGTATCGATATCGGCAGGCATGCTTGCTTCAGGCGTTGATGAAAGCGGTGCAAATCCGGAAAAGACCATCGCTGCCGAAATAACAGCGGTAATGAATAGATGTTTGATTCTCATAGCTTGCTCCTTGTTACATACTCTGTATACAAAACGTGTCTTTATTATACTATAATTGAGCAATGTATATTAAGTTGATTTTTCGAACTGAATGGGTTATTCTGCAGTTAATTCAAACAGAAAGGAATTCGGTATATGAGGCGGAGGTGGTACACGATCTCAGCCTTGCCCGGGCTTACGGCACACAGGCGCTGCTTCTCTATGATAAGCATGTACTGGCACAGGGCAGCGTGGATCGTGTATTTGACCCGGCGCATCTCAACACTGCTTATGGGATGGATGTTGCTGAGTGGATGCGGACGATGCTTGGCCAGTGGAGCTGAAATATAAGTCAAGCCATATGCGGTGAATCAGCGCCAGCGAAGAAAAGATAACAGGTCTCATATAAAGCGCCGCATAATTCATCGGGATATCGATAATCTGGATGTCCTCTGTGATGGAGGCCATAGGATAAACGGTATTGATCACGGCAACTGCCAGTTCCATGATAACGATAACAATCAAAGCTCTCTGGCCATACTTACTATCATTGATCCTGTTCACAAGAATAATGAGCATGGTGAAAACAGCTATCCCTTCTGCTGCCTCGCATATGCGCATGATCTCATTTGGCGCATCATATGGAAAAACAAAGCACTGCGCTGCGATCAATGCAGCGCAAAAGCAGACGATCATCTGAATATGCTTTTGCGTTTTTCGGTGCAGATCCGACAGGCCGAATGCTGTAATTGAAAGAAACGCCAGAGCATAGAATATATTCAGAAAAAAGCGTACAGGCGAGAAACCGACCCTGAAATCCAGTATATCGGAAATGCATAGTGCAAAATAGCATCCGCATAGAACGATCTGGAAAACAGCCAGTGCTTTCTGAGCTTTTGTTAATAATGTATTCCTTGAAGTCTGTTTAAGGAAAAAGAGCACCGCTCCGATAATCAGGATGATGCTGACGATCTGAAACACAATACCCATATCCATATTACCCTTCCTTCTCATCTACTATGGCTGCGCGCATCTGCATATATCGCGGCGTGTCATTCACCATGAGCCGATAACTGAGTGAGAAAATGCCGTGACGTTTGATTTCCTCCATAACGTTTTCTTTTGTCAGCACATCGAGGAAACGGCTCAGATCGTCCGGATAGAGCACTTTGCGTGCACGCTCTCTGGATTCAGCAAAGAAATCCGATCCCTCTCTTGGATGGTCAGCTCCGTCAACAACCCGGCTGAATCTTATCTTTTCTTAAGTCCGGATTTTTTGAGTGCCTTTATAACACTGTCATACGATTTTGCGAGCTTTTTCGCAGCCTTGTACGTTGCATAAGGATCGGAGGTATCGACCTTTGCTGCTTTTGCATAAGCCTGTTTCATAAGCTGGATCTTTCCCGTCGGCTTGCGTTTGTAACGGCTGTAATTTATGGAATATACAGCATCCATAAGTGATTCGAGATAGGCTTCAAGCTTAGCATCCTTGAGTGCCGGAGAATTTGCCGGCATCCTGCGTATCGAAGCTCCGGCCTGTTTCTCGTATGCATACGCCATTTCCATCAGAGTTTTTTCATCTCCGAATTTTCCGACAAGACGCATTCCGAGCGGGAGTTCTGCAGAAACACTGTCGTCCGCATCGCTGAATCCCATAGGAATGACGACTTCCGGCATGCCGAGAGCAGGACCGAATGTAAAGCCGTATAACCAGCCTGCATTATTTATATCCAGTTCTTCAAGTAAATTCTTAGCTGTCGGAGCAACACCAAATGTCGCGATATACATTATAGCGTCTATATTATGCTCCTCCATCAGTTTTGTTATCTCCTGTCTGTATTCGAGAACTTTCGGCCATGACATTAATCTCATATACCCGTTTATCTCCGTATCATAAGGATCAACGGTCTCCTCAAAACTGTCTGCCATAAACTCTAACTGATCTTCGGATACCGGCAGATTAGTATGATATATCCCTACACTGCCGCTCTTATAAAGAGCCTTAAGGGTTTTATACGGAGCCTCATCCCCCTTCTCATAGAGGTATTTGTTGAGATCATATTCCGCTGTATATTCATCAGAGACTTCATACATACTGTAGACGTCATCGTCATTAATATATGAAGACATATCCACGAACTCGGCGCCTGCTTTTCTGAGATCCGCTCTTGTTCTCTTTACCATTGCATCTATCCTGTCTTCCGGAATTTTATAGGTAGTCTCATTTTCATCAGATGCCGAAAATTCAAATGATGATTTTAGATATCCTATACGTTTTCCCTTCAGTCCCTTTGAAGAAAGGCTTCGCATATAACCGGAACCGAGCAGCGCATCAGCGTCAGCTTCTTGAGTGAAATCATCATTTGCATCTGTTCCTGCGATTACCTCAAGAATCTGAGCCATATCTTCTGCAGTTCTAGTCATTGGACCTACGGTATCTCTCGAAGCCGCCAGAGGTATAACTCCGCTTACAGAAGTCAGACCCTTGGACGGACGCATCCCGTAAAGATTGCAGTACGAAGAAGGATTCCTGATAGAGCCTCCTGTATCGGTTCCGAGTCCGGCTGCGGCAAAATTGGATGTTATCGCAACACCCGTACCTCCGGAAGAACCTGCCGGAACTCTCGAAGTATCATAAGCGTTATGCACCACACCTCCGAGAAGAGATTTTGAATCTATGGCGCTTGAAGCGAACTCGGAAAGGTTTGCCTTAGCGATGATAACTGCACCCGCAGCTTTGAGTTTCTTTACAGCGTATGCGTCTCTGCTTACGACCATGTGCGCAAGAGCAAGTGATCCGCCAGATGTAGCAGATCCTTTGACATCAATATTATCCTTGACTATTACAGGGATACCGTGAAGAGGCCCCCTCACTTTTCCCTTCGCACGCTCTTTGTCGAGCTTCTTTGCCTGAGCAATAGCATCAGGACATATGCTGATTATGGAATTCAGCTTAAGCCTGCTGTCATATGCATTGATCCTGTCAATGTACATCTGCGTAAGCTGAACGCTTGTAACATTGCCTGCCTCCATCTCTTTAGTAAGATCTTTGATAGTGGCGTCCATGATATCGATAGTTGTGAACAGATCATTAAGCTGCTTAACAGCAGACTTATTTCTGCTGAAATGATATGTCCCTCCGGACTTTCCGCCTGCATAAACAGCGCTTCCCGGAAGCAGTAAACATACCGATATTATAAGAACCGCCAGTTGATTTGCTTTCCTTTTCATTATTGAAATTCCCCCGCTGCCTGATACTTTAGCTTATATATGATTATACATTTTCCGGGTATAAATGAATAGTTATATCATCTCCTATATTGTATATTATTTCGGATTTGCGTATACTTATAGTGTACTATTCATATTTTTAATGAGATGGAGGTGGATCAATGGCAAAATGTCTCAATTGCGGATTAACTACATCTACGCGCGGCCATATCGAGTTTAAAGACGGCTCGGCAATCTGCGGACCATGCTTCAAAGAACTGGGATTCAGACCATCCGAAGCAAAAAAGATGAAAGATTATTCTTTCTTCGATATCAAGGATGGTGCAGAAGAATTTGATAAAAAGACGACCGAATAAAACTACCCGTTTAACAAAATCGATCGGACACAAAAACAAGGAGCCGCATGAAACGCGACTCCTTCTGTTTTGTCTGTTATATCTCAACTAATTCAAAATCGTTGTTCTCGGTTTCGCCGAAATCCTCTAGCTTCTTCAGCATACCCTTAGCTCCTCTTTCGGTATACTGCTTTGCATCCTTTGCTTCGAATGTGTTAACAAAGCATTTGCCCTTTGTGGATACGGATTCTACATATCCTGTCTCATTACTGAATTTATTAGTCCATTTGATAATAACCATAAAAATCTCCTTTTATAATAATTTCCCCGATTATCCCTGAGCTGATAATCAACGCAGATATTATACTATATATGTACAATAAAAATCCACAATAAAAATCCAATTTTTTATCCAAAACGTTACTGTTCCTAGAGCACTTCGCCCTTGTGGTCGTCTGCGTGATCCCATGCACCGAGAGCCTTGCTGAGATTTACGATGAAGTCCTGTACATTGGTGATTATGCCCTTTGCACTGAGGCTTCCTCTGTCAGCGAGCTTGTTGACAGTGAACTCTGCAATGTCGACGCAGTAGAAATTTACAGGTCTTACGGTGCCGTCCTTGAGAACTCTGTAGGACGGAGTCATATTGCCGACAGCGATAGAATGGAGCATTGTAGCCATGCAGATAACTGTAGTAGCGCTTCTTACCTCAGCTCTCATTCTGTCCTGAGCCTGATAAACATCTCCGAAAACCTCAGGCAGAGGTCCGTCGTCACGAATTGAACCGCCCAGAACATATGGAATATTATTTTTCTCACAGGTATACATGATGCCGTCAGTCAGCTTTTCATCTCTGAGGAAATTCTTGATGCTGCCGTGGTATCTGACGCGGTTGATAGTCTCAAGGTGGTTGTAGTGACCGTTATGGACGCTCTCCTGTGTGTAAATGTTCTGACCGAGAGCAGTATTCAGATATGCGCCCTCCAGATCGTGAGTAGCAAGCGCATTTCCTGCGAGCAGCGCATGAACATAGCCCTCATTTATGATACCCATAAATGCCCTGCGGGCATCGTGGTCGAATGAAAACGCCGGTCCCATGACCCATACGATCTTTCCGTGCTCCTTCTCATATCTGAGCTTTTCGTAAAGCTCGTCGTAATCAACAGAAAAAGCGGTCTCTCTGGATCTTGATGTTCTGAATGCGAACACATCCTTATCTTCAGCCTCTCCGCCTGTGAAGCCGTACGGATATACATAAATACCATCTTCGCAGTTTTCTGTTCTGCCGACTGCTACGAGATCGTTCTTCTTAAGATTTCTGAACTCAACAACCTTTATCTCTCCGTCTACCAGAACAGGTACACAGTCCATCCTGCTTTCCTTTGCCATCAGCCATTCTCCGTTGACCTTGAAATATTCAGGGAAAATGCTCATAGCATGGAAATTCTCCGGTGCTACTCCGTCAAACGGAGCACGTTCAAATACTGCATCAGCTGCGTTAACAAAAAGTTCCTGTGTGAAATCCGGTTCTGTATACTTATATTCCTTCATTATAACTCCTTTATTAATCAATATACTGAGTAAACATCTGCGGCATCTGTGCCGCACCGCTATTATTATACAGAGTCAGCCGCATCATGTCGATATAAATTTAACAAATTCTTTAGTATCATGGCGAGAAAGGTTACAATTCAGCTTCACTCACTCGATTCATCCTCAACCGGGTCATCTGTATACGGAGAAACGAACACTGTGCACTTTTTGAATTTTCCGTATACAAATATATGATAAGTCTGTCCTTTTTCGGCGTCTATCACCACTGCAAAATCCTTGCTGCTCCCGCCGAAATCTTCTCCTGAATCATCATCAGATCTGAGAGGCATTCCCTCGCTGTCATATACTGCGACCTTCGGATTTCCGTCAGATTCTGAACGGAACAGTATAAGTCCTGATGAATCTGCCGTATAATCTATCATTGCAGGATGGTCAAGCTCAGTGATACCGTCTTCATCGAAGTAAGAAGCTTCGATCCTGCGGCATTTTACATCTACCTTCGCCGAATTCCCTCTTATCTCATCGATGCTTACCTGAACATAATACTCGGTTCCCGCTTCAAGGAAGCATATACCGTCAGTAACGGAGATGGTCTGATCTCCGTCAGCCGAAGTTACATCAGTGACTGATGAGAATCCGGTAGAAGCGTTCTTAGAAACTATCGATGTATTGAATCTGTAGTATCCCGACTCTTCCGGAACGAATAATACGCTCTCCTGCTCTCCTGTCCTGATCCTGAGCCTTACCTTCTCCTCCGTCGTGATCTCGGCCGGCCGGATATCCTCTGCAGATCTGTTCACATTTATCCTGAATGATCCCTTATGTATCCTGCCGCTGTTTGACGATGCATCGGTAAATATATAATACTTGTGGTTTTTCTGCAGAAATGTCTTGTCGCTGATGCTGTTAGAAACGCTGCCCTCCTCATCTGAAAAATTATTCGCCGTGATCAGATCAGAGAATTTCCTGTCGACAACGCTCATTATCAGTACATCATCTGTTTCAGTACTGATATCTGTTATATCGAAGACATATTCACCATCCTCAGAAGGTATGAACACGAATACCGGCAGCCTCTGATCGGCAAGGAAGATAAAATGTCCGCAGTCATATGTGACATTCTGCCCTTTTCCCTCAGTCAGCCTTACGGCGCTGTGCTTTATCATATAATTGGGATCATGAGACAAGTTTGTATTGATCAGCAAAGCAGCTGCAAAAACTGCAGCGACCGCAAGCGTTATTACGATGATACGCTTTTTCATAATTACCTCCACAGATTCCGTTTTACAGCCATTATACGGTCTGTTCGTATTACCGGAGCAGGCCAGCCGTCATATGCTGACTCAAAATTGATATAAAGAATGCCCTGATCCACCGTTATCTCTTCGTTCATCTTAGGCACTTCTATCCTCCGGAATTCCTTCCCGCTGACATTTATCTGTGTCTTGTCCCTGACAACTTCTCCTATATCATACATAGTCACAAATGAAGTATTGGCTCTGGACAGCCAGCCCATATACGAGCTCGAAACATACAGATAATTGCCGAATATAGCTGCGCCCTGTGCACTTGAATCGATACCGTTTATCACCCGGTACAGCATCAGATCAAGCTTGACTTTACCGTTATCGTTTCTGATAGGATAGCCGTTGATGTACCCCCGCTCCGTATTCCTGCTCGCTACATAGGTGCCTACCCACAGCATGCCGTTGCTGTATTCCAGGAAAGACGGTTTGTTCTTGATATAAACCCTGTCGGAAATCTCGTCACGCGAGACCTTGTGAAGCGGCTTTAATATCATTTCTTCAAAAACCGGATATTCGATATACTGCACAAAAGGCTTCCCTTCGTATTTATCCGATGTATCTCCGGTCAGCCATATGCGCTCACCGTCAAATGTGATCCCGCCTGCGTGATATCTGTTAGGAAGAGTAAGAGTGGAAACTACTTTGTTTCTGTCTTTATCTATGACATATACTACAGAATTGTTTTCTTTGTTGCCGTCATATGCAGTTACCAGAAAATACTGTCCGGCTCTGCAGAGGCCCTGCGGCACATAATTGAACTGTACACGGTACTTGCTGTTCTTTTTGACATATGTCTCTAATATCCCGGGGATAGGTATAGTCCGATCATCATCTATATAGTCGCGCATTATCTCATACGCATCACCCATCTTGTCTTTGAATTCATTTCTGAATTCGTTGCTGCTGCGATAGTATTTATACGCAAAAGACGACTGCGAAATACCGGAACGAACCGGGACCCTCGCAGATAAGCCGGAACCGATCACAGAGCATGCAGTCAGAACCGGTATAAAAAGCATAATACATATCGGCAGAATAAAAAGCTTAAATGATCTTATGATCGATCGAGATTTAAAAATGTACTTACTGATGTTTTTCGTAATTAACCTCCTGTCCCGCATAACTCCTTATGCAGATTGTAACACGATTTACATTACAATTCATCGGCAATATTAATCAGCAAAAAGCCTCTGCTGATGCAGAGGCTGATATTACTTCAGATTACAGTGCAGGTCAGTATCTCCTATCTGTGACTGATATGATTGATACCTTTTTCGGTTTCAGTCTCGATATCTATAGTTCCGATAAGTGTATCATCATCGTTATAGACGCCGATCATATCACTGAAGCTGACTGTGTCATCCTTATCCTTGATTTCACCGGAGGAATCAAGGAGCTCCGTGTGGTAATCGTCGTTGGACAGATAGATATCCGCAAGAAGTTCCTTCGCAGATATTCCCTCAGGAACAGTTCCTATGGAAGTCCTTCCGGAATCGGAGTAGATCTTGTAGCCTGTATCGTCATAGTTTGTACTGCTTATAACCTTTGAAGGCAGATTGATGCTTTCAAAAGACGACTCACTGATGCTGACAGGTACAAGAGCATAACCTTTATAATCTCCTATTCCCTTGATATAAGCATAGGCATCTGTGCCGGATTCGATATTATTGATACCTCCGACAATATAATCGACGCCCTCTTCCATCTGCTCGGCACCGTCATGAAGAGTCAGCTCAGGCAGAACTGCATCGCCGCTGTATTCAATATTAGTGCTTCCGCTGATGCTGATAGCCGAATCGCCCATCTCCCTGTCGATGTACCAGTAATTTATGTCGACCTTGTTGAACACATTGGAACCGGCCTCATCATCAGGTACGCTTGCAGTACTGCTGTACTGCCACTTTGAATACTGGCATTCAGAATTGATCTCACTGCTGTACTGAGCTATCCAGAGATCAATATCATCTGAGAAATCCTGTCCCTCATTCAGATAACCGCTGAAAAAAGACGAATTGGCATATATACCGGCGTCATACCCGTAGGACTGAATTGTTTCACAGAATGCCTGCGCTGCTGCAATTGCATTCTCCTGAGTCAGATTTTTGAGCCTGCTTCCGTTTTTGTTAAGGAATTCATAGTCCATATATACAGGAAGCATGAGATCATCCGGTCCTATGCCCAGCTCCTGCAGACGTGCTGCCGCAAATTCCGCCTCTTTTACGCCCTCCTCGGCATTGGCAGCCTGTGAGAACACATATGCTCCGCACATGAGCCCTGCTTCTTTCGCGTTATTATACTGATTTTCAAAAGCACTGTCAGTCTCAAGATTGCCGGAAATATTTCTTGTAAGAGTCACTCTCATAACAGCAAAATCGATGCCTGACAGTTTTGCCGCTCTCCAGTCAGTATCTGCACCCTGATAGATAGAAACATCTACACCATCCACTATAAGATCATCAAAGAATCTCTCATCATGACTTCTGTCCGAACTTCGGTCCACATTTGCAGCTGTGACAGCGAATGCAGCCGATGTTATGACAAGGATTAGCATCAAAAGGATAGTAATAGTTTTTTTCATATCAGTATTCCTTTATTTATCAGGGTTTACAGTAAAGTTTTGAATGACAACATCATTACATTGATTAAACACTATGAGTGTAAAATCCATATAAGCGTTTTTTGAAGTTATTGTGTAGCCTGCAAGTCAGATCAATAACGTATGCAAATACACAATTGCCTGCAACTACTATTATGCAGCATATTGAGAAGAAATTAAATAAATATTTCTTTATGTGCGGCAAAAAAATCACAACTCCTCACGATTCTGCGGACACTCTGTCAAGATAGCGCTGTAATATTACTATAGCAGCCTGTCTGTCTATGATCTTTTTGCGGTCTTCACGGCTCATATTCGCCTCTATGAGGACTTCCTCTGCTTCTTCGGTGGAATACCTTTCATCCTGCCATTCAACACGCACACGTGACAGCGGACCGAGACTGCGCATCTTGTTTTCGAGCATTACGCGAAAATCCCTGACTTTTTGCGTCTGTACTGAATCGGAGTCATCCAGGTTGAGCGGCAGTCCGATGACAACAGTGCTGCATCCGTATTCGCGTATATAATCTATCACCTTGCCGCAGTCCTTGCGTATCCCGACTCTCTCGATCGTAGTAACTCCCGTAGCGATAATACAAAGAGGGTCGCTTACAGCGACCCCTATTGTTTTATCTCCTACGTCAAGACCGAGTATCCTTCCTCTTGTATCCATCAGATTACTTTGCAATACCGAGATAATTGATAAGAATCTCCTCGAGGAGCTCATCTCTGTCGATCTTAAGGATAAGATTTCTTGCGTTATTATGGCTTGTTATATATGAAGGATCTCCTGAAGTCAGATAACCGACTATCTGGTCTACGGCATTGTAGCCGCGCTCGGTGAGAGCTGTGTAAATCTCCACAAGAGCTTCTTTTTTATCCATCTGACTGTCCTTAAATCCTTCAAACATTATAGTATTTTTGCTACTCATGATATCAGCCTCCCCTGTGGTTCTATTAAGATAACAGTTCCTCAGCTTTTGCGAATGCCGCATCAACCTTAGACGGATCCTTTGCACCTGCCTGAGCCATATTGGCCTTGCCGCCGCCTCCGCCGCCTGCAGCAGCTGCGATCTCCTTGATAAGTTTGCCTGCGTGATATCCCTTGCCTACAAGATCTTCTGTCACAGATACGATAAATGTTACTTTGCCGCCGTTTACCGATGCGAATACCATAACGATATTATCGTTATCTGCCTTTACAGCGTCGGAAATATTTCTCAGCTGATCAATCTCTGTATCGTCAAATCTGCGAGTGATAAGACGTACACCGCCGACATCCTTAGCTGAACCTATTATATCACCAAGAGCACCGCTTATCTCATCACTCTTAAGAGATTTTATGGTATTTTCAAGCTCCTTCATATCAGACATAATCTGAGCAGCCTTGCGCGTCAGATCTGATTCGCTTGATTTGAGTGATGAAGCTACTGAACTGATCGTATTCTGTTTATCAGCAAGATATTTGATGACATTAGATCCGGTTATAGCCTCTATACGTCTTACACCCGAAGCGATTCCGCCTTCACTTATGATCTTGAATCCGCCGACTTTTCCTGTATTGTCGATATGAGTACCGCCGCAGAATTCCACGCTGTAATCGCCCATGCTGACTACTCTTACGATATCGCCGTATTTCTCGCCGAACAGAGCCATTGCCCCGAGCTTTTTAGCCTCTTCTATAGGCATCTCTTCCATCTTTATAGGCAGGAACTCATCTATCTTCTCATTGACTATATCCTCGATCTTTTCTATCTCTTCGGCAGTGACAGCCTGGAAATGGTTGAAGTCGAATCTCAGATAATGGTCGTCAACATATGAACCGGCCTGCATTACATGGTCTCCGAGTACGTCTCTGAGAGCCTGCTGCAGCAGATGTGTTGCCGAGTGTCCCCTTGCTATCCTGTGTCTTCTGACAGCATCGATACAGAGGCTTACTTCGTCTCCTTCATTCATCTGATCAGCAAGACCGGAATCATCCGGATGGATTACGTGCAGATAAATGCCGTTATCCTTCACGGTATCGACAACTCTGAGTTCATCGCTGCCTCGTCTGATAACACCTGTATCAAAGACCTGTCCGCCGCTGGTTGCGTAGAACGGAGTCTCCTCAGTGATGACATACTTGCGTGTGCTGTCGTAATTGCCGACATACATGATCTTTGAAACAGCTGACTCAGCAGTGTATCCGAGGAAATTGGTGTGCGGCAGATCGCTGTATTCGCCGGCATCTCTCCACGCATCCTCTTCTGTATCTCTCTGGTTTGCCCTTGCAAGCTCCTTCTGACGAGCCATATTATCATTGAAGCCATCAACATCGGCGCTCTTGCCTTTCTCTTCGAGTATCTCCTGAGTAACCTCCAGAGGGAACCCGTATGTATCGTAAAGCTTGAATGTAAGTTCTCCCGCCAGAACGGTCTCGCCCTTTTCATCCATTTCAGCCATGTATCCGTCAAGGATCTCCATACCTCTGTCGAGAGTCTTTGCAAAGTTGCTCTCTTCATTCCTGATCATCTTTATGATGTAGTCATGTTTTTCAACCAGTTCAGGATAAGCTCCTCCGGATGTGGTGATTACACTCTCAGCAAGTCTGGAAAGAGGATTCTCCTCAGTGATGCCGAGCAGCTTGCAGTGCCTTGCAGCTCTTCTGATTATCCTCTTGAGTATATAACCTCTGCCTTCGTTGCCCGGAAGTATGCCGTCAGCGATCATAAATGTCATGGATCTCAGATGATCCGTAACGATTCTTACGCTGATATCGACTTTGCTCGTACCGCCTTCATATTCAACGCCGGCCATTTCTGTGATGGAATCGCGTATGAATTTGACTGTATCGACATCGAAGATAGAGTTCACGCCCTGCAGAATGCATGCAAGTCTCTCAAGACCCATGCCTGTATCGATGTTAGGATGTGCGAGATCAGAATAAGAACCGTCCTCTTCCTTTGAGAACTGTGTGAATACGTGGTTCCAGAATTCCATATATCTGTCGCAGTCACATCCCGGCTTGCAGTCAGGCTTGCCGCATCCCCATTCAGGACCTCTGTCGAAATAGATCTCCGAGCACGGTCCGCACGGACCAAGCCCGATTTCCCAGAAATTGTCGTCCTTGCCGAGGCGTACGATCTTTTCCTCAGGCATTCCGATCTCTCTCCAGATATCGTGTGCCTCTTCATCATTTTCATAAATTGTGGCCCAGAGTTTGTCCTTCGGCATCTCGAGCCATTCTGTAACGAATTCCCAGCCCCAGTGAAGAGATTCATTTTTAAAATAATCGCCGAAACTGAAGTTACCGAGCATTTCAAAGAATGTACCGTGACGTGCAGTTTTGCCGACATTCTCTATGTCGTTGGTTCTTATGCATTTCTGGCATGTAGTCATCCTCTTGCACGGAGGAGTCTCTACACCTGCGAAATACGGTTTCAGCGGAGCCATACCTGAATTGATTATCATAAGGCTCTTGTCATTGCGCGGGATCAGTGAAGCGCTGCCGCCTGCATAGTGGCCCTTGCTCACAAAGAAATCCCTGAACATATCTCTTACTTCATTTACCCCAAGATTTTTCATGAATAGTCTCCTTGATTTTCAAAACTCCAAATATTATACCATATATGATCCGAGAAATGATGCGAAAAACACTATTTTTCTTTACATATATGGCATAAATTCAGGAATTCTGTTCGTCAACTATCTCGATCGACTCGAGAGTAGCTCTCAGGTCAGCTTTGATTGCGGCTATATACTCAGACCTGAGCATTGCCTGCTCTTCTTTTTCCTCTTCGCTCAGCCCTTCAGTCTTTGCTTTGCGGGCGAGCTCGTTGATCCTGCCGATCATTTTACTGTCCATTCAGATACCTCCGTTAATAAGTGACAGCTGATAATACATACCGTTACCACCGGCTATTTGAGAGAGCTTTCTGTGAATAATCACACACGGCATCACAGCTGTTACTGAATGCTATCACGAAGGCAGAGCTAAATCAACCTGCCTGAGAATTAAGTGTGTTGCACATTTTCAGATATACGAGTTCGGTTATGTGAAAAAGAAATTTCTTGTTGCCGGGGTTCTTTTCAAATACGAACATCTGATTGGAGCCCGGCTCATCTTTGTTTCTCATATACGCGCCCTTGATGGCATTTCTGATATTGTGTTCCACTATGTCGATATTTCCAAGTCTGTGTTTCTGTGCTATGTAGGGATATACATCATTATTCAGTCTGAGATCGAATGTATTGAGGTCGAGAATAATCATTACCGCATCCTCAATATATGTGTACCCGCTCAGCCCCGGATCGATTCCGTAATCGTGCAGTATTTCGGTAACAGCAGTGCTGAAAGCTACATACTGCCTGTATTCTTCTTTGGAAATACGGTCGCGGGGATTACGGCAAAACAGATATGAGGCGCGGTTGTACACGTATTTATTGCGCCTGGACGCAGTGCTTATACTGTTGTTCAGCTCATTCATCTGTCGCAGGAGATCGTTCAGCAGTTCGTTGGTGTAGATCGCTTTTTTGTTCGATGACACCCCTACCACCTCCTTAAATAATGATCTGATCCTTGATCTTATCGAATTTGGAAGCCCCAATCCCGTTTACAGACATGATATCTTCCTTTTTTTTGAAAATACTGGATTTTCTGTATTCGATAATACGATCCGCCAGAACATCTCCTATTCCGTTCAGAGTCATGAGTTCCTCCTTCCCGGCAGTATTGATATTGACAAAACCGGAAGAGTTGCCGGCAGTATCGCTTACGGATGATACGGAATTATCAGGGATACTTCCGTTCTCCGCTGTTTCCTGCGATTCGCTGCGGACAGGTATTATTATCTTCTGCCCGTCTTCTACAAAAGCCGCCTGATTAACTGAGTTGGTATCAGCATCATCCCTGAGACCTCCGGCCATCTCTATAAGCTCATACAGTCTGGTTTCCGGTTCAACACCATATACTCCGGGTTTTTCTACAGCACCTCCTATATCTACAAAAATCTCCTCGCTGACCTCGAGAGAATCCTCTGCTTCACCCGCTTTTTCGGAAACAGCTGTTTCTGTATCCGCGGCGTCGACTGAAGTGCTTTCTGCCGCAGAATAATGCATTCTGAAAACAAGAGCTGTGAGCAGTATCAGGACGATCGACAGGATCTTTATCAAGGTCTTTCTATCCCTGAACACATCTTCAATAAAAGACTTGAATCTTTCTACAGCGTTATTCGGCATATCCGGGACCTCCTTTCCGGGATCTTAGATTAATGTTACCTAACGCTGTTAAGTATAATATAGTCTTATTTGGAACAAAAATTAATACCTTTATACAATTATTCAATTTAATACAACAAAAAAGTAATGAAATACGGCATTTAGCCAACTTTACGGACATTGTGCGAAAAACTGCATTCAAAAAATGCCGTATTTCATTCACATATTGCAGGAAAAAGGTTCCGTTAAAAAAAAGGAGGTCTCCCTCCTTTTGCACAAACAGACATGGATTTTTCCGTATCAATCCTCTGTATAGTCGAATTCGAAATCGTTTATCCTGACTGTGTCGCCTTCCTTGAGTCCGAGCTGCCTGAGCAGCTTGATTCCGCCGTTTTTCTCTATGAAATGATACAGATATCTGATAGAGCCGTTATCGGTGAAATTGGTTGAATTGAAGATCTTGGTGAGCTGTTTGCCCTCGAGCACATAAACTCCGTCTTCGTCTCTGTATCCGCTGATCTTTTTGTAATCCTCATCGTAGTCATCAGCTGCGAAGTCGAACATTGCCATAGGTTCTTCATCCGGTTCTACGTAGTTCTCTATCTCATAGAGAACCGCATTCAAAAGTTCCGTGATGCCCTTTCCTGTAGCCGCACTGATCGGGAAGACCTTGCAGCCTTCCTCCTCCATGAATTTCATGAATTCATCGTATTTTTCCTGATCGAATACGATATCGGTCTTATTGGCTGCGACTATCTGAGGCTTATTGAGCAGCTTCGGATCGAATTTCTCGAGCTCGGCATTGATCTTTTTGTAATCGTCTATAGGATCTCGGCCCTCTGATCCGGATACATCCACGACATGGATGAGTACCTTTGTCCTCTCGATATGCTTGAGGAACCTGAAACCGAGGCCGGCGCCCTGCGATGCGCCTTCGATTATGCCTGCTATATCCGCAAGTACGAAGCTTGTGTCATGCAGATATACAACGCCGAGATTCGGATCTATAGTCGTGAAATGATATCCTGCGATCTTTGGCTTGGAATTAGTGGAAACCGAAAGAAGCGTCGATTTGCCTACATTAGGAAATCCGAGCAGACCTGCATCGGCGATAAGCTTGAGCTCGAGTATGACCGCTCTTTCCTTTGCGAATCCGCCGGCTTCGGCAAAATTAGGCGCCTGTCTTATGCTGCTCTTGTAGTGGACATTGCCTCGTCCGCCTCTGCCGCCTTTTGCTGCAACGACCTTATCGCCGTCACTGCTGAGGTCTTTCATCAGAAGACCTGTTTCCTTATCTATTATCATTGTGCCTACAGGTACTTTGATATACAGATCCTGGCCTTTTTTGCCGTAACGGTTTCTCTTCATGCCATTCTGGCCGTTTTCCGCCTGATATTTTCTCTTGTACTTGAAATCCATCAGGGTCCGGAGATTCCTGTCAGCAACAAAAATAACGCTGCCGCCGTCTCCGCCGTCCCCGCCGTCCGGTCCGCCGTCCGGAACATACGGATCGCGCCTGAAAGTGACCGCGCCGTTCCCGCCTTTTCCTGATACTATTGTTATTTCCGCTCTGTCAACGAACATAATATTCTCCGTGATTATCAGCTGCGGTTCAGGCGTCGAAACAGCAAAATACCGTTCCCGTCTGTACCGCTGATTTGAGTTTTAAAAAAAGGCCCCTACACAATGCAGGGGCCGAAAATAGATCTCTGTAATTAAGCTTCTTTGCTGTAAACGCTGATCTGCTTTCTCTTCTTGTCGTATCTCTCGAACTGAACGTTTCCGTCGATCTTTGCGAAGAGTGTGTCGTCTCCGCCGATACCGACATTGTTACCAGGATGGAACTTTGTTCCTCTCTGTCTCATGAGGATGCTGCCTGCGCTTACATATTCACCTGCGCCTACCTTAAGTCCAAGTCTCTTGGACTCAGAGTCTCTACCGTTCTTGGAACTACCTACTCCCTTTTTACTTGACATCGATATTACCTCCTGTTCTGAATTACTATGCCTCTATTGCTGCCAGGATGTCTGCCTTGGTTGCCTTTGCGGAAACCTCGATGCCTTTTTCCTTAGCTATTGCAAGAAGCTCATCCTTTTTCATTGAAAGGTTTGCCTTTCCTGCCTCTGCTGCAGGAGCCTCAGCCTTTGGCTCTGCCTTCTCAGCCGGTGCGATTCCCTCGCCGATTGCAGTAACCTTTACAAGTGTATATGGCTGTCTGTGGCCGTTCTTGCGTCTGTAATCTTTCTTTGCCTTATACTTGTAGATGATGACCTTGTCAGCTTTACCCTGTTCGAGTACCTCAGCTTCAACTGCACAGCCCTCAACAAGAGGTGTTCCGACAACGAGCTCGTCTCCGCCTACAGCTACGACCTCATTGAAAACTACCTTGTCACCTACATTTGCGTCAAGCTTTTCTACTCTGAATTCGTCGTTCTCCTGAACTCTGTACTGCTTGCCGCCTGTTTTAATAATTGCGTACATGTTATAATTTCCTCCTTGAACCAGACTCGCCGGAATCCCGGTGTGTGCCGTCTGCACCGCTTTAAAAAACCTGTTCCGAGCGGTTAACCGCGTAAGATACTACCACAGCGCAGTTACTGTGTCAAGGAAAAAATATAAATAAACAAATTTTTGCTGCGATTCAGTGCGTTCGAACTGCCGAGTACCCGTGCTTTTGTCACAGGGATCGCCCGCAAATGAGTATCCTTTGCGATGAATTGCAGCTTTTTACTCTATAACTACTCCGTCCTCGTCTACGCGGATGCGTCCGTCGTCTGTCTGTTCCGCCGCTTCATCATTGCCGCGAAGCTGATCCATGAGTTTTTGCCTGACTTCGTTAAGTACTGCAGGATTGTTCTCGAGGAAGGCTTTGACGTTCTCTCTGCCCTGTCCTATACGCTCATTGTTATAGCTGTACCATGAGCCGGCCTTCTCGATTATGCCGAGCTCGGAAGCCATGTCGAGTATGTCTCCGGAAAGAGATATTCCCGTTCCGTACATGATATCGAACTCTGCCTTGCGGAACGGAGGAGCCACCTTGTTCTTTACTATCTTGACTCTTGTCCTGTTTCCGAACACCTCATCGCCCTTTTTGATGGTATCCACCTTGCGCACATCAAGTCTCATCGATGCGTAGAATTTGAGTGCGCGTCCGCCGGTAGTAGTCTCCGGATTTCCGAACATGATGCCGATCTTTTCTCTCAGCTGATTGATGAAGATCACGCAGGTGTTGGACTTGTTGACAGAGCCGGCTATCTTACGAAGAGCCTGCGACATAAGTCTGGCCTGAAGACCTACATGTGAATCTCCCATATCGCCCTGTATCTCCGCCTTTGGAACGAGTGCAGCTACAGAGTCTATTACTATGATGTCAACAGCACCGCTCCTTGCAAGCATTTCGCATATTTCAAGAGCCTGCTCGCCGGTATCCGGCTGGGAAACCAGCAGTTCATCCACATTCACGCCGAGGTTCCTTGCATATACAGGATCAAGAGCGTGCTCAGCGTCGATGAACGCCGCCTGTCCGCCATCCTTTTGCGCCTCAGCGATCGCGTGGAGCGTGAGCGTCGTTTTACCTGATGACTCAGGTCCGTAGATCTCTATGATCCTTCCCTTAGGATATCCGCCGATCCCTGTTGCAAAATCCAGGCTTACAGAGCCTGTCGAAATAACATCCACATTATTTACGGGACCTGCGTCTCCGAGTTTCATAATCGCGCCCTTGCCGTACTGTTTCTGTATCTGGTCAAGAGCCTGCTGCAAAGCTTTTTGCTTTGCCGAATTATCTGTATTTGATGCTGCCATGATTTCTCCTTTACTCAGAACATCTGTTCGCTAATATAATACTGTAAGAATATATTCTTGTCAATATTATATTTTGAAATCGCCTTGTTTGTCGAACGATCTGCGAATGAGATCCTGCAATTTATCCACTTTTTGTGAAATATTCAGCTTATTTTATAAGCAGATATACTGTGCGAAGCATTCTGAGCGTGAAATATCCTCTGTTCCAGTTGCGCATGTTCCGCGATGTGTTTATGCTGCAGAAACCGCTGTCGCTGCCGTATGCGTAGCCGATATATGCTTCACCGGCCTCATGTCCGGGATCTGCGTCAGGTCCTGCATAGCCCGTCACGGAAATCCCTATATCCGAACCGACTGCATCCCTTGCGCCCTTCGCCATAGCAACGGCTGTTTCCGGACTTACCGCTCCGTATTTTTCTATGATTTCTGCCGGTACGCCGACATTCTTTATTTTTGACTCATTGCTGTATGTGACAAACGCTGAATGCATAACGTCCGAGGCTCCCGGAACATCGGCGATGCATGAAGCGAACATGCCTGCTGTGGCCGATTCCGCCGAAGCGACAGTCAGATTCTTCTCCTTTAATTTGTGCACGACGACCTCGTTCAGCTCCTCGTCATCAAAGCTGTAAATAAAATCTCCGACAAGATCTGTAACTTTTTCGGTCATCTCGCGGACTGCCTGTTCGGCTTCCTCCATCGTGTCTCTCTGTGAGGCTATCCTGAATGTACACTCGCCTTCCTTGGCATATGTAGCGATAGTCGGATCCGTCTGCCCGTCTATAAGAGGCATCAGAAGCATCTCCAGATCAGATTCTCCGATCCCGATGGTCCTGATGACGCGGTAGTACATCTTTTTGTCCATAAAGCCTTCAAGATAGCTGCGCGCACCGTTCTCCCACAGCCATTTCATTTCCCGCGGCGGCCCGGGGAAACATACAGCGACCTTGCCGTCTTTTTCGAGGGCAAAGCCGGGAGCCGTCCCGGACTCGTTGTAAAGAGGCGTGCATCCTATAGGGAGATAAGCCTGCTTGAGATTGTTCTCGGCCATATGCCTGCCGTGCTTATCGAAGAAAGATTTAAGATGTGCCAGAGCCTTCTCGTCGAGATAGAGATCCGCACCCATTTCCTCAGCGACTATCTCCTTGGTAAGATCATCCTGTGTCGGACCGAGGCCGCCTGTCAGCAGCACGAGATCGGTATCGGCAAAAGCCTCTCTGATCTTTGCTCTCAGCCTTTCGGGGTTATCCCCGACGACAAAATGATACATGACATCAAAGCCCATATGGTTCAGATTGTCCGAAAGATATGAGGCGTTCGTATTAACTGTCTGCCCGAAGAGAAGCTCTGTCCCTACGGCGATGATTGATGTTTTCATATTTAATAATCCCCGTTTTTCCAGAATTCAGCTGCGCACAGTCATAGGATAGACTATGGCAGCAGATCGACAAATACCCAAATACCCAAATGCTACATACTGAACACTTCGCGGTTTCTGTATACGTACTCGCATCCTGAATAGACCGTCATAACAAGTGAAAGGATAAATACGACATTGCCGACGGTCATGATCACTCTGTAATCAGGCAGTGAGAGTCCAAGCAGGAAT
Organism: uncultured Eubacteriales bacterium; assembly: GCA_902774265.1. Taxonomy (GTDB): domain Bacteria; phylum Bacillota; class Clostridia; order Peptostreptococcales; family Anaerovoracaceae; genus Crickella. Next base: position 32,112 of record CACYHR010000018.1, read on the forward strand.
ATGATAACTGCGAACATCTGCAGTACTGTCTTGATCTTACCGGACATGCCGGCAGCCAGAACCTTGCCCTCTGATGCGGATACAGTCCTCATTCCGGCTACTATAAATTCTCTTGCAAGGATGAGTATGAGCATCCATGCGTCGATGATCTCGGCCTCGATGAAGAGGCAGAGAGCCGAATATACGAGGATCTTGTCAGCCAGAGGATCCATTATTTTGCCGAAATTCGTTACGAGACCGCGTTCTCTTGCGATCTTGCCGTCAAAGAAATCGGTGATTGATGCTGCGCAGAACAGCACCAGGGATACCGGATATGCGCCGAGCATGAAAGCGGCGATAAAGAAAGGTACTGCGACCATTCTTATCATTGTCAGTTTGTTAGGCAGATTCATTTTACTCCACATTACACTCTTACTCCTTCCAGATCATATTCAAAAGATTCTTTTATAAGAACATTTACGATGTCGCCCGGCTGCAGCTCTTCATCAGATGTAAATGTCACTGCGCAGTCTATCTCAGGCGAATCATATCTGCTGCGGCCGGCGTAAAGGCCTTCGCCGCAGATCTCGTCGACCATTATCTCAAATGTCTTTCCGACCTTGCGTTCATTCAGCTCGCTGCTGACCGCCATCTGATGCTGCATGACGAGGTCCCTTCTCTCCTGCTTTGTTTCCTCGTCGAGCTTGCCGTCCATTTCGAATGAAGCCGTTCCTTCCTCGTCTGAGAAAGCGAAAGCGCCCATCCTGTCAATCTTCATTTCGTCGATGAAATCGACAAGCTGCTGAACATCTTCTTCGGTCTCTCCCGGAAATCCGACAAGCAGAGTTGTCCTGATATGGATATCAGGTATAGCGTCCCTCAGTCTCTGAACGGCTTCTTTTATCGAGGCACCTGTAGAACGGCGGCGCATAAGTCTTAAAACATTATCGGACACATGCTGTATCGGTATATCGATATAATTGCATATCTTAGGCTCCTCTTTGATGGTCCTGATGAGTTCATCGGTAATCCCGTTATCGTAAACATACATCAGACGTATCCATTCAATGCCGTCTATCCTGCAAAGCTCATGGAGAAGCTCCGGAAGCCTGATCTCACCGTACAGATCTTTTCCGTACTGGGATGTGTCCTGCGCGATCAGTATCAGTTCCCTGATACCTGCATCCGCCATATCCTGCGCCTCGCGGATGCAGTCTTCGATACGCTTGGACCGGAACGGTCCGCGTATCGAAGGGATCGCGCAGAAAGAACACGCATTATTGCAGCCTTCCGCTATCTTCAGGACTCCGGAATAAGCCCCCTTCTCGAATTTTCTTTTCCTGTATCTCAGATTATCCAGCCCTGTTCCGACTCTGTCACTTGAAAGCCGGCTGCCGCCTCTTCCGTCAGACATCCTCTCCGTATCCTTTATGCGGGTCGATTCAGAAACCGCCTTTGAATTCCCTCCCGGAGTCTCCCCAAGCAGTATCGACGGAAGATCATCATAGTCATTCACTCCGAAGAACATATCCACCTCAGGCATCTCCTCAGCCAGCTCATTATGATACCTCTCCGAAAGACATCCCGTCACTACCAGCTTTACATCTTTTGCTTTTGCATCGGAATACTCGAAGATCCGCTCGATGGATTCCCTCTTGGCATCTTCTATGAAGCCGCAGGTATTGACAATCAGGATATCAGCCTCAGCAGCATCCTGTGTGACGATGCAGCCTTTTTCAATAAGCGATGCGGCGAGCATCTGCGAATCATAATCATTTTTGGCGCATCCAAGCGTATCAATAAAAATCTTTTTACACATATTGTTTCCACACCTTTATTATTCGTGTCTGTCTGCGTCCATTATCATTTTCTGTACTCCGGGCGGCAGCGAATGGAAGGATTCCAGGGCACTTCTGACCATTTCCTTGTTATATTCAATGGCCTCATCTTCTTCAGGCGGATCTACATGAACGCCGTCTGAAGACCCTGATGCAGCCCCGGCTGCAGTATCCGTTCCGGCAGAAATGCCCGAAGCATTTGTTTCAGCTTCCCCGCCGGCATCATCAGCATCGTCATCATCGCCCGTGCCGTAATACTCGTCCTCTGTCATAAGCAGCTGGCGCGGCCTTGAACCATCCGACGGCCCGATAATACCCTTTTCCTCTATCTCATCGATTATCCTTGCAGCTCTGTTATATCCAATGCGAAAACGTCTCTGCAGCATGGATACGGATGCCTGTTTGGATTTGAAGATGAATGCGATGGCGTCATCGGTCAGCTCATCCTGAGGTTCAGCGGCGTTCTTCTTATCGGCATTCTCGATGGCGCTCTTGATCTCTTCGTCATATTCCGGAGCGCCGCCCTCATTTTTGACAAATTTGATGACTTTGTCCGATTCACTCTCTGATATGAACGGACCCTGCACTCTGTAAGGTTTGTTTGAACCTACAGGCGAGAAGAGCATATCGCCCTTGCCAAGCAGTTTTTCGGCGCCGGCCATATCAAGTATTGTTCTCGAGTCGAATTGCGAGGCTACGCTGAAAGCTATCCTCGAAGGGATATTGGCCTTTATAAGACCGGTAACTACATCTACCGAAGGTCTCTGCGTAGCAACGATCAGATGCATACCGGCAGCTCTAGCCTTTTGAGCGAGACGGCATATGGAATTTTCGACCTCTGAAGGAGCCGCCATCATCAGGTCTGCCAGCTCATCAATTATAATGACGACCTGAGGCTTGCAGTTTGCATACTCGTGGTTTGCCCTCATGAGCTCATTATAGGATTCAAGATCCTTGACGCCTTCCTTCGCAAAAAGCTCATAGCGCTTGTCCATTTCCTCAACGGCAATAGCCAGCGCCCTTGAAGCCTTGCGCGGGTCGGTCACCACCGGTGTCAGCATATGCGGAATGCCGTTGTAATTCGCCAGCTCAACGACCTTCGGGTCTATCATAATCAGTTTGAGATCTGACGGCTTTGCCTTGTACAGAAAGCTGGTGATTATAGTGTTGATACAGACTGATTTACCCGATCCGGTAGCACCTGCGATCAGAAGATGAGGCATTTCCTTCAGATCGGCAACTATGTTATTGCCTGAAATATCCTTGCCCACAACGAATGTGATTTTTGAGGATGCACTCAGAAATTCTTCTGATTCTATCAGTTCACGAATCAGCACCGGCGAAGGTTTATCGTTTTCGACTTCTATGCCGACAGCCGCCTTGCCCGGTATCGGAGCCTCTATCCTTATGCTCTTTGCTTTCATATTGAGAGCTATATCATCGGAAAGCTTGGTGATACTCGAGACCTTGACTCCAGTAGCCGGCTTTACCTCGTATCTCGTTACCGAAGCACCCTGAGTCACTGTCATGACCTTTGCGTCTACGCCGAAATCGTTAAGCGTCTGTTCGAGCATATCGGCTTTTTGTTCGAGCTGATAGTCGCTTGCCATCTGCTTCGAGCCTGATCCTTTTTTTAGCAGACTGACAGGAGGCGTTACATAAGATGTATCCTCCTCAGAAGTATTGAAGCTCTCTGCAAGAGCATCAGTCTCTGCCTTTATCTCATCGTCTGTTTCGGGAGGCAGGTCCTTTGCAGCGCTTTTTTTCACTCTCTTCGGGCCGTCCTGAGAAATATATTCGGTATCGGCCGTCAAATTTGCCGGAGCTGCTCCAGCTCTCTTTCCTGTGCCTGAATCTGCGGCAGCTTTCACGGCCGCAGTCCCTGCAGCAACTCCTTTGGCAGCTGCATCTGATACTCTGTTTTTGCCGACCGCTGTTGGACGACTGCCTGAACGGGCTATTTTGCCTGCGCTGACTGCTTTCGCAGCTGCATCAGTTCCGCCCAGTCCGTATGATCCTGAATGTCCGTAGTCCTCCGGGTCTCCCAGACCGAAAGTCTTAGGCATCCCGCGGCCTGACATACCGCCTGCTGCATCGGCAGCATCTTCAAGTCCTGTACCGAGACCCCTGCCGTTATCATGAACTGCGGCGTTATTACGATCGGCCGGGCCGAGTCCTGTCCATCCGTTCTGCGGGCTCTGATCACCGAGTCCTGCCAGTCCGCTTGATTTTTGTCCCGGATATCCGTAATCATCGCTGTCATTATCATTGTAATCAGGCTTTTCCGGTCCGCCCGTGAACTTCTTTGCTATGCGTCCTAAAAAGGCATCCCGCTTGAGAGCATCCATCACCGAGTTGTTCTTTTGCGCGGGAAGAGATCTCTCGTCAAGTCCCCCGGATACATCGTCCGCGGAAACAGAAGCAGCAAGAGATCTTTTCCCTGCGGATGCTGCAGAAACAGCAGTACCGGAAGCCGCAGCTCTTCCTGTACTTTGTTCGTGTTCATGCTCATAAGCGAAAGGCACCGGAATATCCGGATCGGCATCAATGTAATGCCTTATCTGCGGCACCGGTTCAGGCTCATCGGTCTTCATGATGCCGTTCAGTATGGATTTCCAGAATGATTTCTTCTCGCTTTCCTCAGGAATGAGTTCCCCTGTCATAAGTTCGGCCGGTCTTGCTTCCTTTACGATGCCCGTTACGGGGTCAGCTCCCGGTGTAGCCGCGGCAGCAACTGTATTTCTTACCCTTTCCGCTTCCGCTCGCTCCATTTCTCTCAGGATACGCTTAGCTTCGCGGTTTTTGCTCCACTGCTCGAAAAACCTGGATATAGGCGTATTGGCCACAAGGAAGAGAGATATCACTATAAGCGACAGAGCGATAATAAGGAGCCCCGGCTTGCCGAAGAATTTGACAAGCAGTACTCCTATCTCCATGCCTATAGTACCGCCTTCCTGACCATTGACGGCATGAACATAGTAGTCGGCAATATCGCCGAATCCGTATTTCAGATCTTTTTCATTTATAAATCTGTATGAATTGAGTATGCAGAGATTGATAAATATGAGGAACGAAAAGAATATCGTCCTGCCGCCTGCGTGCTGCAAACTGCCGAGCATCAAAAGAAGAGCAAAAAGAATTATCAGAAAAGGCAGCACATATGCCATGAGTCCGAAAAGGCCCATGCACACATCATGAACAGCCATGCCAAAAGCACCGGTAGTATCCATAACTACGGTGAAGAAGAGGAAAATACCCGCAGCAAACAGAGTAATGCTCCATATTATGTCAACATTACGTCTGTCCCTGTCGTAACGCGCCTGCATCTGCTCGATCTTTTCAGTATTGGTGAGCGGCGCAGCAGGAAGCTTCTCCTTTGACTTATTCTTACTGCCGGGCGGTCTCCCCGGCCCTCTTTTACCCTGAGTGTTTTCTGCCATAAATTATTCTCCAAATCGTGAGCTTAACCAATTAATTATACTCCAATCCGCGGCATTATCAAAGCAATTCCGTATATCAAAAAATGGGTCAGATACAATCCGTCAGATATAATCAGCATTCGGCGAACTGATCGATGCAAAAATCCTTCTATGAAAAAAATAGTGCAAGCCGTTAGACTTGCACCCTTCCATCATTAGCCTGGTAAATACCAAATATTATTCAGCGTTTACTACGTCTCTGCCGTCATAGTAACCGCAGTTAGGACATACTCTGTGTGGAAGCTTTGGCTCATGGCACTGAGGACAGATCGAAAGTCCGGTAAGGTACTGCCACTGTCGACACCTCCTTATATATGAATTTCAAATGATAAACTTTTTAATCGCAACGGAATCCTGTCCGTCGCACCGATTCATTATAGTCAGCTAATCATGTATTGTCAACGGTTTTTTAAATATTTTCAGCATTTTTTCAGCATTTTTTCGACCAATGTCAGCCGGTGAACTTGGTATACTGCACATACCCGGTATGCGCCGGCAGTATTCTTTTGCCGTAAAGAAAACCGCTGACCATTTCGATCAGCGGCATATCTGGTCGGGGTGACGAGATTTGAACACGCGACCTCTTCGTCCCGAACGAAGCGCTCTACCAAGCTGAGCCACACCCCGGCGCGCAAATATAAGATAACGCTTTTTAATTATCATTGCAAGTACTTTATAAAATTCAATTTCATTTTTAAGCTCATATGCTTACAATTATCTTTGTTGCTGAATCGATATTCCCTCACTTGATCTGCGGACGCATGCGGTGATCCGAACAGGCAGCTGCGTCTCTGCCGGTTACTATGTTGTAAACGTCGGCGGCATAAACATCCAGCTCCATAAGCCTGTGCCCTGCCGGGCCGAGTTTTTCAGATTCCTTATTTATATTAGTGATCACAGGCATCAGACTGCCGTGTTGATCTTCTTTTTCACGAAGGCCTGCCAGTATCTTCCTGCCGGTATCATTAAAGGCCAGGACTCTTATATACGGAGGCTTCTTATGCGGATATTTGCGCCTGGTGATGCCCAGCAGCACCTGCATACAGAGTCTGGAGATCCTGGTATATGTATATTTCCTGGACTTGACGGCCTTGATGAATGCATCCATCGATTCCGCTCCCCTGACTTCCTTTTTGAGAAGATTGCCGAGTCCGTCGCCTCCGGACGGGCAGTCCTCGATTTCTTTGACTGAGGCAGTCATTATCGCATATCTCAGGAGAGTCCACCATTCGGAATTATCTGTGAAATGGGATTTGAGCATCGCGTCAAAGGTATCGACCGGAACGTAAGGCGTTATGTCAAGACCGGCAGCGAACATTTCCCGGATGCCGGAAGCGCTCTGGAATTCGGTCTCTTCGGTCATGCCCTGGTTATATCCGGCTCCTTCTCTCTTTATAACGACCGGTTCCGCAGAATGCATGGCGAGGGAATATTCGACAGCAAGTGTATCGTTAGGATTGCTGAGAACAGCCAGTTCATCATCGACGGAATATTTTTCCGTTCCCTTCATCCGTATTGTTTTATATACCGATGATCTTGCTGCGGGATAGCTGATCCCTGCTTTTGTAAGTATTGAGATACCCGCTTCCATCTCTTCCCGGCGACGGCTGATGATATGAGCGACCCTGTCAACCAGACCTGCATCGCCGCATTCGCTTCCGAATGCTATATGATCGCAGCCCGCTGCTTCGAGTATATTTACGGATGCTCCGGCGTATTGTGAAGCATTTCCAAGGCAGAAAAGAACAGGGATCTCCACAACAAGATCAGCGCTGTTTTCAACAGCAAGGCGCGCTCTTGTCCATTTATCGAGCGAAGCCGGCTCTCCGCGCTGCATATAGTCACCGCTCATCGCCACTACAAGCGCATCGCATTCTGTAATGCGGCGTGCTTCCTGCATATGATAAATATGTCCGTTATGCAGAGGATTGTACTCTGCAGTGATCCCGGTGATCTTCATTCTGACCTCAGATACATAAGAAATGTTTACTCAATAAAACCGGCCGGTATTTCGAAAAAGGGGTCCGTGTCAAAGCAGACCGGTATTCCAAAAAAGGGGTCCGCGTCAAAGCAGGCCCCGTCAGGTTCCGATATAGTCAATTATCTACACCTCTGCTTCAGGTCCGGAAATCTCTTCGCTTGCCGGATCTTCTCCAAGCTGAACTCTCTCTGCGAGCGTCTTCATCTCCTGGCGATTCTGATTAACTCTGGCGTTGATATTAACAAGCATCTGGTTGAAATACTCGGTCATCGGCTCGATATATGACTGTCCGACCGATGCGATATCTGTCTGCATATCATAAAGCAGCTGGTCAATGTATTCATATGACCTGTATTTCATATAATTCGCATGACTCTCCGCCTCTTTGAGAACAGCGTCAGCTCTCTTCTGAGCATCCTTATAGACATTATTATTGTTGACAAGATACTCGACCTGATCCTTGGCCTCATTGATCATTCTGTTATATTCTTTTTTAGCCTCGTTTATGATCCTGTCTTTTTCCTGTCCGAGCCATCTGGCCTGCTGGATATCTCTCGGAAGATTCAGTCTGATATCCTCGAGTATTTTCTGTGCCACATCAAGATCGATGATACCTTTTTCGGAAAAAGGCATTTTGCTCGAAGACGTAATGAGTTCTTCCAATTCATCAAGAAGAGACATTAATTTGATGCTGTCATCGTTCATTGTTTCTTTTCCTCCCGTAATTTATGATCAATTCTTTCTATCACATATCCGGGAACAAGTGCATCCACGCTTCCTCCCAGAGAAGCTACCTCTTTGACAACGCTCGAACTGATATAAGAATACTCAGGCTCGGTCATCAGAAACACGGTCTCTGTACCGTTTCTGTAGAGCCCTGCGTTCACCTGAGCCATCTGAAGCTCACTGGCAAAATCAGCAGCCGTTCTGAGTCCGCGCACTACAGCGCAGAATCCGTTGTCGTTGACATAATCCGCGAGCAGTCCGGAAAAACTGTCGACCGTGACATTCGGAATATGTGATGTCACCTCTCTTACGATCTCCATCCTCTCCTGAAGAGTAAAAAATCCCTGTTTGTTCGGATTGACTACTACCGAAACCGTAAGGCTGTCGAATAATCGCGCAGCTCTCTCAATAATGCTGAGATGTCCGTTTGTAACAGGATCAAAAGATCCCGCATAAAGGGCTTTCCTTTCCATAAAAATCCCCCTGTAGAATGGATTTTAACAAAAACAGAAGATGTTAGCAAGAATCACTCATAAATATACACATCTACACCTATTGTTCCGTACTTTTTTTCTTTGATTCGTCTGAATCTGCCGTAGCTTTCCGGTAATTTATTATCGTAGAGATGCTCTGCGACCACTATACTGCCTTCATCAACAAGGCTGCCCGTTTCAAGCCCCTCAAATGCATCATCATAGTAATCCGTCATCTCATACGGAGGATCCATGATAACGATATCGAGGCATTCTTTGATCCTCGAAAGTGCGCTGTGGAAATCACAGTTATAAACTATGCATCTTTCGTCAGCACGGCAGTTTGCGATATTTGCAAGCATCACGCGGAAATTCTGTCTGCTGCTCTCGCAGAACCAGCATTTTTCAGCGCCTCGCGAAAGCGCTTCAAGTCCCATAGCTCCGCTGCCTGCAAAAAGGTCGAGCACTGCAGCACCCGGAAGCCAGTCCTGTATCATGCTGAAAACTGCTTCTCTCACCTTTTCTGTCGTAGGTCTGATGCCGCGCGGCACCTCGATATTCCTGTATTTAAATTCACCTGATGTGATCTTCATCCGGACACCTCTCTTTTTCCGCTACAGTACATTGGAATTATCCCGTTCATCCGCTGCAGCCATTCGCCCGTATGCATATGATATATCGGTTCCGCGGGGATCCCGCATCACTTCCTCCGCGTCCTCAATGGCTGCTTCGAGAATATCGGTATATCTGCATAGCGTGATTATATTCTGATCATATCTGCCCGACTGCATCGTCCCTGTAATATCCCCGGGACCGCGCAGCTCGTAGTCAGCCTCGCTGATCTCAAATCCGTCGCTGATCTCCGCCATTGCCCTTGCCCTGGCCTCGGCCTGCTCCGATTTGCTGTAATTGATCAGATAGCAATATGACTGTTTGTCATTCCTGCCGACCCGGCCTCTCAGCTGATGCATCTGTGCAAGACCGAATCTTTCTGAATTTTCTATAACTATTATTGTTGCGCCGGGAACGTCTATTCCGACCTCTATGACAACCGTAGAAACGAGTATTTCGTATCTGCCGGCTGAGAAATCAGCCATAACGGCGTCTTTTTCTTCTCCGCTCATGCGGCCGTGCAAAAGCCCGATGCTGCAGCCGCTGAATCTCCTGCTCACTTCGGAATATAGCTTTGTCACCGAAGACATATCGCCGTCTTCACTGTCTATGCTCGGAGCGACAATATATGCAAGATTTCCCTTAGCGACTTCGTCTCTCACAGCAGCGTAGGCTCTCTCCCGGCTGCTTTCGTCAAGGACCCGTGTTATCACAGCTTTTCGGTCTTTCGGCCGCGACCTGATTATACTGAAATCCATGTCTCCGAAGACCGTCGCTGCCATGGTGCGCGGTATAGGCGTAGCGGACATGACACATACATTCACGGCACGCCCCTTGCGGGTAAGCGTTTTGCGCTGCTCTACGCCGAATCTGTGCTGCTCGTCAGTTATAACGAGCGCAAGCTCTCTGAATTCCACATCCTTTTGTATCAGGGCATGCGTCCCTATAACTACACCGGCTCTTCCCTCGCTTACCGCAGCAAGGGCTTCCCGCCTTTCCGCCGCCTTCATTCCGCTTGTCAGCAGTACGCAGTTTATGCCGTGTCTGCCGAGATCTTTACTCAGTCTGTCAAAATGCTGCCTTGCAAGGATCTCTGTCGGTGCCATCATCGCGGCCTGCATGCCTGCTTTGACGCATTTGTAAATGGCGCATTCCGCTACAACGGTCTTGCCGCAGCCCACATCGCCCTGAATAAGGCGGTTCATAGGCCGTTTGTCCGTAAGATCCTTTTCTATATCCCGTACGCATTCCTCCTGTCCCGCAGTAAGGCTGAACGGCAGTGAATCGATGAAGGGTGCGAGCGGTATATCCGGTATAGATGCATCGGCCGCCCCCGCTTCAAGATTCCTGCGGCGCATGCGAAGAGCGATCTGATAAATCAGAAGCTGTTCATATATGATGCGGTAGCGTGCAGCTTTATAGTGTCTGTCGCTCTCGGGAAAATGTATATTACAGAATGCGAAGGCCGGACTGCAGAGCTTTCTCTTTTCGACAAGGCTCTCATCCATCCATTCTCTGTTTATATCCGCTGTATCAAGGGCCTCACGCATAAGCTTTGCAAGAGCCGGACTGCTTATTCCCGAAACGCATCTGTACACAGGGATTATCCCGCGAAGATCCCTTTCACCTCCTGCCGGACTCATTTCCGGATTTGTCCATACCCTGGCGCCTCTTCTAAGCTTCATCCTGCCGAAGACAGCATAGCGTTCTCCGGTCTTGAGGGAATTCCTTATATACGGCATGTTAAAAAATACAACATTAAAAACGCCCGAGCTGTCTTTAAGAGTGCATTCCACCATAGTGCGCCAGCCGGATATGCTTCGCGTGTTCATTCTGACGAGTACACCCTCAACCAGCACATCCCTGTCATCCGGCGCCTTCGTTGCCGGATACACATTTCGTCTGTCCCGGTATTTGTACGGATAGTATTCAAGCAGGTCTCTCACCGAGCGTATGCCCATGGTTTCGAGCACCTGCTTTTTCTTTTGCCCTACACCCCTGATGCTGGAAACACCGGAGGTAAGTCCGATCTTATCAGGCATTTTTTCTTACTACTTCTATATTTCTCTTTATGAGCTTTGATGACAGGACACCCTTAAAGCAGACAGTAATGCTGTTCGGCAGATCAAGCTTCAGCATCCTGAAATCGCTCTCTATACGGTTCATGATCTCATCTGCCAGACGCGAAATGCTGTTTCCGAATCTTGCGATTATATAGACCTTCACCCGTATATGATTCTTCTTTTCGCTGACTTCGACAGAATCAAAATAATCCGGATCGATCAGCGGAGTGGGATTATCCTTGATAACCTTTCCCTTTTTATTGCAGAGAATGACTTTGTCAGTCATATCAAGGATATCCTCAACTATCATCTTTTCTATGACGCTCTTGTTAACAGCAATCGCGCCGTACTCGTTCCTGACTATCACCGACATCAGAGCTTCCTCCAAAACAAAAAGCCTTAAGCATAAGCTTAAGACCTCCCTGTTCACATATGCTTATCAGATGGCACGGTCGACCTTGCCGGATCTGAGGCAGCTTGTGCATACGGATGCTTTTCTTACTCTGCCATTGTCATTGATCCTTACTGTCTGGATATTGGCATTCCATTTTCTTCTTGTATGGATATTGGAGTGAGAAACTGCGTTTCCTGAAGTCTGACCCTTGCCGCATATTTCACATTTGTTGGCCATTGTCCGCACCTCCTTCTTTCCTGAATTTGTGTCGTGCATTTTCACACGCTCACCGATATTACCACAATCCATACCACATATGCAAGCATTTTTTCAAATTTTTTACACATATTGTGCAACCGTTGTTATTCACTAAGCAGGCAGAGTCGTATACTGTAAGGCAGCGACAGACAGAGAATCTGGAGGAACCGCTAAGAGTGCTGCGAGAAGGCTGCAGGCGAGCGGCTAAGGACCGGCCGTCGCAAGCGAAGGCCTTCTCTGGATGGCACTGCCTTACAGGCTATAACTGATGATAAGCATTATAATCGATAATTGCCATAAAAATACTTTAGCTGTATTATTACTTATAGCATAAATAGTGACAGGAAGCATTCAACTGTCACATCTGTTTACACAGATAAACGAATTGAAAGGCGGTATATTATAATGAAAGATCTTACACTTGGAAGCACGGGCATTACGGTGCCGCAGAACGGATTCGGCGCCCTTCCCGTACAGCGCAGAAATATGGAAGACGCAGTTGCTATACTGCGCAGGGCCTACGAAGGCGGCATGAGATATTTTGATACGGCAAGAGCATATTCCGACAGTGAGAGCAAGGTCGGAGCGGCTTTTGAAGGTATGCGCGATAAAATTTTTATCGCCACCAAGACTGCAGCAAAGACGGGCGACAAAGTCAGAGAGGATCTTGAGACTTCTCTCAGAGAACTTCGTACTGATTATATAGATATATATCAGCTGCACATGGTCGACCGCGTTTATTCTCCGGGAGACGGGACGGGAGTGTATGAAGCATTGCTCGAAGCGAAGGAAGCCGGTAAGATCCGCCACATAGGCGTGACAGCCCACAAGATCGGCGTTGCTATTGACTGCGTGGAATCAGGTCTCTATGAAACTATGCAGTTCCCTTTCAGCTATCTTTCGGATGAACAAGACTTCGAACTTGCACGGCTCTGTGCAGAAAAAAATATGGGATTCATCGCGATGAAAGGCATGGCCGGCGGTCTTATCACAAGATCTGACATCGCCATGGCATTCCTCGAGGATTATCCGAATGTTCTGCCTATATGGGGCGTACAGCACATGAGCGAACTCGAAGAATGGCTTTCATATATGGATGAAACACCGTCACTGACCGATGAAATGAGAGAATTTATCTCAAAGGAAAAAGAAGAACTTTCGGGCAATTTCTGCCGAGGATGCGGATATTGTGTGCCGACCTGCCCTGTCGGGATAACGATCAATCAGTGCGCCAGAATGTCACTGATGCTCAGAAGGGCTCCGTCCGATGCCTGGCTGACAGAACACTGGCAGAATGAGATGAAAAAAACCGAAGAATGCATCCACTGCGGACAGTGTACCGCTCACTGCCCGTACGAGCTGGATACACCTGTACTTCTTAAGAAAAACTACGAGGATTATAAAAAAGTCCTGTCCGGAGAGATCAGTGTCAAATAACGGTTTCCCCTTCAATTGTTCAGGTTTGAGTAGTATAATTGAATGATACTATTGATAAGGAAGCTATAGAAAATGAAAGACGTATTATCCAATAATAAATTCATAATAGCTGTTACGGTGATCGTCATTGTTGTGATAGCACTGACATCCAATTATATGACATCGGCAAGAAATCCGCTTGATAAGTCAGAGTACAAGGAGCTGTACAGGACCATTCACGATTACAATGATGAAAACGGTTTCAGCAGTCAGGAAGAACTCCGTACATTCATTACGAACTGGGCTGGCGAAAAGGGACTCGAATACAAAACCGACAGATACAATAATATCGTTTTCAGATCAAAGGCAGTGAGCCGTAAGAAGAAGTTCTCCCCTACTGTTGTGTGCACCGGATATAATTTTGAGACTGCTACCGACAATTCAAGGCTGCTTGCTTCTGCAATGATGATCGCTGCAACCAACGGCGATTCAGGAAAGAAGACCGTGATTCTATGCAATGACGAACAGAATCTCGGTACCGGTTTTAAACACATCAGCAAAAAGCTTATCCCGTCGAACGCCAAAGTCATTTACATGGACTACGGCAGTTCATCGTACCTGTCCGGATCATCGTTCGGGATGAGCGTTTCAACGATCACAGTTCCTGCGAAAATAACAAAGGTCAAATGTGATACGGCTGTAAAGGTACATATTTCAGGACTGACTTCGGGAGAAGTAACACCATCGCTGTCAAAGCATCCTGATGTCATCTCTGCATTCAGCTCTCTGCTGACACGGCTGAAGAGCAAATCGACCATCTGTCAGCTCGCTGATGTTGAAATAGGATCAAACGGTAATATGTATCCGGTCTCGCTCGATGCTACTTTCCTGCTCAATTCATATGCAGCCGGTTCTTTCACGGCGTATATCGATAAGCGCATAAAGGCATGGGAAAAGGCATACGGCGATTCATATGAGGACCTTGAATATACATATGAAGTGATAGACGATCCCGAAGCTCTTCCTGAAAAAGCATATTCTTCCAAATCAACGGACAGACTTACGAGCGTTTTATATACCATCAGCAATGATATATATAAATATGAAGAGACTGATAAGATACCCGAGAACAGGGAACCTGGTGATACCTGCGGACTCAACTGTACTCTCGATCTGAAGGCAGACAATAAGAGTTTTGACATCCGAATCATGACTCAGGGCTACAATGCAGCATATATCAGGAAGATACAGGATGAAAACAGACTGATAAGCGAACTGTACGACTGCGGATACAAAACAAGATATACCGTACCGCGTTTTCTGAACACCAGAGATTCGCTTATCAGAATACTGCTCAACACATATACCAAACTGAACAACGTCAGTACAGCCAGCACACTGCTGAATATAGATTCGGATAACTATTTCACTCCATGTTCATATCTGCAGGCAATCAACAAAAAAGCCGATATAGTACACGCAAGACTTAACAAGGACAATTCAGTTACTCTTACGAACAGCATTCTCTGCTATATCAGAACTAAAGGCAACCTGCTCTCACTGTAGCGCATAAACGCAGTGATATGCTATAATTAGATGCTTATAAACTTTAATTAGATGCTTATAAACTTTTAAGTTTTTTATCTGAAATTACGGTCAGCGCCGTCTTTTCGGAATACACAGGAGGATCGATAAATGAGATCGGACAGAGATAAAAGAACTGACAGCGAAAAAGAAATAGATGATTTTCTGAGTCAGTTTGAGACCCCTGTTGATGAATTATCTGCTGATATCAATTCATATCTTGATGAGGATATTACTGACGGATCATCCCCGGATAAGAGCTTTTTGTGGGTAGACCACCCTGATGATATAAAATCCATCAGACAAAAAGAGATTAAGCAGAGAGCTAAAAGTGCGTCACACGGTGCAGGACCGGTTTCGCAGCAGACCGTGCCGGCGGATCCTGATGCAGATTTTCCGTCAGAAGGAAGGCGTGCTTCACATGCGGTTCAGCCGCCGGAAGGCAGACACGCCGCACATGCGGTTCAGCCGCCGGAAGGCAGACACGCCGCACATGCGGTTCAGCCGCCGGAAGACAAACACGCCGCACATGCGGTTCAGTCTCCGGAAGGCAAACACGCTGCTCATACAGCTCAGGACGGAAATCTTATAGCAGCAGCGGGTGCGGCAGTTTCGGAACAGCTTAGACCTGTAACAAAGTACGATGCTGCAGCAGATGAAGGATCTGCTCCTTCCCTTCAGCAGAATATGCAGCCTGAATCCAGACATGAGCCTGCAACGGTCAAGTCCAGATCAGTGGGCAAGGTTACCACCTCGTCATACAAAGCCGGAAAAGAAGTAAAAAAGCGTGTCAGAAAAGCCTCGGGCAAGGTAAAGAAAAGCACTTTCATATCTACTGCAGCTGCAGGCAAAATGCTTTCGAAAATCAAAAAGGTAAACAGAAAAAAGCTGAACGAAAAGCTTTTCCTCAAACCTAATCCGAAATTTGATCCATCTCAGCCTGTCGGCAGAGGCAACAAGCCTAATAAGATAAGCATCAAAAAGCTTTTCCTCGATCTGGTCGGTGTCGGAATGCTCTGTGTGCTGGGATTCCTCATTTTTGCCCTGAGCTGCATCGCTACAGCGCCAAAATATGATTTTAAGGATGTTTATTCTGTAGTTGATACATCATCTATAATCTATGATGATGAAGGTGAACAGGTAGACAGTGTATTCTACACACAGAACCGTAAGGTTATAAAATACGACGATATGCCGGAGAATCTCATCAATTCTTTTATTGCGATCGAAGATAAGACATTCTGGAAACACCATGGTTTCAACTGGACACGAATGATAGGCGCTATCCTTTCCTCCTTTACCGGTCACGGCAGGATAAGCGGTACGAGTACGATCACTCAGCAGCTGTCACGTAATGTCTACCTTGCAGACATCAAGAGCCAGCGAAGCATCAAGCGTAAGATACTCGAAATGTATTATGCGGCCAGACTGGAACATGCTCTCAGCAAAGAGGAAATAATAGAAGCTTATCTGAATACGATATACCTCGGACACGGCTGCTACGGTGTCAATGCAGCAGCAAAGACTTATTTCTCGAAGAGCGTCAAAAAGCTGAATCTCGAACAGTGCGCCGCACTTGCCGCCCTTCCGCAGGCTCCTGAGGACTATGCTCTGCTCAAATTTGCCGATGACGTAGGAACTACCGCCGAAGATTCCGAGATCGTTGCAAGAGAACCGGATACTATCGTAACAAATGATACATCGAGAAACCGCCGCGACCTCACTCTCAGGCTCATGCTTGATCAGGGGTATATCACGCAGGAGGAATATGATGACAATGTCGATAAATCCGTGAATTCCTTTATCAAACCGACTATTACCACGGGAAACGGCAATTACTCATATTATCATGAATACCTTGTGGATACGGTCATACATGATCTTATGAAGGAATTCGATATGGAATATGAAGATGCCGAAAGAATGGTTTATACCAGAGGGCTCAGGATATACTCTACTATGGACAGTCAGGCTCAGAATGTTGTAGCAGAGGAATTCCAGGACGCATCCAACTTCCCTTCCCTGACCGCATTATACAATACGGACTATGACGGGAACATGCTCAACAACGACGGAGATATAGCCCTTTACAAGTATGACAATGATTTTGACGAAGACGGAGATTTCACTCTCGACGATGACGAGGTCGATTTTAACGATGACGGATCTGTAACCATACTCAAGGACAAAAAGCTTTATATTTATGAGACACAGGTCGGAGACGGAACGGATTACAGTCTGGAGTTCAAGGACTACTACAGAGTGGTAGATGACAAGCTCTATTCCATACAGGGAGGATATATCAATATTCCTTCGACATACAAATCCCTTGACGGAGACGGCAATCTGGTAGTTTCCGCTCAGTATTTTGAAGATTACGGCGACTCAGCAAAGAAAACCGACGACGGGATCGTTTTCAAAAAGGATTCATACTCTCTCTCTTCTATGACACTGCAGCCTCAGGGAGCGATGGTTATAGTTGAGAACGGAACGGGCAAAGTAAAGGCGATGGTCGGAGGTAGAGCCTTCAAGGGACAGAAACTGCTCAACAGAGCGCTCAATGCCCGCCAGCCGGGATCCTCCATCAAGCCTCTCGCCGTATACGGTGCAGCCCTGCAGAAGAGCTACGAGCTTGCCGAAAAAGGTGAGAAATGGAATTTCATCAATTTTGAGATAGACAGACAGGGCACCAGAGGCTGGGGAGATTATGTAACCGTTCATTCCTCTATCGAGGATGAGAGAACATATATCGAAGACAGATACTGGCCGAACAACTATTCCAGAACATTTACCGGAAAGAACACTTTCAAGACAGCTATACAGAAATCGATAAACACATGTGCCGTTAAGCTGCAGCTGCAGATAGGAAATGAATTCTCGATGAATCAGCTCGAAAAATTCGGTATCACTACGGCAATCGATGATGAGAGCAAAGAGGCTAATGATATGAACCCTGCCGCACTTGCACTCGGTGCTATGTGCGAAGGTGTAAAGCCACTTGAAATGGCTCTTGCCTACGCGGCCTTCCCTGCTGGCGGTCAGGTCAACTCAGCTATCTGCTACACTAAGGTCGAAGACAGAAACGGTGATATTCTTCTCAAGGGAGAATCCGAAGCTACTGAGGCTATAAACGAAGGTGTTGCCTTCATCATGACAGATGTGCTTCAGTCAGTAGTAAAAGCCAATGGATATATTCATCTTGATGATGTACAGCCGGGAGGCAAAACCGGTACTACAAATGACAAATACGATCTGTGGTTCGACGGATTCACACCATCATATGCGGCATCACTCTGGATTGGTACCGATATGAATGTAGAAATGAACGCCGAATCATTCCAGACTGCTCAGTTCTGGGGAAAGATAATGAACCAGATTCCTAAGGCTCTCGAAGGTTCATATCCTAAGCAGCCGTCCAATGTAATATCAAGGTATGGTGAATACTTCACAGAAGGCACTGAGACCGGACTCACCTCCTGGAGCAGCGAAGATGAAAGGAAAAAGCGTATCGCTGCCGCCCGTCAGAAATGGCAGGCCGAGAGAAAGAACCATAAGGTATGGGTCGAGGAAAAAGGCCACTACGAAACAAGAGTAGTCTCACCGGAAACATATAAAACAGAGACATATGAAGAGGAAGAAGAATATATCGATGAAGACGGTGAAATCAGAACAAGAAAAGTCACTAAAGAACGTCAGGTGATCGATAAACCGGCTGTTACCGAAAAGGTATGGGTAGTCGACAAGAAAGCCCACTGGGAATATGAAAAAGGCTGGCGTGACGGAGACTTCCACTATAACGGAAACTGATATGACCGAATGATACTGAAGCGGCGGGAAACGCTCCCGCCGCTTTTTGTGTCCACAACCGACTTTTTGTATGTATTTTTGTGTGAATTATGTAGATTTTGTGATAGTTTTATTCATATTGACATCACATTTGCTTAATAGTAAAATTACTTCGTGGTTAAGCGTAATACGCTATTTTTCAAGGAGGTATTTTATTATGGAACAAAGTAAAGGTCAATTTAATTCGAATTTCGGATTCCTTATGGCCGCACTTGGATCCGCAGTAGGTCTTGGAAACCTCTGGTCCTTCCCTTACAAGATGGGACTCGGCGGTGGATTCGCATTCCTGCTTATCTACGTCATCCTGCTTGTAACTGTAGGTTATCCTCTGATTCTTTCCGAGATCGCTATCGGACGTAAATCTCAGAAAGCTGCTATCGAAGCTTATTATGAGATTCACCCTGCATTCAAGTTCAACGGTGTACTGCAGACTGCCGTACCGTTCTTCCTGATCGCATTCTACTGCACATTCGGTGGATACATCATGAAGTATCTGGTTTATTCAATCATGGCATTCGGCGGTAAAGAAGTTGATCCTGGTGCATTCTTCGAAGCTTCCCTGCTCAGCAACGGCGGAGCTGCAATGATTTGGATGGTAATCTTCCTGGTACTGACAATTCTCATCGTACTCGGCGGAGTATCCGGCGGTATCGAAAAGTTCTGCAAGGTCGCTATGCCTGCACTCTTCGTAATGCTGATCGTTATCGTAATCAGATCCTGCACACTGCCTGGATCAGGCGAAGGTCTTGCATTCCTGTTCAAGCCTCACTTCGACGGCATGAACTCCGCAAAGGGATTCTTCGACACAATGAAGCTGGCCGGCGGACAGATGTTCTTCTCACTGTCACTCGCTTCGGGATGCCTCATTGCTTACGGTTCATATCTGGATAAGAAAGAGAACCTCGAAAAGGACGCTGTATTTATTGCTGTTGGTGACTCCATCGCTGCTATCCTTGCCGGTATGGCTATCATGCCTGCTTGCACAGCTTACGGAATCGAGCCTGGTGCTGGTCCTGGACTCCTGTTCATCTCCATGCAGACAGTATTCAACAACCTCGCTGGCGGTAAATTCTTCGGATTCCTCTTCTGGCTGCTCGTATTCTTCGCAGCTCTGTCATCATCTATCGGTATGATGGAAGGCGGAATCTCAGCTATCCTCGACAACAGGATCAAGGCTGGTAAATCTGCTAACAGATTCGCAGTTACAATGATCATGGGTGCCTGGGCTCTTATCGGTAACTCACTGACAACTCTTGACTGCCTCGGCGCAGCTGACACAGTTGCATGGTTCCACCTGCTCGGACAGCCTGACGTACTGGACGTTTGGGATGCTCTTGCTGAAGGTATCCTGATGCCTCTCACAGGTCTGATCATGGCTATCCTGATTGGCTGGGTTGTTCCACACTATGTTGATGATGAGATCGAAAAAGGATCCAACTTCAAATCAAAAGGATTCTTTGATTTCTGCATCAAATGGCTCGGACCTATCTTCATGGTTCTGATCGTTTACGGACAGCTCACATCATTCTGGGGTGGCAAGTAATCCAACATAGGTATTGGGGAAAAAATAAAACAACCACAATAAATCCCGGTGATCACTCACCGGGTATTTATTTTGCCATATTACTTTTTGCTGTTCCACAGGCGGTGTATCCTGTCGAGCAGCACTCCTACATAATACACTCCCACCAGCATCGCTATTCCGATCTGTACAGCCAGATTGAGTCTCGGTGTTGTCGTATCGAGATTCATTGTCAGCATCCCTATCGCCCATCCTGCGAGCCATGACGGCATATGGAAAATATCCGGCAGCAGGTTTGATATTATGACCGCAAGGAATCCGAATACGGCCAGCGTACAAAACAGCGTCAGATCGGCGTTAAACGGCGTATGCGTCATTATACTTCCTGACAGCAGCGCCCATATATCCCCTGCCAGATATCCCAGAGCGATCTTATGAGCATCTTCAAACTTATTTCCGTTTGTGCCGTATATTCCGGCTGCAATAAGAGCGATCGGACCGACGCTGTTCCCGAGATAAGGGCTTGCGACTGCCCATATTGGCGGCATCACCGCGATCAGTACGCCGAGCGTTATTATTTCTTTCTTATTCATTTTTTCCCCGTTAATTATTAATATAATCAGCTTTGAATCCAATCCGCTATAAATAGCTGATTTACTATACTGAAAAAGCCCACCTGCTCCTGATCTTACAGTCTGTAAGCGAGAACGTGAATGGGCTTTTACAATGCTTAAACAAATGCTATTGCGATGAGCTGATCACTGCCCGTTAGAAGCCGGAAATCAGTCCTCATATGTCTTGCGAAGGATGTAGAATCCGTCGCTGTTAGCATCGATAATGATGTTTCCCCTGTCGTCTACTACTACATCCTCTGTCATGGCCATCATCGGTCCAGGGAACGGGAAGCACTTCTTAGTAGGATTCGGCGGGATGAAATATGCCTTTTCCTTGATGTAGAAAGGATCCGATACATCATATATCCTGAGTCCTGCCGCAAAGTAGCAGTCATAGACTACATCATTTCTCTGCTCAAGCCATGGCTTGTTGCTCATAGGTTCATGAACATTGTGAGGTCCGAAAGGTCCGCCCTTTGATCCCTCGGCAAGTCCGTATACATTGAAATTCGGAGCCGGGAAGCCTTCAGGTACTTCCGGATAAGGGAACTCAGCTATCAGCACAGGATTTGTCGGATCGGAAACATCGACCATATGGAGATTGTTCATCGCCTGTGCCTGGGTAACAACTCCGTCCTTGATAAATCCGAATCTCTCACCTTCATTAGTCACTACTACGAGATCTCTGCCAACGAGAGGCAGTGCGGTATGTGTTCTCGCACCTGCGAGTCTGCTTGAGAATGCAGGCATGAATTTGAGGTTTCCGAGAGCCTTAGGCCTTGTTATCTCCGAAATATCGAGTACATAGAGGCCGTCGCCGCAGTATCCGCAGTAAACCTTATCTCCTACTACGAACGGAGGGCCGTGCAGCCATCCTTTGTCCATGAAGTTTGGATTATGCGGTGCGGAGTGATCTATCTCTCTGCCCGGAACACCGTAGACATACTGATGAGGAGCCCACCAGCGGCCGACTTCAACAGGATTCGATGGATCTGCAATGCTGACTATCCTGTAGATAAGGCCTTCGAATTCATCGGCCTCGGATGACAGATGAACATAATCACCGCCGTTATACATGAATCTGTGAACTCCCATCGAATACGGAACTCCGCAGTCCCAGTATCCCAGATACTCAGGATTCTCAGGATCGTTCTTGAGGTCATAGATCATAATTCCCTGCAGACTCTTCATCTTGGCACGGTCTCCGACCAGAACACTCGGGCCGCTTCCGGATGTAAGAGCAAAGATCAGCTTGTCGTCAGCAATCTGCAGTTTTGGTATTGAAGTTGTAGGATATTCGTCTATATCGAACGGGAGCCATTTCTTGATAAAAACAGGATTCCTCGGATCCGTGACATCGCTTATCATGATGCCTACACCGTCAGGACCGGCGGCAAAACATGCTCCGTAAAGCAGATATCTGCCGGCCTCGGTGCGGTACAGACCCATCTGGAACATACCGCATGTCCCGTCCATATCGCAGTATGAGAGCACCTCAAGGTTCTTTATATAACCATCATTGCCCTCACCCTTCGAGTAAAAATATTTTCCTTTGCCCATTATTGTCTCCTTGTTTTGTCAGTTACATAGAGGCTTGTTATCTCATTGTGATATAACCGTGATACTGGTTCAGATTGTCCGATCTTGCATAATCCGAAAGGAAGATGCCGCTGATGCCGTATGATTTCTTGAGATACGGGAAATCATCGGTCTTTGCCCATGCAGGCTTAGTGCATTTCTCAGCTGCTGCGGCAATAGCGTCGCACCATGCTGTCTGGCACTCGAACCACATTTCTACTACGCGGTCGAAATCGCAGCCGTTGACTTCTTTTTTGATATTGCTCGTAACGCAGCGTGTGCAGCCGTCATGAGCATAGATAGCAGGCAGGAACTCTTCCTTGAGCCACTTATCGCCTTCTTCTCTGCTTACGCCTTCAGGATATTTGACCATGAACTGCCATCTGTAGTTAGGTCCGTCCTCAACTGTGCGGCCTTCGCCCTTGAAATCTTCTTCCCACCATACAGGAACGAACGCGAAGATGAAAGGAACTGTTCCCATCGATTCGTCACCCTTAGTGGATCTTGCGTCATCACCCTCGATGTTTACCTCTTCGGATTTGTCGATACCGTGGGAATGACCTGTATCAGGGATATTGTTCTGCCATACAAGTACATCTGTAGGGAAATACTCTGTCAGAATCTTGTGATGATCTTTTGCGAATCCGACATCATTAGGATTTGCAAGCCAGTAATGCTCTGTCATCTGCATCCTTACGGTTCCGAATCTCTCTCCGCCCGGAGGAGTCGGCAGTGCAGGATAGAAAGCATACTTGCTTACATATGGTCCGAACTGCGAGATGCTGTCAGGAACATGATATCTGTAAAGCCAGTTCTCCAGCTTGATCCTGTAATCCTCGTGAGCGAGGTCTACATAAATAAGACTTCTTACCGGATAAAATTCAGGTCTGTTCATATTACACTCCTTATATTATAAATCTTAGAATTAACAATTAAGTCCTTAATCTGTGCGTTTTCCGAGTTGCAATCCACAATAGATCATATACTCTTAAACTGTAAGGCAGCGACAGACAGAGAATCTGGAGGAACCGCTAAGAGTGCTGCGAGAAGGCTGCAGGCGAGCGGCTAAGGACCGGCCGTCGCAAGCGAAGGTCAGACTAGGTCCTCCGCGAGGCAAAGCCGACGAGCTTAGCACTCTCGGTGACGGAAGCCTTCTCTGGATGGCACTGCCTTACAGTCTATGAATGTAGGCAGAAAGAGCGGGCAGGATCGCCGATCCTCCCGCCCTTTCCTTACGTCATATCAATTATTGTGTTTACGGTCAATGGCCGAATTGCAGCCCGCTATTGCAGCTTGTTTTATTCTCCCTTTGAAGGGGATGGTGTAGGAGCGATCACGTTGGTGTAATGCTCTTTTCTTGCCTTGAATTCAGGATCCTTGAAGAGGTTCATGAGTCTGCCCTCGTTCTGGAAGATGTCCTCGCCGTGCAGTGCCTTGCCGGACAGGATATCGTGAGCGTGATGCTCTGTAGCAGGATCGAACTTGAATACCATAGCTCCGTCTTCTACTACCAGCTCGCCGCGGAGTCCGCAGAGCTCGCACTCAGCCTGTGTTGTTCCAGGGAAGATGTAGAAGGCATTACCGTGGCAGTGAGGGCATGCGCCTCTCTTGCCCTTCCAGAGATCGACATTCTCAGATCCCATGATCATAAGGTTGTTGTCAATGATGTACTGAGCTGCCTCTACGAGGTTGCGTGCCATCTCTTTTGTTCTCTCGATCTTGTCGTCCTGCATGATGACATCCTTGCACCATGAGAAATAATCATTGTCGATTACCTTCCAGCCAGGGCTCATTGCGAGCATAGCGTGGTCTGTCTCTGTTCTTACTGCCCAGTCGGAACCGCCGATTGCCAGGAAGGAAATAGCCTTCTGTCTGAAATACTTCATATCCAGAGGCTCTTTGCCCTCAGCGATCTGCTTTTCTCTGAGCCCGAGCAGCATTCCCGTATCGTGTCCCGGCCCCATTCTGTCTGTGATGATATGGAAGAGTCCGGATCCGCCTGATTCATAGATAGGGTCAACGATGAATACGCCGTCAGCATCTACCATCTTCTCATAGAGAGCTTTGTAATCGTCCTTTCTTGTGCAAATCATGCCCTTTCCCATTACGAGACCTCTTGAGCATGCTACGCATCCCGTACATGTCTGGATATCCCAGTCAAAGAGATGGATAAATTCGATCTCTGCACCCAGCTTCTGACACTCTTCAAGAGCGACACGGCACATAGTATCGTTGTTTCCGTTTTTTGTTCCCAGTGAAATTCCCAGAATCTTCATTACTTTCTCCTCCTGTTGTTAAACATTCAACATCTACAATTCCAGACGCCGGTAAAAATGTGCCTCAGCGGGCGATTTCTGGAGATGCAATGCCCGGCGTCTGTCCGCGGCGCTGCATGCTCCGTTTCGTAATGTGTTGTATACCTGCAGTTAAGTATATTTTACCATCGCAGATATGATGTATTTAATTGTTTTTTATAGCCGGATGATTATATTTTCTTACTTTCCCGGATGCTCTTCAGGTTCGTTGCAGATAGATCTTGACAGTTTGTCAGCAACTGGGTTCCAGACGAAAGCTACGATGAACGAAGCTATATAGCATGGGATAAATCCGCCAAGGCATGCCTTCCAGAACTCGCTCATTGGAGCGTGAGCTGTAACTATAACGCCGAAAAATGTCATAACCAGATCAAGAACGATAGTAAATACCAGAGCGATAACAGCATTTACGAGCAGTCCGAACTTAAGTGTATTAGGCTCTGCATGCTTCATAGCAAATCCAACGCCCCATTTGCCGATCGGCAGGAAGTTCAGTATGAATGTAACCACATAAGCCAGAATACAGCTTGGTATAAAAGCCTGGAGCGAAAGGTTTCCGCCAAGTGCGAGCGCTACAAGTGTAAGAACGATACACAGAGGCAGGTCCATGATCAGAGCATAAACAGCTGTAAGTTTTTTGCTTTTCATAATAATTTCTCTCCCTTCATATACAGAGGATATGTTTCTTAGCAATTTTTGTTAAAAAACAAACAAGTATCTTGGTTATATTGTAACCAATGATACCTGATTTGTATAATTGCTAATAAACATATGATCTATAACCATATAGTTATAAACGTTGAATTTCAAGGCTTCCAGGCTCTATAACTATGTATTGCCATGTTTTTTATGCTCATCAATAATCTCTGCAATAATATCTTCAAGAGCCATCACCTGCTCGCTCCTCTTGGTGCGCATCCTGGCTATGGATATCGTATCCTTTGCATTGAACGGTATCCAGCACAGATCCGCAGCGCTTTTTGCCCAGACCCACTCATCAACGATAGCAACGCCCATATTATTTCTGACGCAGGTCACAAGTGATTCGTGGTTCTTTACAAAGCTGAGCTTTGGCACGAAGCCGTATGGTCGTGTATACGATGCTATGGCTTCGATGATAAGCTTCTCTTCAATTTCCCACGGAGCCAGGAATTTATCTCTGCTGAAATCCTTGAGCGTTATGCCGTCTTTGCCGGCAAGGCTGTGCCTGCCCGAAAACATCAGTATCTTGCACACCTCCGCAACATCCCTTATGCTGAACTCCATGAATCTTGAAACGGAATTCTTCATAGTTACAACCAGATCCATGCTGTCTGTAAAAAGAGACGATGTAAGCTCCTTTATGCCGCAGCAGTTGATGATAACATCGGATTTCGGATACTCCGCCTTGAATCTCTCCATCATAGGCGGGATTATATCGAAAAGATCCCAGCCCTCGAGGAATCCTACTCTGACCACTCCTTTGGACCTTCCGAGCAGCTGCTCTGCCTCATACTTGGTATTCAGCAGCTCAGCCTTATACCTGCTGAAAAAATCAAAATAAAGTTTCCCCACTTCTGTGAGCTCGGTCTTCTGATTATTCCTGACAAAGAGCTTTGCTCCCAGCTCTTTTTCGAGCGAGGATATCTGCTTTGAGATCGCAGGCTGAGACACATACAGCTCTTCGGCTGTCCTGCTGAAACTCAGATTCGTCGCAACCGCCATAAAATAATCTATCTGCAGGTCATTCATCTTACTTACCTTTTGCCGGAACAAACAATCACAACATTAGTTACCGGGCTCCATGCGTTCTGACTGCCGCACAGCCAAACTTATATTACAGTCTAAAATCCGCCGAGGAACGCGATAGCGTATTTCAATACGATGCCGGATACCATTCCTATAAACGGATCCGAGAAGCTCGTTACGATGATAACGCATCCGCCGACGACAGGATCCTCTGAGAGAGCCGATGCCGCATCAGACGGGAATACCGCAAATGCGCCGAGCGTGAACAGGAAGCCGGAAATGGTTTCTGCCGGGATATACTTAGCGATCTTTGTGATCGTCTTTGTCAGGAATATAGCCGATACTATAGCTGCAAGCAGCACACCGGAAAGCAGAGGATGCGGAGCTGCAGCAGTACCGCTGATAATAGCCTCGACCGGGCCGCCGCCGAAGAACGAGCTTGCCGAGTCAGCCAGACCGGAATAAACTGTGATTGCATCTACATTTGCCTTATCGCCTGCAATTCCCGCAGTGATGGTAGCATATGCAATATTACCGCCGATCTGCAGAGTGCAGACAGCCAGAACGCTTCGTACTATATGCGGATTTACGGTAAGCTTGAGAGGAATGAATTTTTCCTTGCTCATATCGACTTCAAGCGTACTGCCGCTGTCGCCTGTCACCTTTGCTCTGATCAGATGGGCGATCGTGCTGAGTATAACAGAAACAGCGATAGTCCAGATCAGATCGTTCGTAGCAAAATAAACTATCAGAGCCGATGCCATGGATACGCCGGAAACCAGTCTGTTCTGCTTGATCATGTCAAATCCGGCTTTCGCCAGCATCAGTCCGACACCTGCCAGCATCGCGCTCAGAATGCACGGACCGATGAAATCCATCGTCTTGGTCAGCACACCGCACATACCCATAATAGCCATTACGATGCCGCTGTAGAATATGATGTTCAGCCTTTCGTTACGGTCCTTACTGATCGTACCTGCAAGCACAATACTCTCAGCCTGCAGCGATATAGGCGCGATCTGATGTGTGAGCACCATACCGAATCCGCCGACTATAAAACCGAGAGCTGTCGGAAATGCGGCAAAACCGTACGACAAAGAGAACATTGCCATAGGGATCGCATTGAACACAACAGCGATGGCAGCAAAAATATCTTTTAAGTATAAAGCCATACTACCCCCTCCCTTCTTACCGGATATAACAAGCTTAGCTTTTTTATGTTATCAAAATTGTAGCACAATCTTTACCCGAATTACACAAAATAAACCAATAATTATTGCAACTTTCCAGCATCTGTGTAGTATAATAACTAATTACATTTTTAGATGCTGCAGGATGGGTAATTCTGATATTCATCCATTCACTGACTGTAAGGCAGCGACAGACAGAGAATTTGGAGGAACCGCTAAGAGTGCTGCGAGAAGGCTGCAGGCGAGCGGCTAAGGACCGGCCGTCGCTAGGTCCTCCGCGAGGCAAAGCCGACGAGCTTAGCACTCTCGGTGACGGAAGCCTTCTCTGGATGGCGCGCCCTTACAGTCTATGACAGATGATAAGCAGAGTATTTCACACTCAGTTTCATTATGAATAAAGCCGTATAGTAAACACCGGAGGTAATGAAGTGTTAAAAGATAAGACCATAGTACTCGGAGTTACCGGCGGGATCGCAGCTTATAAGGCGGCTGCACTCGCAAGCTCACTCAAAAAACAGCATGCCGATGTACATATCGTGATGACAGAGCACGCGACAGAATTCATTTCCCCTCTCACTTTCGAAACTCTGACAAACAACAGATGCACTGTAGGGATGTTCGACAGGCACTTCGAATACGATGTGAAGCATATCTCTCTTGCGAAATCGGCTGATCTCATGATTGTCGCACCTGCAACGGCCAATTTCATAGCAAAAGCTGCATGCGGCATCGCGGACGATATGCTCACTACGGTTTTTCTTGCCTGCAGAGCGCCTAAGCTGGTCGTTCCGGCTATGAATACTGCCATGTATGAAAATCCTGCTACTCTGGAAAATCTTGAGACACTCAGGAGCCGCGGCATTGAGATCATCGAGCCGGCAACAGGACTGCTCGCATGCGGTGACGAGGGCAAGGGCAAAATGCCGGAGCCTGAACTCCTGCTGCAGCACATTCTGAACGAAGCCGCATGCGACAAGGATATGGCCGGTCTTAAAGTGCTCGTAACAGCCGGGCCGACGCAGGAAGCAATCGATCCGGTCCGCTATATCACCAATCATTCCAGCGGCAAAATGGGCTACGCCATGGCAAGAATATGCAGGATGAGAGGCGCAGATGTCACCCTTGTCAGCGGCCAGGTAAGCCTAGATTCCCCTGTCGGCGTAAATCTAATAAGCGTCCGCAGTTCTCAGGAAATGCATGACGCAGTGATCGAACACGCCGCGGATGCCGACATGGTATTCAAGGCAGCTGCTGTCGCCGACTACACACCTGTAACTACGGCTGACAGCAAGATCAAAAAATCAGACAGTGATATGTCCATCCCGCTCAAGCGCACAGCTGACATACTCGGCGACATAGCTAAGATCAGAAATGATTCACAGATCATCTGCGGCTTCTCCATGGAAACAGATAATCTTATAGAGAACTCACGCGGCAAGCTCGAACGCAAGAGCCTCGATATGATCTGTGCAAACAGCCTCAGAACCGAAGGTGCAGGATTCAAAGGTGATACCAATGTCATAACTATCATCACAGAGGACAGCACCATAGAGCTGGGAAAACTCTCTAAATTAGAAACAGCCCGGCGCATTACGGATATAGCGCTCGGACTGTATAATGACAAAAACAATTAATAATCGGTAAGGAGTAATCGATACGGCGGGGCCGGGAACCGGCTTATCGCAGGTACACAGCATCAGTGCTGCCGACATCAGTGCTTGGTCCTGTAGCCGTTGATGACCCTGTCCCTTTCACTGATCTTAGGCCTGTTTCCTGAATCCGGAGGCAGGCTTTTTTTATTCGCAGAATTATCTGCAGCGCCGGCCGAGAATGCAAAAATCAACGCCATGCTGAGCAGTATGCCTCCAATAATATCCGTAAACCAGTGGACGCCGCTGTACAGTCTGCCGCACACGGTGAACAGAGCCGCAGCGATGCAGAACACACGAAGAATGCCGCTGATCGGCCCGTTGTTTACATATTTGTCGATGATTATGCAGATAGCTATCATAACCGTGATTATAAGCACGGTATGAGATGAAGGAAAAGATGCTTCAGGCTCTGTTTCGCCCGGCATGATGACCGGTCTGCAATTGATGATGACCTTTTCAAAAAGCGCATAGAATGCGATATCGGCTGCAAAAAGAAAGCCAAGAGACAGTATCTCCCTGTCGACCTTAAAGAGACTTCTGCGTTTTATAAGCTGTACAAGACCGGCCAGAGCAAACACAAGGCACAGTAGAATAGCGGCATAACCCATATAATCCGTTATGTCGTACCACATCATATTTACGCCCGTCATATCATGCACGGTCTTATTGATATGTGAAAAGCCTACAACAGTATCATTCGGCCCTATCGCTGCCCTGTCATAAGTTTTGAGCAGCACTATCAGACCGGCAAACAGTACAAATGAAAGTCCTGATAAGAAAATCTTTTTTTTCATTCCAAATTACCTCGGTATCCTTATTCAATCATCTTTATAAACTATATCATTTTTAGGGTATATTGCAATTCCAATTTGAATGAAAAATCCCGCAGGCTGAAGGCGTGCGGGATAGGCATTTACATCAGAAGCAGTCTTTGAAAACTTATGCAATCCTGTTTTTACAGAATTCCTCGAACTCTTCAAGCGGTATCGGTCTTGAGAAATAGTAGCCCTGGAAGAGCTTGCATCCCATATCCGAGAGAATCCTGTACTGCCTGTCTGTCTCTACTCCCTCTGTCAGGGACTCGATGCCAAGCTCGTCAGTAAGCGTGATGATGTTGCGCAGTATCGTACGTGCCTTAGGGTTCTCGTTCGATTTACGCAGGAACATCATATCGATCTTGATCACATCCACCGGCATATCCTTGAGCAGGTTGAGCGAAGAATAACCGCTGCCGAAATCATCCATCTCAACAATGAATCCGTCTCTCTTGAGGTTTTCGAGCATCCTTACCCTGTTCTCAATATCAGTCATCATTATAGTTTCAGTTATCTCTATCCGCAGCATAGAAGGATCTATGTCATATTCACTTGTTATACGGCGTATCTCGGTCTCAACATCCATAAAATAGAAATCCTTTGGAGAGATATTTACCGAGATAAACATATCTGGGTGTGTGTATTTCCACTCCGAGAGTATCTCACAGGCGCTGCGCCACATGAATTTGTCGAGCTCAACTATCATTCCGTTCTGTTCAAATACAGGAATAAACGATATCGGCGGCAGAATACCCTCAACCGGATGTATCCATCGTACCAGAGCCTCGGCGCCAACTACCTTGCCGTCGGCATTGACCAGCGGCTGGAGATACGGCTTTACCTGCTTTTCTTCAATAGCTGTGAGCAGCTCACTGGAAATCTTCTGATTCCACAAAACCTTCTTGCGCATATCATCGTCATAGTGAGCGATATGCATCTGATACTGTTCCTTGATAGTCGAAAGAGCAAGACGCGCCCTGTCAAACATAACGGAAACTTCGAGATACGGATTGCTGACATCATAAACACCGAGATGTATCAGTATATGATGTTCGATATTGCCCTTCTTTACCTTGAAATCAGCCAGCTCACGAGACATTTTTTCTTCATCAAAATCATCAGTCGGAATACATACGCCGAATGTATCACCTCCGAGACGTCCGTATGCGACAGCCGAAGGCATCGATTCTTTTATCCATTCGGAAATCATTTTAAGTGCATTATCACCGAATTCAGAACCGAATATATCATTTACGATCTTGAAATCGTTGACATCTACAAATACCAGACTGTATTTGCGTTCAGGATGAGATGTAACGATATTATGAATGACCTGATAGAGATGAGCGCGGTTGAACAGTCCTGTAAGGCTGTCATGCGCAGCGCTGTATTTTTCCTTCTCAAGTTCCCTCTGAGCCTCGGTATTATCACGCACGCTCAGGAAACTGCCGGCAAAGCGGCCGTAATCATCCTTTGCGATATGCTTTTCAAGATAGTAGAATCTGGCATCTCTGCCCTTGCCGATGATCTGCTGTGTCTGCCACTCTGTACCGTCCATTATGTAATCAGGAAAAATCGAATCAAGCTCTCCCGGCACCATATCAAGCCGGCTCTCATCAAGCCCGACCAGATCAAGTGCAGGATCGTTTGCCCATATACATCTGTTCATTGCATCGAAAAAGAACAGCGCTTCAGGCAGCTCCGACGCTATGCCGGCAAGCATTCTGTCGAGAAGCCGCATAGGACGATAGTAAAGCGAGAAATAGAATACGAGTATGCCGAAGATTCCGAATCCTATCATAGATGTGTCGATAGGCGTACGGGAGAAAATATAAAATGTTTCCCACAGTCCACCGAATATCATCGATGCAAGAATGATACCGTAACGCTCCATATAGATGCGCGGAACCCGCAGCAGCTTGATTATAAACACAATAATGATTGCAAGAAATTCTCCGTATACCACGATCCTGTGGAAAGTCTGCCCCGTGAACGGTACCAGTCTGAAATACGGAAGGCCGTTCACAACAATCTCTTCCAGCTTAAAAGCATGTCCGAATACCGGATTAAGAAGCATCTGTATGATGTCCACCGAAAGGAAAGTATAGACGACAGATATCGTCAGCTTGTTTTCCCATTTTATCGAACAGTAATCAATAGTGAATTTGATAAGAGTCGCCATGATCAGATCCATACCTATGAAATAGATATAGCTGCCGATCAGCGCCGGAAGATATGTCGTAGAATTGATGATAATAAGATTGCCGACTATCGGAGGTATTAGAGATAAGAGGAGCATAGAAAGAGCTCTTCCGATAGTCTTCTTTGATTTGTATGCTCTGTATGCGCATGCTGCAAGCACGAGCACCATAATTAATAAAACGATAAAAATAACGTCTCTCATAATGATTGATATCAAATCATAACAAAAGAATAAACAAAACCTATAACTATATGAATTATACTACGGTATAGTCAAAATAAACGTCAAATATTATATATTTTTGTTTATTAAGCACTGTTATTTTGCCTATTTTTTTTTCCAATAATCAAGCCGGAGCAATACGCCCCGGCTGTCGATCTTTTATTCATTGTTGTCTTTGAGGACTCCAAGCAGGATTTTCTCACCGTCATCCTCATCAAGCATTGTTGCTCTCAGCGTCACAGGAACGTATTCACCATTAAGCAGCAGCCTGTATTTATGATTAAAGAATCCTTTTTTCTGGATCTCGCGAATCATGTTTTCTCCGGTCATGACGCGCAGATGTCTCTCCATATCTTCCGGAGCGATAGCTTTAGGAGCATCCCTTATCACATCACCGAAGAAATCATCACCCTTCTGCGCAAGATCGATAGTTTCGTACTCTGCAGAAGGATTGTACAGCATGTAATTCCCTGTGTACGGATCAACAGTATAGAGCACTATGTAGTCAGGCGAAAGAGCAGCTATCCTCTTGAGTGAAGTCCTCTCCTGCCTGATCCGCTTCTCTTCAGCCTGCTGCTTCATCTGAGCATCTATTATACTGACACCGAGAATCAGACGGTTGCCGCGATGCATCCTGGTGATCTTCATATTCACATACAACGGATCGCCCGTATCGATCAGCCGGTACGTCGTCGTAAAGACGCCCTGTTCATCAATCTCACGCAGTACATTTTCACGGGTGAACCATTTAAGGAATTCAGCTCTGTCATCTTCGTATATGCGGACCATTGTATCGCGTCTTGCTGATTCAAAGAAATCCGTGCCGTATCGTTCTTTGGAAAGTTCCTCCAAACCGACTGCAGAACTATACTCTATGTAGTCGTTCGTATCGAGATCTATCACATAGATATTGTAATAGTCTGCGGCAAGTGATCTTGCGATATCTGCATAGGTAGTGCTTTCATCCGGATCGGTTATGGACAGTACAGCGATAGCAAAAGCAATACTGCCTGTGACCGGATCAACTGCTATACGGCGCGCAAATGAACGGGCTATCGAACCGTTATCCAGCAGTTCATCTATAAAGGTACGGTTTTTGCCATTCTCCAGGCACTCAATGATATTGTTCATGAATTCAGATCCCGGGCCGTCCTTAGGAACAGGATATTCAGTATTAGGATCAGTGAGATCGAATCCGAATCCGCGCTGCATGAAATCTCTGAAAGCTCTGTTGGTACGTACATACTTTACGCTCCGGTAGTCGTTTCTGACTACCATTACGCCCATTGGCACAGTATCAAAAGTATTCTGAACTATGCTTTCGTCTTTATTGGCAAGGAACGAAAGATCGTACAGATTGAACTTACCCATAGTGTCGTAGTAATCAGACTGACGAGGATCTTCAATACCGTTTTGTACTTCTTCGATATATTTCCTGTGGATCTGATCAAGCGGAACGGGCTTCATGAAAAAGTATCCCTGCAGCTTTGTACAGCCTATCTCCCTGAGGAAGCGGGCCTGTTCTCTTGTCTCGACCCCTTCGCATATAGTATTGACGCCGAGAGAGGTCGCCATCTTCATCAGCTCCGTAAGAATGATCTTTCCGGCCTCACCCTCATCAAGGCGCTTCATAAACGCCATATCGAATTTGATAAGATCGAATGTGATGCTCTGCAGTACATCGAGCGACGAATATGCGCTTCCGAAATCATCCATCCACACCTGGAATCCCTGTGCGCGGAATCGCTCGATCTGCTCTTTCATATATTCGAAATTGCTGCCTAAGAGACTTTCCGTTATCTCTATATTTATAAAACTGCGGTCGATTCCTGCCTCATCCACCATGCGGCATATCTCATTGACAAGGTCATAAGCTTCAAAGTCCGCGCGCGAGAAATTAATCGAGACCGGAACACTGCGTATTCCCTCTTTTTCGTTATTCTTCAGATCTCTGAGCACCAGCTTTACAATACAGAGGTCCAGCTTATGGATCAGCATGGCTTCTTCAAGGACAGGAATGAACTTGAACGGCATCAGCATGCCGCGCTCCGGATCCTCCCATCGTGCCAGCGCCTCAAGATTACATACCTTGCCGTTTGTAGAACGCACGATAGGCTGATAATAGACCTTTATCCATCCTTCTTCTATAGCTCTGTCAAGATTGTCTATGATCTCCTGACGGTTTCTCTCCTCAGTCATCATATCCATATCAAAGAAGGTATAATATGAATTCTTTTGTTTTTTGTTGGCATCCGCGGCAATTCTTGCGCGGTCACACGCTGTCCCTATATCTACGGCCTCGATCCTGTTAGGATATACACCGATCCTCAGAGGCAGAGTCTTCCCATCATTAGCATGAACGCAATCCTCTATCACTGCTTCCAGCCGTTCAGCCAGTCCCTTTTCAGCAGCAAACGCTGCGAAATGGTCTTTGGCAAAGCGGGCGCAGTTTTCACTGCTGAAATGCTTTGCGAGAACAGAAGCAACCGAACGAATTAGATTATCACCCTCTCCGAAGCCGTGATAATAATTAAACTGCTTGAGTCCGATCAAATCAAAGAAGATTATAGCCGAATCGATGTTTTCACGTTTCATATTATTGCAGCCTGCCTCAGCCAGCTCGTAAAAATATGAAATATTAGGCAGACCGGTCATGTAGTCATAATATGTGCCGCGGTACTGATTCTCCTCAGCGAAAAAGCGGTTAAGCGTCCTGTTAAGAACACTCTCGTAAGAACCGTCTTCAGGCATTAAGCGCCCCTCATGTGCGTACCATGTCATACAGAGCCTGACACCCGGTTCGGGATAAATACTCTTCCCGTAAGAATGAAGTATGATATAATCCGGGTCTTTTAATGTCCTGGTACGATAAACTATATCGTAAGGAACATCAAATGCAGCAAAACGATATGCAGCATCGGCGACCCTGGTTTTGTCATCCGGATGAGTCGCGCGGTACATATCGTTGTCCATCGCAATATAAGCATCCTCAAGAGTTTTGAATCCGAATTCATCGCAAAATCCCTGAGAAAGCGCAATAGTTACTACCCGTTTGTCAAGATACTGATAAATTGCAAACGGAATAGTCATTCCTTCAAATATCGCCTGTGTTCTATCGTCAAATCTGTATTTTTCTTCTGCTGCCATATCTGATTCCCGTAACATATATTAACTGTTTCCTGCAAAATCCGATTCCCGCAAATACCCTATTGTCTGACCTCGCTGCATAGCTGTGGTACAGGATCATTCAACTTCCACTTTATTCTGAAATTTTTAATGTGATCCTGTTTGTAAAACCTTCTTCATCTGTTTCATAATAATGCATATCCTGAACCATGCTTCTGAGCAGTCTGTAAGAGAGCTCGTTGTCTGTATCCGCAGGGTCAAAGCTGTTTCCGTTATACAGAACAGTCATTATTACTATGTTTTCTTCCTCTGAATACTCTGCTGTTACGCTGATATGCGGCTCATCAAGAACCGGTAAAATAATCTGCTGCATGAGTTCCTCGAATACAAGCCGTATGCGATACTTGATCTTAGACGGAATATCGCTCTTCATGCAGAAGCGGTCTATTTCGGATCCGGCAGAAAGGAAATCATAGTCGTGTTCGTCTATGCTCAGCTCAAGCACCTTTAGCCTCTGGATGAATCTCCTTGTCAGCTCCTTCTGCGGATTATCAAATATCTGTTCAGGCGATCCGTCTTCATATATGCCGCCCTGATCCATATAAAAGACCCTATTGCAGATCGCACGCGCGAAGTTCATCTCATGTGTTACTATCAGCATTGTCTTGCCCGTCTGAGCGAGATCCCTTATAACAGACTGAACCTCTCCGACCATCGCAGGATCGAGGGCGCTCGTCGGCTCATCAAGAAGTATGACGTCCGGATCCATCGCGAGAGTCCTGGCAATGGCAACACGCTGCCGCTGTCCGCCGGAAAGCTGATCCGGGTACCTGTACTCCCTGCCTGCAAGGCCAACGCGTTTCAGCAGTTCCAGTCCGGTCTCACGTGCCTCCTTCTTGGATTTCTTAAGGATATCCATTGGAGAGATCATAAGATTTTCTATTACGGTCAGATGTCCGAACAGGTTGAATGACTGGAACACCATTCCCATTCGCCTTCTGGCGAGAGTAATATCGTATTTTGGTGCAGTAATCTCCACTCCGTCAAAGATAATCTGTCCGCCTGTAGGACGCTCGAGCATATTGATGCAGCGGAGCAGCGTAGACTTGCCTGTACCGGACGGACCGATCACCGATATTACATCCCCGTCATTTATGACCGCATTGACATCCGCAAGAGGTGTCGCATTTTCGTATTTTTTCTCAAGGTGCTTAAGTTCTATCATTCAGATTCGATCTCCTTAAATTCTGTCATTTCAATTCAATCCCCTCAAGTACTATTATTTCGACTCAATCTCCTCAAGTGCTGCTATTTCGACTCAATCTCCTGTTCTTCTCCGGAGTAGAACTCTGTAGTTGTCTGATTCGCCTGAATCAGCACCGAATTTTGTCTGAATGTTCTGATCATTTCATGTGCAGCCTTGTGTATGGTATTCAAATCGGTATCGCTGAGATATATTACCAAAGTGTATTCCTGATATTCCTTGTCTCCATCGATCCATCTGCCGCTGGCGTCCTGAATGGTATACCCTTCGAAATTCCTATTTAGAATCTTTTCCACCTTCTCTAATGACTTTTTAGGTGTATAGACCGACTCATTTGTATCCTTGTCATTTGTACCGAGATACATAACATATTGTATATCAGTCTCTCCCGAAGCTTCCTGTGCAGTAGCATCGGTCTGTACTGAATCTGAAACCGAAGTATTCATAAACGCAGCCGCCGATAAGATAATCGCCAGAAAACTGACAACAAGCGTAACAACATCTAATTTTCTGGACACTCCCATTCCCTCCCCGAAATCAATTCAATCAGAGAATTTGTAAGATGTACAGCAATCGAAAATAAGTTTTTCCCTGCGGTGAAAAAATCTTATCATCACATGTAGCAATTATAACAGAGCAGGCCCTTCTCAACAAGCAAAGAGGATGATCACAGTTCAAAAACTGTAACCACCCTCTTTATTCCTCACGTCACTTATAATGTCATTATGTGCCGCTTGTATGTTTCCGATGCATGAGAGGTCTTTCACGCATATTCTCTACCTAACAGCACGATCAGCACCCGCAGTCTCTTGGATCCTCCTCCTCGAATGTATAAACATAATTGAATGTCTTATCATAGGTCGGTCCCCAACCTTCGATGTACCTTCCGTTATACTCACCGTAAGGGAACATCAAGTGATTAAGTGTTCCGTCAGGATTGACCATGTATTCAGGTGATGCACTCTGCTTCGGTTCAAAGGTAAGATCTCTTCCATGAGTCAGGCACATCCATGAAGGACTTCCTGTATTCCAGTATGTCTCCTTGATCACTTCCCATTCCGCGGCATTTGGTGCATCCTGGCCTCTGTACTCGGATTCCTTATACATGATTTTTCCGAGAGGCATAGCCGGATCTACCTCAACCCAGCCATAACCCGGCAGATAGAACTCAGCTCTGCAGTTCTGGCCCGGGACTTCCTGGAGTTTAAGGCCGAATGAATCTCTTGCAGGGATACCTTCTGCATTACAGAGTGCTACAAATATAGAATTGATATCTATGCATGAACCTGCATCCCTCTGACCGGAAAGAACTGCTACGACATCACCGAGTTCTCTGTTAGGGAGACTCTTGTCACGAGTAATGTTTTCTGCTATCCAGAGATAAATTGCATGTGCCTTGTCATATACAGTCTTTGCATTTGCATCAGCCACTATCTTATCTGCTGTTTCCTTAACTATACCTTCAGTAAGTGAACCGCTGTATGTAGTCTCCTGCAGATACTCCGCAAATTTCTCTTTGTCTACTGAACCCTTTTCCTTTGATCTCAGGTCAGTGCTGTGAGAAACAGCTCTCCTGTATACATGGAATGAAAGAGTAGCTTTACGGTCTGCAGGTGCAATATCCGGTGCAAACTCTACATAAAACACCTTATCTCTTGAATAGGCTGCACCGGAAACAGGCTTGCTGATCTCGGCATGAGTTTTATCCTTATCCGCAACTGTAAATTTTACATTGCTGACTGTCTGATTTTCGTCAGAAATCGGTACAGGAAACCACGCTTTGACAGCCTTGCCTGCAGGATATTTCGAAGCATTCGACATATCGATAGTTGCAGTAACGACGCCGGCCTTTGCGTCAACTACTTCAAGAACTATAGATGCTGCTACATTTCTGTCAGCTTTTGATCTGGCCGTTATCTTTACAGTACCGATATTGTTCCCGGTAACAAGTCCTCCGGGAGTTACTTCAGCAATAGAATCATCACTCGATGAGAATGATACTTTATCGCTGGCACTTTCAGGCTTAACTGACAGTACAGAAACATTGCATGTTTCTCCCGGTCCGATTATTTCTTTGCTGCTCATGAGTTTTATACTCAAAGGAGCGCCTTTTTTAGCAACTACTATTTTGACTTTGCTGCTCTGTTTGCCTGATTTTGCTGTAATATATGCGACCCCGGTTTTCAGACCTTTTACTTTTACTGATTTCTTTTTTGATGATGTCAGTTTTACGATCCCTTTACCCTTTGAAACCGACCATTTTACATTCGTATTGGCTTTTAAACTGACAGTTTTTCCAACATAAATGTTACTGCTGCCCGGAGTGACTTTAAGCTTAGAAGCTGCATGCACGTTTTCGGTTCCTGCAGCAATCGTTATCAACAGAAAAATGATAGCTATTGCAACAGAAAATGAACGAACGGCAATTGATTTGCTTAATTGCATGTTATCCTCCTGATTAGTATTAAAGATAAGCGCCTGCCGCATCTCCGTATGCGGATGCACAGGGAATATGGCAGACGCTGTTTACTATACTGGATTAGTTCATTAATAATGAAAATTGTCTTACAAATTATTCACATTTTATTCCTGCAGCAGTACAGTCTTCTCGATTACATACTTATCCGGCTCAACGAGAGCTTTTTCTCTCCAAGCAGAGATTCCACCTGCATAACGATAAACGTTCTTGAATCCCTTTGATGCGAGATACTTAGCACCTTCGTGTGAACGCTTGCAGCCTACGAATCCGCAGTAAACAACAACAGTCTTCTTCTTATTGACAACCTTCTTGCCCTTCTTCTTTTCTGTGCAGGCTTTCTTTACAGCACTGAGAAGAGCCTTTTTCTGTTCAGCTGTGAATTTTCCGTTTGCGCCGTTATCTCCGCACTCTACGTTGATTGCATCTTTGATGTGGTGATCATTGTACCAAGGTGCATCCATAGTATCAACTACAACCATATTCTTGTTTGCTGCCATCCATCCCTGCAGTTTTTCAGAACTGACGAGTTTATACTTTCCGCCAGCTACATCACCGTAAAACTCATTTACTAAAGCATCAACGCCAGCCTCGTTTTCAATGCCTTTCTTAGCTATTGTGTAAACACCGGTAAATGATGACGGATCAACCGGCTCACATACAGCAAATACAGATGTGAACGTACCGAAGACCATTACCAGTCCCAGCAGGAATGCAATTAAAACATTTTTCTTCATAATAATACCTCTCCTTTACATTAATAAACCTATCTGACATCAACAACATGAATTCCATGTGTTTAACATCAATTCGATTCTAACAAGAATAAAGTATGCCTTCAATGAAATATGAGGAATAGTTGTATCTGAAATATCTATAAGGTATTATGCATATATAGATAACATCTATAATCCTTTAATCTCAATTCTGTTATTTATCTTCCTGTCTGCCGGCTTTTGCCTTTAAACGATCTTCCTTACGGGCTTCCACTATCTTATCTACAACATCCTCTGCAATGCCTTCGCAATGTTCCGCGAGCACTCTTATTGTATATATTAGATGAGAGTTGAATTCATCTACACCATCATAGCTGAATTCATTTGCAATTACCTGCATTGCCTGAGCATCAGCAATAATATCAGACATTTTTATTTCAAATATATCATTATCCATCCAAGGGCTCCTTCCATAATCATAACGAAAGGTCCTCAATACCCTATTTCAAGTATTTGTTACCTTAATGACATATTTTCATCATCCTTTTCCATGCTGCAATGTAATCACCCCATAATCAACATTACTCCTTTCACAAGATTCCTGTCGGTGATTTCAATATACGGAGAAATGAACTATCGTTCAAGTGAATATTTCCGGACGGCGATCTGCCTTTCATTGACCGTAAGCTGCCGTCACCTGATTCTGTCTCCCTTCATCTCCCTCTTTCGCAGATACATAGCACGGTCTGCACGGCGGAATGTACTTTCAGGAGTATCATCTATATCAGCATTGTATCGTACAAATCCGATAGAAGCGGACACTCTCTCCCATGGCTGCAGGTCCTTGTTCTCAGCAATATCAGACAGTATGCTGTTAAATTCGGAAATCAGTTCATCTATATGCTCCAGATCGTGGTCTTTCAGAATTACTGTAAATTCATCTCCTCCGATACGATATACCGGCGAATGAACAAAGACATTGCATACGATTTTGCAAACTTCTTTGATTGCGATATCACCTTTCTCATGACCGAATGAATCATTGACCTTCTTGAGATCGTTCATATCGATGACCGCCACACCGAACTCCGT
Source organism: uncultured Eubacteriales bacterium (assembly GCA_902774265.1). Taxonomy (GTDB): domain Bacteria; phylum Bacillota; class Clostridia; order Peptostreptococcales; family Anaerovoracaceae; genus Crickella. The sequence continues at coordinate 73,274 of CACYHR010000018.1, forward strand.
TATATTGTCTTCCGCTCCTACTGAGTTCACGTCGGAAATACCGGCTGCTTTAGCACTTGCAGCCTTAGCCAGAGCCTGCTCGAGCATATGAATGTCATTATTATATGCATGCTTGCTTCGAACACCGGTCAGAGCATCTTTCAGAGCCAGATCGCTCATCTTGCTGACTTCCTGTCTGGATTCGGTGAGCTCATTGGTCGTCCGCAGGAGATTGAAGATTTTATCGTTAAGGTCTTTTTCCATCTGCTTCATCGATTCAGACAAAGTCTCGATCTCATCATGCGAATGTATATCCAGCTCTGCGAAATTGTTATGTGAAATAACATCGTCATCATCGCTGTAGTCCTGGGCTGCCTGAGAAAGCTTATTGATCGGCCGTACCAGTGACATATTAACCACAATGACGGAAAAAATGACGACCAGGCCTATCATCAGTATCTGAAAACCTACCAGTATCGAAAACATCCTTGCACGCGTTGAAGCTATGTCTTCCATGGCGATATCCACCATCGCAAATCCGACAACTGCACCTGTCTTGTCATAAACAGGCGTACCGGTTGTAGCCAGATAGCCGTACTCCTCAGTATCAGTCGTGTAAGTCGGGAATCCGACAGTCAGATCAGTCAGAACTTTGCGATTCTCCTCATATATCGGATCCATGCAGCCTATAGGGCAGGCGTCTTCATCAGCAGCATCCACCAGATAAATGAATTTTTCTGTCTCCTGATCTACAAAGCATGTATAAATACAATCCACATCATTCACATTCTGAATCTCGCGCAGCTGAGACATTACAGTCTTATAGTCTTCTGTCTCTGCTAACGGTTCGAAATGAGAAAGATACTCATAAAACTCATCAGAACCCCAGTCATCGCTGGTAATGCGCTCCTCCGGAGGAATCGAATCATAAATCTTCTTTGTTGAGGCCTGAAGTCTACCCAATGCCTCCGCATCCACAACAGACGCCACAGTACGCGATATGCTTGACGATGATTCTTCGTAATTGACGCGTACGATATCTGAAACAGCTTTGATACTGACGAAAATTGAAACAATGCTCAGAAGCAAAGCAATAACAATAATCATCACTACTGTTTTTTGTCTCAATGAATGACGCATACAGCCAACCTCCTTTGATCTTTACAGATCACTTATACAATACCCTTTACTCTATATATGCCGTTCCTGCTATTCAGTTGATTTCAGAGATTCCGTCATGCTGATATTCCTGAGCCGCATCTGCATCGCAAGATTCACAAGGAAAGCAAACACAAATGTCAGTGCAACAGAATTTATCACATCAGCAAAATTCATTCTTGCTTCAAAATATAACATTTTCATTGCCACCTTGTCGAATACAAAATCGAGCAGCCATTTCCCGAGAGGCACCCCGACCGCAGCAGCTATCGCAGTCATAAACATGTTTTCTCTGAAAACATACTGCGATACCTCGAGCGGATAGAATCCCAGCACCTTGATCGTCGCTATTTCACGTATTCTCTCGGTAATATTAATATTTGTAAGGTTATAAATAACAACAAATGCAAGCAGCGCCGCAGACAGTATTATGACATAAGTCACAAGATCGAGGCTCTGCATCATATCCGAAATGCTGCTTCGTACATCCAGATTGACAGTTACCGCAGAAGTATCATCGTAGTTTGCTGCAGCAACAGCGGATCCGCGTATCATCTCTTCACTGATTTCGTCCTGATCCGCGCCGTCATTCGTCAGACTGACAAGAGCAGATCTGATCTCCGGCTTAGTATCGAACACCTTCTCATAAGTTTCTTTACTTATATAAAAAGTATCGTACATATAATTATCACATATGCCCGAGACAGTTACATCCCCTTCTCTGCCTCCGGCTCTTATCCTGATCTTGTCTCCCTGTCCTATCCCGTATTCGCGGCTGATATTCTTTACTATCACTACCTCGCCGGTGCCCGGATAATCAATAACCTTTTCGCCCTGATGCAAATCTATAAATCTTCCGAAGCCTTTTTCATCAGCCGCAATACATGTAACATCCGCTTCTTCACCACTCTGCAGCAGAGTCACTTCATCCTGATGCACGAACATTATTTCATCCGCTGCCGTACCAGCCTCTTTACTCATGTATCCTGCAAAGTCCTGCTGCATGCTTTCGCTCATATCCTTATTAAAAATGACTCTGTAATCAAACAGCAGAATCTCGTCAAACTGGTGATCGGCTACATCGGCTACAGTCGTCCCCAATCCGTTTCCGGCGACCAGCAGAGCAGTGCAGCCGCTCACGCCGGCGACCATCATGAAAAAGCGCTTTTTATCCCGAAAAACATTACGAAACGATACTTTATACAGAAAGCTGATGCGATCCCACAGCGGTGTTATCCTTTCAAGCAATATGCGTTTGCCGGCAGGCGGCGTCTTAGGCCTGATGAGTTCAGAAGGCGCCGACAGGAAATCACGTGCAACTGATACCCATGTCGCACCCGCAGTGCATATGAGTGCGCATATAAGAGACAAAAAGCCAAGCTTCGCGTCGAATACATACTCAAGCTGACTGGAAAAATCGTAGCTGATCCCGTAGGCACGCCAGATGACAAACGGGAACAATATGCAGCCTGTGTAAAAGCCGCTGACAGCACCGAGAAATGCAGCGCTGCCCGAATAAAACATGTATTTGCAGAGTATCGAAGAATTTCTGTAACCGAGCGCTCTGAGAATCCCGATCTGTGATCTCTGCTCATCGATCATGCGCGTCATCGTCGTCATGCATACAAGCGCTGCGATCACGAAGAAAAACACCGGAAAAACCTTTGCGATATTGCTCACTATATCCGCGTTGTTATCGAACGAAGTATAACCGGGGTCCTGATAAACGGACACAGCATAGGATTCACCTGTCTCATCCCCGTCATCCCCTTCATCCCCTTCATCCCCGTCAATATCACTCTGCATATACTCAAGCATTTTCCCGGCATCGGCAATCTTCTTCTCTGTATCGATGAGTTCCCGGTATGTATCTTCTTTTTCCCTGCTGAGAGGTGTGCTGCCGCCCACACTGCCGTCATGCACAGAGCTGCTGCTGTTCAGTCTTGAGTCTATATCGGCCAGCTTTCTTTTTGCATACGTCTTTTCGGCTCTGTATACAGGAATAGTAAAAATGCTGAGAAATCCGCCTACCGGATTCGAAAGCTTTTCTTTTACCTCTGACTCTACTGCATCGCGCCGCGCGGCAGTTATTCGTTCAGCCAGCTCATCCATCCTGTCCTGAGCAGCGTCGATCATATCGGATTTTTCTTCGGTAAAATATTCTTCGCTGCCGTCAAGCGTCAGATATAGCCGTGTATAGTAATCTGCATCAAAAGCATCTACGTTCAAGTAGAAATATGAATTCAGACTGCCGCTTCCTATCTCAGTGGTTCCGCGCTGATAATCGAGAAACAGCGGAGAATTTACAGTGCCGACTACAGTGAATTCCCGTCCCCGGAAATTCGCAAGTTTATCCTCGTCATTGCTTTCAGAAAGTACGATCCTGTCTCTTACACTGAATCCGTTGCCTTCCATGCTGTAATCATCAGCAACACATTCATCTTCATTTTCAGGCATCCGTCCGGTTAACAGCTCAAGAGTGTTGATATGTTCAGGCAGTGAAATAGCTCTGAGAGCAAGCTCATCGGGCTTATCGCTGCCGCCGTTATTGTCCGGTATGTCATCTCCGGCCTCTCTGTATGCCATTACATCGATCTGAACCGAACCTTCGGCATCTGATACTCCTGCCTCAGCCTTAGCTATGCTCACGCTCTCATCATCTATCCCGTACGATGAAGCGATCATATAGTCATACATACAGTGCTCAACAAGATATTTACCGGCTGTCTTTGTCATATCAGCCTTGCATATCTTAAGCCCCGAAAAAAATCCCACACCAAGCGCAACGATCGCAAAGATCGCGAGATACCTCGTAATCGATGTGCGTATTTCCCTTAATGTGGATCTGATTATCATTTCAGCTTATTCAAACACAATCAACTCATTTCCGGCTATCCGGCGGCCTTTTGACATCTTCTACCATTCTATGTCAGATACCGGCACCGGATTCGGATTGACTGTCACTTCACGGACCCGGCCGCTCCTTACGCTGATGACCCTGTCAGCCATAGGTGTAATCGCCCTGTTGTGAGTAATAATAATTACTGTCGTCCCCATCAGCCTGGCCTGATCCTGAAGAAGCTGCAGTATCTGCTTGCCCGTAATGTAATCGAGCGCTCCTGTCGGCTCATCACAGAGGAGCAGCTTGGGATTCTTGGCAAGAGCTCTTGCTATCGCTACCCTCTGCTGTTCGCCGCCCGAAAGCTGGCCCGGAAAGTTTTTCATCCTGTCCCCGAGCCCGACAGCCCTGAGTGTTTCCGCCGGATCGAGAGGTTCTCTGCATATCTGCGTCGCAAGCGAAACATTCTCGAGTGCTGTAAGATTCTGCACCAGATTGTAAAACTGAAAAACGAATCCGATATCGTTTCTGCGGTATCCGGTCAGCTCTCGCGGGCTCAGACCGCTGATCTCCTTTCCATCCAGAACCACCCGGCCGCTTGTCAGAGTATCCATGCCGCCGAGTATATTCAGCAAAGTCGTCTTTCCTGCTCCCGATTCACCGACAATGACTGCAAGCTCACCCTTTTTTACGCTAAAAGAAGCGTCCGCAAGCGCCTCTATGTCGATTTCTCCGACATGATAGACTTTACGGACATTCTTCATCATTATATATGCATCTTCGTTAAGCATAATATCATCAGTCATCGAATCTGATCTCGCCGTTTTTCAGCAGTTTGAGCATGACATCAGCGATCTTCGGATCGAACTGCGTTCCTTTGTTGTTTTCAAGCTCATTCAGTATATCCTCTTTTGTGAGCCTGTTTCTGTATACCCTGTTAGTATTCATTGCATCAAATGAATCCGCGACACATATCATCCTTGCAATCAGAGGGATTTCCTCGCCGGCTTTTCCTGAAGGATAACCTCTGCCGTCATATCTCTCGTGATGATATGTTGCTCCTTCGCCTGCGTTTTCAAGGCTCTTGAAGCTGCTCAGGATCTCGCCGCCGCGCACGGTATGGGACTTGATTATCTCAAATTCCTCATCTGTCAGCTTGCCCGGCTTTCCGAGAATATTGTCAGGAACGCCGATCTTGCCGCAGTCATGCAGCAGAGCTATATAATATATGCGGTCAAGCTCTTCTCCTTCAAATCCCATTTCCTTTGCAATGTGCCTCGTATAGATCGCGACACGCTTGGAATGACCGTTTGTATAAGGATCCTTTGCATCGATGAATCCGGTAAATGTTTCTATCGATTCATTGATGATCTCATTATCGCGCTCATGACGCTCATTATACTTCCTGATTCTTGAAGAAATGATCAGCTCTACGATGACACCGATCAGCCAGAGCGCAAGAGCTGTCAGAGAAATCCAGTACAAAGGCTCGCTTGTCAGCAGTCTGTGGAATGAGTATTCAAGCTCCACCGTTGAATTGCTTATATCTTTTCCTATTGCTGTATAAAGGATAAAGCCCGGAGTTGTTGCCTCTAAAGGCTCGATCGGCACCTCCATAGCATTAATGGATGAGCTTGGAGTGTAAATCAGATAATCACCCTTATTCATGGTGATAAGATTTTCTCCGTCAACCGTAAATGTTTTCAGATCATAATCTTCCGGCTTGAATTCACGCAGATCCGGAACGGTGGCAACGACTTCACCGCCCTTTATCTTCTGGTGGATTTCAACAGAACCGTTCCAGCCTGATGAGAGGAAAACCTGGCGGTAAAATACCATCTTGAACTTAAAATCCTTTACCGTGTCCTTAGTATTATTTGTGACAGTGAAATCATAAGTGTATGCCTGAAAATTATGCTCAGTCAGCCCTTCGTTATTAAAGTCGAATACTTTCGTCCACGTACTGTCCCTCGGAACGCCCACGATCGATACTTCCTCAGATGATGCGCTCTCAGGATTAAAAAGCTTATCACCTGCAAACATTTTTCGATGCTTAGCATTGTTGTAGGCATTGGTTTTAATCACGCTGGCTCCGAGACAAGCCAGCGCCAGAATGAGCGTAACGACAAAAATTATATTCCTTTTTTTATTATCACTATTCAGCATTATGATACGATTCCTTCCTGTAGTTTCCTATCTGATGCATATATGCCAAACCCCGGTAAAGACACTTTTATGCCGATATGCCATAACATAACAAAGGCGCGCATCGGCAAGTCTGCCAGTCTGTTTCAATTTGTATTATAATACCATAAGTTATTTGATTATGCTGAATATAATCCAAAAAAATCATGCCCGCTGTATCGGCCGAATATTTACAATTCAATCCACGGCAGGTTCATGGAGGCAGGCAGGCCGAAACAGTCATACACATTTGAGCGCAGTTCCGATATATGATATATTATTGACGATCAGAAAAAACGGAGGAAATTATGCACTCAACATTCGAAAGAGGACGGCCTATGTACCCGTCCAAAGAAGATATAAAAACAACTTTCACCGAAGCATATGAAAACGGTCTTGAGTTTACTAAGGACGGCGCCGTTGCAGACTACATTCCGGAGTTATCTAAAGCGGATCCGAATGCTTTTGGCATATACATGATGTCGGGAGACGGAGACAGCATTTCAATTGGCGATACTGAGACCCGTTTTACAATTCAGTCAATCTCAAAGGTTATAAATCTGGCAATAAGTCTCAAGTACAGAGGCTTCAGGGATACTTTTTCTCATGTTATGATGGAACCTTCCGGTGATGCTTTTAACTCCATACTCAAACTCGATACAAGGAGCAACCTTCCGTTCAATCCAATGATAAACGCAGGTGCTATACAGACCGTCAGTCTGCTCGCTGATGACTTCAGCTTTGAAGAGATGCTGGGATTTGCAAGAGATTTTTGTATAGATCCGGACATCACACTTGATGAGGATGTATACAGAAGTGAATCTAAGACCGGCGACAGGAATCGCGCCATTTCATATCTTCTCAAGAGTAAAGATGTACTGCAGTCAGATCCGGAACGCACTATCGATCTGTATTTTAAGATGTGCTCACTGTCTGTCACGGCAAAATCACTTGCCGGACTCGGCATTATCATTGCAAATTCAGGTATGAATCCGTTTAACGGAAAGCACCTTATCGCACCCGATTATGTCCGTACTATCAGAAGCATCATGTTCACATGCGGAATGTATGATTTCTCAGGTGAATACGGCGTGCGTGTCGGCGTGCCGTCCAAGAGCGGCGTCGGCGGCGGTCTGTGCTGTGCTGCCAAAGGTCCTAATGTAAAAGAAGGACATCCTGTTCCTATGGGCATCGGTCTCTACGGACCGGCCCTCGATCAGTTTGGTAACAGTATTGCCTCGGTCAAGGCCATGGAACATATTTCCCACAGACTCAGAATGCACGTATTCGACTACCGCCCCTTCGATTGATCCATAATAAAGACTTCCGTCCGGGCGGCCTCTTTTCAGGCGTTTCGGACGGAAGTCGATTCTCAGTAAAGTCTTATTTTTTTTGCAGAAATCAGATTGGCTGCGGACCGAGAGGATCCTTTCGCGGTGTGACCTTAGTCTCAAACAGCTCATGCGCTCGTCCTGCGCGTTTCGCAAGCAGCACGCACGCCACACACACAAGAGCATCCACAACCAAAGAAGGAACAGCTCCCTCTACTCCGAACGGAACACTGTACACAAGAGAGCTCCGTGCCGTTGCGGCATCCAGGCCGAAAACGGATACTTCTGACACCAGGCCGCTGTTAGGAAGACCGAAGAGATAATTCTGGGTGAAATTCCATGCAGTATGAATTCCTGCCGGGAACCAGATATTACCGGCATACCACTTAGACATAGCGAACATCAGACCGCCAACGCATATCTCAACGACTGCAAACACCGTTACACCCGGATTCATGGCATGCAGCATACCGAAGAATACGGAGCTTACCAGAATAGCAACCCACAGCGGATACCTCACGTTTATGCGTTCATACATAAATCCGCGTACCCACAGTTCCTCACTCGCACTCTGTATGAATACACATATCAGCGCAAAGCAGTATAAAGGTATCTGAGAAACGGCAAAATTCAGGAACAGATGGATGTCACCGTTCAGAATCGCACACAGAATGCAGCTGCCGTTCATCAGAAACCCGACCAGCAGTCCGCAGAGCAGCAGCTTAAGACTCCGCAGTTTATCCTGCGAAAAGAAACTGCGGAAAACAAAGCGGTTTCTTTTCGTGACCGCGGTATATATTATCGCCCCGAGGAACGTCGGCAAAGTTGCCAGATAGTAAAATATAGTAAACTTCGTGGCGTTCCTCATATACTCCGTCCTGACAATCTTATCGACCAGCGATAAAAAGATGTCAGCCTCGAATATAATCCCCATCATTGAAAAAACTAAAACATACCAGAAGACAGTAACCAGAATGATCCAGATAATCGAATCATGATAATCAAATCTTTTCTTCTTTCTGACAACAGGCTGCTCTTCTGCAATCATGCTGTCTGCATTTTGATTATCTGCAGTGATTTCTTCGTCCTTATTCACATTATTCACAGTATTTATATCCATAATCATTTTATCCAATCTGCCATCAGAGCTAAAACCATTCATTGACGACCATACTGCAATACATCGATCTCATTAGAAGTCGAAACAGTCTTTTATGAGAACAAATATCATTCGTATCAGATACATTTATTTGTGATCAGTCAAATCAGATATATGTAACTGTCTCAGACAGAGGTTTCCTTGAGTCATGATTAGGAAGCGGTCCTGCTCCCTCAGCTGCATATCCGAGATCCATCAACATCAGTATCTCTTCATTCTCAGGCAGTCCGAGCTCCTTAGCCGTGAGTTCCGGATCGAGGAAATTTAGCCAGCAGCTGTCAACTCCTTCATCAGCTGCAGCGAGTATCATGTGAGTAGCTACTATAGAAGCATCCTCAACGCCTGAATCCCTCTTCTCGCCCGGATATGTGAAAACATTTGTCCTATCGAACGCCACAGCAACTACTGTCGGCGCATTGTAGCGGCAAGGCGTAACTGCATCTACCTTTGCGAGCATCTCATCCGACTGTATCACATAAATATGCTGTTCCTGCAGATTCTTGGCAGTAGGAGCCAGCCTTCCTGCCTCCAGTATCGCCTGCAACTTCTCAGGCTCCACCTGACGGTCAGAAAACTTCTTGCACGAATAACGTCTCTTAACAACTTCTTTGAATTCCATAGTTTAAATCCCCCCTTCTAATTCTATACAGTTCCTTCGTATAAAAGTTTATCCCCTATATGTACAGGCCTTACTCCTGTCTCCTTCTTTTTGTTGAAATTGAAGCTCAGCATATATCCGGTGTTCAGGCCGAAATAGTCCAGATATTCGCAGATCTGTCTTTCGCCATCCGCATTATACCTGTCACCACGCCAGATCTTTAGCTCGATAATGTACTGCTGACCCAAATAATCTATGATCACATCCGTACGTCTCTGATCTCTGGTCTGCGCCTCAATATAATAATTGCCGGTCCCATTGATGATAGGCTTCAAATACAATAGGAATAACTCTCTTCCATCCTTTTCTCTGAATTTATCCACAAGCGGGCCGCAGACCTCTGTATATGTTTTGATAAAATGATCCATGATCAATGGTACATCAAGAACACAGTCATGTATAAAAATACTACGTCCTAAATCTCCGTTTCGGCCGAAAACATTATCCTTAAAATCAGCATCTGAAAGGAAAAGATTGTACAGCAATGTTTCAAAAATACGATTTGAAACAGCTATGACGCCGCCTTCATTCACTATGAACCCATACATCTCCATCTGCAGAATAGACTCCTGCATCGGATTATATGTGATTCGGGTACCCTCCATCAGAACGCTATAAAGAGCATCTCTGAGCTCCGGATAGTTGATAAGCTTTACGGTCAGTGACTCAAAAAGAGTATTCTTTTCAGTAAGAATCAGCTTTATCGCTTCATCAAAGCCATCTTTAGTCCACGCTTTTGAGAGGCCAAATCCGTTTACCACCTCGCTGTCTATCAGTTGGCAGATCCTGCTGACAAGAAACGGATAACCATTCGTATATTCCCTGATCTTTTTGGCAATTGCCTCTGTGTCCATGCCTGAATGATGGTCTTTTTCATATTCATCTAGCATTCCTCTGATACCGGACTCAGACAGGCTCATATCGATATCAAAATCCGCGGCTATATTCCACGGACTATTGACCTTATGCCGGTCTTCATCCCTGATCCTGTTTTTAAGATGCTTAATATCAGTCACTCCGGAGAGAATAACAGACTGGAAAGCCGGTGTTCCATCCGATTCACGAGCAATATATCCATCCCTGAGCAGGCCCAGAAAGTCCAGAAATACCTGATTATTTGTCGCAGAATCCACTTCATCGATGATCAGAACGATTCGCTTATCCTCACGACTGATCCATCTGCGGAATGTCCTGTACAGCTCATCCATTCTGACTTTTGCAGGATCCTGCTCACAGTACATTTCAAAAGCCTCTATAACCTTTTCAGATATCTTTACTCCGAAGAACTCACTCTGGTCAAGGATCAACCTGGAAAAAGTCTGTACAAACTCTCCTTCAGTCCGAAACCCTGAACTTGTAATACCTTCAAAACTCAAACCCAAAACCAGATAGTCCTTTTGAAGTTCCTGCTGAAGAGCCTTAAGTGTAGTTGTCTTCCCATACTGCCTGGCCCGGTTTATCGTAAAATACTTGCCGGCATCAACAAGCTTCCGTATCTCCTTCACCCGCCCGGAGAGATCAACCATATAATGTTTTGACGGTACACAAACCGCTGTAGTATTAAAAACCTTCATCTGATCATCCCTCCCGGATGTTACAAACAATCAAATACTAGTATTCTCCACTCAATGTTTACTGATTACTATCGCCGCAAATCAGCAAAACAATTATCATCCGCTTTTAATAACACCTTAACATGTGTCAAGAATTATACCATAATTGAAATACGAACAACATAAAAGAAAAAGACGGTCTCCGAAGTCCTTCGGGACAGCATTAGTTTTGTTCGTATATCTGTTCTTCTGTAATCAACGGATAGCGTGCCAGGGAGCTTCCGTTCAGATCCTCCCTGTGCATATCTACTTTGGAGATCCGGTGATTATCATAACAGTTGTAATATTGCACTCCGGTGCGTGTATTGTAGCATGAAGTGTAGATAGTTATCTCATATTTATTGTCACCGAGATTGCAGAGTCCGCGCTGCTGCGCCACAGATTCAAGGATGTGGAAAAACTGGCTGACGCTTGACATTTCATCATCAGCGGACAGAGAGTTCATTTTAGTGAAAGCGACTTTTGCGAACCTTGACTGCGATGAAAGGTCTCCCGGCAGACCCATTCCGCCCATGCCTCTGCTGTATGCATCCAGTTCCAGGCCGGAGCCGAAGCTGTTCTCCGGGGTATCTGTTCTGAGATGTCTGTAGTTATTAAGGCTGAACAGCTGCTTATCAAACGGGGGATTGTTAGTCAATACACCTACCGGGTTATCATAAACCTTAAGGCCCTCTCTGACAGACTCGACAGTAATGACCTCATCGCTATCAGCGATTATCCAGTGAAGCGGCGAAAGAGGCAGTTTCTCACTGAACGATATATTCACGAGATTGATTTTCTCAACCAATCTGCGAGCTTCTTTCACGCTGCTGCACTGACCGAGAATCCATGGTATAAATTCAAACGGAGTTATATTATCCTTCTCCTGATCTTCTTCAAAATAATGCGCATTCCCTTCAAAATTAAGGCCGGCCATTCCAAGCCCTTTCTCGTTTACAGCCTCATAGTAAAGAGGATAATCCTGCGCAACGAAAGCTGTTCCGATCATAGCAAAATGACTGCTGACTGATCCCTTCCTCCTGAAATCAAACGGATAATTTCTCGGAGTGACCACAACCTCTTCCCCATATGAAAACTCATAGTCAAATGTTCTTCCGAAGTAAAAATCCTTAGTTTTATAAGTTGCTGCTGTACACATTCTTCACACCTCATATCTCATTATTTCGCAGTTTTCCTGCGCGAACAGCACGAATTCCTCATCCCCATATCCTCGAAATAACTGCGGATGATCCTGTCTTCTCCACACAAACAGTTTTACTCTGAATATCTTATTCCGAAATACTTCATACACAGCATTGTTACATCGTCAAACTGCGGTGCATCCTGCACGAATGAAGCGAGAGCCTCATGCATCTGCTCATCTATTATCCGCGGCTCCGTGTCCGGAGTCCGGTTCAGTGCATCCAGCAGACGATCCTTTCCGAACATCTCCCCATCAGCATTATTCGCTTCTGACACACCATCAGTATACATATATATCGTATCTCCCGGCTGCAGAGTGAATGTGCCCGGCCGGAACTTGACTCTTTTGCTCGCAGCCAGCGGTGCTCCATGAGCGCCTTCCTCTATTTCGAAATTTCCGCCCTTCCTTCGGACTACAGGATATTCATGTCCGGAGTTTACATAGGTCACTTCACCGGTGGATATTGTCAGTATGCCCATCCAGGCTGTGACGAATTTCTTCGCCTTATTTATCTCAAGCAGTTTAAGATTTACATTAGAGAAAACTTCGGCCGGATCCTGTCCGCTCGACTGTGTCTGGTTTTTGATAAGTGTTTTGGCAATGACCATGAACAGTGCCGCCGAGATTCCCTTTCCGGATACATCTCCGATCACAATAGCAAGGTGATCCTCATCTATCAGGAAGAAATCATACAGATCACCCCCGACTTCCCTGGCCGGAATCATGGATGCATAGATATCGAACTCTGTACGTTCCGGGAAAGCCGGGAAGTCCTTTGGAAGTGTCCCTTCCTGTATCCTTGTGGCGATCATCAGCTCAGCGCCCATTCTCTCCTTCTCCGCCGTGATTTGGCGAAGTCTGAGCATAGTGTCTCTGAAATCCGTCTCCATTTCGGACATGCTGCGCCACAGCTCTTCTATCTCATCTGAAGTCCTGATCCCAAGCGGTTCGAAGATGTATGGCGCATCATCCTGCTGATCCACCTTGTCAAGCGCCGTGTATTCGCGCGCAGCGCCTGCCAGAGACATAAGGTGGGAAATGATATGTCGTCTCAGCAGCCTTGCGGAAACAAAGGCAAGCAGGAGAACCAGAATCACGGCTGCCGGCAGCAGCACTTTCAGAAAGCGCAGAGTCCGCCCGAGGAAATCGTTCAGATCCAGATCCATTATAGCATAACCGATCTGCTTTCCCTCCGTATCATAAATGGGTTCGTAATCCGTCCCTACCCAGCCGTACTCATCCTCATGGGTAATATGAAGACGCCATGAGGAATCTTCTATAACTTCGATTACACTGAGATCCGCTTCCAGCCACTGTCCCGGCAGGTAAGCCCATTCCTTAGTATCACCATCTATGACATAAACGACAGCATCCCGCGAACGGTCCGTGAATATATAAGAAACATTCTTCTGTTCCGTACCCTCACGGCACTTTGCAAGTATTTCCCTTGCCTCGTAGAATTCATCATCTATAAGCGGATAACATATCTTCACAAACTCATCGGATGTGGGATCGGAGCGTACCTCCTCAGGTATGCTCTCATAGACCTTCTTAGTCTCACGGAAAATCTTTTCCAGATATTCCTGATTCTCCAGAAGCAGTGTATAGTTGATCAGATGTCTGGATTCATTCTTATAATTACGCAGCGAAGAATAACCGTAAAGCGCAAGCCCTGTTCCGCTGCCAAGCAGGATCAGGATGAGCGATACGATCAGTATCACCATGAAGGTCTTGGTTTTAAGGGATATCTGCTTATTCATCTACCTGCAATCCGTATTTACATTTCGGCATCCACCAGCTCATCAAACCCCGTCATCATGAATATATCCTTCACGGTCTCGTTGATATTGATCACTTTCACATCCGGGAGATCTTTTCCCTCCATGTATTGCTGAGCTGACAGGATGACGCCGAGACCTGCTGATGAAATATAGTCCACATTTTTTACATCAAGTGTCAGTGACTTCGCATTCGGCAGGACAGATTCAAGCTCTTTATCTAACTTCGCAAATGTAATCGCATCGATCTTTCCTTCGGCCATTACGATAATATTTCCGTTATCTTCTATTATTTTTGTAGTTAACATGTGCAGATCTCCTGTTATTTATTCAACACGAGGTCGCCCAAATCAGTCCGGTCAGTCGTATAACCGCCTGTTATGGCTCCCTCTGGTTTTATGTAGTTATCATTACGATGAACGAAAACGTGGATCCTGGAGTCCGTGATATGCATTTCTTCGGTGTCATCCCAGGCTACGCCGCCGTAATTGAGGTCAATCGGCACCTTATCTGTTGTAAGCAGATTCTCCCATCTGTTTTCCGCGACATCTTTTGGCACTCTGTCATATTGGGCAGCAGCGACAGATGTTATATATGACGCATCTTCCTGATTCTTGTCATTGATCAGCGCTGTCGTCTGATACAGATACATCGGTTCTTTATCACTCAGACTGGTCTTGCTGACAAGTGTATATTTGTTGCCGTCAACTTTGATCGATCTCTGCGGATCATCGCCCTGATACACATACAGATCCTTAATGGCAAGTTCCATATAGTATTTGGTGCGTTTAGTCTTCGTGAACTCAGGATCATATTTGCTGTATCCCAGGTATACGCACGGAGACTTTTTCATTCCCTTGCTGAGATCGAGCGGAAGACAGTAAACTGCGCCCTGCGACAGAAGATCAGCCTGCGCTGCACTATTGCTCCAGCCTGTACCGACATAGAAGGTATCTATCCCGAGGAGGTTTTCTGCTGTGTTCACATGCATGAACAGAGCTTCATTCTTATCTCCGTAAGGAGTAACGAGCTGTTCATCTTCGAGCACATTGCCGTAACGGTCGGTCTGTTTAGTGGTGTCACCTTTATCGACAGTCAGCACAGTAGCCATGCCGGACTCGAATACAGATTCACTTACATTGATATCTGTGATCGGTGCTGCGGCAGGACTTGCCCCTGCGCTTGTCGAAGTATACAGATAATACTTACGTCCGTTCGGCGATGTTACCGGAGTAGCCTTTGATCCGGACAGATTCTTCACAAGACTATATGTAGCACCGCTGACTTTGATGGTATCTTTCGGAGATCCCTCGTCATCTGCCGTTTTCTTTATTATGCCGTGGATGGCTTTCCTCGGATCATTAGTATATGATACACCCAGATACGCCGCTTTCGCCGGATATTTGTTTGTACCGTATCCGTTAAACTCGTCTGCAGCATTATACCACGCTTCAGACGGATTTACTTCAAGATTCCGGTTGATTATCCCGCCTGAGGACTGAGAAAGCAGAGTGATATAGCACAGATCATCTGCCAGCATGTCACCAGCCGCGCGTTCTTCTTCTTTCCGATCTGAGTCAGGACTGTACGCTGCAAGAGACAGCGACGCTATGTATTTTCCCTTTTCAGGAGCCGTACCCCTGATATACAGATATGTCTTGCTGCACTTATTTGCTTTTGGAGAGAAAAAGTACGACATTCTGATTGGATTCTTTTCATACGGGAACTTGAAGTCACGCACTGATGTAAAGCCTGAAGGAGCATCCCCTCCGCTCAGCAGAATATCTTTTACCGTAAGAGGCTCGCATCCCTTCTTTACTCCCGATACATAGAGCGCCTTAGGCTGCCAGTTTACTGCATCCCATTTTACACCCGGAAGAGAGTTATCCTCAGTCTGCCCGAAATAACGATTTGCCCGACCCTGTTCTACAAGGAAATCGTTAAATACGCTCTGCTCTTTGTGATACATAAACTTTTTTCTTCCATCGCCCGACAAACTGCCGTCAATGGTCTCGTCCTGTATAAACACAGTTGATACAGAATATCCCGTCTCGCTTGCGTCTCCTGAGCCGGATTCAGTCATCGCGGTTATAGTCGGCAAAAAGTACATCATCTTCGGGGTTCCGGTATAAAGCTTTATATCGTAGATCGCCCGTTTCGGATCATGCGTTGTCGTATAGCAAAGATATGTGCGGAAGTCTTCGATTTCAATAGTAGCTGTGCGGCCCATGGCAGCCACGCTTTCTTTCCATACCTTGCCCTTTGTCAGATCGGCACTTAACATTACTCCTCCGAGCCTCTCTGCAAAATCTTCAAGTGAATATCCGCTCTCTTTTGCATCTCTTCCCGCAACAAAGAACAGACCTGATATGTATTCTTTTCCTTTCGCATCGGCATCTGACGGAGTGAAGAATATGTATCTGCTCTTGTCCCATCTGGTATTGTCACTAATTTGATCGAAATTATATGCAGGACCGCCAAGATAGCATACAGGCTCGCTTTCCTTTTTTGCTTCAGAAATACTGTCCAGCACCTGCAGTCTGTCCGCACGGATAGGAGAGCCGGCGCTTTCATCTTTAGTGTAGCATATAGAGTTCTCACGTGCGTCGTAGCCCGCTGCAGTATATTTAACATTTCCGTACATCACAGCCTGGCTTGTAGACTTCGTCCTCACCATGCGTATATCCGTGACTGCAGCGTCTTTGTTTTTGGTTACAGTATAGCCAAGATATGTATACATCTTTTTTGTCACAGTGCCGAATATGTTTTCATCGCCTGTAGAAGGAGACAGGTTGACATCTATTGTCTTGTAGCCCTTCTTGGTCAGGTTGAGCTTTGCTTCTGTTTCATTGTCGGCACAGGAAAGATACAGCGTCGATATATAGCCGTCGGGCATATCGAGCTCCTGATTTTCAGATTCCTGATCATCCTCCCCATCGCGGACAGCAGTCGTATTTGCTTTGGTGCCCGGTGATGAATAGAACAGATATATCTGACTTGCGTCCGAATTTTTCACATTGGCATTCAGGTTAGCTGCATATATCTCATCAAAGTTTCTTACCGGAGCATAGCCCTCCGGATTTACGGAATTTCCAACCTGTACGATAAATGCCGATTTGTCTTCAGGCACGGTTATCGGTCTGCCGGATTCTGTATTTTTAGAGTAGTACAGCGCATTCCACTGCTTTCCGTTATATGCGTTGACATCGCCCTTCCCGTCCGGGTCCCGTATCAGGTCGTATCTCAGCAGCCCGTTGCTTCCCGACAGATTATCATCAGTGCTGAGATCCATCGCGATCTCAGGTATTGCCGTGTAATCAAGCTCATCGCATTCAGGTTTAAATGTCTCATATAACCAGACTATCACCATTATGACAATGGCTACAATCAGCACTATCGTGGTAATCGCGGTCAGTACTGCAGCTACTTTTCCCATACATGCAAACACCATGTATGTAGTGAAGTGCTGGCAGTACCAGAGAGCTGCATCAGTCGCAACTGCCTGCACAATAGCGTTCGGAATCATTAAAAGCGCCACAACACCTCCCGCTATCTTAGAAGCGGTCTGTGCTATTGATGAAACATTCTCAAGCACCTGTATAACCTTGTTTCGCTTGACCATGTTATCGGCTGTATTTTTAATATTTGTATAACGCTGCGCATCGCCTGTCACTGCGACCGTTTTGCTGAACATATCCTGATCGACGCCCGACCATACGGATATAACATCCTTTCCTTCCAGTTCACGACATGCAGCTTTTGCTTCCTTCAGTTTTTTATTCAGTTCGCCTTCCTGTGATGAGAGGTCGAACAGATAAAATGCGGAGCTGCAGATACCCGTAAGTTCAGTTGTAATGATCTGGCCATTTGTCATCGCAGCAGTCAGAGGGTAGAGCTGTCTAAGTTCTTTCTTATCAGCCAGTTTCAGACATCCCATATCTACCAGCCAGTCTCCCAGCTGAATCTCATCGCTGTATCTGAACTGATTGAGCATGTCATGCGCGAGGACGTAAATCGAATCAGTCCCCTTTTCATTCATTTCTTCAGCTGTGGCCTCATCCGGAGAAATCTCGGGAATCTCACCACCGTTGCTTTCTGCGCGGACTATCGCAGTCTGATACTTTGTCGCATAGTCCTGAATTACTGTTACAAGGCGTTCGGTATCATCAAGATACTTTTTGTCAAGTTCCGCGTAAGGATCTCTGCGCGGCTCTTCCTCATCCTCTTCAGGTTCCGCAGATTCCGGCGTAGTTAAAACCTCTTCAGGCTCCGTAGTCTCTGCATCTTCTGCAGGATTTTCTGTTACTTCAGGATTTTCCGGCTCTTCAGGATTATTATTCACTTCCGGCGATTCAGGATCTGTGACATCCTCCGGATTTTCATTCACTTCTTCATTTGCTTTTTTGTTCCGCTTATCATCCTGATCATCTTCGAACTTCTCTCTTAATCCGTATACCCGTGAAGCCCATGTATTGTCAGGATCGTCTGAAACGCCGAGAGTAAGCTGTCCCAGTATCGTTGTTGTCACTACCGCAGTAGATTGCAGGAAAAGCTTCTTCAGAGTCTTCTGATCGACGGAACCGCCGACAAAATAATCGCCAAGCAGCTTCCCGGTCTCAGGAATCGTGAACAGATTAAGATAATCCCTTGCGATCTCAGCGTTGCGGCTCCCCTTGTCCAGCCTGTCCGCAAATTCATTTATTGTCGCATACTCATCAGCAATAAATCCGTCGAGCTGCGGGTACTGACGTTCAACCAGCTCATAATAATTGATAGTGCTGAAGCCGGATGTCATCTGCATCATGCGGACATCTGTTACCGCCTGGTCGGCGTCTTTGGTTGTCTGATATCCGAGGATCACCGATCCTCCTTCCGCACCTGTATTAAGATCTCCATCCACAGGGATGTATCCGTCCTTCGTACACATCTCCTTCGCTTCCTGCGGAGTATCTGCGGTATACATCCTTACATCACTCACATACTCTGTCTGCGGCGCCTTTGACTCAGCCAGGATCTGAATGACAGGTCCATAATGCAGTAAAACCATGGTAAAGACAAGCAGGAAAGCCACTGCGGCAAAAAGGTTTCGGTTCTTTCTGTTAAATAATCTCCCGAATGGTATAGATTTAAGCGTCTTCATCTGTCCCGGCTGCCTCCTTCCTGCGTTTCATGTATATCAATATGCATATCACTGCAGCCAGAATTATCAGCCCCGCAATGATTATTATGATAGAAGCATTTTCGGAAATAACGGACGCGACAAGAGGCGTCATTACGACATGTAAATTCTCAGTTCTGATAGTTCTGCCGGACTTGTCAGGATGTATATATTTCATAGCGTTAAATACACTGACATTCTTCGCAATCGTCACTTTGCCTGATGTTGTCGAGCTGACGCCGACGTACGAGCCGTCATACAGCCCTCCGCTGTATATCATGGCCGTTGATGCCATACCGTCCTGCAGCGACAGATTACTGGTCCCTTCGGAAGATTTGTTATTACGGATGACCATCTTCCCCGCCATTTCAATATCTTTCAGCGAATCGACATAGATGCCGCCGCCGTCTTCGCCGGTTGCGGTATTATCGGTGATCGATGTGTTCAGGAAATATACTTTGATGGAGTTAAGATAGAAAGCGCCGCCCTCCCCTGCTTTGTTTTCTTTGAATGTACAGTTTTGAAAGGTAGTCGGAGCTACAGCACCGGCTGCTGCATCATCGATTGTATAGACCGCTCCGCCGCAATCACCGGATTCACAGTTCCGGAATTTATGTTTTATGAACTGCTGCGAAGTGTCGCCGCCGTTACGGGTAACCAGATAGACGCCTCCGCCATCGTCTGCCGCATAACATCCGTTCCACTCACAGTCGGTCATCTTGAGCCAGCCGGCCTGATAATACATCCCGCCGCCGTAATCCTCGGCTCTGCACTGCCGGATGGTGCTTCCTTTGATTCCCAGCTGATATTCTGACTCATCATAGATGCCGCCGCCGTCTTCAGCCTTGCAGTTTTTTATATCCATCCCGTCCGCATTCATCCCGGACTCTTTTGTCATAAAGATCCCGCCGCCGAAATCATCAGCGTCGCAGTCTAAGATTGTAATATTTTTAACCTCGGCAAATGCGTCTCCGTCAAGAACAATACCGCCGCCGTTTTCATCTGAGTCGCAGTCATCGATCGTAACGTCTTTGAGCTCGGCTTTTGCGGCTTCCGTAAGGAATATGCCGCCGCCGTTCTCTTCTGCATCGCAGTAGTTGATCTTAGTGCCGTCAAGCCTGAGATCGCCCTTGCAGTAGATCGCTCCGCCGTTTTCATCTGTATCGCAGTTTGAAATCGTACAGCCGTTAATGCTCAGCGATCCGCCGGTGTCGACATAGATGCCGCCGCCGTCATTATCTGACAATCCGTTTATCAGTACGCCTCCCTTGATCTTTGTGCTGTTTTTGCGGTCACTCTTTGAGTCAATGATATTAAGACCGGCGCCCCTATTCACATAGAACAGCCGGCCGTCAAAAGTACTCTTTCTGCCGGCATTCTCTCCCTTGATGGCATAACCATTGAGGTCAAGAGTTATATTATCTGTTTTGACCTCTATAGGAGCTGTCAGCTCGACATCAGACATCAGTCTGATAGTTTGTTTGCTGTCTTTATCAGCCTCTTTGAATGCCGATGCGAGGGACTCCATTTCACGTTCAAACCCTGTATCCTCGTCAATAAGACTCATGATCGGCACCTCCGGAAGAACAAAGATGCGCCAGGTTGCAGATGAATTGAATGGAGATGACCACGCCGAGTATTCTTCCTCCATGACAACATTGTTCTGGAAGATGTATCTTACCTTACCTGACTGATTACGCACAGTCATTCCGCCGCCGAAGTCCATATAAAACTCAAGCTGAAATGGTCTTGCGAACGATTCATTAAGGTCGATAGATATCTTGTCACCCTTCGACATATCATCTTTAATGTCCAGGATCTTCGTATGAGATTTCCCGTTTTTGTCGTAGTATAAAATCCAGAATTCCGCTCTATTCCATCCGTTCGCGTGTGAATCGGTAGTAATCTCAAACACACAGCGGTTAAAAGTATCACTGTACAGCACGATCGCATCTGATCTGCTGATAAAACATGAAACAAAAAGCAGACACAGTAAAACCGCGGGCATCAGACGCATGAATATGACACGCGTCAAACCCGGACCTGATTTCCTATATTTGTCTGAGGTCTTCTTCATGCGGAACCTCCTATGTGTCTTAGCGGGGAAAGTTGTCCATGTATATTAAAGATGCTGAAGAGTGCAGTACTCTGTCTCATGCGTACAGTATGCGTATAGCATGTGTATACTATGAATGAGATCAGGAAGCAGATGAACTCTTGCGTATGCGTATGAGAGCTATAACTATCGGAATATATGTCAGTGTAGGCATGATTGCCCCGGCATATCTGTAATCAGACTGGATCAGAGTGTTATAAATCGAATGGTATACGACAGCCATGGAATATAGCGCGAAAGTGCCGCATATAACAAGCTTTCTGTGGATTTTGATCAGCGATATACCCATACCTACCATTGTCGTGCATAGGCTGTGGAGCAATCCGGCACCGAGCGTGCGGATAAGCGCCCATATATAATTTACATGTCCGTCAACAAGAATAGTCTTTACCAGAATAGTTGAATTCTCCATGAGTGCAAAGCCGAGCCCTGTTACAAAAGCTATAGTAAGCAGCTCTTCACGTTCACGCGAAATAAAAGCCGCAAACAGAACGACCGGTATCATCTTGATCAGTTCTTCGGTCATCGGCGTAATATTTGTCGTAAAATAGTAAAGCGAAAGCCCGAGCCATTCATTGATCAGCCCGTCCAGTTCGCTTATGAACAGGCAGCAGCTCATCCCTATTATGATAAACAGAAGGATGACGCGGGATTCTTTGCGAACGACAGGAATACCCAGAAGGAACGGAAGTGTGAAACAAATATATACGATATACGCTATGCTCTCCATTTATTCATCCCTCCTACCAGTACAGGCATCAGCAGAAGGCTGATCACATACATCGGAATATATACGACTGCCCATGCAGGCAGAAAAGTGACATTATAGCACCACAGAATATTCTCCACCATCAGGCAGGCAGACATGATAAATGACAGAATATGGAACGGCTTGAATGATTTGAGTATCCCCATATAGCGATTCGGTATGATGGTATGTTTATAGTCATAATATGACGTCGCCCCAAGGAAAAGCACCTCTATTGCGCACGGGATTCTGAGGCTGGGATGCGCCGGGGAAAAAACTATGATCACTGCTCCGAGTATGAACAGTAATGGCGCAAAATATGCTTTGCGGCGATACTTGGTCAGCATCTGCGACTTGTCATCGACCAGCGAATCGAAGGTGCCGTAGTTTGCAGAAAAAATAAACAGGGAGTAGCCTATGAATCCGAGAATACTGACCTGGAACAGATCAGGCAGATCCCCTTCAACTATGATTTCCACGATACTGGAAAGGCGCGCAAGAAAAAGACAGCCCATAGCGCAGCCTACCATCTTGAGATATATCGATCTCCTGATTCTGAATACTCTGATCAGTGCATAGATAAACCCCGCAAGAGCGCATAAACACAAAAGACCATTTCCGATTATATCAACAGAAAACAAGCAAAAGCCTCCCTGTAATTAATTCATGCGGCAATTGTACAGTAAAAATATTAGCATACATTCTTAGACCGGTCAAACTACCTGACCTTTGTCCTGATCGTCTTATATACGCCATTCTGGGCATAGGCATACACATAACACGTGCCCTTTGTCTTTGCCTTTATCACGCCCTTACTGCTGACGGTCGCGATATCGGTATCTGAAGACTCATACCTCAATCCGACATACTTCTTTATCCTGAGCTTACTGCTGTTTTTGACCGCTTTAGCTTTCAGCTTAAGAGTCCTGCCCGCCCGCAGCTTCGCGGCATTTCTGAGAACTGACTTGTTCACCTTTACGCTCTTATAATTGCCGGTTTTTCCTCCCTTTGAAGCTGTGTATATCGATTTTGACGTGAATATGACCTTATTGTCATTGTCAGCGGCAACAATGACGAACTTGTACATCGTTCCCTTTCTGATTTTTTTGCCGCTGAGCTTAGTGATCTTTTTCGAAGTAGCGCCGCCTTTAAGCTCTGCGATCTTCTTCATCTGCGAACTGCTTCCGCAGCGGCTGCCATAGATAAGATACTTTGATGCGCCCTTCACTCCTGACCATTTCAATGTCACAGACTTTGAAGTCTGTTTAGTGCTTCTGAATTTAAGCTGAGCAAAGCTCGATCCCTTCGGCTCTTCATTTGCTTTCAATGCGGTGATTTCCTCTTCAGCTGTTTCAAGCGAGGCGCCCGGTCCTGAACCGCCTTCTCCTCCGTCGGACGGTTTAAGTTTAGGAATTTCTCTTGTCTCAACATGTGCTTCATTCTCTTTGCATACACGGGCCTCTGTTCCCTCCTCGTATTCCGTCGGAGGAGTCGTAACAGTCCATTCGCCCCATACATGAGAATCAGGATCGACAGGTATTACGACACGTTCAGGTGTCCCCAGTACTTTGCCGCAGTTAATGCATCTTGTAGTCAGATTATATCCGCCTACACTGCTGCATGTAGCCTTTGTTACATCACCTTCATTTGCAGGAGTCCCTCTCTTATGCCCTCTTGCAGGAATATAAATATCTTTCATGGACACCGGAGTCTTGCCTGCTTCATCAGCGAACCATCCCCCGCAGTCCTGACATTCATAGTATGTCTTCCTACCGAAATGCTCGCATTCCGCGTCACTTCCTTCGATCAGTTTCATATTATGAACATGCTCGCCCGGCACAAGTTTAGGGATCACGCGCTGATCCTTGTGGTTTCCGTTCCTCTTGCAGAATCTTTCCTCCAGACCGGTTTCAGTTTCTGTAGCCTGTTCCTTTACAGTCCAACCACCCCAGTCATGTCCGATCGGTTCAATATCCGACATATTACTTGTTTTTGTTGTAAAAGCCTTATTGGTGAAGCTTGCCGTATATTCCGTAATACCCGCTTCTTCACATGTCGCTTGCTTTGTTACCTTCGATGTTGTATTGACAGTTTCGGTCTCAACATGAGCCGGATCACGTCTGCATACGCGTTTTGCAGTCACCGTTTTGCAGTCAGCAGCCCATTCGTATGTGGCTTCTCCCCAGTTATGCACATGCCATACAGCCCTGAGTGTAAAATGCTTTTTCACCGGTTTACTGAAGTCATAGAAATCATCTTCACCTTCGATCTTCCAGCCTTCAAAAACACTGCCTGCTTTTACAGGGTCATCAGGCTTGCTGAGAGTCTCGCCTTTTTTCACTGTCCTGGACCCTATCTCAGATCCGCCGTCAGTATTGAATGTCACAGTGAATTCATTCGGCTCGGACAGCATTACTTCGCCATCACCGGCGAGCATTAAATCATACGATTTGTCATCGCTGCTGAAGTATTTTGCCGGAGCGTTGCTGCCCATCTTTGATTTATAGCCTGCAGTGAAAACTCCGCCGGAGCTCTTTGTAACTCCTATGTCCGCATCCTCTTTCAGGACGCCGTCGATGGTGATCTTCCTGCTGCCGCTGCTGTCGCTGCTGCTCTCCAGGCACAGATTGTAAGCCAGCTTGCCTTTGGTGTTGTTTCTGATGACCGGAGCACCAGAAACATTCATCGTTCCTGCTTTAACGAATACTCCGCCGCCTTCGTTCTTCTCAATATCTCCACCTCTCATATCGAAGCTGCCTTGATCAGTGATATACACGCCTGCTCCGTCCTCAGCCTCGTTAACATTTCTGATATATCCGCCCGTCATTTTGAATGAAGCAGTATTGCAGACATCCACAGCGCCGCCGCAGTTTTCCAGTGCAGTATTTCTGCCGAACTCGCCGCCGCTCATTTCGAAGCTGCCGCTGTACGCGCAGACTCCGCCGCCGCTGAACTTAGCGGTATTGCCGTAAATATTGCCGCCGCTTATTTCAAAGCTGCTTCCGCCGTTTATGAATACCGCTCCGCCGCAGCCCTTTGCTGCAGCTCCGCCGCTTTGACTTTCTTCGCCGGCATCTCCGGTAACAGCCTTATTGCCCTTTAATTGACCGCCTGTCATGATAAATGATGCAGAACGCTCCAGGTATACAGCGCTTCCGCAGGCACTCGAATTACCACGGATCTCTCCGCCTTCCATGCTGAAGTATCCGTTATCTCCGACATATACGCCTGCCCCGTTGCTTTCCGGATTTTTGAATCCGCTGATTTCACCGGACTTCATCGTGAAAGCTCCGCCGTTTGATACTTCTACTCCTATCCCCGTATCCGCGCCGCTGATAACAGCGCCATTAAGCACGAGTTCCGCGAGATTCGTTACGGTGATACAGGTCGAATCTTTTGAAATGATCCTGCCCGGACTGCTCGTTTTGCTGTCTTTAATCGTGAGATTATAATTGCCGTCAAGTATGACTGCGCCCTTGATCTCAGAGCCATCCAGGGTGATGCCGTCAAGATCAAGGGTGACGCCATTAGCCCTGACTGCAAGAGGCTTATCTCCTTTTTTCGCCCTGAAAGTATCTGAATCCACGCGATAATCACTTGCCTTAACTACAGCTCCGGCTTTTGCGTCATAAAGTTTCTGCTGCAGACACTGCCAGTCAGATTTGTATACGGCTATAAATGCAATGTCTTTTTCAACTTTGATCTTATCTCCGGGATAAAAGTATTCGTCACCATCGCTGCCGGTGAGCTTCCAGCACAGGAAGTGCTTGCCTGCCGGAATCCCCCTTTCCAGGGCCGGCGGCAATTCAGGCATCGTATATTCAGCGCCATACTGCAAAGTCTGCCCTCCATGCTCTCCTCCGGGCATTCCCGGCAGTCCCGGCTGATTTCTTAAGTCAACAAATACACTCTCGCCGCGCCACTGCGCAATAATGCTTATGCTGTCATCTATGGTTATTTTGTCCCCCGGCTTGTATAAGGTATCATCATTGCCGATCTTCCAGCCGGTGAACTGCTTGTGTTCTATCTCAAAATCGCATTCCGGGAATTTATATTCAGCCCCCTTCGCTATTTCCAGATATTTGAGCCCGCTCGTAGCATCCATGCTTGGAGCGATAGTAACGGTCCTCCTGTCCGACCATATCGCTTTTATTGTTACATCCTGTTTAAGAGCAAGAAATACCGATTCGGCAGGCAGGATCTTTCCGTCCATCTCCCATCCTAATAACATCTTTTTCCGGCTCGGAGGATCGACCACTTCAGCATCAGGCAGATGGAATTTATGATCTTTGTCCGCTTCATTGACCTGACTCAGTCCATAGCCGCATATGCTGCATGCAGATGATCCTGTAGCCGGATATTTATGAGATTCCGTCGGATAATTACTATAACCGCAGTAATCACATTTCTGTTTATGTGTTGTTTCTGTTTTCTCGTAAAATTTATCGGGATGGTTGCAGACCTCAATGCGGGCACTGTAATTGTCCCGGCATGCACTTTCGCGTTCGCCCGCCGGATATGTTTTGGTGAAATTATCACTGCTGCGTCCGGCCTGTACCTTCATGTTGCCGGCTATGTCCAGTCTGTTATTATCTCTGTCGTTTTTGCCGGCACCGATCGCGCGCCATCCGCCTGATGCGACCACTACACCGCCGCCGATATATACATTGGCGCCTTCACCGCCTCCGCCCAGCAGGCCTTCTCTTCCGCCTCCTATGCCGGCCGCGCCGTCGCCGCCTGTTGCAGTCACAGTGCCGCTGTTGATCGTTACATGTCCGTCATCAGCATTACCTTTGTTTCCGCCTCCTATGCCGGCCGCGCCGTCACCGCCTGTCGCGCTGATGATTCCGCCGTTAATGATAACAGATCCTTCAAGGTCCTCGTCTTCACCGCCTATACCGGCATCCTCGGAGGAGCTTGCGACAAGTCTGCCTCTTTTGCCTTTCTGACCCCAGATCGTCAGACTTCCGCCTTCACCGATATGGATACCGTCAGTTGCGGTGAACGTGCAATCATCCGGAAGGATCAGGTCGACATCTCCCGATACATTTACATGGCCGAATCGGGTATTATCAACTATTGTGTACCAGCCGCTGCCCATATTCTGATCTGCAAGACGACAATCCGCTGTTTCCTCCTTGCTGTCATGTGTCGTATCTATATAATTTGTCCTGATACAGGCGCTTGCATGTTTAAGAAAAATCTCATTTCCATATTCTATGCATCCGGATTTCACCAGACTGTCCCATCTTTCCTGACTGCCCCTGAAGTACACGGTCTGCAAATTGCCGCAGCCGGAAAAAGCTTCGCGTTCTATCTTTTCCAATCCGGACGGAAGCACGACTGACTTCACTCCGCTGTTTATAAAGGCGCGTTCTTCAATTTCGGTAACGCTGTTCCCTATAATAACGCTTTTAATACTCCCGCTGTTCTTGAAAGCCCACATGCCAACATTTGTGATACCGTCTTCTATCACTATTCTGTCTATGCTTCCGTATCTTGCCCAGACAGGATTAAAATGCTCCCCATAATAACCGCCCATGTATCCTCTTCCGGAAATGGTCAGTGTACGCTCGTTAGTCAGCTGGTTTTCGGTCAGCGTCCATCTGACAGAAAAACTATCAGTACGATCACCGTCACCGCAGAATCCGTCAGCGATCACGTATTCATCTTCATCATACGCAAACACCGTCGTCGGCATCACCACAGGCATCATGATGAACATGACGAACATGACGCTGATTGCAATCAATATGGTAAACAGATTTTTTTTAATACTCATAATAATCACCCTTTATTTCGGAAGCAGTTGCCGTAATTAAATCTGCATTATCCATCTATATCATCCGGATCTGCAGGAACTTCATCTCTAATACTACCCTCTGATGCAGCAATTATACATTCCTGCAGGCTTTCATACAACCGATACAGCAGTATAAGCCTATATCTTATTTCTGCAATTCAGCACTCGGCATTCATGCAAAGGCCGCTGTCACGATGTGGTTCCTGCAGATTCTCTGCCTGTCGCTTCCTTGTAATACAGTCATCGCCGGGCGACAGAAGCCTGTCGCTAGCTTATCGATAGTTACACAAAAGATTTGCAAAATAATTCGCCATGATGTTCGGTTCAGCAACATTTACCATGAGCAACATAAGAGTTTTCACATTGTATGGCGAAAATTGCATTCTGTACTATTGACAGCAACTCTCTGCATCTGTTAATATATCTCCAATTTATAACAAATAAATTGTTCTCATTTTATGTTGCTGTTAATAACACTTTTCAATGAAAGGATCTACTGCTTTGAAGAAATTATCACTTAAATTACTTGCCGAGACAGTTGTCTCTGCGCGCAAGTCAAAAAATATTACTCAGGTTCAATTATCTAAAGAGACAGGGATCAACAGATCCATATTATCACGGCTGGAGTCAGAGGACTATATGCCTTCTGTCGATCAGTTACAGGCACTTTCAGAAGTGCTGGGTTTTGATACAGCCTCCCTTTTTATCGATCCTGACAGCACATCCGATGATGCCCCGCTCGGTACATATAACATCGCAGTCGCGGGAATGGGTTATGTGGGACTGTCCCTGGCCGTTTTGCTTTCTCAGCACAACAATGTAACAGTTGTTGATATTATTCCGGAGAAAGTTGAAAAGCTGAACAACTACATTTCTCCGATAAGGGATGAATACATCGAAAAATACCTGGCGGAAGCAAAAGCCGGTGAACGTGTTCTGAACCTCACCGCCACAACAGATGGATATAATGCATATCGTTCCGCAGACTATATCATTATTGCGGCTCCGACGAATTACGATCCGAAATCAAATTATTTCGATTGCTCGGCAGTTGAATCCGTAATAGAGACTGTACTGAAATCAAATGAAGATTCCGGCAGTCATCCGACCATAGTGATCAAATCCACCGTACCTGTCGGATTTACAGAATCGGTTCGAAAAAAATTCGGCGTAGACAACATTCTGTTCAGCCCGGAATTTCTGCGTGAATCCAAGGCTCTCTACGACAATCTGTATCCGAGCAGAATTATCGTCGGCTGCAATGAGGCCACTTCAGATAAGGCCCGGACTTTTGCCGCATTGCTCAGGCAAAGCGCAATAAAGAATAATATAACCACCCTTTTCATGGGATACACAGAGGCAGAGGCCACGAAGCTTTTTGTCAATACCTACCTCGCACTGAGAGTTTCATACTTCAACGAGCTTGACACCTATGCCGAGCTTAAGGAACTGAATACAGCCTCGATAATCAAAGGCGTATGTCTGGATCCTCGCGTAGGCGATTTTTATAATAATCCATCATTCGGATACGGCGGCTACTGTCTGCCTAAGGATACGAAGCAGCTGCTAGCAAACTACAATAATGTACCGCAGAATATGATGTCTGCAATAGTTGACAGCAATCGTACCCGCAAAGACTTTATCGCAGACAGAGTTCTTCAGATGGCCGGCTACTATAGCTATTCTGATAATGACTATGAACAGTCAAGGGAAAAAGAAGTTGTGATCGGAGTTTACCGGTTGACAATGAAGAGTAATTCCGACAACTTCCGTCAGTCATCAATTCAGGGAATCATGAAGAGAATAAAAGCGAAGGGTGCTACCATAGTCATCTACGAGCCGACTCTTGAAAACGGAAGCACATTCTTCGGCAGCAAGGTCGTTAATGACCTGAATTTATTCAAGGAAATGTGCGGATGCATTATCGCAAACAGATACGATTCAGTTCTTGATGATGTAGAAGACAAAGTATATACACGTGACCTGTTCAGGCGCGATTAATATAAAGATTAAGACTATGATTAATTCCTCGCCGATGTCATTATTTTGGCATCGGCGTTTGGGTATTATTCATTGCTGCAATCCTCAGTATCTGACAGAAAATCTTCTGTGGGTTTTTTCGTATTCAAGCTTGTCAAGTGTCTTCGGAGGCTTGCTTTCTGCAGGGATTCCAAGTGAAAGTATCCCTACTATCCTGTATCGTTCAGGAAGCGAAAGGATGCTGCGCGCATTTTCCTCTGCGTCGATCCCGTCTGCAGA
Organism: uncultured Eubacteriales bacterium; assembly: GCA_902774265.1. Lineage (GTDB taxonomy): Bacteria > Bacillota > Clostridia > Peptostreptococcales > Anaerovoracaceae > Crickella. Next base: position 103,240 of record CACYHR010000018.1, read on the forward strand.
CTGTCTCATATGAAGCTGTATCCAGCAAGAACCCAGGCCCTGATCTGCGGCCATGAGGTGCATATAAGTCAGTGCGATCGAGGAATCCTCTATCCATGTGTCCGCTTTATCCGGATCAGCAGCCACAACTACAGCAGCTGCGGATTCCTCGAGCATAGCTGCACCGGCTTTCTTTACCGACGCCAGTTTCTTCAGGATTTCTTTGTCTGTAACTGCATAGAACTCGCAGGGTCTGCGGTCCATGCTCGTAGGCGCAAGAAGTCCCGCCTGCAGAACTTTATCGAGCTTCTCTTCCGGGATCTTTTCATCCGTATATCTGCGTATGCTCCGCCTCTTTAACATCACTTCCATCAGTTCCATATCAACACTTTTCCTTTCAATCTACTGACCATACAACACTTATTATGCAGTTTCCTGCGCGAACAGAACGTATTCCTGCATTCCACTCAGTTTCACCATGTCTCACTACATATAACGTCTTACTACATAAAACCGGTAAATACTTTTCACATACGGGTTTTCATCTGATCCAGCTGATGTTCTCTTCGCGGAGATCATGCGCTTCCTTCTGATCAGTTGCATACCCGAGAGAAAGAGCTATTACGAAATCGTATCCGTCAGGGCATCCGAGTCTGGCTCTCAGCTCATCAGCCTTTTCTCCTGTGAATGCCGGGCGCGGGAGTCCGAGTATAACGCTTCCCACGCCGAGGCTTTCCGCTGCAAGCGCCATATTCTCCACTGCGATCCCGCAGTCCACATGCGACCAGTAGAAATCTTTTTCAACGAATTATGAAGATTACCGTAGGTGCGTAGTAGAAAATCTGAAAATCCGGATCTTTGAAGCGCGGGCTTCCGGTTTCACGGGTCATGTTTTCTGCCGCTTCATCATGAACTTCCTGTATGAGATCTGCATCCTGTACAACAGAGAAATGCCATGGCTGTCTGTTCCTTGCGCTCGGTGCTTCAAGTCCTGCTTTCAGTATAGCCGAAAGAACATCCTCCGGCAGCTGATCCTTCTTATATACTCTGTGCGATCTGCGGTTTGATATTGCCTGTACATTATCAATTCTGTAGATTTTAGCGTATTCGAGTTTCTGATCGCTTGCATGGCAGCTTCCATTGCAGCGCTCCTAACGCACGACGATCTTAATAGTCTTCGTCTTAGCCTTGCGGTTCTTATTCGCTTTGGATTTGGCTGTCACATAGATGGTGCACTTACTGATTTTCTTATTCAGGGTGAGCTTACCGGTATTGCTGTTGACTTTGACCCTGGACTTCTGGCCGTTAGTGACTTTTCTGACTGAGAATCGGACTTTGGAAGAGCCCTTTGTAAGCTTGCTTACTTTGATCTTATTCCCGGACACTTTCACCTTGAAGCTGGTTTTGCCTTTGACGATAGTGAAGTTTGCCGCTTTGCTGCCGGTGAAATTGGCGCCGGCAGGTGTGATCAGGACGCCGGCCGTGCCGACGTTCAGGTTATCGCTGTACGCGACATTGTAATCCTGATCCTGAACAAGTGTGAGCCCCGCGAAATGGATTTTTACAGCGGGAGTGCATTTATTCCCGGTGTATTCATACTGTGTCCTGCTCAGAGTCAGCTCGGCTTTTGAGAGATCGATGCCTGAGGTCCTGAGCGCGGCAATTGTTTTGTCGTAGGCTTTTGCGAGGTCATAAGCCGCATCGTAGACTGCATACGGATCGGATCTGTCGACAGAAGCGGCTCTGTCGTAGGCCTTCTCCATCAGCCGCACCTTCCCTTCGGGTTTGCTTCCGAAGGCAGCATAATCGATACTGTAGACCTCGTCCATCAGCGCTTCCAGATAAGCATTGAGGTGATCGTCCTTAAGAGCAGGCGTGGTCTCGGGCATCTGACGGATGTCCGGTCCGGCCTGCTGTTCGTAGGCATAGGCGATCTGCATCAGAGTTTTTTCGTCTCCGAATTTACCGACAACATGCATCCCGAGAGGCATTGGATTCGGACAAGTCTCATCTGTTTCAGAAAAGCCCATAGGGATCACCATGTCCGGGCATCCGTAGAACACCCCGAACAGATACGCGTTCTGATTGTTAAACGTACTCACGCCCTGATTGATCTGCTGCCAGGCGTCGAAATAATCATCATAATCATGCGCTGCAACGTCCGTGTTCACCAGGAATATGATCGCATCCACATTTTTCTGTTTCATCACCTTGCTAAAGGCGGCTCTGGCGGGCAGAGCCGTGTCCCAGATCTTGTATCGCTTATACCCGTTTATTTCCAATGTGTATGGATTTGTTGTTTCTTCGAAAGAATCCGCGTATTTTTCGATATCCGTCGGATCATCCGACAGATTCGTATAGTCGATCCCGTATTTCCCGGTGGAAACAAGTTCTTTCAAAGTCTTATACGGCGCATTGTCGCCATGCTCATAGAGATAGCGGTTCATATCGTATTCTATCGTGTCTGAAAAACTGTACCAGAAGAAGTCCATAAATGCGTCATTAAGAACATCATCCGAAAGTACATCTGACATATCCACCAGTGAGGCGCCGGCTTTTCTGAGATCCGCTCTGGTACGCCTGATGATCTGTGCAACCTTGGTATCCGGATCTTTCACTTCATATTTGTCGGTACCGTCATCATTTTTACCGATTATTTTCTTATTGACAAACGATGATTCAAGATAACCGATTCGCTTGCCTTTGAGGCCGACCGCCGAAAGATATTTTGTGTAGCCGTCCGCAACGAGGCCGTCCGCGTCCGCTTCCTGTGTATAATCATCGTTTGGGTCGGTGCCGGCCATCGTCTCCAGAGCCAGTGCCATATCTTCGGCGGTTCTGGCCATTGGACCGGTGGTATCCTTGAACCCTGTCAGCGGAATGATACCGTCAATGGACGTCAGGCCTTTGGACGGTCTGATCCCGTACAGGTTGCACGAAGAGGACGGGTTTCGGATAGAACCGCCGGTGTCTGTACCGAATCCGATCGTCGCAAAATTGGCTGCCACGGCGACGGCGGTACCTCCGGAGGAGCCTGCCGGTGATCTCGTCACATCATAAGGATTGTGCGTGTTGCCCCCAATCAGAGAATGGGAATCCCACGCGCTGCTGGCAAATTCAGAGAGATTTGCCTTCGCAATGACGACGGCACCTGCCGCCTTCAGTTTTTTTACGGTGAAGGCGTCTTTCTCTGAGATGAAATCTGCCAATGCGAGCGAGCCGCCGGTGGTGGCAGTCCCCGTCACATCATAATTGTCCTTAACAACGATCGGGATACCGTGGAGCGGCCCCCGGACCTTTCCGGCCGCTCTTTCTTCGTCAAGCGCCCGCGCCTCTTTGAGAGCATTTGGATTGATACTGATAACAGAGTTCAGTTTTTTCTTTTTGTCGTATGTCCGGATCCTGTCGATGTACATCTGCACCAGCTGCTCTGATGTGACGTTGCCCTTTTTCATCTCATCCGACAGACTCGCAACGGTTGCATCCATGATGTCGATGGTTGTAAACAGATCCTCCAGCTGAGCGACCGCTGTCTTTTCATGATCAAATTCATAGGATGCTTCCGCGGCGGCTGCGTAGATGAACAAACCTCCACCGTCACTAAGCATCATAACGACGGACACGATCACTGCCATACCCGCATATATTACCCTTTTGACCAATGCAGACTCTCTTATTCTATCAATCATACTGTATCCCCCATTCTCTCAGCGTCAGCAGTTGCCTGTATATACATATTTCAGCTGTTCGCGGGCTATATCCGCAAGCCGGTAAATCTTTCTCACATCTGTCGCTGCTCTGTCTGTCATGTGAAATCTCGGGAAAAATCTTGAAATGTGAAGAGGTATTTCGCTGCCTGTTATCTTGCCGCTCCCGTCCCTGAGGCCGGCGATCCATGCGGTCATCTCCCGCATTTCCTCCTCACTGTCGTTTTCGCCCGGTACAATAAGAGTCGTGAGTTCAACATGGCAGCATTTGACTGCCTCCTCTATAAAAGTCAGCACCATTTCGCGGCAGCCTCCGAGCACCTCATTGTAATACCGGTCGCTGAATCCCTTGAGATCTATGTTCATTGCATCTATATACGGCGCCAGTTCTCTGAGCACATCTGTCTCCGCGGTCCCGTTAGTGACGATCACATTCAGCATACCCTTTTCGTGTGACAGCTTTGAACTGTCTCTTATATACTCCCAACCTATCAGCGGCTCGTTGTACGTAAACGCTATCCCGATGTTTCCCCGGTTCTTAAGTGAGAATGCAGTATCTGCGAGTTCCTCCGGACTGATATATTCAGCCCTGTCCGCAAATCCGAACGCCTCATCCGACCACGATATCTGATAATTCTGGCAGAACGGGCATCTCAAATTGCAGCCGTAGCTCCCGGCTGAGAGTATCATGGAGCCGGGATGGAAACGTGCCAGCGGTTTCTTTTCGACAGGATCGAGAGCAAGCGAAGTGAGCCTGCCGTAATTTGCGGCCGTCACCCTGTCGTCCCTGCAGGTCCTCGCGCCGCAAAAGCCCCTTCCTCCCTCGGGTATTTCACAATGTCTGAAACATACTTCGCATCTTGCCATATCAGTAGTGCCTTATTACCTCAAATCTCTGCAGACTGTATTTCTCAAAGCCTCGTATTCCGGCCTTCTGTTTTGCTATCTCAATCTGCTTATCAACAGTATCCACTCCTTCCAGATCAGGGAGGAGCAGGCCGCGCTTCCTGCCGGATGTAACTATAACTCCGTAACGCTTCACATCAAGCTGTTCTTTACTGTCTATGTCCTCAGCTTCTCTGAGAACATCAACACTGATGTAGAGCCATTTTAATTCATCCGGCTGTATTGCGGGGAATCTCGGATCGCGGGTCGCCGCGCTCACTGCATTATCTATTATCTCCTGTGCGATGCAGTCTGTCACCGGACTTATCGTACCGATACAGCCTCTCAGTTCACCGTGTTTATGGATCGATACGAATGCCCCGGCTCTCTTTTCAAGCATCTCACGTGGAAGATCATCAGGAATGCTTATTCGTCTTCTGTCTCTTACATAGCTTTCAACAGATGCTCTTGCAAGCCTAACATATGCGTCCGATGCCGCACGCTTTTTCTCCAGCTCCTTTTCTGCTTTTTCAAGATGCAAATCCAGGAAATGCCTGCTCTCATCAGCTCCGACTGTACCGGCCGGATTGGTCATATCGGCTATACCGGCCGTAACGGTCGGATAAAAGGTGCATATCCCGTAGCCGACGCCCGTCACGTCCTGATGCGACAGACGTTCGGCGCGCACCACGGTACCGTCGAACGCACCGGCCATTATCACAAATGACCGGTGGCCGCATTCTGCGGCTCTGTCGCAGAATCCGCTGTCAAAATCCAGGAGCTCTCCGAAAGCCGCACGACCCATAACATCCATTATTTTTTCATCATATTCCGGACCTTCAGGCGCAAATCCATATGGCCCGTATTCCTGCAGTTTATGCGAAAGATCCCCGCTTGCAATAATCACAATACGTCTGCCGCATTTCTCCGCAGCTTCCCTGATCGCCATACCCATTCTGTAATGCTCTTCCAGAGGCAGTCCGGACAATCCAATCCTGACTATCTTCCCCGCCGTGTATCTGCGGCGGATGAACCATAGCGGGACCATAGTGCCGTGATCAAGCGAACTGTCGCGCTCACCCTCAGTACCGGCAGAAATCTTTTCCCTTTCACAAATACGGCACAGCATATCTGTAAGTTCGGTATCATATTCTTCCTTAAAGCTCACCTGCGGCGCCCCGAACCTACTGAAGCTGCCCTTCGCTCCCTTTCCCGGCGAAATATGGAAATAATCCGCATACATAATCGAATGCGGGCTCGTGATAATTATCGTCTCAGGTTCCAGAGCCGCTATCTCATCCGCAACACGTTCATACGCACATATCGTCTCTTCTATCTGTTTTTCGCTTCCTCTGCCTACATCCGGCACTATCATAGGCGGATGCGGCACCATAAACCCCGCAAGCATCACATTTCTCTCTTCCATATATCCTCACCTCCACCTCTTTATTTCGTCATCCTCTTGCCATCAGTTCGCTGCGGCAGATATGGCAGCAACGCGTTCAGCACCGGTACGTATCCGTCACCATACATATGCATCCCGTCGATAGTGTACTCTATCCTGAGCTCACCATTCTCGTCAGTGATTCCTCACATAACCTGCGACCTATCTTTCGGTACCTGTTTCGGAAGGATATCTATGATCCGGTATTCAGTATTCAGCAACTCATCTATGTCCATTTATGACAACCTCGTATCATCATAGGTTCTCCCGTCTCACCGTGCGTTCATCAGTATTCTCTTCTGCAGTTTTCTCATTACAAAGGCCAGCAGCCATGTCACTATGCATATACCGATGAATATCAATATGCCCACGGGGTATCCCCATGCCAGAAACCAGTACCAGTCGCCGTTTTCCGGTCCGTTTACTACGCAATTCGATATATAAAATACGCCGTATAAAAGCGTTGGTATGACCGCAATGTTGTTATCTCTCAGCGTATACTCTCTTTCCGAAAGAAATACTATTTCCGCAAATGCTGCGATCGGTATCAGCAGATGGTAGAACATATTTGCTCCTATGAACATCATACCATATCCATACAACGGCCCCAGAAATGCCATGATCGTAGTAAATGTCAGCATGACAGAAACAGCTGCTATGAATTTGAATCGCTCCGCCCTGTCCCGCATCGCTGCATCAGCATTCCCGCTAAGCAGCCATACGACAGAAGCAATGCCTTCCATAAGATTTGATAGCACAGTGAAAAACTTAAGGTTGCCTATACCGTTCTTTAAAAATATCCCCTCTCTGCCAAAAGTCATCCATATCCATGCAGCAAAAGCAGTAATGGCTATAACGATATTAACGATTCTTCTGATCCTGTGCCTCATATATGTACTTTACCTGAATTCCGATTTTTATCTTATATTGGCGAGAAGACCCCGTCCTCTGCAGGGCGGGGATGAATCGCCTCTTACATATATACAAGTCCGCAGTTCTTTCTTAGTATCTTGCAGTCTCTT
>CACYHR010000019.1 GCA_902774265.1 uncultured Eubacteriales bacterium
GCATCACTTGCCTCATGGTCGATCAGCATTATACGTCCGCCTTTGGCTCCGGAACCCTCCATAATAACATCAACAGTCTCATCAAGCGAAGATCTGAAATCATCCGATCCCATCAGTTTGATGCAGGCCTCAATGACTTTTTCTGCTGCTGCTATATTGACATTCGCCATGCGTCCGGCGTCAGGGGTCTGGGTAAATTCAAAAATAAACTGGCAGTAACCCATGTCATCACGGTCAGATTCCAGCGGTATCAGAGTCTGGTCTGTCCATGTACCGAGCGCTTTCGTTTCGACATAGGCGTGCATTTTCTGCTTGAGAACAGCCGCCCTGTAACAGTAATCCTCAAATTTGTTATCCTGGGGAACCAGTTCACTGTAAATCATGCCGTCATAATAGGCCGGCCCCATCGTTTTACGGTATGCATCATTAGCTGTTATTATCCTGATCTCGCCGTAACCGCCGTCCGCGATCTTTTCAACTGAGATCACACAGCAAGGCATACCTACAAGTTTTGTAAAATATGTATAATCCATCATATTCAATCCGTGATCCGGTTATAATTCCGGGTAAATATTAGTGTATATTTTTTTAAATTGCTTTTAAGATAAAATGTTGTTGGGGTCAAGATCGATAATCGGGTCAATTTGCTGGTTCACACTCAGTAATCCCGAGAAGCATATTATTGCTGCTATTCATTGCGGTTTATTCCCACTATCAGCTTGTCACCGTCCGGTTCGTTAACAATAGCTGCCCGTAGTGTTACCGGCAGAGGATTACTTCCGTCTATAAGCAGTCTGTAATGCATGATAAACAATCCACTCTCCCGGATATCATTCAGCACATTTTCTTTTGTGAACACTTCCCTGTACATCGGCAGATCTTCGGAATAAATAGCCCTAGGTCCTTCCGTTTGCGAAACCCCGAAGAAATCGCTGCCGCTCTTTGCCAGTCCGAGTCCGTCGTAGTCACTCATTACACTGTATTCCGTATAGTGATCTGTTTCGGGATCTACCGTATACAGTGCAAGGTAATCGCCTGAAAGAGCAATGATCCTTGAATAAATGATCTGTTCCTGCCGTATCTTATCAAGTGAATTCTGCTGCCTGACCTGCGAATCGATGTCGCTGACGCCGATAATGATAAATCTTTCATTACCCTGCATCCGGACGGCCTTCATATTGACATAGGTAGGCTCGCCGGATTGTTCCAGCCTGTAGTTGAGCGAGAAAACTTTCTCCTCATCAATCTTGCGGATTATATTTTCCTTGGTAAATTTTGCGATAAAGCGCTTGCGGTCATCCTTGTAGAGTATTCTGTTTGCATCGCGGCGCGCTGCATTGAAGAAATCCTCTCCGCGTCTTTCGGTTGTCATGCCCTCGACTCCGATTTCCGACGAATATTCGATGAAATGCTCTGTCTCGAGATCCACATAGAATATATTGAAATAGTTGGCTGCCAGGGCTCTGGCGATATTTTCGTATGTAGTACCTTCCTCGTCGCCCTTTACTGATAATATAGCGATAGTAAGAGCAGCAGTGCCGGTGACCGGATTAAGTGCGATACGTCTCACAAATGAATGGATGATCGAGCCGTCCTGCATCGTTTCATCGATAAACGAGCGGTGACCGGTTTCGCAGCACTCGAGTATAGCATCCGTAAATCCGGAACCGAAACGTGATTCGCCGATGGTCAGGTCCGAAACATCCTTATCATAGAATGAATCACCGAACATCCTTTGGATGAAATCCCGGAATGAATGGTTGCTGCGTATCAGTCTCATTTTTCTGCCCTTGACCTCGATGACGGCCATAGGAAGCGTGTTGAAATAATTGTGGAAAGCATCATCGTCATCACTTGTCAGAACCGACATGTCATACAGATTGATGCGTCCTATCGCATTGTAGTAATCGGATTCAACCGGGTTTTCAAATCCGATCTGCGTTCCGCTCTCATATCTCCTGAATATCTCTTTGATCGGAATAGGCTTGAGGAAATAGTATCCCTGCAGCTTGGAGCAGCCTATCTCCTGCAGGAACTGTACCTGCTCCTTAGTTTCAACGCCTTCGCAAACAGTATCGACGCCGAGCGACGTAGCCATTTTCATCAGCTCCGTAAGGATGATACGATTGCTGTCGCCGCTGTCGAACTCCTGCATGAATTTCATATCGAATTTTATAAGATCGAATTTGATGCTCTGCAGCACATCGAGCGAAGAATAACCGCTTCCGAAGTCGTCCATCCAGACAGGGAAGCCGAGCTCGCGGAAACGCTCAACCTGTTTCTTCATGAAATCAAAATCGCTTCCGATGATGCTTTCGGTTATCTCGATTGTTATCAGGTCGCGGCTGATGCCCGCATCGTCAACGCGCTGCCGGATTTCCTCGACAATATCGCATGCTTCAAAATCGGATCTCGAAAGATTGACCGACTGAGGAACCTGATGCAGGCCGTGATCCGACTGGATCTTAAGTTTGAGCAGTACCTGATCAAGTACATAAAGATCCAGCTTGTAGATAAGCTGTGAATCCTCGAGTGCCGGTATGAATTCACCCGGCGAAAGGAAGCCGAGTTCAGGATCGATCCATCTTGCCAGAGCCTCCTCGTCACACACTCTGCCGTTGATCGCTCTGACTATAGGCTGGAAATAAACTTCGATCCAGTTCTCCGCGATCGCCCTGTCGATATTGGAAACGATGTATTGCTGACGATCCACATCGTCCTGCATGGTGCTGCTGAAATAGCAGTATCCGGAAATATATGTGTCACGCAGCGTGTCACATGCGATCTTGGCTCTGTCACACGCTGTGCTGACATCGGGATCATCTGTCCATGTCTGGTAGATTCCGACGCGAACAGGCAGCGATACCCCGTCATTAAGTTCGCTGATGTCGATGAACAGTTTGTTGAGAATTTCTTCTATGCCGCACATACCGGTCAGCGCGACAAAGTGATCCTGACCGAAGCGGCTGCAGTTTTCGCTGCCGAAATAATCAGACAGTAAGTTAGCAACACCTCTGAGAAGCCTGTCGCCTTCCGAAAATCCATGCCAGCGGTTATAATACTTGAGTCCGCTGAGATCAAAGTACAGCAGGATGGGCTGTATACTGTCTGCCAGCATGGATTCGATGCCGGCCGCAGCAAGCTCGAAGAAATGTGTCATGCTCGGAAGTCCGGTCAGATAGTCATAGTGACCCGCGATCCGTTCATTCTCATATGCCATTGCGCTGTCGAACGATGACATAAGTATCTTTGCCGTACTGTTGCTGTGGTCGTTATATATACCTTCCTTTGTATACCATACCTGAGCGACTGTCACACCGTCGTCATAAGTGATATGCTCTCCTCTGGCGTGAATAACCATATATTCAGAAGTGCCGGGATTCTTTGTACGGTAAATTACATCATAGGCTTTGTTTTTGGTGGCAAATTCAATGGCGGCATTGGCTATCCTTGAGATATCATCAGGCCAGACTTCTTTATACATGTCGTTGTCCATATCGTACACAGCCTTCGTCCGATCCGTATATCCGAACAGAGTATGCGCGACTGTTCCATCAGATTTCTTTCTGTTTCATTGAATTGATGTTTGTTCATAACTGCCTCGTTGTGCCTATTTGCTCCCCACCCCGGTTTCGATTTATTACCATGGCTTCGATTAGCCCCACCGTTTATGTTAGCTTATCGGCTTCGAATAGATTTCGCGACATCGAATTGTTCCACTGCTTGGAATTGCTCCCATGGGCTCATCCTGGGGTTCCTATAAATACGAAGGTAATTATATTTTATTTTGCGTTTAACTGCAATCTCTGAGATGCTCCAATATGTGCGGATATGTGCAGAAATTGCAGTTTATTTTCGACGTACAACAGTATATAGTTCTCTATATAACAGATGCCGGATGTTCCCACCCGCGCTAGCTCCAATCGAGCTTGCTGGAGCTATGCTCCCGGTTGAATTGCCGGCAGAAAGAAGACTTATCAAGAGACAATTTCGCTTTCTTCGCTTCCGGTATGCACGAAAAGCCGATCCAGAGCCAAAAGCATACGGCCGGCACATACTGAGTATGCACGAAGGGCCGATCCAGAGCCAAAAGCATATTGAGAATGCACGAACAGGAGACAAAATGCTTGCAAAGGCACATATTACAATAGGAATGGCGGCCGCTTTCACTATAATGCGGCCGGACACGGTAGCTGAAGCCCTGCCTGTGATTGCGGGAGCGGCTGCAGGCTGCCTGATCTGCGACATCGACTGTGACATAGCCGCTGAGAAGAAGGATTCTTCGCGCTGGCGCATAGCGATGGCGGCTCTGTTCGTATGCGTTCTGATTGAAGATTACCTCCTCAAAGCCGGCATGTGGGAGGGATTGATGTCACGCAGCAAAGCAGACTCGGTTTTATTCGGTATCCCCGGATCGAATCAATCAGACGTTGCTGCATCGAATTTGTCCGGAATCCTTGCATCGTTCTTTGCCTCGGCTGAAGGAATCGTGTCCCGGATCATGCCCCATATGTGGTTCTTCGGAATAGCCGGATTTGCACTCGCCTGCACATTTGCCGGGATCTCAAAGCACCGCGGCTTTTCACATTCCCTGCTGGCAATGGTCATTGAGACCATATGTATATGGATGGTATTCCCGTCGGTCTGTGTACCGTTTATGATCGCATTTCTGACACACGTAGCCCTGGATATTATGAATAAAAAACCGGTTTATGTCATGTACCCGTCTAAAAAGGGCTGGTGCCTCGGCTGGTTTTATGCAAACAAAACCGCAGACAAGATCTTCACTGCGGCCGGCACCGCCTGGCTGATTGCCATCCTCATAATCTGCCTGCGGAGATAACCGGATAAATTGTTGAAGTTTATTAATCGTACATGATACCATACCGGTATAACTAAGACGTTGTTAAATTAATTCATCCATTCTTTGCGGTATATACTGGGTGATAATCAATACTATTGTAAAATGCCGCGGTTGGTTTTGTTATGAAAGACATAGTATATGAAATTTTATGCGGCGATTTAATCAGCTGCGAATATGAGCATGACGAGCTGCGTATTCTTGATGAAAGACACGCACCACTTTATTTGCGCAATTTTAAAGCGTGGGTTGCGTCAAGAGCGATAGCGTCCGGAAGAGGGCTTACTTCGCGTAATATCAAGATCGCATCAGGACTTTCTGCAAATGAATACGATTTCGAGACTGCGATGAAGGCTAATGCTGCATGTGTCACCGACAACTACTGGGTGAGAGAGAAAGGGTCTGCTCTTCGGTACAGTGATGTGTGTTTTGACAATTACACCGGACATTTCAGCAAGCTTGCACTTGGTCTTGATTACAGCTGGAGTGATTATGTTTCTGAAGAACCAAACCCTGAGCTGACAAACATCGGTAATTCGGACAAATCCTGGCAAGTTGATGATAACGGGCGCAGATGGCTGTACAAGAAACAAGCTCTCAATGAGTGCTACAACGAGGTGCTGGCATCGAAGCTGGCAGGCAGAATCGGTATAAATACGGTAGAATATGAGCTGGTTTATGCGTCTGAGCCGGATCCTGAAATAGGGCGGTATGGAATTGTGCGATCAATGGATTTCACGCAGGAGAGCAGAGTGAACTTTGAACCTGCACATCTGATCCTGAAGCATCTCGGGACAAGAGACAGCGATATTATCGTGAACGCAGGATTTTTCGATGAGCTAGGTCTGGTCAGACCGTATCTGGATATAATGTATCTGGACATAATCACCGGCAATCCGGACAGACATTCATTCAACTATGGAATACTCCGTGACAGATCAAATGGTTCCATAGCGGGAATGGCACCGAATTTTGATAATAACTTTGCATTTTTTGCCGGCAGCATGCCGATGGAACAGTTCGTGCAGGCGGCGGCGAAATACGGGTGGAAATCACCTGACGAAATAGCTGAAGATAGAGAAAGGTCAATCGATGAGTCTGCCGGTTCGCCCGTAACGCTCATAACACATGGCCTGATAGAAGAGCTTGCTGCTGAAATGAGTTCGATAGAAGCGTTCGGCGGATATGAGGATATAAAAGCAATCAGATCAATAATGAGCAGAAATGAGCTGCTGATTGCGGAGCTCAACAAGCTGGTATAAATAGTTTGAAATATATCCCGATATCGTATGCAAAATACAATTAGGAACATAATTTATAACATCTGTAACCCTTGCAATCAGTGGACTTTGCAAGGGTTTTGTGGTATTATACAAATGTATGTAGAGGAGGTGGACATTTTGTTCGCCGTTTTGTCGTATTTGTGTGAGCTTTGACCAACTTGATCTGCATTGCGGGCAATCTGTTCAAAGAAAGGGAATGCGAGAAATCATATATTGTGCTGAGTAAGCGGTAGGGAGAATATAAGTATATGGAAAGAATCCGGGCAAAGCTGAAATCTGAAACAGGTGCGTCGATAACCTATGGTTTGCTGCTGTTCTTGGTATGCGCAGTTTTGTCATCGGTAATTCTGGTAGCCGCAACAGCGGCAGCGGGACGTATCAGCAATCTTGCCGAAACGGATCAAAGGTATTATTCAGTTACTTCAGCAGCAGAATTGGTAAAAAAAGCTATAGATGGAAAGGAAGCTAAGGTAATAACATATAAAGACGGTGAACTCCAAATAACGATTTATAAAAATGGTGAAGTTAATTCAGATAAGTGCAATGCTATTTTGGAAGATCTTGTAAAACAGAATTTGCAAAATTCCGGAACAGGGTCGCTGTCTTTGAAAGTTACTCCTCAAAACTCTGCTACAATTGATATCACAATTGATGAGGCGTGGGATGCAAACGGAATGTTAAATATTTCGGTATATAATGATAGTGGTAAAGAAAAGGAAGGTAAATTCAGGTTGTTCTTATCATTTGCAGCTGATATCAAAGATGGGGATAATAATCCGTATCCTGATGAAAGCATGATGACAGAGGATGAACAAACCACTGATGAGGATAATATTAAATCTATTAAGTATTATTCGTGGACTTTGACGGGAATGGCGACAGCAGGCTAATGTACTTTCTGATAAAACGAGAGGGAATTTAAGTGAAGGATTCATTGCTCCACAAGTGTCAAAATAAAATAATGTATGAAAAAATAAGAGGCAAGTCAGGTGAAACTATTTCAGAAACACTTGTAGCTCTTTTGATTGCTGCTCTTGCATTGGTAATGCTTGCAGGAGCAATAGGGGCGGCGACCAGAATTATTACTAATAGCCGGGACAGAGTAAATGAATACTATGATGCTAATCAGAATTCCAGTGGTGTCGTTATGATGTCCGGAAGTGCCGGGAGTGGAACATATACCATAGAAAACGAAGATGGTAAAACCATCATAGAGGATGAAACAGTTAATTGTTATGCGAATCAGGCTTTATCTAAACCTGTAGTCTCATTTAGGGAAGAATAGTATCCTTAGTACAGAAATGAAAAGAACCACAAGATTATTTCAAAATAGAATCAATAATATTGCTGCGTTTACTCTTGCAGAGGCGTTGGTGGCGATCCTGATTATGCTCATGGTTTCCTCGATCATGGTAGCGGGGATTCCGGCTGCCAGAAGAGCCTATGAAAATGTAGTAATCGTTTCCAATGCAGAATTGGTAATGTCTACAACTATCTCTGCGCTCAGAAATGAGTTGGGCTTAGCAACTAATGTTGCAGTTGGTGAAGATAATAAGACTATCACATACTATAGCCAGAGTAATGATTCTCTTTCCAAAATATCACTTGATGCAGATAATAATAATAAATATCCAAATGGGACTATTATGCTTCAAGTCAATGCGGGTTCATCAAATAATGAGTTTGGATTACCTGTTGATTTGAAAGGTGGAGATATAGTGCCTCTTATTTCAAGAAAAACTTCAGATGAAAAATTATACGCCACTTATGAAGAAGTTAATATTGAGAACGGAGTTATAACATTCACTGATTTGGTTGTAAAAGATGATAAAGGTCGTATCTTAGCACCGCAAGGCAGAACCTCTAATGAAACATCAATAAGGTTAATTGCAAATTAGAATATGTACGCAATGAATAGAAAGACTAATAAAAAAATTACAAATACCAGGGGTATGACAATGGCAGAAATGCTGACAGTTGTCGCAATTATTGTGATACTGGCAGGAGTTGCTTTTATTGCCTTGTGGAATCATCAAAGATCTTTGGCACAGCTCGAACGGGATAATATTGCGAAAGAAATCTTTATCGCGGCCCAGAACCATCTTACTATGGCTAAAGGTGAAGGGTATTTGCTTAATCCTAAAGATGATATAACAAATGAAGAAGTAATATTTGGATATAAAGATGATGCTGATTCTTCTCGTTATATTGTTGTTAATAACGGTGTTGCTGATAGTAATAAAGGTGCTGCGATGTTGAATCTTATGTTGCCGTTTGGTTCTATAGATGAAACTGTAAGAGTCGGTGGCAGCTATATTATCAGATATGAAAAAGAAAGCGGAACAGTATTGGATGTGTTTTATTGTTCTGCAGATGGTACGAGATATGGACACTCTTTTAGTGCGGCTGAATGTGCTTCTCCTGACAGTCCGTTTAAGCTTAAAGATATCGAGGAACAAGGGACAAAAGGCGAACCCGGATATGTGGAAGCTCAGGATCACAAAAGTGATCGACGCGACTGGAACGGAGCAGTTCTCGGCTGGTACGGTGGCGAAGATGCAGGGCAATACAGCAATATCATGCATCAACCGACAGTTAAGGTGATTAATACCTCTAAGCTTATTGTACTCGTTCAGGATGATAATAAAATTCCGGGAGCATCAGCCATTGAAGGGAAAGCCATGAGACTTATCATTACAGGTGAACAGAGCGGTGCAGGAAAGTATTATGATTTAACATGGCCTGATCCTGATTCGACGAATAAAGTGATTCAATATGAGACAAAAACAATACAGGAGAATGCCTTTAAGACTAAGGTTGTGGGGAGACATTATGTGGTGTTAGATGATATAACGACACCGAATTTGAGATTTGCGAACCAATTTGCCGATAGTGCTACGACTACAGATGATAAAGCGTTTATTCCGGGCGAGAATCTTATTATTAAAGCGGTAGCATATAATAATAGCGTACCTTCTAATATTGAGTATAGCAATGAGGTTGTTACTAATAGTTTATTTGGGAGCGCATCACCTGACAAGAATGCTGCTGAAGAAGACGAGGATCAACTGGTTACGGCTACGATAAGCAATCTAAGACATCTGGAAAACTTAGATGAGAGCGTTTCGGGCTTTAAATCGGATAAAGACGGAAAAGTTTGGATACATAGTGTGGATCAGACAGACAATATTTATTGGAATGGCAGAGAAAGAGAAGGAGTAAAGAGTTTTATTTCAGAGCTCAAAAGATATGATCCGGCTGTAACAGGTGCAAGTATATATTCATATGATAATACAACAAATGGTTCGAGCTATGTTACAGAAGAAGGAAGTATCAAACCGATTGCTATAAATACAAAAAAACTCGACTTGCTTGAAGGTTTTACGTATAACGGACATAATCATAGTATTGCCGAAATAAATATAACAGAAAACTATGAAACGGATTTGGCAGGAGCTAAAACAGAATCGACTAATTCGTTGAAATACCCATATGCAGGATTGTTTGAACAATATGAGGGTGGCACAATTGAAAATGTAGAATTGGCGAATTTTAAAGTAAAAGGAAGTGCATATGCCGGAGCATTGGCAGGTATTTTGTATAACACAACAGTCAGCAATGTTCTCGTCAGAAATACAGTGACTGATTCTGTAACTATTCATAAAGATGCTGATTTCAATAATAACGACAGCAATCCTAATACAAATATAGAATCGGATGTTTCAGTAAAGTTGGAAACAGGAGGCACTGTGCCAGGTGTTGCCGGAGGTCTTGTTGGTGCAATAATGGACAGAGGTACTCTTCAATATAGTGCATCTTCCTTGTATGTCAAAGGTGGAATATCCGGCGGTCTTGTTGGGCAGATACTAAATGGAGCCACACTAAATGGAACCACAGTAACTGGATGCTATAGTGGCGGCCACACTGAGCATGGGGAATATTACAAACATACAGAAAATGATGGTAAAATTCAAAAGACTCCGCTTTACAATGTGAGAGGTACAACTGCTGGCGGATTGATAGGCGATGCCGGCGATGCCACAATTAGCAGCAGCTATTCAACCTGTTCTGTATATGGTGATACTACAGTTGGCGGATTTGTGGGCAGAGCTTCGGGAGCAATCAGCAAATGTTATTGTACCGGCCTGGTTGGGCTTTATGCGGAGGAATATGCTGATTCGAAAACTGATCAAACGCAAAAGGACAATGCAAAGAGAGAACTAAAAGATGAAAAAACAGGTTATGATAATGCATTCATTGGTAGCAGTGATAATAATATAGGCGAAGGAAACTGCTATCTGTCAATCGTGAATGAGTATTCTATTGGATCGGATGTAAACTATAAAACTCCGGGCAATGACAACGTCAAAGCTGCTGATGAGAATACAACTAATTTTGGTAAATTTTCAGGATCGTATGCTAGTGAAGGTATTCCATACGATAGAACGGTAAATTATAATGGCATAGAACTTAAAGGATTAAATACGTATCATAATAATAAGTATGTATATAAGACTATTGATCAGCTTATAGATGGAGGCTTGCCAGATAAGTATTCTGAATCAAATACAGACGGAATTAAATATTATGTTGACGGACGTCACTATGGCGACTGGCCTGCTCCGGAGATTTTCATCATCAACCAGTAGCAATTATTGATACTGTTCGCTGCTGTTCGACAAATAGGATGAAATAATTATGTTTAAAATGAGCGTCTGCCGTATGGCAGGCGCTCGTTCGTTACATCCGATTATTGCTGAACGTCAGGTTTTTAACCCGCTGTTACGATTTGATTGGATCTACCTGATCTATCAGAATGGCGTCTGCTGCTTTGACTTCGTCTGTGAAGCCGCTTTTGCTGGCAAGCAGATAGTATATCTTTCTCCCGTGGGTTGGGATGAACAGGGTTTTCGCTTTGAGATCGTTCAGCTCTCCTATACCTACGGCCTTATTCCTGTATTTGCATTCTCCGATCACGATGTTGCTGCTGTCGTATGCGATGACATCGACTTCGCTCTCGTGCCAGCTTTTTTCGTTCTTTACATTTCCCCACCACTTTCCGACTTCCATAGGCATGAACGGCAGCGTTCCGTGCAGCGCATATTCGTAGCAGCCTGCACGAATAATATCCTCATAAACTGACCCCAGGTATTCGTTGTATCTTTCTCCCAATACATATGGAATAGCGTCAGGTCCGAGTGCAGTGATTATAGATGCGTTAGGTTCGATAAATGTATAGCTGAAACGCATAAGAGCATCGACTATTCGATATCGCCGGTCACGTTTTTTTGCTGAAAGAGGATTCGTAACTTCGCAAACTATCCCAAGGTCTATGAGCTTATTCAGATAACTGAAGATCCCGCGGGGATCAAGCCCGGCCTTGTGCGCTATCTGACCGGAATCCTTGTCTCCTGAGGATAATGCCCTGAGAATGGATACATATGTTGTTATATCACGCAGCTCCTGCATCAGCATATTTCCGGCCTCCTGAAAGAGCCTTCCGTTTCGGTTGAAATACAGCGCTGCTGTCGCTTCGGCTACAGATCCGTAATTCTTATAAAACATAACATACTGAGCGACACCGCCTGTCTGTGCGTATACATCCACAGCATCTTCGAAATTACCGAACAATTGGTTCAGTTCGGCAAAGGTAAAAGGGTGCATCTCGAGTATTTCGTCGAAACGTCCGTACAGAGGGGCTGCGGCATCGGTGATCTGATGCTGCATGAATGAGAGGTTTGAACCCAAAAGCACAAGCTTGGACTCTCCCATTCCGTGATCTATGATCCACTGGAATTCTACAGCTGCGTTATCGTTCCTTTTACAGAGAAAAGGAAACTCATCTATCACGATCATCAGCGGTTTGTCAGATATTCTGCTTACATACGAAAATATATCTTTGAATGATCTGAGAGAATCCAGAATTGGATCATTATCAATAAACGGTTTGATTGTATTCAAAAAGTCGCCGAGACAGGTGTTGTAATCAAAACTGGTGCATTGAAAGTATACTGTATCGCTGCGATTGTCTCGGCGTATATATTCCAGGATCAGTTCTGTCTTGCCGATTCGGCGGCGGCCGTATACGGCCATTGCTTTTTTTGCCGGAGAAGAAGCGAATTCGGATAGTCTGGACATCTCTTTATCTCGGAAATAGAGCATATAGTTACCTCTCTATAATAAGGATTATTCGGGCGAACACCCGGGTTTGGAGCGTGCAGTTCAGTCCGTGCAGTTCAGTCGGTAATTCAACTATATTGTGATTGCCTGTTCGGATTGCTGCGGCATTTTTGGCTCTGGCATTATTATATAGACCTGCGATGCAAAAATCAAATTACGATTTGACAAATTGTAATTTGACAAATTTAAATATGATAAATCGCGGTGGGGATAGTATGGTGAGAAAAGGTAGTGTGAAGAGAAATAGCGCAATATAGTAAAGTGGGAAAGAAGCAAAATCAATAGATTGAAAAACGATATGCGCAAATCAGAAAGACACAGTCTGAGCTGTGTGCTGCAGTTCAAACTGTGTCTTTTGATCAAATCTCAATTAAATGAAGCGGTTTGCCGTAATCTGGCTGTGGTAATTCGTATGTCTACCGGATGCCTGTTATTCTCTCGCGGCGGCTTTCATTGCTTTTTTGTCTTTGTACATGTTGTTGTCTGCGCGTTTGAATACACTGTCCGGATCCTTGTCGGTTTCCGGATCGAAGACGGCGTAGCCAATGGCCGCCGTGACCTTCTGCCATGGTTCAAGTGTCGGATCATCGCGCATAGCATCGGTCTTGTTTTTTAGTTCTGCGATGAGATCATCGATGAACCTCAGATCATGGCCTTCGAGTATGACTGCGAATTCATCGCCGCCGTATCTGAATACAGGCGAATGTTTAAATGTTTCGCATGTCAGGTTGCATACAGTTCTTATTGCGATATCGCCTTTCTCGTGACCGTAGGTATCATTGTACATCTTCAAATAGTTGAGGTCGACGACAGCGATTCCGAATTTTGCAATACCCTGCTCGATATCCTTTGCGAGCTCGTCAAGCGCATCAACATATGAACGCTTGTTGCGCACTCCTGTCAGCGCGTCGATGTAAGCGATGCGGTCCATTTTTTTTGCATATTCCGCAGTCGTATTGAGCTGAACTCGGGTCTCGGTGAGGCTGGCAATGTAATCATCGATGTCGCGTTCCATCTGTGCCATGGAATTTGCAAGACCTTCAATCTCATCATGTGTATGAATATCAAGGTCGGCAAATCTGGTTGGTCGTCCGTCAGCGTCAGCAGCGCTTTCACAGTAACCTGCGGATGCTTCTGCGAGCATATTGATAGGTCTGACGATTGAACGGTCGATAAGCTTGATCAGAACAAAGCATGTAATAATGATTATAAGCGACAGAATGCCGGCCATCAGCTTGAGGTAAGTGTACATCTGGGAAACTGCATCATCCATGTTGAGATCGACTTCGGCGAAAGCGGTAACATGGAAATTTTTGTCATATATAGGCATGGCTGCAGAGATAAGCCAGCCGTTTTCTTCGCTTTTTATAATTTTTGGTTCGAAGCCAAGCCCCGGAGCTTCCAGAGTTTTCTGATATTTTTTATCGGTAATGCGGATAAATGATCCCGGGGTCAGGAAGAAATCGGGGTCGGTAGTTGCATCGGCCAGATAGATATATGCTTTTGATCCGCTGTCGGCCCAGCTGATTCTGACGTCATAAGCTTCAGTCTCTTCTTTGATTTTCTTTAACTGGGTGAGCAGCATCTGATATTCAACTATTCTGGTTATGCCGGCAAATTTTTCCTGATATTCTTTGTATCCCGGGTTATCGGCCTCCTCAACGCTGTATCGATGATCTTCGGGGATGCTGCGGTATGTTACCATAACCGAATCCCGTACGGTCTGCGTATTGTCCGGATTGACATTCAGAGCGACAGAACGGGCCAGCCCCACGGACTGCTGTTCGAACTGTTTCTGTATTATGTCATTGATGCCTATATAAAAACATATCAAAGTAAGGATACCGACCAGTATCATAACAATGATAATTAAAAAAACAGATTTCTTTTTGAGCGATATTTGCATTTTGTATATACCTTTGGACACCGGCAATGCGGGAGAGGGTTTCGATTGTTCGAAAAATTTACCTTTATAATAATATACCATATTACAGCATGAGATTTATAGCTGTAGAAATAGAAATATTATACATATAACCGGTTGATAATCGAAAAATATCATTCAGATAGTGAGAAAATCAGCGGATGTGCGAATTATAGTCGTTGTATCACAGGTCAAATGGAAATACAGGAAATAAAATTGAAATAAAATGGAAATTAACCATAGACAAATTCGAACATCTGTGCTAAAATAAGAACAGAATCAGGGAACTTTACAGCTTGGTCGCATAGATTGCTGAAAATCGCAAATATCGTAAATATCGCAAATATCGCAAATATCGCAAATATCGCAAATATCGCAAATATCGCAAATATCGCAAATATTGGAAGAGGCGGGGGCAATGGATATAAAGGAATTAAGGAAGAAGAAAAGGGAACTAGGGCTGACTAATGAAAGAGTCTGCGAGCTTTCAGGTGTTCCGCTCAGTACGGTGCAGAAGGCCTTTGCCGGAACAACTTCAAGGCCGAGAGAAGAGACTCTGCTCAGGATAGAACGGGCAATCATACAATACGAGATCAATAAAAAGCGTACTGTATATGAGCTAAAACCGGATGATGATTCGTGGATCAGTGAAACGAACCTGCTGGAGCTTTATGATGAATACAAGGCAGCGATCCCCGTTTCCGACTATACAATATCTGACGATGTAAAAGTGCCTTTAAAAAAGCAGGGTGAATATACACTGCATGACTTCTACTCAATGCCTCCTGATAAAAGAGTAGAGCTTATAGACGGCGTCATGATCTATATGGATGCTCCAACAAATAAGCACCAATTGATAGTCAAAGAATTAAATCGCAGGATCGATGATCATATCAGAGCAAAAAATATGGATTGTGTGACTCTTATGGCGCCGATTGATGTAATGCTGGAGAATGATAATCGCAATATGGTCGAACCTGATATTATAGTGCTTTGCCTTAAAGAACATGAAGAAAGTGACGCTGACAAAATGGCTGACAAAATGGCTGACAATATGAATGAAGACAGCTTATATCCATCTGCAAAATTCATAAACGCTGTGCCGGACTGGGTGATTGAGGTCGTTTCTCCGGGCAGCAGGTCGGCGGATCTCGGTTTCAAGCAAAAAAAATACATGTCAGTCGGTGTGAAAGAATACTGGGCGGTCGATCATGAAAAAGAAACAATAATCGTTTCAACTGCGAATGAAGAGTATATACGCATTTATCCGCTTAACAGCATAGTTCCGGTTTCAATATCGGAGGGCGGTTTCAGCATTGATTTTACAGAGCTGATTTATACTGTAGACCGGCAGCTGAAAATCATTTCAAGGATCAATGCTTCAAGAGAAAAAATATTGTAAGAAGAATAAGATGCTGTCAAAATAATTGTTTGACAGAAAAAACAATAGCTGTCAAATATAATGTTTGACACAACCTGAGTAGAGTGTTAGTATAGTCAGGCACGATTGTGCGGCGGCATGCGAATCAGCCGCTGCGTAGCAAATCATGAAAAGCGTATCTCCATAGAATTGCAGAAAATGAGTGACGATATAAAGACTGTTGAATACGCGAGTATGCTCTATGATTTTTACGGAGCTTTGCTAAGTGAAGATCAGAGTGAGGTCATGGCTCTCTATCATGAAGATAATTTTTCTCTCTCTGAAATAGCTGCTGAGATGGGAATGACGCGTCAGGCAGTCCACTACAAACTCAAAAAAGCCGAGAATGCGCTGAGATCATATGAAGATAAGCTTGGATTGCTGGCTTCGTACGAAAAGAACCAGAAGCTGGCATCAAAGGCTGAACGGATACTTCAGGGTTTGATGAATAACCTTGATGAACATACTGCCGGATCTGGAAAGCAGGACTCTGAATCTGATAGGCGTGACGCCCGATCGGATAAATATGCCGCTGAATCGAATAAGCATATTGCTGAATATAAAGCTCTGGCAGAAATAATCAGAGATCTGGCCGAGTAGTATGGGCCGGGTAGTATAGTATGTATGATCATGATACAAAACACGATGCAAAAATAGTCATATCATATACGATAGATAAACCGGCAATATAAATCGGCAATACAAACCTGCAGCATAAATCGGCAATATAAACTTTCAGACATATATTTCAGATATAAATCAGGATAGTTACAGGATAATAGTACGGAGATAAAATGGCATTCGAAGGATTATCGGAAAGATTACAGGGAGCGTTCAAGGACCTGAGAGGACAGGGCGTCGTATCGGAAAAAGACTTTGATAACGCGATGCGTGTCGTCAAGATGGCGCTGCTCGAGGCCGACGTCAACTTTAAGGTCGTAAAGGACTTTGTTGCGACTATCAAGGAAAAGGCGCTTGGCGCCGGAGTTCTCAAGAGTCTGACTCCGGATCAGATGGTGGTCAAGATCGTTAAGGACGAGATGGTTGACATGATGGGCGGCACAGGCTCAAAACTCACCTTTTCGCCTAGCGGATTCACAGTATTTATGCTGGTGGGTCTCCAGGGAACAGGAAAAACCACCACAGCAGGCAAACTTGCGGCATATCTTAAACAGACAGGTAAGCATCCGATGCTGGCTGCATGCGATATATACAGACCGGCAGCTATAGATCAGCTTGAGATCGTAGGTAAGGCTGTAAATACGCCTGTATATGTTGACAGGGAATCGCATGATGCTGAAAAGATCGCTCTTGATGCGGTCAGGGAGGCACAGCGCAGAGGTCTGAATGCAGTGATCATAGATACGGCTGGCCGTCTGCAGATAGACGAGCAGCTGATGGATGAACTCAAGACCATCAAGAAATCCGTAAAACCACACGAGATACTTCTGGTTGTCGATGCTCTTACCGGTCAGGACGCAGTCAACATAGCAAAAGGATTCGATGATGCTCTCGGCGTTGATGGTATCATCATGACCAAGATGGACGGTGACTCGCGCGGTGGTGCGGCCCTCTCGGTAAAAGCAGTCACAGGCAAGCCTATCAAGTTCATGGGTACAGGCGAGAAGTACAATGCTCTCGAGCCTTTCCATCCTGACAGGATTGCATCCAGGATACTGGGAATGGGCGATGTCATGTCACTCATCGAGCAGGCTGAGAACGCACTCGAAGAGGATGAACTGATACAGCTTGAGCAGAAGATGCGCAAAAACAAATATGATCTTGAGGATTTCCTCACTCAGATGAGGCAGATCAACAAGCTTGGAGGTATCGGCAAGATCATCGACATGATACCGGGAATCTCCGCAGCGGATAAGAAAGGCATCGATCTTGAGCAGGGCAAAAAGGAACTTGCAAAAATGGAAGCGGTCATCCTTTCTATGACACCAAAGGAAAGACGCAACCCGTCCATACTCAACGCTTCTAGGCGCAAGAGGATAGCAGCGGGATCCGGTCAGACTGTACAGACAGTTAATCAGGTCATGAAAAAGTACGAAGAAATGAAAAAGATGGCGAAGATCATGACCAATCCGAATTCCAAAATAGCGCGCGGTATGATGCGCAATCTGGGATTCTGATGACAGATAAAATACTATGACGACAGATGCATCCCGCATCAATGGAATCGATCGATTCCGATACACATATCAATATTGTTACTAATGGAAACGCAGTGTTCAGAACAAATACGATAAATACGCATTTCCATAGATCCGTCAAAAGGATGGCTGAAGCGAAGACAGCCGGCTCATAGACGCAGGTCGTTATGATTCGCGCTGGCATCCATGATGGATATATACAGTAAATAAAACTAAACGATTTAAAATCAAGATCAAAGATCAACAGGAGGAAATCAAAAATGGTAAAGATCAGACTTAAGAGAATGGGAGCACACAAGAAGCCTTTCTACAGAGTAGTTGTTGCAGATTCGAGAACACCTAGAAACGGTAAGTTCATCGAGGAGATCGGTACATACGATCCTCTGAAGAACCCTGCAGAGATCAAGATCGACAACGAAGCAGCTCAGAAATGGCTTGCTAACGGAGCTCAGCCTACAGATACTGTAAGAGCACTTCTCAAAAAGTCAGGCGCTATCGAATAAGAAGGGAAGGAAACAATGGGAAGTCTAGTAGAGGTAATTGCTAGAGCTCTTGTGTCCAGGCCTGACGAAGTAAAGGTCAGCGAAGAATCAGACGGAAAAAACGTTCTTGTGAAACTGCAGGTCGCAGACGAGGATATCGGTAAGATAATCGGCAAGTCCGGCCGCATCGCCAAGGCTATCAGGACTGTGGTCAAGGCTGCAGCAATTAAACAGAATCTAAGAGTTACGGTAGAGATCGTTGAAGAAGAAAACTAATTCAGAATTGGTCAATATCGGCAGAGTCGGCAGTGCAGTGGGACTCAGAGGAGAATTCCGGGTCACACTGTATGCCCGGGATTCGGAAAACCTGAAGGAGGGCAAGGTCCTCCTTCTTAAGCATGCAAATAAAAATGCTTCTGCTGATGGGATCACTGCCGCGTGCTGCGGCGTAAGACTGCAAAAGAATACACCGGTAATCTGTATCGAAGGTGTTACAGACCGTACTGCTGCCGAGAATCTCAGAGGAATGGAAATATTCCTTTCTGCAGATGAACTGGATGAACTTCCTGAAGGCGAGCACTATGTGAGAGATATAATAGGCTATACCGTGAGAGATACGGCAAGCGGCACTGATATAGGCACGCTCAGTGATGTAATACAGAACACGGCTCAGAGCATACTTGATGTGCGGACAGATGAGGGCAGACAGATCCTGATACCGGCTGTCGATGCCTTCATGCGCGGCATTGACGACGAAGCAGGGATCATCAGCGTGGAACTGATACCGGGATTTATTTAAAACCGAATATTTATATGAAGATAAATATCCTTACAATCTTTCCGGATATGTTTGCGCCTTTGAGGCAGAGTATGCTGGGAAGGGCTATAGACAAGGGAATAATCGAACTGTCGGTTACAGACATCAGGGACTACACCGCTGATAAACACAATCGTGTGGATGATACTCCTTACGGCGGAGGCGCCGGAATGGTCATGCAGGTGCAGCCTATTATTGATGCCTGCAGATCTTCCGGGTATGGAGGACCTGTTCTCTATATGTCCCCGCGCGGGGAGATCCTGACGGGCGCTATGGCAAAGGAATTGTCCGAAATGCCTGAAATAACCATTCTCTGCGGTCATTATGAAGGCGTAGATCAGAGAGTTCTGGATATGCTTGACGCAAGAGAGGTTTCGATCGGTGATTATGTGCTGACAGGCGGAGAACTGCCCGCAATGGTACTGGTGGATACAGTAGCGCGTTTTATTGAAGGAGTGCTTTCCGGAGAAGAGTCGGTTATGAATGAATCGATATATTCCGGACTGCTCGAATATCCCCAGTATTCAAAACCGAGAGAATACGAGGGTGAGCAGGTCCCGGAAATACTTCTTTCGGGCAATCACGGCGAAATCGATCTGTGGAGATGGGAGCAGTCACTGGCTCTGACCAGAGAAAGGCGGCCTGATCTCTTCGAAGAATACCTGAAAAAGCCGATGAAACTCACTAAGAGGGAAAGAGCGATCCTGAATAAGTATCGGTAAATAACAGCAACACAAAATATTGTTAATGACCGACCCCCGGATAGATGTATATTGTATTCGGGGGCTTGCATATTGTATAATATTGTCTGCATATACAACGGCATTGCCTCAATGCAGACAAGGCATGATCTACGGAGGCGAGTTCCTTCGATAGAGTTCATCGAAGAGGAACTATGAGTAAAAAATGGTTTGCAGCATTGGGAATATATGTCGGGCTGATAATGATCTGTATCATTGCAGTTTATGCCGTTCCGTCTCTCAAAGGCATGCTGGACAGGAGCTATGTGGCTGAGAACGGCAGCCTGGATATCACGGACAAGGCATCTGCCTACATAGTACGTGATGAAACTGTTTATGTAGCAGGGAAGACCGGCACGATAAACAGACTGGCTGAGACGGACAAGCTGGTCAAGGCGGGCACGCGAGTGATCGAACTGACTGAAACAGATAAAGGAACAACACAGAAACTCAGTGACACCGGGGCTGATGCTGTTTCTACCCGCTATGTAGCTATCATTGACGAGCTGGATGATGAGGCGGTCGTCACCGAGTCCGGCAAATGTAAAAAAGCCGGCTATGTCAGCTATTTTGTGGATGGAGCAGAGGCTGCACTCGGAACGGATAAGTTGTCGGAACTGGATAAATCGGATCTTGAGACTTATTCTGCACGAAAGGCAGTTGAAACTCCGGTTCACAGCTGCACCAAAGGCGAACCTGTTTTTAAGGTAGTTAATAACAGCAAATGGTATCTGGTATTCTACCTGGATAATGCAAAAGCCGAAAAATATCACGAAGGCAGTTATGTAAGTATAGATGTCAACGGCGAAGCTGTCAGAGTGCAGGTAAGCGGAGTCTATAAAGGCGATGACACAGCTAAGATAATCCTCAAATGCAAATCTTTTTTTGATGGATTTCTGGAGGAGCGGAAACTCGACACGACTGTTACTGTGGCCAGTGCCGAGGGCCTCATGCTTCATGATTCGAGCATCGTAAAGAATGCTGAGGGACAAAAGGGCGTATTTATAAAGAACAAGATCGGCAAGCATCTATTCAGACCGATATCGGTCAAAGCTGATGACGGCGAAAATTGCGTAGTCTATTCAGATATTTATGTGGATGAGAACGGCAATTTTGTTGAGACCATCAGGACATATGATGAAATAGTTGAGCAGCCGACAGACGAGGATCTTAAGAGCATTGGCGCAGTTATTAAAGAGGATAAGGCTGATGATCAGGGCTCTGAAGAAGGTGATAAAAAATGAGTATCGAGCAAAGATACAAAGATATTGCAGAACGATATAAAGAAATCAGACAGAGAAAGGATGCGGCTGCTGTTCGCTGCGGACGCAACCCGGAAGATATAACGGTTATGGCGGTCACCAAGACGCATACGGCTGATGAGATAAATCAGGTCATAGAAGCCGGTGCGACAGATATTGGTGAAAACAGGGTGCAGGAACTGCTCGAAAAATACGAAAGCGTCAAACCGGTCAGATGGCATCTCATCGGTCATCTGCAGACAAACAAAGTAAAGAATATAATTGACAAGGTAGTAATGATCCATTCGGTGGATTCCATGCGTCTTGCCAGAGAGATAAATAAGAGATCGGCGGCAGCCGGGATCACAATGGATGTATTGATAGAGATCAATTCAGCCATGGAGGATACCAAGTCAGGTATTGCTGCGGAGGACCTCAGAGAACTGGTCACAGAGATTGCGGCTGAATGCAATAATATCCGTGTTCGCGGTATAATGTGCATACCTCCGATGGCTGCGGAGCCTGAGGATGCCAGACCTTATTTCAGAGAAGCTGCAAAACTGTTCGAAGAAATGAAAGAGTGGCAGCTTCCGCAGGAAAGATTCTGCCCGGATACACTCTCGATGGGCATGTCGGGGGATTTCGAGGTAGCTGTTGAAGAGGGTTCAACGATAGTGAGAGTAGGCAGCTCGATATTCGGACCCCGCAATTACAGATAGCACGAACACAGGACGGCTCAAGTTGAATTATTTATGACTTAAACACACAGGAGGATGCAGCTGAAATGAGTTTCATGGATAAAATGAAAAACCTCGTAGGTATCGAGGAGTATGACGATGATGATTTCGATATCTCGCAGGCAGAGATAGACGCATACAAAAGACAGGCAATGTCACAGTCAGAGGCAGCTGCTCCTGCTGCTCACACGGAGCCTCCGGTCAATACAGGCATCAGTCCGCTGGCATTTACAGAGGTAGTGCCTCCGATGCAGTCGGCTCCGAAACCAATGACGGAGAGAGCGTCCATGAATCAGTCCGGCCCGTTCAAAATGGTAGTCATAGAGCCGAAGAGCCTGGACGAATGCCGCAAACTCGTAGATAATCTGAGAGCACGCAAACCGGTTATAATTAACCTCGAAAAGGTTGAGACTGAACTGGCGCGCAAGATGTTTGATTTTATGGGCGGTGCGACATATGCGCTGTCCGGCACAGTTCAAAGGGTAAACCAGAACATTTATATATTTGCTCCTAACAATGTCAACATCAAGGCGATGGTGGACAGAGCAACAGAATCCGGCAAACCTGCCAATTCCAGCCCGTGGAAATAATCACGGGAACTAAATTCGTGGAAATAACAGACACCGGATGTCCCCCCGCCTCCCTTAAACAGCATATTCAGGCCGCGATGCCAATCGATATTGATCGCCTTTGATCGCCAGCGATAGGTGACAATTACGCGGTGGCTATATTCGCTGAAGGGAGCCAAAAACAGTTACTTCATAATAAGGCAGAAATACAGCAGAAAGGTAGGGTGTTCACACTATGATAATGCCGATAGATATCGATAAAAAAGAATTCAGCCGCGATAAAAGAGGATACAATTCAAGAGAGGTTGACGAATTCCTGGATATCATCGTTGCGGATTATGAAAAGGTCCTTAACGACAACAGATCCATGGCGCACAAGATCAAATCTCTGGAAAAGCAGCTGGCAGAAGCGCAGAAAGACGATAATGCAATGCTGGAGACTCTCGAAACTGCTAAAAAACTTATGGCAGATATCTCGGCGAGCGCAGAGAGAAGAGCTGAGCTTATGATGAGAGATGCGGAGCTTGAGGCGGAGAACATGCTGCTTGATGCGAGAGTAAATGTCCGCAAACTTACTGATGAACATGCAGTCCTGACCGGCAAGGTCACAAGGCTCAAAAACAATTTCCGCAGAATGCTTGAAACAGAGCTCGCAAAGCTGGATGAGGATGAATTTGACATACTTCAGGATCTTGCGGATCTTGATAATACGGCTAATGCAGCATCGAAAGCTGTTGAACAGGTAAAACCTGCACCAAAAGCATCCACTCTGGTTGTGGCGGATAAATCCGATTTCGAAACAGCTCAGACGGCGGCTGATGCAAAGATCGCAGCCAAGTCGACAATGGCAGTTCCTGAATCTGCGCCTGCGGTAAAGGATCTGGAGCACGCTACGATTTCGGATCTCTCTGACAGTCTCAAGAAGATGGCGGAGGAACCTGCAACGATCAGCGACACCATCATCCTCAAATAATCTGTTGAAAGTACATTGGTCCTTTTATGCATTTTGTGCTGAAAGGACCAATACTATACTTGGCGCTATGGCTTACGATGGAATAATAACTTACGCAATATCAAAAGAACTGACGGACAGGATCACTCTGGGCAAGATAGAAAAAGTCTATCAGCCGGCATCTGAGGAGATCCTTATACACATACATACGAGAAGCGGCAATGTTAAACTGTTCATGTCATGCAACAGTCAGTCGGCAAGGGTGTGCCTGACTAAGGGCACTTACACCAATCCGGAACAGCCGCCCGCTTTTTGTATGCTTATGCGTAAGCATCTGCAGGGCGGGCGTATCACGGAGCTGAGACAACGTGAAAGTGAGCGCATCATCGAAATGGATATCGAAGCTCTCAACGAGCTGGGTTTTACCGTTTCGCGAAGGCTCATTATCGAGATAATGTCAAAACACAGCAATATTGTGCTTGTCGACATTGAATCAGGCAGGATAATTGATTCCATCAAGAGGATATCCATTGATGTAAACAGATACAGACAGATACTGCCGGGCGTGATATATCAGTATCCTCCGGCTCAGGATAAGATTCCTTTCAGAGAAGTTACGGCAGATACCATGCTGCCGCATTCGGACCGAGCTCTGATGAACCGCATTGGCGGGATATCGCCTGCGATAAGCCGCGAGATGCTTGTAAACTGCTATGACAGGGAAGATGCATCGATTGTTTCTCCGTGGCCGACACAGAGACTGCTCGAGATCGTCAATTCTGTCGATGACGGGAGCATGACGCCGCGTGTGTACATCGATGACAAGGGGACTCCGAGGGAATTTCACATCACCGATCTTTCGGAATACGAAGGCCTCGAAAGACGCGATTTCGGCAGCGTTTCCGAGTGCGTCGAATTTTTCTTTTCAAACAGGGAGGCTTCGAATTCGGTCAGACAGAAGGCTCAGCCGCTGCTCAAATCGGTACAGGCTTCTCTCAGCAAGGCTCTTCTTAAGAAAAAGAAGCTTTCGGAGGATCTTCTGAGCGCGGAGAATTCCGATAAATACAGACTGTACGGTGAGCTGCTTACGGCGAATATCCACATGGTGAAGCCGGGTGCTCGCAAGGTGACTGTTACAAATTATTATGACGGGAGCGATATAGATATCCCGCTGGATGAAAAGATAAATGCGGCCGCGAATGCGCAGAAGTATTTCAAGAAATACTCAAAGGCCAGGACGGCGATACACGAGAAAAAGGCGCAGCTTGAGGACAATGAGAGGGATATCGAATACCTTGAGTCTGTAATACAGAATATTGAGGCGGCAGACAATGTGCCGCTGCTCGAATCCATCAGGGACGAGCTTGAACATACCGGATATGTCCGCAGGCGTGCCAAGGCGTCTCAGCGTAAGCGCAGATCTGCAAAACCCGAGCCGATAAAATATACGCTCAGTGACGGCACCGGAGTTCTGGTTGGCCGCAACAACGTGGAGAATGATTATCTTACGATGAAGCTGGCGGCCAAGACCGATGTGTGGATGCATACAAAGGATATTCCGGGGTCGCATCTGATAATGCAGCTTGGAGAAGGCCGCAGCGTAGGCGATCTGCCTGCTGAACTCATATATGAGGCAGCATCGATAGCGGCATATCACAGCAAAGCCGGCGGAAGCAGCAATGTTCCGGTCGACTATGTACCTGTAAGATATGTTAAAAAACCTAACGGAGCCAAGCCGGGAATGGTGATTTTTACGCATAACAAAACAGTGTATGTTGAACCGAAGCTGCCGGAGGACGGCAAAAACAAGTAAGTTTTAAAGGTGCCCGTCCGGGATGCCCGCAACCAATCTTAAGAAAGCAATACCGAGCAATCAATACTGAGAAATCAGTATTAAGAAACCAATTTTAAGAGAGAGGAAAGTTTATGATTTTTCCGGCAATAATATTCCTTGTGATAGCGATCGATCAGGTAAGCAAATATCTTGTCAGGACATATATGTCGCCCGGGGACAGTATTGCTCTTATAGGTGATTGGTTTCGTCTGCTCTATGTAAGGAATACGGGAACAGCGTTCAGCATGTTTGCCGGCAACAGAATGATAACTATTGTCCTGACAAGCGTGCTGGTAGTGATGTGCCTGATATATATATGGGGCGAATACCGCAGAGGTGAAAAGACCCTGGCTAAGCTGGTTACGCTGATATTCGCGGGAGGTCTTTCCAATCTCATAGACCGCTACAGATTCGGATATGTCACTGACATGATCTCATGCTGGAATTTTGCTGTATTCAATGTGGCGGATATTGCCGTTACCTGCGGCTGCGCGCTTACGGTGCTGTATATTATGGTATCGTCACGAAACGCGATGAAGAGCTGAAGCTCCCAATGTATGTAAATGCTTTCTCCGGATCAAACGGCATTGTCTTAAGGTCGGAAGCATTGATTATTGGAGGTTGAGCTCCTCCGATAAGTACGGCGGCGCTTGCTCCAGGTTGAATAAATATGACAGAAAAGAATAAAAGCTTAATTACAAATGAGCCGTACTGCAGCAGCGCGGAGCCTGAATGCGGCCGGCTGACGGACTCGTGTGATGAACAGGATACCATCATTGCAAAAGCCTCGGCTGAGGATGCGGGAATGCGTCTTGATGCTTTTATCGGGTATAATACAGACGAACTGTCGAGAAGCTATGCTGTTCGCCTTATCGGGAACGGCAGCGTAACGGTGAACGGCAGAACTGTTTCTTCGAAAAAATACAAGCTGAATGACGGTGATGAGGTATGTATAGTGCTTCCCGAGCCGGAGACGCTCGATGTGGCTGCGGAGGACATACCCCTTGACATAGTTTATGAGGATGATGATGTGCTCATCGTGAACAAGCCCCGCGGGATGGTGGTCCACCCGGGGCCGGGAAACTGGAGCGGCACTCTTGTAAATGCCGTGATGCATCACTGCGGAGATTCTCTCTCGTCGATAAACGGAGTGATACGGCCGGGGATAGTCCACAGGATAGACAAGGATACGAGCGGCCTGCTGATGATAGCCAAAAACGACAAGGCCCATGAATCCCTGGCGGAGCAGCTGAGGGTTCATTCTGTGACCAGAGAATATACTGCGCTTGTTTATGACAATATCCGTGAGGACGAGATGACCATTGATGAGCCTATAGGCCGCGATGAGAGAAACCGCCTGAGACATGCTGTCAACGGAGCGGCTCCGAGAAATGCGGTGACCCATATAAGGGTCCTGGAGCGGTTTGGCAAATATACTCTTGTACGGGCAAGGCTTGAAACGGGAAGGACACACCAGATCAGAGTACATATGGCATACATGCATCATCCGCTTGTGGGTGATGAACTGTACGGACCGCGCAGACAGTCGCAGGCTGTTGCGGGGATAAAGCTGAGCGGACAGCTTCTGCACGCCGGAACGCTCGGATTCATCCATCCCGCGACAGGCGAATACAAGGAATTTCATTCGGACCTTCCGGAAATATTCAGCGATATTCTTGACAAACTGCGCTCCTGACAGACTACGGACAGACTGCGGACAAGCTGCGGTATTTATACAGATATGAAGATAAGCTCTAAACCGGGGCCGCTGATGGCTCCGCTGCCCGCCGTTATGGTAACGTGCGGGGATATGGATAAAAGCAATATAATCACGATAGCATGGACGGGGATCATCAATACGAGACCGCCGATGACTTATATTTCGGTGCGCAAGTCGAGATATTCCCATGATATAATCGCAGAGCGCGGTGAATTCGTTATAAATCTTGCCGGTGAGGATATGGTAAAAGCGCTGGACTACTGCGGCGTGAGATCGGGCAGGGATGTCGATAAATTTGCTGAGACGGGACTGACGAAGGAAGCTGCCGGTGTGACTGCCGCTCCTATGATAGCAGAGTCGCCGGTCAGTATTGAATGCAGGGTCGCGGAGATAATGGAACTGCCGTCGCACGATATGTTTATGGCCGAGATCGTGGCTGTTCATGTTGATGAGAGATATGTCGATGAAGACGGCGCCTATGATTACGGCGCGATGGGCCTGGTGTCGTTCAACCATGGCAAATACTACAGACTGCAGAGCCGGGAACTGGGATTTTTCGGCTATTCAATAATGAAACCGAAGACGGCGAAGCGCCGCAGGGAGAAAGTGAAAAACGGCATGCGAAAATCGCGAAACGCCGCAAAGAGAAAGTAAATAACGGACGCCGCAATCCGTGCGAAACCACAAAAAGACAGCACGGATGCCGGTGGTCCGCTAATTGCAAATAATTTGATAAGGAGCCTGCTTATATGATAAGAAGTATGACCGGATTCGGCAGAGGAGAATATGTCGATGAACTCAGAAAAGTGACCGTTGAGATAAGAGCGGTCAACAACCGTTACTGCGATATATTCGTAAAAATGCCGAGAAAATACAATTTCGCGGAGGAAAGCGTAAAGGCAGCGATCAAGGAAAAGCTTTCGAGAGGAAAGATCGAGGTATCGGTGATCGTCGATAATTACGGAGTAAGCGATGTCGATGTCAGGCTGGATAAGGATCTGGCGTCAAAATACTATGATGCTTTAACGGAACTGAGCGAAATGTTTGAGGCTGGCGAGACAATGGGGCCGTCTCTGGGTCTTCTGGCCAGGATGCCTGATGTTATAAGAACGGTACCTGCTGAAGAAGACGAGGAAGAGATTGCAAGATGTCTTTTGGATGCGACCGCAAAAGCTGTGGAGGATATATGCAGAATGCGCGAAACTGAAGGTGCAAAGCTGGTCAGCGATATTTCTGCAAGAGCTGATATTATTGCGGATATACACGACCATATAGAAGAGAGAGCGCCTGAACTCGAGAAGGAATATGCAGTAAAGCTCAGAACCAGAATAGAGGAACTTCTTGACGGTACAGCAGAGGTGCCGGAAGACAGGATAGCCCTCGAAGCCGCTATCTTTGCCGACAAAGCGAATATCACCGAAGAACTGGTTCGGCTCGACAGCCATGTTTCGCAGCTCAGGGATTTCCTCAGCGGCAGTTCTGACGAGCCTATCGGAAAGAAGATAGATTTCCTCATACAGGAGATGAACCGCGAAGCGAATACCATCGGATCCAAGTCAAACGACAGAGAAATAACTTCGATGATGCTTAACCTTAAGGCCGAGATTGAGAAAATCCGGGAACAGGTCCAGAATATCGAATAGGAGCGAGCTTATCGGAGCTTTGCTCCTGATTGAACAGGGGCAAAATCGGCAAAATCGGATAAAATCAAAATATCCGAAAAAATGGCAATTAAATCTGTGATGTGTTATAATATATCGCCACACAGGAGGTTCGTATGAGTCACACTAAAGGCAAACTGTATGTCATATCCGGCCCGTCCGGTACAGGGAAAGGGACTATCTGTTCGATACTGACCAAAGATCCGAAGAATGAATTCTCGGTATCCATGACGACCAGAGCGCCGAGACCGGGGGAAGAGAACGGCAGAGAATACTGGTTTGTAAGCAAAGAGGAATTCCTTGAGAATGTAGAGATGGGGAATTTTCTCGAATATGCAGAGGTGTTTGATAATTATTACGGCACGCCAAAGGACATGGTCCTGAAGAGACTCGAAAGAGGACATAATGTCATACTTGATATTGATGTGCAGGGAGGGCTTCAGGTCAGAAAAGCCATGCCCGAAGCGGTCCTGATATTCATTTTGCCGCCGACTCTGACCGAACTGCGCAGCAGACTTGAGGGAAGAAAGACCGAAACCCGGGATATCATTGAAAAGAGGCTGAGCAAAGCTGTCAATGAGATCAGACTGATAGGCGAATACGATTACCTCATAGTGAATGATGACCGCGATGTCGCGGCCGCAAAGGCTGCAAGCATCATGACTGCCGAGGACTGCAGAGTCCCGGACAAGGTCAGATCACTTATAAGAGAATACGAACAGCAGCAGAAGGGAGAATAAAACATGCTATTGTATCCATCGATAAATAAGTTACAGGAAAAGACAGACAGCAGATATTCACTGGTCATTCTCACAGCTAAGAGAGCCAGAGACATAATCGAGGGCAAGCCGGTGCTTACTGAAGAGGTAAGCGAGAGACCGATCAGTCAGGCTGCAAAAGAAGTTGCAGCGGATCTCGTAACATACAAGCGCAGCGAGCAGTAGCATTTATTCTGCATTAACGCGTGTGATCTGAATGAGAAACAGCAAACAGCCTGTGCATCCTGAAGTGTGCATGGGCTGTTTTAGAGTTATTACAAGTTATTACAAGATGCACATCTCCGTGAGTTCGGTGTGCTGTTACTGCACCGAATGCCGATCGTACAGATTCATTTTGCACTTAGATTCAGAGCACGAAAGCGTCCGGAGATTGAATTGCAAGGTGGAGCATGAAAAAAAGATTATGTCGAGGGAAGATTTGGAGATAAACCGGGAAGATAGTTTTAAAAATAAGAAATTCGGGTTCATAGGCGGTGCAGGTCCTCACGGTCAGGTGATTCGTGTGCACAACCTGACAGATGACTATGAATGTGACAGTATAGATGCGGGCGGTATCGATGCGGATTCCGGTGAGCTGGCGAAGCTGCTTGGCGATACATCCTATGACGGGTTCAGCATCAGCGGACCATATATGATCAGAGCGGCAGAAATGATGGATGTGCTGTCGGATGATGCCGCAATGACACATGCAGTAAATACTGTCAGGAGACTGGAGGACGGGAGACTGGCCGGATATAATACTCTGGTCAGTGCTGCACGGCATTTGCTTGAAGGCCGAGTGAAAGGCGGCAAATGCCTGATCTTCGGTACGGGCAGTGCCGCAGTCAGCACAGCAGCTGCTCTCAGAGCTGTCGGTGCCGATGAAATAGTTTTTGTTTCCCGTGATCCGGACCGGGCTCAGCAGACCGGCCTGTTATCCTCTGTTGACGGCTCTGTGCCGGTAAATGACGGGATCAAGGTGATCGGTTATGACAGCCTGCATATACATTACGATGCGGAAGTCATCATCAACTGTACGCCTTGCGGCCGTTTCCCTGAACTGGACCGCTCACCGATAACAGACAGGCGGATGTCGGTGAGGATGTTCGCAGGACTCGAGCTTGCAGTCGATCTTATATACGATCCGTTCAGGACCAAATTCCTGCAGGATGCTAAGCGACTCACGGGATGCCGAGTCAGATCGGGCCTCGATATGATGATAGTTCAGGCTATAGAAGCAGGCAATATCTGGATGGAAAGACCTGTACTGCATGGCTGCAGCGCGGAAAAGATAAGAGCTGTCAGGCGCAGCATACTTGAAGAGCAGCTGAATGTAGTAGCGGTCGGTATGCCGGGGAGCGGTAAGACTACGATATTTCGCAGATACGCTTATGAACTGGGACTGGATTTCATAGATACTGATGCCGAGGCGGCCGAAATGATGGGTATCTCCGTTAAAGATGCGCTTTCGGAAGGCGGTCCGGGAGAGGACTATTTCCGCATGAAGGAACACGAAGCTGTGAGAAAAGCGTGTATCCATCGCCACAAAGTCATCGCGACCGGAGGCGGCACTATGCTGAATCCTATAAACCGTGATCTGCTCAAAGCAAACGGAATAGTTGTTTATGTGAGGCGCCCTCTCGAAATGCTCGATACGAGAAACAGACCCATCAGCATCAGCAGGGGACTGACTGAGATGTTCAGAAAAAGAGAGGGAATATACAGGCGGGTCTCGGATATTTCCCTGTACAATACCAGAATATTCGGAGAGCGCAAGGCGAAAACCGGTGAGGGGAATTCCTACAATTACGAGCTTAAAGGCTTTGTATACTATATGGCGCGCAAGATCGAACGCTATCTCAATGAACTGGAAGGCTAAGTCGATAATTCGATAAGATCTTGTGCCGCGTGCAGTGCCTGCTGCACGCCTGACAATAAGCCTGATGCGGCAGGTGATGCGACCATAGATGCGATACAAATAAATAAAAATTATCCGGAATAAAACCCTGATTAAAGGCACGTGAATATGCTTTAATCAGGGTTTTCTTATGTTGCTTATTGCTGTCTGTCACGATCGATGCAGCGGGATGCAAACTGCTGCATCCGATTTTCCCGATACGTTGCAGGCTGCTTTTATATCGTCATTTTGCAGGCATCTTAAATGAGCATGCCGCAGTTCGCTTATACGAGCACGTCGCCTTCCATACCTGCAGGAACTTCGAGTCCCATCATTGTGAGCAGGGTAGGTGCGATATCCGCGAGCTTGCCTGTTTCTGCTTTAAACGGCATTGGCTCATTGCAGATATGGCAGAGAGGAACCTTGGATGTGGAGTGCTTGGTTACGGTCTTGCCTTCCTCGTCTATCATATAATCCGCATTGCCGTGGTCGGCTGTGAGCAGTATCTGGCCGTCCTTTTCAAGTATTGCTTCGGCGATCTGACCAACCAGACCGTCGAGGGTCTCGATGGCTTTGACTGCCGCATCGAATACTCCGGTGTGTCCCACCATATCAGGATTTGCGAAGTTGAGTATGATGAGATCGTACTTGTCCTCTTTTATCTTTTCGATTACTGTTGAAGCGACTTCAGGCGCGCTCATCTCAGGCTGCATGTCGTAAGTCGCTACCTTTGGCGAAGGTATGAGGATGCGATCCTCGTTCATATTCGGTTCTTCGACTCCTCCGTTGAAGAAGAATGTCACATGCGCGTATTTCTCGGTTTCTGCAATTCTGAGCTGTCTGAGTCCGAGACCTGCGATGGTGCCGCCGAGTGTAGGATCGACTTTTTCCGGCGGGAATGCAACTGTTACATTTGGCATTGTGGCGTCGTATTCAGCCATGCAGACATATGTGAGGTCCTTAGGCCATACTTTGCGCTCGAATCCGTCAAAATCAGGATCGACCAGCGCGCGGGTTATCTCTCTTGCGCGGTCAGGTCTGAAATTGATGAACACTACGGAATCGCCGTCTTTGATCGGCACAGGTGTAACCACTGTAGGCTGAACGAATTCATCATTTTCGCCTTTTTCATATGAGGCGTCGATGGCTTCCTGCGAGCAGCCGGCCTTAAGTCCTTCGCTGAGAGTGAGGGCGTCATATGCTCTGACGAGACGCTCCCATCTCTTATCTCTGTCCATGGCATAGAATCTGCCGGAAATAACTCCGATGCGGCCAGTTCCGGTCTCCTTCATATAGTCTTCGAGAGGTCCGAGATAGTCCATGGCGCTCTGCGGAGGAACGTCTCTGCCGTCAAGATAGCAGTGAACGATGACTTCGCCGACTCCGTTCTTCTTTGCCATGTCGATGACTGCCTTGAGATGTTCAAAATGGCTGTGAACGCCTCCGTCGGAGACGAGGCCCATGATGTGCAGGGTGTGACCTGCGGCAGCATTCTGCATAGCACCGAGCAGGGCTTTGTTTTCAAAGAATTCACCTGATCTGATCGATCTGGTGATCTTGAGGAGATTCTGATAAACAACGCTGCCGGCGCCTATGTTGAGATGGCCGACCTCTGAGTTGCCCATCTGTCCCTCCGGAAGTCCGACAGGTTCTCCGCTGGCATCGATTGTGATAAACGGATATTCAGCAAATATTTTGTCTAGTACCGGTTTCTTTGCTGCAGCAATCGCATTGCCTTTTGTCTCTTCTCTTATCCCGAATCCGTCCAGGATCATGAGCATGGCTGGTCTGTGTTTCATTAATAAGTCCTCCGATATAATAATAATTTGGTTTGATTAGTTGCTCAGGATCTCGAAAGATTACCGAGAGTCCCGATGATATTATCGTTCACATCGCCTGTCAGGGCGCCGGTATAGTTGCAGATGAATGTACCGGCGATCAGTATCATCATGGCTTCAGCTTCTTCCGAACCGGCTTCCGACCCGTATACCTCTGACAGATATTCAAGCATAACATTATGCCACTCAGTGAATTCTTCCCTGATGATTGCAGCGATCTTAGGATTGTAATTAGCTATGGCATAGGTCTGTATCGTGGCGACCGGTCTCGTTTCGCCCAGCTTGCCCTCTGCGACATACGAGAGGAGATCGTTCATATAGCTGAGATTGGAGTCGTAATCGCTGCGATCGTGCGAAGCAAACCATCTGCGGCATTTATCCGATACGAAATCACGCGCATATCTGACATAGCTGATTATAAGATCTTCCTTGTCATCAAAATAGTTCAGGAGATTTGCATGCGACATCCCTGCAACCTTTGCGATGTCGCGAAGTGATACTACTGCCATAGGCGCGGTCTCCATGCATTTCTCGAAGGCTCGCAGGATATCCATGCGGACCCGGTCTTTGTCTACAGTCTGTGACATAGCATTCTCCTTAATAGTTCATTATCTCAGTCCCCTAACTCACCATGTATTTGATATCATGATTCTACATTCTATCATAAACGGGGCAGGAAATATGTGATAGAATATTCACATGACTGTGAAATACACTGAAGAACAAAAAAAGGCGATAGAGACTCTCGACCGATCGATACTCGTTTCGGCTGCTGCAGGGTCCGGAAAGACCGCTATTCTGGTCGAACGCATACTGAAGCTCATCCTCGAAGGCAGAGCCAACGTTGATGAGCTGCTTGTCGTTACTTTTACCAGGGCAGCTGCTGCCGAAATGAAGACGAGGCTTTCCGGCCTAATAAGAAAACACATGGCGGCTCATCCTGAGGATGCTCCGGCACTGAGAGAACAGCTTGCGATGATGTACCGTGCTTACATCACATCGATAGACAGTTTTGCGAACAGGATAGACAGAGAATTTTTTTACGAAATCGATATAGAGCCGGATTTCAGCACCTGCGATGAGGTGCAGGCTGAGATATTCAAACGCGAAGCGGCAGACGAACTCATTGAAGAGATGTTTGAAAACGACGATATGATTCCGGACTGCGGCTTCAGAGAATTTATGCGTCTCTACAGCTCTGACCGTTCCGACGAGGGCTTCAAAAATGATCTGATCGCTGTTTATAACAAGCTCAGGACGATACATGATTATTTTGACTGGGCGCGCAGCAGAGCTGAGCTGCTGAAGACCACGGCAGAGGAGCTTGACGGATCTGAACTGCACGCAATGATGACGGCTGACGCAGAAACGGCGTTTGCGGCTGCCCGTGATGCAGCACTCAGAGTCAGGAAGATGCTGTACGATGCGGGGCTTGAAGATCTGTACACGGAAAAGCTTGCAGCCGAGACAGAAGCGATATGCAGTATCTGCGATGATATAAGGGGCGGTGCCGGCGGAAGCGAGGTTGCTGAGCGGATAAACGGACTTGCATTCGCGAGAATGACGCTCAAAAAGATTTACAAGGAAGCATTCGAGCCGATCAAGGCAGATGTAAAGGATCTCAGGGACGGCTATAAAAAAGAGATAAACGACTGGAAGAACAGATATGCAGGAGCTGATCTTGAGGAACGCATCCGTGAGATGAACGAAACATATCGCTATACTCTTTATTATATCGATCTGCTTGAAGAATTCGAAAAGCGTTATGCTGCAAAGAAAGCGGAGCGCCACCTTGTGGATTTTGCGGATATGGAGCACTATGCCGTAGACATTCTGAAAAATGACGAGGCTGCGGCTATACTTCGCAGGCGCTTCAGATATATTTTTGTCGATGAATACCAGGACACCAATAATATACAGGAATACCTTATCAGCAAGATCGCAAGACCGGACAATGTGTTCAGGGTGGGCGATGTCAAGCAGAGCATATATAAATTCAGACAGGCTGAACCTGAGATATTCGAACGAGTTTATAAGGAATATTCCGATCCCGAAAACGACGCGGGCATTACTATAGATCTCAGCAAAAATTTCCGCACCAACAGCAGGACTATCGGCTATATCAATAAAGTCTTCGAGTCCCTGATGGATGGCTACGATGACAGAGCAAAGCTTTATACGGGTACAGAGTGCGATGACAGATACGACTTTGTGCCTGAGATACATATACTGACCGATGGCTCAGAGGAAACTGCCGACAGCAGGGGCGATAATGCAGAGAACGGCCCGGGCGGGACCGGAACCGGCGGTGCTTTTGATGATGCCGGCGATTCCGCTGACTCTGATGATGTGACGATGGACCTCAGCAAGGAGGAGGCTGAGGCGGCATATATAGCCGGACTGATCAGCGATATCATAGGGACGGAATTCTATGATACCAAACAGCAGACTGTACGCAGGGCAGAACCGGGCGATATAGCGGTTCTGTACAGGTCTGTCAAGGTCACCGGGGATATTCTGGTTAAGAGCCTTAAAAACATGAACATTCAGGGTCATGTCGAAGAGGCTGAGAAATACTTCGACACGGTTGAGATCAATGTGGCGATGTCGCTTCTCTCATGCATCGACAACATGAAGAGGGATGTGCCGCTGATAGCAGTTCTGCATTCTCAGATCTTCGGATGGACGCCGGATGAGCTGGCCGGTATAAGGATAGCTCATAATGAATACCTGATCAGTGAAGCAGAATCGGAGCGCGAAGCGGATGTGCCGGATCCGTCGGTCCCGAAACGCAGACAGACACCGGCTTTCTGGGAGGCTCTTAAGTGGTACCGCGAGCAGGGACCGGATGGCCCGCTCAGAGATAAGGCCTGCGAAGCTGCAGAAAAAATACTGGGCTGGCGCCGGGATTCCCGCATGATGCCGCTTGCTGATTTTGTCTGGAAACTGCTTACGGATTCTGGCTATTACACTGCGGCAGGTGCGATGAACGGCGGAGCAAGGAGGCAGGCTAACCTGCGGAGTCTTGCTGATAAGGCTGTCAGCTACAGCCGGGAGACGGTGGTATCGCTGACTTCATTTGTCAGATTTCTTGACGTACTGAGACAGAGAAATGCAGGCAGCGTATCTGTTCCTGCTGCAGGCGGCAGAGAGAATGCCGTCAGGATATCGACTATCCACAAGAGTAAAGGCCTTGAATATCCTTTTGTCATAGTCGGAGGTATGGGGCGAAAACTGAGACATCCTGCCGGAGGCAGTCTGCTCAGCTTTGATCCGAATGTCGGAGTCGGACTCCCTTATATCGATCCGGGCCGCAGATACCGCAGGTCTACACTGATGCAGAACGTGATCAGTTCGAGGATAGAGCGTGACACATTCAAAGAAAACCTGCGTGTTCTGTATGTAGCGATGACGCGTGCCCGCAACAAACTCATAATGGTCGGAACGGCTAAGAGCGAGGAAGACCTGATGAAATACAGCAGCAGACCTGACTGTTATCTTAAGGTAATGAACGGGGTGATAAAGACTGCCTTCAATACTTATTACATTACACCGCTTGACAGAAAATCTGCAGCAGAACATGGAGCCTCATCTGTCCTGCCGGATCCGTCAGCTGTAAAGGCGGACGGTGAGATCGATGAGATATACAGGGAGCTGGACAGACGATTCCGCTATGAATATCCATACTCGGATATGCTGACTGCAAAGGCAAAGTATTCAGTCAGCGCCATCAGAAAAATGGAATTGGATGCAGCTGACGCGGAGACAGATACGGACGAATCTGCCGCAGAGACAGGTACGGATGAATCTGCCGCAAAGGCTGTGTCTTACGATGTGTCAGTTACCGATGAAGAAGCCGGAAATGTTTCCGTTTCTCAGCCCGACAGCGAGGTCGTTCAGCTCTGGAACCTGACAGAACAGACCAAACGCCGTGCCGGATATGCCGATATAGGAATTGCCTATCACAGGATAATGGAATTTCTTGATTTCACGAAGGCTGCCGGCGTGCAGGGCGCTGGGACGGCCGGTACACCGGGGGCTGCTGATACATCAGGTGCTGCAGACCCATCAGGCGCTGCAGACCCGAAACGCGCTGATCTGGGATATATAAAGGAGCGGGCTGAGTATCTGGCTGAACATAATGCCATCGACGCGGATGCATACAGATCAGTCAGGCTGGAACGCATCGCTGCATTCTTTGAGACGGATACAGGCAGGAGGGCGGCCTTTGCAGCCGCGCGCGGTGAGCTCAAAAAGGAAAAAGCTTTTACTCTCAGGACTGAACGGCATGGACAGAGCATGCTGGTACAGGGCGTCATCGACTGCTGCTTTGAGGAAGACGGCAGGATGGTACTGATCGATTACAAATCAGTCTTTATAAGACCCGGACGGCATCATGACAGTGAACTTGAGAGGATACGCCGGGAATACCGTGTTCAGCTGGAGCTATACGCAGAGGCGATCAAAAAAGGGACCGGCATGGATGTGAGCGAGGCTTATCTCTATCTCTTTACGACAGGCGAGTTCCTCCGCATCCCAATCGACTGAGCCTGTCTTCCGACAAATACGGATATACTACAATTTTATTACGCTGATCGTTTTGATATCTGAGACAGTCAGCGGTTTTTTATTGCCTTCCTCAGCACTTCAAAGATGAGATACGGAAGCAGAGTAGTTCCTGAAGCGAGTTTTTATCATTGAGGAACTACTCCGGGGTGATGGAACGGGCAGTAAAGGAGAAAACCAAAGGAAAGAGTAGTTCCTGTAGCGGTTTTTTTA
Organism: uncultured Eubacteriales bacterium; assembly: GCA_902774265.1. GTDB lineage: Bacteria > Bacillota > Clostridia > Peptostreptococcales > Anaerovoracaceae > Crickella. The sequence goes on from CACYHR010000019.1 coordinate 37,853, forward strand.
TCCCTGAGGAACTACTCCGGGGTGATGGAATGGGCAGTAAAGGAGAAAACCAGAGGAAAGAGTAGTTCCTGTAGCGTTTTTTTATCCCTGAGGAACTACTCAGGGAAGGCAGAACGGGCAGCAAAGGAGAAAACCAGAGGGAAAAGTAGTTCCTGTAGCGGTTTTTTATCCCTGAGGAACTACTCCGGGATAGCAGAACGGACAGCAAATATGAAAATCATAGGAAAAAGGCTGAATTGTAACATTGCTTATGCTGTTTTGTAAAAAAATTGAGGAAATAACTTGACAATTCGTTGAAAGTTATGTATAACTAACCATGAATTAGGAATGACTAACCGTAAATTAGTTACAACTAACCAATGCGCATGGTTAGTTCTGTGCAAAAGACATGTCATATTAACACAGGAGAATCATATGGAAGATAAAATCAGATTGCTGGATGCTGAGGTGGGCAAAACCTACACGATAAAAGAGATAAATACCGACGATGACGAAATGAATGCCTTTTTGTTTCGCCTCGGGTGTTATGTGGGTGAACCTATAACTCTGGTCTCAAAAAAGAAAAAGAGCTGTATCGTCGTCATCAAGGACGGCAGATACAATCTCGATCAGCTGCTGTCAGACGCCATTCTGGTGTAAACTGACTGCGCTTGACCTGATTGGGCCGAAAAAAGAATCGGATCTCAGCCGAAGGATAACCTGATTTGGAATTGTCAGGAGGATCGTTATGAGAATAGCTTTTGCCGGTAATCCGAACAGCGGCAAGACCACTATGTACAATGCTCTTACGGGCAGGAACGAAAAGGTCGGAAACTGGGGCGGTGTAACCGTAGGCAGCAAGGAGTACAGCCTTAAAAAAGAATTTGCAGGCGATAATGAAGTCATCGCTGTTGACCTCCCGGGTGCTTACTCGATGTCGCCGTTTACACCTGAAGAAGGAATAACAAGTGAATATGTTCGTACAGCAAATCCGGATGCAATAGTAAATATCGTGGATGCGACCAATCTGAGCCGTTCGCTTTTCTTTACTACTCAGCTGCTCGAACTGGGGATCCCTGTAGTTGTTGCTCTTAATAAGAGCGATATCAACGAAAAGGAAGGGACCAGCATTGATGCGGAAAAGCTGTCAAAGAAGCTTAATTGCCCGGTGTTTAAGACTGTGTCGGTTAATGATAAAAACAACGGACTCAGCGATATGATAGGGAAGGCTGTCAGTCTTGCCGGAACAACGCAGAAAGCGCCTTATCTGCAGGCTGATATCGATCTTCACGATAAGGCGGCGGTTGATGCAGAGGACCGCAAACGCTATGAGTTTGTAAACAAAATCGTTGCCGATGTGGAGAAGAGAAAAGTTCTCTCAAAAGAGATAACGGTACAGGACAAAATCGACAGAGTGCTTACAAATCCGGTTGCCGGAATAGTAGTTTTCGCACTGGTGATGTGGTTTGTGTTCTGGGTATCACAGACATGGCTGGGACCGCTGGTTGCTGACTGGCTGGTTGGATGGATAGAGACATTCCAGGGCTGGGTAGCTGATCAGCTTGCGAACAGCCCGGCTATACTTTCGGCTCTTATCGCTGACGGTATCGTGGGCGGCGTGGGCGCTGTAGTAGGATTCCTGCCGCTGGTAATGGTAATGTATTTCCTTATCGCTCTGCTCGAGGACTGCGGGTATATGGCACGCGTCAGTGCCGTGATGGATCCTATATTCAAGAGAGTCGGTCTTTCAGGCAAGTCGGTCATTCCTATTGTTATCGGAACGGGCTGCGGCATCCCGGCTATCATGTCGTGCCGTACCATTCGTGATGAGAGAGAAAGAAGAACGACTTCGATGCTCGCGACCTTTATCCCGTGCGGAGCTAAGATCCCTGTGATCGCGCTCTTTGCAGGTGCGTTCTTCTCGGGCGCAAGCTGGGTCAGCACTCTCAGCTATTTCTTCGGACTCGTTCTGATATTCCTCGGAGCGTTGCTGATCAAGGGAATAACAGGATACAAATACAGAAAGTCATTCTTCATCATGGAGCTGCCTAAATATAAGGCGCCGAGCTTCAAATATGCTTTCAGATCAATGATGGAGCGCGCTAAGGCATACATCATCAAAGCGGGAACCATCATCCTCGTCTGCAACACTTTAGTTCAGATCATGCAGACCTTTGACTGGAGCTTCCATGTGGTGGAAGAGGGCTCGGATCAGTCCATACTCGCTTCGATAGCTTCACCGTTTGCTATCCTGCTCATCCCTCTGGGCTTCGGAGTATGGCAGCTTGCAGCAGCGGCTGTAACAGGCTTCATCGCTAAGGAAAATGTTGTCGGAACTCTGGCTGTCGTATACGGACTGACAGCATTCATCGATACCGAGGAGCTTGCTCTTACAGGCGGAGCTAATGAAGTAGCCATGACAATGGGACTGACATCTGTCACAGCGCTCGCTTACCTCTTCTTCAATCTTTATACGCCTCCTTGCTTTGCGGCGATAGGCGCCATGAATTCGGAGATGAAGAGTAAAAGCTGGCTGTTTGGAGCGATCGGACTGCAGCTCGGAACAGGATACACAGTAGCATTCCTGATCAACCAGATCGGCACGCTCGTTACTGAGGGCCATCTTGCGGCAGGCTTCGTGCCGGGGCTGATTGCAGAAATTTGCATGATCGTGGTACTTGTCCTTGTTGCAAGAAAAGTCAGAGCTCACTTCGATGAACAGTATGCTCTTCATAAAAACAGCAAAGCCGGAGCTGCTGCGTAGACCGGCGACGGCATAAATACTGAAATACAAAAGCCTGCATGAGGTCTTCCGAAGGAAATCCCTAAGGGAAAGACCCGGCAGGCTTTTGCTCAATTAAAAACTCGTTACAATTAAGCACTCCCGGTAACGGAAGCCTTCTCCAGATGGCACTTCCTTACAGCAGCAGTGCACTGAAGGCAGCTCATAGAAAATGAATTTTAATTTTGCTTAAGCTTTGTGACTATAATAGTGTTACAATGAGCCGTGAGATATCGGTTGATCCCGGACATTTTTTATGAACGTCCGCGGTAAAAATCTGCAAATCAGCTGATATCGAAACGGACAATAACGGGAAAGGAGGCCCGCGGCATGAATTTTGCAACATTTATAGCAACTGCGGTATTGGTATTGATACTTTACCTGGCTATCAGATATATTTATAAAGAAAAGAAGAAAGGTACCGGATGTATCGGCTGCCCTTATGCGGGTTCATGCCATAAACATCAGAGCGGACAATCGTGTGACAGTCACTCAGCGATGAAATAATGCGGTGCCGGTACTTTTACCTTTTTACGGGCGTTTTGCCTGATAGCTGATATGCAATTACAGGAGGGAAGAATGAGATACTACACCAAGGAATGGGAAAGACTACTTGAGAAGATGGGGACTGCAGAAATGTATGAACCCGTGTTAGATAAGGAATACTCGGATGAAGAGATAGCGGCTCTTTACGAGGATATGATGGAAAAATACGTGCAGGAATCAAGAACTGAACATGACGAGCCGCCGTTTTTCATGGAAGAACTCGCAGATCTTGATCCGGATGACTTCGATCCTGAGGACTATCTTATCGGAAGATTCGATGAGGATGGAAACGAGGTAGATGTACGCAATCCTGAGAGTCTGGAGGAACTGCTGCAGTTCCAGGAGAAGGAACGTGAAGCTCTCCTGGAGGAATATGAGAACAGACCTCCTTTTGATGAGGATGAGGCAAGAGAGGAATTCGAGGAAGATTATAAAGACAATCTCGAGGAACTTGATGAAGATCTGCCTGAATGGGTAAGATCTACCGTAGACAAAAGGCTCATCGCTATGTATCTCCTGCCTGAGGGAGTCTATAAAAAACTCAGAGATGAGGATGAAAAAACCGAGAAGGAGTTCAGTGAGCTCGATAAAGCTGCTGATGAGGCTCTGGAAAAGGCTCTTGAAAGCATCCCGGATGATTACAGGGCAGCAGTGGATGAACTCGATGAGAGAGACGGCGACTATGTGACCGGAATCAGTACTGACGGAGAAGATCTCGTTATTGGATTCGCATGCTGGGATGAAAAAGGCGATCAGATCATGATTGAAGCATCCTTTGAAGCTGCAGAAATAATCGAGGATGAAAAGGTCAGCATTGAAACAGATACGGATGAGGACGGCGAAATCGAATCAAACTGCGATCTTTCCGCTCATGAGGTATATTTTGAAGATGGAAGACTCGAAGTGCATCTTATGTTCGATAATGACGACGAACTCAAATATCTCACTTTAAGATGCAGCGGCATTTCATTCTGTACTGCACCTCAGAACTGATAAACCGGCGCATAAAAAACTCGCATACAATTTCGATGCGAATGGTTGTTGACATTTTGATTGCAAGTGATAGAATTTATATGCAGGTGTTTTCACCGCAATAACTAATGTTATAAAAACATTTTTATAAGGAGAGTGATACCAATGGCAAATTATGTAGAAAGAGTCATCGAGCAGTGCAAAGCTAACAATCCTGGCGAAGTAGAATTTCACCAGACTGTAGAAGAAGTTCTTACTTCTCTTAAGCCAGTTGTTGAAAAGCATCCTGAGTATGAAGCAAATGCACTTCTTGAGAGACTCGTTGAGCCTGAGAGAGGCGTTACATTCAGAGTAGTATGGGTTGACGATGAGGGTAAAGTTCAGGTCAACAAGGGCTACAGATATCAGTTCAGCAGCGCAATCGGACCTTACAAGGGCGGTCTGAGATTCGCTCCAAACGTATATCCTGGAATCATCAAGTTCCTCGGATTCGAGCAGATCTTCAAGAACTCCCTGACA
>CACYHR010000020.1 GCA_902774265.1 uncultured Eubacteriales bacterium
CTGAACAAGCGTTTTGATCAGAGTTTTGTTTCTTTTCTCCCGCTGCGGCATCAGCTATTATTCAGGTGCAGATAAATTGCGCGCGAGTATGGGCGGGATCCGATTTGCAAGAGGGCGGGCGGAAACGAGCGCGCTTGGTGTGGTGGATGTATTGGGCCGGGTTCCAACCTCGTTATGTCATTCTTCTATTTCATTAGTCATTGCAATTCATCCCTCTACCTATAGAGGATAGGGGATTTCTTGCTAATTCATGTTAAATTATGTTTCTGATCCCTTGTGCAGGATCGATGTAACAAACGGGCAGACCGTAAGCCGGGTTCTGTATTAGACGATCATCCATCTAGCACCGCAATTGCTTGCGGCATCAAGCGACTTACCTCGGGCGGGTACGGGCCGCACCACATATAGCCCTTCTCAGTCTTGCTCCGGATGGGGTTTACACGGCTGCTGTGTCTCCACAGCACCGGTGAGCTCTTACCTCACCATTTCAACCTTACCACGGCATTACCCGTTTCGGCGGAGTGTTTCTGTTGCACTTTCCCTACAGTTACCTGCGGCGGACGTTATCCGTCATCCCTGCCCTGCGGAGCCCGGACTTTCCTCATGACCCAGTTGGGAGGGCCACGCGACCGTCTGGTCTACCCGTTTTTTTACACTATTGAGTTATTATATACGCGGCGCAGATAATTTCAAGCTTTTTTGTAATTGTTATGTTTAAATCAGCGATTCAAGATAGGCCATGTCAGCTTTGAGTCTTGATATCAGCGAGCTGTTATCCTTTGTACTTTTTGACAGGTTTTCCAGTTCTTCTGTAATGCTGCCGATCTTCCAGCTGATTCGTTTTACAGCCAGATCTCTGTCTGCTCTGACGATTGCTTCCGGATATTTCCACCTTATGTCTTCTTCATGATAAGGCACATCACGGAGATCATCTGAAGGCACTGCTGTGATCACCTCGCAAACGAACTTTCCCTCCGGTGCCAGATCTTCATCTGTTATGTCCCATCCGTGTGTGTACAGATAATATCTCAGATTACCTGAATGCTTGCGCGGCTGCAGAATCAGTTTTTTAAAGCTTTTGCTTTTTTCTATATCCGAATCCAGTATGTCTCTGATAGTAAACCCGCCGAGCCCGCCGATAATAACAGCATCGACCTCACCGGCATCGACTGTATCAAGACCGTCGCCCACCCTGAAGTCAGCAGGATCAGCCTCAAGTCCGCATAATTCAAATGTCTCAATGGCCTTAGCAAGAGATCCCTCGCTTATATCCGACATAATTGCTCTCGGAGATATACCATCCCTTACCAGAATCATAGGGACGTATCCGTGATCCGTTCCTATATCCGCAACAGACTCGCCTGCGCTGACTTTTTCAGCTATTTTATAAATTCTCTTACTCAGTCTCATAATTTCAAAATTTACCTCATATCATCAAACAAATCAATGAGTTCCCTTTGCATCGCAGCGAAAAACCGCCCGGAGCGATCCAGGGCGGATAACTAAAATAAATTGTATCTTCTACTCATTTCCAACTAAACAACAGCGAGTTATTCATATGGAATATCCGGAGTCAACATAGCAACTGTAATCATTTACCCATAATCCCTGAAAAGATATCAGATATCCAGTTGAAAAACTTTTCAAAAGCATTTTTTGTTTCGTCCGAACTTACGAAATCCTTAAACGACTCCATGATCGATGCAGACTGTTCTTTGATATTATCCCAATCCACACCGGAATCCTTCATCCTCTTGAGCATGTTTACGATCGTATCGATCTGTTCGTCTGTAAGCTCTACTCCGGCCTTCTCAGACGCTTCGAGGATGATGTTTCTAATATCCTCATCTGACATATCCGGATCATCTGCCAGTTCTTCTTTTACTGATGCAATTATTGCTTCCGCTTTTTCCGTATCTCCTATATCCTCTCCTATATCTCCTGTTGTGAGGACTTCTTCTACGCTGCTTTCTATGACATCGTCATCCACTTCTTCGCCCGATAAAGCCTCATATGCCTTGATCGTCCCTACGAGTGCTGCTGTGCCGGAAATATCGAACGGTCCGGCAACAACTACATCAGCGCCCTTTACACCGGCTGTAGCAAGAGCATTTCGGTACATACCTTCTGTGCAGTACGTAATATTATGTGTTTCTACCGAGATCGTATTATCTGACGATTTTTCCCTGATCAGAACAGAAGAAAGAGCTCTTGAACCTATTTCAGAGGAATCAATATAGCTGTCGAGATACTTATGTTCATCATCGTTCGTTACCGTGATCACCTCCGCTCCGCCATATTCGTTTTCTTCGCTGATATCCAACAGTTCCAGAACTGTTTCTTTTTCTGAATCTGAAAGATCAGCTCCGAGAGCGAGACATTCTTTGCCGCTATCTGCGAAGACTGAGCCTGCGGATAGAGATGACATCAAAACTGTTAACAATATAATAGTTATTTTCCTTTTCATAATATTCTTGGTCTCCCTTGCTAATTGCTTTTATACATACAGGCAGAAAATCCGGATTACACCTCTAAGCTGCCCTCATGAATAAATTCATGGCTGACGTTATTGAAATTTCAAAGTTTGTTCCAGTATTTGTGTTATATCGTTTTTTCCGGTTCTTATAAATCCTAAAAATCTCCCTTGAAATATTCGGACAATCCAAAAAACCTAATATAAAGCCGGGCTACTGTGATGAAGTCCGACTTTATAGTTTACAATAATTATTTTTTGTTAATCTTTTCAGGAGTTTAGCCGCCGAAGCACTGTACCCAGTAATAATAACCGCCTTCTGCATAGCAGGCTATACCGACTTTTTTGAAATGTTTTTCAAGCATGTTGCGCCTGTGTCCCTGACCGCCGTACTTTTCGTTTTCCTCAGCCCATGCCTCTGTCACTTGTTCTGCAGTCTGGAAATAGTTGAAGCCGTAAGCGATATTTTCACCGAGATACCTGAATTTCTTAGGATAGATAGTGAAACATCTCTTTCCGTTAGGTCTCGTATGATCAAATCTCTTTGCGATCTCTTTTGCTCTTTTCTTTGCAGTCTTCTCGAGATCTTTATCTCTTTTAAGTTTTTTCAGAGTATTGCTCTTTTTTGTGTTGAAATACTGCTTCTTTTTGCTGCCCTTCTTCCACTGCCACTGTTTCTTTTTGGTGCGGAACTTGTTGAGTTCTTTGTATGCCTTCGAACAATTGAGCTGTTTTCCGCTCTGTATCTCGATTGCAGATGTTTTAATTCCGGATGCAGCATCTTTCGGATCAACAGATGCTGTTTCAGCCATTACCGGCACAACTCCCGATAACATCAGGCTGATACTCAGGAACAAAACAGCACTCAGCCTGATAAACCTCTTCTTCATATAAAACCTCCTCCTATCACAGCAACACGTATCCCACTCTTTATGTGAAATTGTTAATACTTACCCTGCTGTTATTATTACATACATCCACGTGAATTGTCTATGAACACATCAGTCTTCGAAGTCGAAGTCTATGGACTTGCGTCCGTTAGGTATGCCCGAGATCCTGTTGCCGTACTTGAGCAGCAGTTTCTTCAGCTCATCTGGAATCTCCGGCAATGCGGAACCCTTGTCTTTTTTGCCCTTTTCAGGCATGAAGAGCTTCCACGGTCTGAAGAGATCCATGAACGAGAACTCGTCCCCGGAATCCTTTGACGGAGGCGTGGTAAAGAGATCGAACACGTTGTATGCCGAGTTGTTCTCCATGCCCTGAGGCAGTGTCCCCGCAGTGATGCTATTGACCTTCTCGACATGCTTTGTCTTTATATCCGTCAGCTCTCCATCTGTCATTACAGGCACGATGTCGTACGCATCTCCCTCAAGCCTTTCACGCGTGATCCTGTAGATATCCAGCTTGCCGTTGGAGTTGAGCGGGATATCGTCCACGATCATGAACTGAGTCGGCAGATTGTCTGCTGCTATCTTTTTATCTCTGACATAGACATCCACAAAGGCCCTGCGTATGCTCTCAGCCGCACCCTCTCCCTTATCAGCAGGGATGACATAGAACACAGGCACGGTATCGTGTATGCGCTTCTCCATGACAGGTACTACAGCGCATCTGTCAATCGCACTGTGCGCAGCCATGGCGTTGTCCACGATGCCGGAATCGAACTTTAGTCCCTCGTTGTTGACGAAGTACTTGTCAGCTCTGCCGGCAAACGAAATGCTGCCGTCTTCGTTGACGCGTACGAGGTCGTTAGTGCAGAGGAAGTCTCTGCCGTCTATATTCGTGTACTCGTAAAGGACCTCTCCGTCCAGCTTGTTGTCGGGACGTATTTCGTTCATCCTGTACATAAGCCCGGTACGAGGACCCTCATCCGGTCTGTAGAACCTGCCGTCATTCTCGTCCTTGATACGTATCTCATCAGGATTATCGAATGTACCGATCACATCCTTCTTTGAATCAGCTTTTGTTACGAGTGGTTTGCCGCCGGCCTCTGACATGCCGTATCCGGACATGAGATCATATTTGAATCCGTGAGCCTTGAAGAACGCCTTGTATTTCTCAAGCTTGGCAGGTGAGGTGTATCCTCCCACCAGAGCAGCGACCTTGAGTGAGGAGAAGTCGACGTCGTCGATATCCGTCCTTTCGAGCCACTTATCAACCATAAATCCCGATATATTCAGGAAGCTGATATTATAGTAATCTATCGCACGTATGAACTTCGGATGCATGAATCCGAAGAATGTCAGTACAACAGTCTCTCCGGTCACGAAAGCTCCGTTGAGCTGTCCTGCCAGAGCCATTATGGAGCTGAAGTCAAAAAGCTGTATTACCCTGATCTGTCTGCCGTCTTCGATACCTTTGAAAAAGCTGCGAAGGCCGCCCGGTACAATATCAATTGAGCCGATGAATGCCTTATCTGTATATGGCAGGAGCTTGCGTGTTCCTTTTGTGGTACCGGATGAGTGTGTTATGAAGGCCAGGCGGTCTCCCTTTGACTCATCATATCTGATCTCTGTGTGTTTGTACTTCTCGCAGAGATCTTCCATGAATACAGTATCAGGTCTGCGCTTCAGCATATGATAGTTGAACTCGTTGAAGACAAGCTCTGCAGGGCCTACTGCCGGGCCGCCCATCAGAGAGTGCATCAGTATCACATTGCGAAGGCCGCACTTCCTGCTGACTTCCTTTATCTCCTCCCAGACCTCAGCTGTGACCATGATGTCTGAGATCACAAGATCTGTAATGTGTTCCTTTTCGATCATGTCCTTCCACATGCCGTGAGGCAGGAAGTCCGGATATGAGAATAGCGAGACTTCGGCACCGACCATATTGAGACCGTACATGGCAAACAGCGGCTCAGCTGTGATAGTGCCGCAGAGAGCGACTCTGGATTTATTCTCATAACCGATGCCGGCGCCCGTAAAGGCTCTTGCATAGCGCTCCCACTCCGCAAACATCTGCTCATATGTGTAAGTGCGCGTGCAGTCTATGACAGCAGGCTTTTTGAGAACTGCCGGATCTGCATCTATCCTTTCCCTGATACTGCTCCAAACCTTCTGATCGGTAATGCTGCCGTCCTTGATTCTCTTTTCGACTTTTTTCTTTGCCCTGCTGACAGCGGAGTCACTGCTGCGGCTGGCTCTTCTGATGTCTGCCTGCTCCTCAAACCACGCAAGCATCCTGTCGGTAGCCTCTATGCTCCTCGGATGCTCCGGATTTGTGATTGTAAAGACATGCTGGAGATCCTCGTCTCCGAAGTACAGAAGCTTTGAGACCTTACCGGCCTTTTTGAGCGCCCTGTTGTATCTGATCGAGTAGTTGTTGAAGCTGTCTCCGCAGCTCGTCAGCAGAAATGCCGGAGGCAGATTGTTCACTATCTCCGGATGCTCAGGGTTCATGTACTTAAGGAATTTCTCATCATCCCTCTTATCTCCGAATATCTGATCTTCAAGCATCTTTTTGGTATAGAACATGCCGCTCATGAAGCCGACGGCGGCATAAACCATTCTCGAAGGCTTGTATCCGATGATGTTCTGGAGCTTTTCGGATTCGTGCATAGCCGTGACATAGCAGGCAAGATAAGCTCCTGCGCTGTCTGCCATGAGGAACATGCGGCTGAAGTCAACATCGTAGTCTACGAGTTTCTGTCCGACAAGGTCCATGCCGGCGCATACGTCATCGAGCTGCTGTCCTATCGTGGCTCTCGGAGCGAGTCTGTACTCGAGCGAGAATACCAGGTAGCCCTTGTGGGCCAGCAGACGGCTGTATGGTCTTTCAAGTCCGCGGTCGCCCATAAAGAGGCCGCCTCCGTGGATTATGACAATAACAGGAAGTTCTGTTCCCTTCGGGACCTTAGGCTCGAAGATATCCATCGCCAGAGCTGTCTCCTCACGGTTTACATATGCGACATTGAGAGTCTCCTCCACGTCATCGTACATGACCGGTTCCGAGGCACCGAAGGCGCTCATCATCTTCATCATGTCCATGCCCTGTGTACGCTCCATCACAGCTCGGAACAGTTCTCTTTTCAGCTTATTTCCGATTCCGTCGCTACTGCTCATCTTTGACCTCCTGAGAATCACTATCTGCTTTTTTGTCAGGTATCATGGCGAATGCAAAGTCGAGCACCTTCTGCAGCTTTTCGAGGTTCTCCGGACTCATATCCATCTGCATCAGCTTCTGGAGCATCTCAGGGGAAACGTTGAAATTCCCCATTTTGATAGTTCCCGGAGCCGCTTCTTCGGATTTCTCCCCGTTGTCCCCTTTCATGCCGCCTTTCATCATGTCTGTCATGGATTTCATCATATACATCGGCATCATAAACATGGATGCGGCAAACTGCATATGCATCATGAAGGCCTGCTGCATGAACATCATAGGATTGCCGAAGCCTTCAAAACTGAATGACTCCATCTTTTCCGCATCCTCTTCGTTCATATTCATCAGAAACATGAATGGATTCTTGTGATCATCAGAAAAATCAAACATTTTTATATTCTCCTTTAACGTTGTATTAATAACAGATCAGGTCGATCAGTTGTTGAAGAGTTCAAATATGCCGAGCGCTGAGCCGGCGCCCATGCCCTCAGGGAGTGTGCCTGCCTTGATGCTTTCGGTATGCTCTGTCAGCTCACAGCTGATGTCCGTGACAGCATCTCCTTTGTGCACGGCTATGATATTGTAAGCCTCTCCGTTCAATCTGTCCCTTGTGATCCTGTATATATCTATCTTGCCGTTTGAGTTGCACGGGATCTCGTCCGTGATCACGAACTGTGAAGGCAGTATGCTCTTCGAGATGAGTCCGTCATCAACGAAGACCTTTTTGAGGGCCTTCCTGACGGTCTCTGCCTGATCATCAATTCCGCTGTCAGTAGTCACATACAGCACCGGCACAGTATCGTGTATGCGTTTATCGAGCACAGGAACTATCGCACACATGGATATACCAGGCTGTCTCGACATCTCCGTCTCGACCGGACCCGCCTCAAAGCGCACACCATCGTTATTTACAAAATATCTGTCAGCCCTTCCGGCATACGAGAAGCTCCCGTCCTCATTGACCCTTACAAGATCGTTTGAACACAGGAAATCCCGGCCGTCTATCACGGTAAACTCGAACAGTATCTCTCCGTCAAGCTCGTTCATGCAGAGCGAATCAGAAGCGACATACATGACACCCGTCCTGACTCCCTCATCAGGAGAATAGAATAATCCGTCCTCGCTGTCCTGTATACGGTAGTCATCACTGTTGACAGGATATCCCAGGATATCGTCCATGCAGCCCGGAGGTGCGGTCAGCTGTGCACCTCCTGTCTCAGACATGCCGTATCCTCTGAGCAGTTCTCCCTTGTATCCATGACTCCTGACATACTCTGTGTATTTCATGACCTTGTCAGGCGGCATGTATGAACCGCCGCATGAGAATATCCTGACCGAAGTGAAGTCTATATCATCGTCATCAGTTCTGTTCATCCAGCTGTCGATCATGAAACCGGAAGTGAACAATACGTTGATGCCGTAATAGCCCACCGCCCTGACGAACTTGGGATGCAGGAAACCGAAGAAGGTGAGCACTATAGTCTCGCCCTCGGAGAAATCCGCGTTGATAAGTCCGCACATGCAGAGGAAAGAGCTGAAGTCAAAGCTCGGCGTCAGACGCAGCTGACCGATATCCTCCGTACCGAAATACGAGCTGTGATATCTGCCTGTGAATTTTGTAGCTACTGTATTTACAGACCTGTTGCTGTAAGGCAGAGGCTTGCGCGTACCCTTTGTAGTGCCCGAAGTGTGTGTGATTATGGCCAGATGATCCGGATTGCCTGTGCCGTACGAGATCGGCTCAGAAACATATCTTTTGATCAGATCGTCCATGAACACGGTGTCGCTGAGGTGCTTGAGAGCATGGTAGTTGAACTCGTTGTATACAAGCTCTGCCGGACCGCAGCACGGTCCTCCGAGCTTTGAATGAACAAGTATCACATTACGCAAGCCGAGTTTGTCTGCGGCTCCTTTGATTTCAGGCCATGTGTCAGGACTCAGCATGATATCGGATATGATCAGGTCGGTGATCTTTTCCTTTGCGGCCATGGTCTTCCACATACCTCCCGGCAGGAAGTCAGGATATGAGAACATCGAAACTTCCGCGCCTGTCATATTAAGGCCGTAGAACGCAAAGAGAGGCTCCGCGGAAATGGTGCCTGCAATAGCGACTCTGGAGCCGTTATTCTCTGTCATGCCTAGAGCCGAGAAGGCGCGCGCGTAATGCTCCCATTCGGTGAACATCTGCCCATAGGTATATTCCCTTGTGCAGTCGATCAGGGCTGTGCGGCAGAGCATGGCCGGATCAGCGGTGTTCTTCTCCCTGATATACTTCCATATGCTCTGCTCATTTATGCTGCCGTCTTTGATCCTGCTTTCAAGCTGTGTTCGTCTGTCGCCGCTCAAAAGAAATTCCTCCGCTTTACTCGTCTGCCTTCTCTGCCTTTGCCGGTTCCTTTGCTGTCTTTGCCGGCTTTGCTGCTGCCTTTGCCGGCTTCTTTTCCTTAGCGGCTGCCTTTGCCGACTTAGCTGCTGCCTCCGCCGGTTTCTCTTCCTCTGCGGCTGCCATAGGCATCTCACCTGCCGCCTGCTTCCCGGCTATCTCAAAGAACTGATTCATCATGGCGCAATGCTGATCGAACATCTTCTGCATCAGTTCAAGAGCAGTCTGGTTCATCTGACTCATGCAGGTCACCATCTGATTCATCTGCTGCTGCATGACAGGTATAGCTGTCTGAGCCTGATTCTGCATCATTCCCTGTACATCAGGCATGCCATTCATGAATTTTTTGTTCATCTCCTGCATATTGTCCATCATCCCGGACATATCAGGCATACACCCCATCATTTTGGACATGTCAGGCATACATCCCATCATTTTGGACATGTCAGGCATACATCCCATCATTTTGGACATGTCAGGCATACATCCCATCATTTTGGACATGTCAGGCATACCGGGCACGGAGTTCATTTTCTGACCCATCTGGCTCATCATATTCTGCATCATCTGCCTGCCCATCTTGTTCATTGCGTTCCAGTCTTCGAATGCTTTCTTAGCGTTCATTTTGTCTTCCTCCTGTGATTTGTTCTTATTGAATGACTTGAATGGCACATTCTCTTTGATCTCTGCCGTAATACCCTCAAATACTTCCCTGATCATATCCGCCGGACCGTCCTCATACGGCTTCATCATGAAGTTCCTGAGGCTGCCTCCGCTGCGGATACACTCTACTGAATATACATCTCCCTCGACCTCACCGCGGCTTATTCTGTAGAGATCTATCTTGCCATTGCGGTTAAGAGGTAGTTCTTTTGCTATCATCACGCGGCACGGTATATTGTCCTCTGAGAGCGTCTTTTCTGATATGAATATCTTAATAAAGTCCATCCTGACCGTCTCAAGAGGGTCAGGGCAAGAGTCCAGGACCTTGATGCAGAGCATAGGGATATTGTCGTGTGTCGTCTTGATATATACAGGCACGATCCCGCAGCTCTCGATATCGCTCTGACGCGCGAATTCTGTCTCGACACGTCCTGACTCGTACTTCTTGCCGTCATCATTGATAAAGTAGCGGTTGGCTCTGCCGAGGAATGTCAGTTTGCCGTCTCTGTCCATTCGCACAAGGTCGTTGGTGCATATGTACTTCCTGCCGCCGCACTCCTCAGTCTTCATTATCTCAGCGCCGTCGAGCTCTGATGTCGCCAGTGCAGGCGAATTCAGATAAAGTACTCCCTCACACGGAGCGTCGTCCTGAGACAGGAAGACCTCCTTTTCATCATCGAAGAGACGCACGTTGAATCCCGGCAGCGCATAGCCTATGGCCTCGTCGTCTATGTCCGGAGTCGAAAGGCAGCATGCTCCACCGAGTTCAGAAACACCGTATCCGTTCAGAAGGGTTATATCGCCCGCGCCGTGCTCACGCATGAAATCATAGAAGCGGCGCTTGTCCGATGCGGATACAGCGGCCCCTCCCAGTACAACAAAGCGCAGGCTCGAAAAATCAAAACCCTTTTTGTTCTTCATCTTCATCCATCGCTCAAACATAGCGCTGATGGTAAACATAAATGTTATGCCGAACTCAGGAATCGCCTTGTAAAACCATGGATTGAGTATGCCTCCCGGCACCACCGCCACGGTTGCTCCCATCGCGAACGGCACATGGACCTGATCGATCATGCTGTACGCATTGCTGAGATCGACTATAACAGCCGTTACAAGATTATCCCATGGCAGATCAAGAGCATCCGTATCGTAGAAGCCGGCAGCTGCTGCATTGAGAGCCTTGTCCGACATCGCGACCGGCTTGCCCGTGCCGCTTGTGGTGCCGGATGTATGCAGTATGACCGAAGTATCAGTGCTGTCCTCCGGCGCATAGCTGACAGGATGAGCATCGTAGGCCGCGAGCAGGCTGTCCATGTATACCGGAGCATACAGTCTTTTGAGGTATGCATACTTGGATTCCTGTATGGCTGTCAGCGCAGGATTGACCGAAGGTCCCTTGATAGGCACATGCAGTATCAAAACATTATTGATGCCAAGCTCCTTACGGCGCACCAGCAGATCGTTGATGATATTGGCCTGAGCAAAGTCATCCGTAACTATAAAGTCAGTGAGATGCTCGCTTTTTATCGTATTGAATACTCTCTTTGGCGTCAGAGCACTGTAAGCCGGCACGAGCGATACTCCGGCGCCGACCATATTGAGGCCGTATACCGCAAAGATGACTTCAGCGCATGTAGAGCCGAGTATGCCGACCCTCGAACCATTCCCGGCAGTCATTCCAAGCGAAGAGAAGACCGAAGCATATCTCTCCCACTCACGGAACATGAGTCCGTAAGTGTATTTACGGCTTCCGTCCACTACAGCTATCCTGTTAAGATCTCCGACAGATGTGTTGTTCACATCCCGTATATATTTCCAGATCCTCTGATCCTTATTTATCATTTGCCTTGCCGCTGCAGCAGCAGGCCTGCTGTTATCCCCCATTAATACTCACTTTCCTAAATTCCTTTTGCGCTGCCAATGCAGTTGATGCAGAGCTAGAAAACAATAATATTATACACTTTCAAACCCGTATTCGTGTAGTATAGCGTAGCTTTTTTCTTTTACTACGCTTGATCATTTTTTGAAGCTTACGGCAGCCATTTTATTTCGCTCAAAAAGCCGGAGGCCTTGAAAACACAGGCTCTCCGGCTCGTTACTTCTTTGCAACTGTCAAAGATGGGATTATAGAATACTTCTTTCATATTATCAATCGCTCTGAGCCTTTCAGTGACCTTTTCATCGCAAGACCTCCTCAAGTATGGCAAGTCTCCTGCTGAACATATCCCACATTTCATCGTTTGGGAACCACTCTCTTGCAACATTAGAAATCTTGTTCAGCCCGATTTCCCTGACGGCGGCTATGGCCGCGTCTTTTTGAGATATGTTAAACGGGGTCGTCTGGCAGCGTATACCTTCAATGGTCTCATAGGCCAGAAAGGCTTTGTTGAAGTCCATCAATGGATGGAGTTTCTGTATAGCATTTGTCTCATTGTCCACCCAGAATCCCCAGTTGCCCCAATGCCGGTCGTTGTTTCCAATCAGATAATCAGCGATATTCATGGCATGGTAGGCATATGGGTCTCTGTCCAGGACCATTCTGTAATAATCCTGATCGTGGTTCATAGCGTAGATATCGATATACTCCATCGAAACTATGCTTCTGTCCAGCGATGTGATTATCTCGCTCGAGCTGACATCAATTCCTTCGTAAGTATCAGGCGTGTATTGTACATGGTCAAAGCAGAAACAATCGAGTATCCGGCTTGCCAGCAGTTCCGCCTCTACGTCACGTTTGTCGCCGTTTTTGAGCAGGCGAAAAGTCCCGTTTCTCAGTATCCACGCTTTTGGCGCAACTCCCTGCGTCGCAATATCGCCGGCCGCATCACGCGGATCGATTAATTCAGCATTCCGCACCGTGAAACTCCTGCCGCGCAAGCTGACATCGACAAAAGCATCGGACAACGAGTGTTCAAACAGATTGATATCGGAGAACAGGACTCTCTCGTATTGTCGCTTGACCCAGTAAACATCTGTCAGGGACAGTGCGTGATAGGCTATGGCGATGCCGGCGCGGCCCCTATCTGTCACCGCCTGACTTTTGCCAATGCTGTTGAGTATTTCTTTGGCATATTTGCGGTCCATGGTCAGGAGTCTTGTGGCGCACCAATATGTGAAGTTGCTAATATTGCTGACTCTTGTGTCCAAATCATCGGTGCTGTCATCCAAATAGAGGTTGTATGGCATGAATCGATGATTATAAACGGTGCAGCTGCCATTGCCGCGGACAGAAGCGACTTTTCTATCTTTGTGCATAATGATGTAATTCTGCATATCCGGCTTTACTCCTCCGATAATCCATCTTTATTAAGAGTATTCACTGACAGTATATCATGATAATAAACTTTAATTTCTTCTATAATCATTTCTTCGCTTTGATCTTCTAATGACGGGATTGTCAGCAAACTTGCTGCATACATAGTTATTCTGTCCAGGGAAGCTTTATATTCGGAAGCTCCCCCCGTATTCAGATGTGAGCATTCTTATGTGCGAAGCAAGAACATCTGACATTCGGTCAAGCTGTGCATATGAATAACTGCTGTCACTATCTGCAACTGCAGTCTTATCAGGATACTTAGCAGCATAATATTTAAAACTCTGTACCATTACAACTATCTTTTTTTACTACTCACTAATCTCATTTATCTATTCTAAACAAATTGTGTTTCTTTCACAGCTGCAATTATATCATAAGGAAACGGATACAAAAAAGAGTGGTTTCGATCAAAAGATCTTAACCACTCGATGCTTATTCGAGGTAATCTCTGAGTTTTTTGCTGCGGCTCGGGTGTCTGAGCTTGCGGAGTGCCTTGGCCTCGATCTGACGTATCCTCTCACGGGTTACGTTGAATTCGCGTCCTACCTCTTCGAGCGTGCGCGGACGTCCGTCATCGAGTCCGAATCTCAGAATGAGGACTTTTTTCTCCCTTTCCGACAGGGTATCGAGAACCTCTCTGAGCTGTTTCTGCAGCATGGAATATGCGGCAGCCTCAACAGGTGAAGGGATGTCCTCATCAGGAATGAAGTCGCCGAGATGGCTGTCCTCTTCCTCGCCTATAGGTGTCTCGAGAGAAACAGGATCCTGGCTGATCTTCTTGATTTCTCTGACCTTTTCTACAGAGATACCCATCTCCTTTGCGATCTCCTCAGAGGTCGGTTCACGTCCGTATTCCTGCAGTAGCTGTCTGGAGATCCTGATCAGCTTGTTGATAGTCTCTACCATGTGAACAGGGATCCTGATGGTCCTTGCCTGGTCCGCGATAGATCTTGTGATGGCCTGTCTGATCCACCATGTCGCATAGGTCGAGAACTTGTAACCTTTGGTGTAATCGAATTTCTCGACAGCCTTGATCAGTCCGAGATTTCCTTCCTGGATAAGGTCGAGGAAAGAAAGACCTCTGTTCAGATAGCGTCTTGCTATGCTGACTACGAGTCTCAGGTTGCTCTCACAGAGTTTCTTCTTGGCATCCTCATCGCCCTGCTCTATCCTGATAGCCAGATCACGCTCTTCTTCTGCGCTGAGAAGAGGCACCTTGCCTATTTCCTTGAAATACATTCTGACAGGGTCGTCAGTAGGGATGCTGCGCGAAGCCGCGTCGCTTACTTCGATCTCACCCGTAGGCTTGATGACAACGCCACTCTTCTTCTCGTCCTCCTCATCATTAAGGAGATCGTCATCGTCGAGATCAATATCAAGATCGAGGTCCAGCAGATCATCGTCATCCCCCAGATCATCCTCAAGTTCACTTGAAGTCGGTTCCCTCGAATCCATGATGTTGATGTTCTTGCTCTCAACTATGTCGTAGATTTCTTCGAGCATATCCTTGCCCGGATTCACATCGGCCAGCATGATATTGATCTCGCCGTATGTAATCTCATTGTTTGTCTGCTTTGCAGCATCAATAATGGTCTGAGCGATTTCTTCAGCCTTGGACAAGCTGATATTTTTTTCGCCATCTGCTTCTTTGATACGTTTTTCTTTTTTGCTCTTGTTATCCGGCATTACTTTCCTCCGTTAAACTATTGATGAGTCCGTCTACCTCTATCAGACTGCCTGCAAGTTTTTCAATTTCATCTGCGCGGCCCATGTTTTCGGCCACAGCCAGCTCATTAAGTATTTCGGCACGTCTGTCCCGGTAAATATTGATCAGATACCCGTTCTTTGCCTCTCTGTAAAAAGCCTCATCATCAGGTCCGATCTGTATTGAATCGGCGGCTCCGCGAAAAGCACGCTCTTCATCCGGTTCCAGCGCTGCTGCGATATCTTCGGTTTCTATTCTGTGGACTCCTGCAGGCAAATCATTGTCTACTGAGTTCATCGCAGACATTATCTTGTTCGCAAGCGCGGAACGGAATTCGATGCCATCTTCCGTGAAACGCCGTAAATAACGTGTATTGTTCATTGCCAGCACCAGCAGACTCATCTCAATTCTGCCGCTGATACTGTCAGTATCTGTCTGTCCACGCGTCTGCTGTCCGGCTCTGCGTCCGTGCAGCTCGCGTCTGTTCATCCTTGCCGACTGAGGCATCCTCCGTCCCGGTTCCTCAGTCCTGACAGCCATCGCTATCGCATTTTCGGAAACTCCGATTTCCGACGACAGCCGTCTTATATAAATATCCTGTTCGACAGGACCGAGACTCCTCAGAATCGGAACTATCCTTTCGACATATTCAAGTTTTTGCATGTCATCGGAAAGATCCAGGCCTTCAGCTGCCAGCTTCAGCCGGAAATCCGCGGCCGGGACAGCATTGTCCGCAAGTCTCAGAAAAGCCTCCCTGCCGTGCTTTTTGACGAATTCGTCAGGGTCCTTGCCGTCTGTGACCGTCATGATCCTCGGTTTGCCGCCGGCACCGCTCACTACGGATATACCCCTCAGAGCAGCATTGATACCTGCCTGATCCGAGTCATACGACAGTACTATGTTTTTGGAATATCTGCAGAGCAGCCTGGCCTGATTATCGGTCAGCGCCGTACCGAGCGAAGCGGTCACATTGTGTATGCCCGCCTGATACAGCGATATCACATCCATATAGCCCTCGACTATTATAGCTCTGTCCTCGTCGGATATCTCTCTTTTGGCAAAATTCAGGCCGAAAAGGTTGTTCTTTTTAAGAAATATCTCACTTTCGGCGGAATTGAGGTATTTCGGTTTGAAGTCGCCGATGGCTCTGCCGCCGAATCCTATGACCTTGTCCTGTGTGCTGATTATCGGGAACATGACCCTGTCCCTGAATCTGTCATACAGTCCGTTCTTACCCATGTTGGCAAGTCCGAGCTTTATAAGATCATCCTCTGCCACCCCTTCGGATAACAGATATCTGCTCAGATCATAGCCGGAAGCCGGCGCATATCCGAGTCCGAATTTCGTTATGGTTTCGTTGCTTAGCCCCCTGCTTCTGAAGTAAGCAAGGCCCTTGCCGCCGCCTCCTCTGCCGAGAGAATTATAGAAAAACCTCGCGGCCTTCGCGTTTATTTCATAATACTTGTCGTAGTCTATGCGCGGGCCGTTCGACCTCCTCTCAGGCATCTTTATTCCGTATTCTCCGGCAAGCTTTTCCACGGCTTCCATAAATGAAAGCTTGTAGTGGTTCTGGACGAATTTGATGACATCGCCGTGTTCTCCGCAGCCGAAACAGTGGTAAAACTGTTTTTCCTCATTGACCGAGAACGAAGGCGTCTTTTCCGAGTGAAACGGACATAAGCCCATATAGTTAGAGCCGGATTTTTTGAGTTTTACCTCTCTTCCGACCACATCGACTATATCGATCTGCAGTTTTAAATCGTCAATGAAGTTATCCCAGGCCATTTGCCCGTCTACCTCCTGCTGTGCGGCACGAACAGTTCGTCATACAGATTGAGAGCAAATCTGTCTGTCATACCGGAAATAAGATCCTTGACAGCCTCCTGCGTGCCGTCTTCACTCTCTATCAATTTGTATATCCCCGGAATCTCTCCCGGATGCTCCATAAAGTAGCTGTAAAGCGAGCTGATGATAAGCTCGACCTTTTCCGAATCAGCAACCCCCGTCACCTTAGGCGAATAATAAACATTCTCGAACATGAATTTTCTGAGGCTCAGGAGAGCGTCACTGTACTTCGGCGAAAGTCCGACCGTGTTCTTTCCTTCGCTGTTTTCACACAGATCGACAATGAGATTGTTTATCCTGTCGCTGTGCGTGTGTCCGAGTATCTCTATTTCCCGCTGCGGCAGGTCATTTATGGAAATAATGCCGCTTCTGATCGCGTCGTCTATGTCGTGATTGATATATGCTATGCGGTCGCTGATCTTGACTATCTGACCTTCGAGGGTCTGCGGAATCCCCGAACCTCTGTGATTCAGTATCCCGTCTCTGACCTCATAAGTGAGGTTCAGTCCGCGCCGCCTCGCTGTATCCTCTATCCTGTCAACAGTTCTGAGGCTCTGAATATTATGGCTGAATCCTCCCGGATGTATCCTGTTCAGCACTGCTTCCCCGGTGTGTCCGAAAGGAGTGTGCCCAAGATCATGTCCGAGTGCGATTGCTTCCGTCAGATCCTCATTATAAGAAAGGATGCGCGCGACAGTACGCGCGACCTGCGATACCTCGAGAGTATGGGTAAGCCGCGTTCTGTAATGATCATCCTCCGGAGCCAGAAAAACCTGAGTCTTGTTGATCAGGCGTCTGAATGCCTTCGAATGGATTATCCTGTCTCTGTCCCTCTGGTAGTCTGTACGGAATTCACACTGCTCCTCCTCGACCACACGGCCCTTTGATTCGGCAGCCTTTGATGCGAGCGGTGACAGAATATCGTATTCCCTTTTCTCAATATCCTCACGCCTTATCATTTTCCTATCAGGACATCGTAACCGTCAGGAACATAGCTGCATGCCGTCCTGAAATCATAGTCGCTGTCATCCCCGAGGAATTTTGCAGCCATGATATCGAACCTCGCATCCCTGACGTTTTTTTCCTCGCCCGAAAGCTTATCAAAAACGTTCAGATCATGCACATACCATTTGCGGAAACCCGAAATGGCATCGGCAAGAGAAGCGATCTCTTCGTCCGACATCTCATCAGCAATGAGACCGTTTATCGATCTTGCGATATTGTCAACCGTCAGATACAGCTCATTCTCGTCGTCGGGCAGATTTTTGAGGAAATCTTCAAAATAAGAATCCATGTGCTCGGCAAGCTGCGCTCTGTCGACCTCTTTGATAAGGTCGATTATAAGATTTTTTTCGATGAAATCATCCTCTTCGAGCAGAGCAGCCAGGTTTTCATAGTACTTGAACTCATCCGGCGTTTCGATATCCAGTTTTTTATAAAGAACTGTTTTATCCATTACACAAACATTATTCAAAAAAGCTTTAGGTTTTGTTATAATTGCTGACAGAATATTATAGCATATGGAGAAAGCAAAATGAACACAGTAAAACAGAAAACCAGAGCGGAAATTCCTGAAGAATACAAATGGAACATATCCGCAATGTATCCCGACGAATCCGATGTGGACAGGGATATGGAAATCGCCGGTACATATGGAAAAAAGCTGGCCGAAATGCAGGGCAGTGTCATGAACTCTGCGGATTCCCTGCTTCAGGCTCTTGAGACATACGCCGAAGGAATGCGCTATGCCGAGAACGCCTTCGTCTATGCTCATATGAAGCATGACGAAGATAACGCAGACAGCAAATATACCGAGATGTACGGAAGAGCCGTTTCCGCTATCACGCGTTTCAGTGCGGATGCATCTTTCCTCGAACCGGAGATACTATCATCAGACGCAGAAACGATAGATGGTTATTTCAGCGAAAACAGCGGTCTCGAAAAGTACAGATTCATGATCGATCAGATAATGCACGGCAAGGATCATGTACTGACTACCGATCAGGAATATGTTCTTGCATCGATGAATGAAGTCCTCAAATCAAGCGGCAGCATTTATTCGGCACTTTGCGATGCAGACATGGTATTCGGAACCATCACGGATTCCGACGGCAAAATCAGGGATCTCACCCACTCCACATACATTGGTTTTATGGAGTCAAATGACCGCAGAGTCCGTAAAGAAGCCTTTGATAAAATGTATGAAACATACAGAAGCCACAACAATGCGCTTGCTGCTCTGTACGGCACCAATGTCAGATATGACGCGGCGAACGCCAAACTGAGATCCTATTCGTCATCGCTCGAGGCAAGCCTTGCACCTGCAAATATACCGCTCAGCGTATACGACAGTCTTCTGGCCTCAGTTCATGAGCATCTACCCGCTATGTACAAATATGTTTCTATCAGGAAGAGACTTCTCGGTCTCGATGATATGTCTATGTGGGATGTTTATGTCCCTGTAGCATCGCCTGATGACAGCAAATACACATTCGAAGAGGCAGTTGATCTTATCAGCGAAGCTCTCGCACCTATGGGAGAAGAATATGTCTCTGTCCTGAGAAAAGGTCTGCTCGAGGAGAAATGGGCGGATGTATTCGAGAACAAAGGCAAGACATCAGGAGCATACAGCTTCGGTTCATACGACAGCTATCCGTACATGCTGCTAAATTTCACAGGCAAGCTCAGGGATCTTTTCACGCTCATACATGAAAGCGGACACTCGATGCATTCTTACTATACGAGAAGCAGCCAGCCTTACATATACGGCGATCATTCCATATTCACGGCAGAGGTCGCAAGCACGGTCAACGAGAATCTGTTAATGAGATATCTGCTGGACCGTACGGATGATCCTAAGCTGCTTTCATACCTGATCAATTTCTACATTGATGAGTTCAAGGGTACTGTATTCAGACAGACAATGTTCGCCGAATTCGAAAAAGCAGCGCACGAATATGTTGAACACGGCGGCTCCCTTTCTGCAGAATGGCTGAACAATGAGTATGACAGACTTAACACTCTGTATTTCGGGCCTGACATGACTCACGATGATATGATACAGTACGAGTGGTCGAGGATACCTCATTTCTACAGCTCATATTATGTGTATCAGTATGCTACCGGGTTCTCCGCAGCTACAGCGATCGCACATAATATTCTGACGGAAGGCGAAGCGGCAAGAGACAGATACATTGAATTCCTCAGAACAGGTTCCTCGGATTATCCTATCGAGCTTCTGAGAATTGCAGGTGTCGATATGGATACACCTCAGCCTGTAATGACAGCCCTCGACACATTCGATGAACTCGTCGAAAGGCTTGACACGCTGACGAAAGGATACTTTAATGCCAAAAAAAATCTATATATTCAGTAATCATAAAGATCATTCGCGCTCCGCTCATGAGGAACTCACCAGAGTCGTCAAGGCACGCGGCTATGAGATTGTGCCGGAATACCGCGACGATGCCGATCTTCTCGTATGTATAGGCGGCGACGGGACATTCCTCAGTTTCATACATAAATGCAGATTCCCGAAAGCTCCTGTCATAGGGATCAACACCGGCCACCTCGGCTTCTTCCAGGAAGCCTCGCCCGACAACATAGAGCAAACGATAGATGATATCGAAAACGGCAGATATACTATTCAGAATATCCGCCCTGTAGAGGCAAAGATAATCACTAACCGGAACGAATTCCTGAGGATAGGACTGAACGAGGTACTCGTACGCGGTCAGTATTCCCATGTCTCGCAGTTTTCGGTCACCATAGATGATACAAAAATACAGGATTTCTCAGGAGACGGCATCCTTGTATCCACGCCTGTCGGATCAACTGCATATAACTATTCACTCGACGGCGCCCTTGTCGCCCCGGAGCTTGACGTTCTGCAGCTGACACCGGTCGCTCCTATGAACACAAATGCCTACAGATGCTTCCATTCGAGCATACTGCTTCCGGCAAGTGAAAAGATCCGTATCGCAGGCGCAGGACGCAGCACCGGCGGAACTATAATACTCTCATTCGACGGACGTACACATGAATTCAGCAATGTCAACTATGTCGATGTGTATCAGTCGCGCGACAAGGAGATCCATCTTATACGTCAGGCTGATTACGATTACTGGAAGAAACTCAGCAGCAAGCTGTTATAGATCAAAATGGCAAAATACGAACATACAGTCACGCCGGAAGAAGCCGGTCTTACCATCAATCAGATACTGCGGCAGAATTACAAATTCTCATCGAGATTCCGCACCAAAATGAAATACCAGTCTCTCGTGGATCTCAACGGCATACAGTCGCCGGGCTATCTCAGACCTGAGCCCGGCGATGTTATTGGTGTGCGTCTTCCCGAGGAAACAAGCGATTTCCCTGCCGAAAACATCCCTCTCGATATAGTGTTTGAGGATGACGACCTGGTACTTGTCAACAAACAGCCGGGCATTACCGTCCATCCTACAAAGGGTCATCCCGATCACACTATAGCCAATGCAATGATGTATTACATGCAGGAGACCGGACAGTCTTTCAAGGTCAGATTCGCAAACCGCATCGACATGGATACATCCGGCATAATCATCGTATGCAAGAATGCCAATGCCCAGAACGACCTCTCCGACCAGATGCGCCGCAAAACCGTCAATAAAAAATACATTGCCCTCGTTGAAGGCAATGTAAGTGAAGATCATTTTATGATAGATCTGCCTATCGGGCGTCCCGATGAGATCTCGATCAGGCGCACTGTCATGCACGATGGCGGCAAACAGGCTCTCTCCGAGGTCACAGTGCTTGAACGCTTCGATTCGGAGAAATACGGCCCGCACACTCTCGTGGAAGTCACTCTTCACACCGGACGCACCCATCAGATCAGAGTCCACCTCTCACACATCGGTCATGTAATAGCCGGTGACGAGCTGTACGGCGGCAGCGACCAGCTTTTGAGCCGCCAGGCCCTCCACGCCTATCACATCGAATTCACACATCCTGCGACAGGAGAACGAATGTCATTTGATTCAAACCTGCCTCAGGACATCGAGGCTGCAATCACAGCCCTCCGAGAAGCATAGTATCCGAAGATTCTGTAACTATGCAGTATATTAATAGCAGCGGCTCATAAGCCTGCGCAGGCTTTATGAGCCGTTCTGAATAATTACCGGATATTTATGCCATCATATCGAAAATGCTTACCTGCGCTGATTCCGGCAGTCCGGCAAAGAGGCCGTGTCTCTTCAGGTCGTCTATATTTGACGCCGAGAGCTTGGTTCTCGACCTTACATCGTCTATTGTGCTGAACGGTTTATTTTTGTAAGCTTCGACCAGCGACTGCGCAGCCGTATCTCCTATCCCGTTTATCGCATTGAAAGGAAGCATTACCCTTCCGTCCACTACAGAGAACCTGCATGCTTCCGATACTCCGAGCACAGGTTCTGCGAATTCAAAGCCTCTCGACAGCATCTCGTACATGACTTCATATACTGTCATATGCTCTTTCTGCTTTGCGGTCGCCGTGTTTCCGAGCTTGTCGATCTCATCCATCTGCCTCTCAACCTCGCCTATTCCTCTGCCTATGGATTCAGCATCAAAGCTGTCCACCTTTGAAGTGAACCAGGCTGCATAGAATGCTTCAGGATAGTTGACCTTGAACCAGGCCATACGTATCGACATCATGACATAGGCAGCTGCATGGGCGCGCGGGAACATGTATTTCAGCGTTTCACACGACCAGATATACCAGTCCGGAACGCCGTGATCCTTCATCATCTGCAGCTGTTCTTCACTCAGCACCCTGTTCTTACGCACTATCTCCATGATCTTGAACGCATCACTGTTAGGCAGTCCCTTGCTTATCAGGAAATTCATTATATCGTCACGGCAGGATATTACTTCATCGATCGTCGCCGTGCCCTTGCGCAGCAGCTCCTGCGCATTGTTCGTCCAGACGTCCGTTCCATGAGAGAATCCGGACATCTTTATCAGCGCGGAAACAGTTGTCGGATGTATATCGTCAAGCATGCCGCGTGTAAAGCTGGTACCGAATTCAGGTATGGCGTAAGTGCCGTGCGTGAAACGGTAATTCTCATTTTTGATATGAAGAGCGTCAAGCGATGTAAATATGCTCAGCGTTTCCCTGTCATCGAGCGGGATGTTCATTGGATCCACGCCTGTCATTACCTGCAGATGCCTTATCAGCTGAGGCACATCATGGCCGAGTATATCCAGCTTGAGCAGGTTCTCATCTATCTTGTGATAATCGAAATGAGTTGTGATAACATCGGTATCACGCTTGTTGGCAGGTTTTTGTATCGGGCAGAATTCATATATCTCGTGGTCGTCAGGTACGACAATGATGCCGCCCGGATGCTGGCCGGTCGTCCTCTTGACTCCGGTGCAGCCCTTTACGAGATAATCGATGTCATATTTATTCGCCTTCATGTGGTTGTCTTCCACATAATGCTTCACATAGCCGTAAGCGGTTTTGTCCGCTATGGTCGCCACCGTCCCGGCCTTGAATACATTCTTTTCGCCGAAGATTTCTCCAACATATCTGTGTGCGACAGGCTGATATTCGCCCGCAAAATTAAGGTCAATATCAGGCTCCTTGTCGCCCTTGAATCCGAGGAATGTAGCGAAAGGTATATTGAGTCCCTCTTTTTTGAGGCGGGCGCCGCACTTCGGGCAGGCCTTTTCCGGCATGTCATAGCCGGTATCATATTTTTCCTCGCCCTCATACCATTCAAAATGCTTGCATTCAGGGCATACGTAATGCGGTGCGAGCGGATTGACCTCTGTGATCCCCGCCATTGTCGCAGCAAAGGAAGACCCTACCGATCCTCTGGATCCGACCAGATAACCGTCGGAATTCGACTTGTGTACGAGCATCTGAGCCGCTATATACATGACAGCATAGCCGTTTCCTATAATAGAACTCAGCTCAGTCTCTAGCCTCTCCTCTATCTCTGCAGGAAGCGGCTTGCCGTATATAGACCACGCCTTTTCGTAGCAGCTGTTCCTGAGCTGATCCTCGGCGCCTGCGATCTTCGGAGGGAATTTACCTTTAGGAACAGGCAGCACATCGCCGACCATATCTGCGATCTTATTTGTATTCGTAATTACTATCTCTTCAGCCCTGTCACCGAGATAAGAAAATTCCTCCATCATCTCATCGGTCGTGCGCAGGTAAAGAGAGTCGGAAGGCGTATCTCTGAACCCGATACCGGCCATAATTATATTTCTGTAAATTGAAGCTTCTCTGGTCGGATAATGCGCATCTGTCGTGGCTACTGTCAGCTTGCCGAGCTTATCTCCAAGCTCGATGATCCTGAGATTGTTCTTTATAAGATCTTCATTACTGCCGACTCTGCCTTCATCTACCATAAAACGGTTATTGCCGAGCGGCTGTATCTCGAGATAATCGTAAAATGATGCAATGCGTTCAAGCTCCTCGTCCGGAAGTCCTTTCTCAATAGCCTGATAAACCTCTCCTGCCTCACATGCGCTGCCTATAATCAGGCCCTCCCTGTGAGCCTGCAGCACAGATCTCGGCAGTCTCGGTCTCTTGTAGAAATAATCTATATGCGAGAGACTGACGAGTTTGTATATATTCTTCAGGCCCTCCTGATTCTTTGCGAGCAGGATTATGTGATAAGTCCTGTTCTTTTTGATATCTATATTGCCTTCTTCATCCACAGCATCCTCATCAGGATATAGATATCCCTCGACTCCGTAGATGATCTTGATTTCCTTGCCCTGCTTGGCCATCTTGCCGGCAGCCTTTGCAGCATCGGGGAATCCCTGAACTACGCCGTGGTCTGTGATCGCAACAGCCGGCTGTCCCCATCTTGCGGCATTCTCAACGATCTCAGCGACCTCGTTGAAACCGTCATTGTCGCTCATCTTGCTGTGGCAGTGCAGCTCCACTCTGCGGCCGTTCGGATATG
Source organism: uncultured Eubacteriales bacterium (assembly GCA_902774265.1). Lineage (GTDB taxonomy): Bacteria > Bacillota > Clostridia > Peptostreptococcales > Anaerovoracaceae > Crickella. The sequence goes on from CACYHR010000020.1 coordinate 24,424, forward strand.
TATCCTGCTTGAGCTTTTTCTCGACTTTCTTGATATCCCTTGCCATCATCAGGTTCTCATGCTCATAGGTGTCATATTCTATAGGACCCCTGGCCATTATCATATCGCCCTCGCTCAGATTCTCATCGATCTCCGCCATTTTATCAGCAGAAACAAAGGCCTTGAGGCAGTATGTTCTTGCCTTTTCAGCTATGAGAATAGTAACAAGCACCTTGCCGCTTCGTATAGGCATCGACTCAACTTTGAACACCTCGCCCTGTATAGCCGCCTTGTCCTTGATACCGACAAACTGATCCAGTTCGCTGTAGTCCTTAGGATCATCGCTGAAATCCCTGCCGAGTATTATCAGTTCTCCTATGGAATTTTTATGGACAGGTTCCTCCTTAGTCCTGCGCTTACCGCTCCATCCGCCGTTTCCGTTTCCACCGCCGCCGTTTCCGCCGCCGGAACCGCTGTATCCTCCGGACTGCACCGCTTCATTTGAATGATCGAGCACCTTAAGGCCGGAATACATGTAATTGAATCTGATCCTGCTGACAGAACCGAGCGCAGCCTTGATGCGCTCCTTCATCCTGTTCTCCAGATTTCGCGGCATAGAGAAATTGAGCCTGGTGTCTATTGTAAGCACCACGCCCGCTTTATCTACTGAGAGACCTGTGATCTCTATATCTATATCCTTTTCTTTTCTCCCTGTCGCCTCGTATATCTCTGCCGGCGACAGTATGCTGTTAGGAATCTTTATCATATAAAATCTATCTCAAAACTCTGTTTTTCTGAATGGCATTTTAGCTGACATTAATAACAGACACCGGATGTCCCCCGCCTCTTAGGCGGCGGGTTCCATTTTCGACCATCAGTGGTGGGTAACAATCCCCCACTGATGCTCTCAGGAGCTTATCATAGCAAGCTGAGTGCAGAGCTCCATCATGCTTCAGACTCAACTATCTCGATCAGCCTGTCGATCAGTCTGTTTTCAGGCACTTTTTCGATTATCTCTCCGTGAGAGAATACCAGACCCTCGCCGCGGCCGCCGGCTATGCCGTAATCAGCCTCACGGCTCTCTCCCGGTCCGTTTACCGCGCAGCCCATAACGGCTATCTTAAGAGGCCTTTTGCCGAGCTCTTTTCTGCGAGCAGCAATAGGCTCAAGCCTCTCCTCGGCCTCATTTGCGAGTCCGATCAGGTCTATCTCCGTCCTTCCGCATGTCGGACAGGAAACGACATCTATGCTTTTTTCTCTCAGTCCGACGGTCTCAAGTATCCTGCGCGCAAGCAGGACCTCTTTGACCGGATCGTCGGTTAGAGATACCCTCATTGTGTCGCCTATGCCTGCAAGCAGAAGCGATCCGATACCGATGGCGGATTTGAGTTCTCCGTTCCTCGGAGTCCCGGATTCAGTAATCCCTATATGTATAGGAACATCGACCATATCTTTGAGCATCATGTGCGCATCATAATTCATCTTTACATTCGATGATTTGATAGATACCACCAGCTGATCATACCCAAGATCCTCGATCATACGGACCATATTCGCACCGCTCTCCGCAAGAGCTCCTGCAGTGACGCCGCCGTATTTGCGGATCAGATCCTTTTCAAGAGAGCCGGAATTAACGCCGACCCTGATAGGGATATTTCTTTCCTTTGCCTTCTCAACAACAGCCGTTACTCTGTCAAGACTTCCTATATTACCCGGATTGATCCGGATCTTGTCTGCGCCGTTCTCGATAGAGGCTATGGCAAGCTTATAGTCAAAATGTATATCCGCAACCAGCGGCACCCTGACCAGTTTCTTCGCTCTGCCGAGCGACTCGGCAGCCTGCATATCCGGTACCGCGCATCTCACGATCTCGCATCCGGCATCAGCCAGCTCATTGATCTGCCTTACAAGAGCATCAGTATCCCTCGTGTCAACATTAGTCATCGATTGTATAGAAACGGGAGCGCCGCCTCCGATGGCGACATCCCCGCAGTGAACCTGTACAGACATGTTATTCTCCTTTACAATTATAATTTAGTGAACAGCCACTTTAGACTTCCGTCCCGGAGGCGTGTTTTCGACATTATGGACGGAAGTTTTCTATCCGGACTTTCTGAATTCATACACCACTTTTCACAAATATGGTGTATGGTCAGCGTAAATCGGCAATTTTTTACACCCAAAGGTCGTCAAATGGCACTGTATATCCTCAAGATGAGGCAATCGGGTGTAATAATCTGCATTCTTTCAGACTTCATACACCGTTTTTGGCAAATCGGGTGTATGGATACCGCCCAAAAGTAATTTTTTACACCCTCCGGTGTAATATTCCGCGTTTTTTCTGAATTCATACACCGCTTTTAGCAAATCGGGTGTATGGATAGCGCCCAACAGTAATTTTTTACACCCTCGGGTGTATTATTTTGCGTTCTTTCTGAATTCATACACCGCTTTTCACAAATATGGTGTATGGTCAGCGTAAGTCGGCAATATTTTACACCCGCCTGCAGACTTCCGTCCCGGGGGCGTGTTTTCGGCACTATGGACGGAAGTTTTCGCACAGTGTACACTTGAACTGCTGCGCAGCCGATGTAAATTTTTACTTTATCAAATTGCTGATATCGTTGAATGTGATGAATACTACGAATGCGATCAGCAGTCCCATTCCGACGATTGTGGCTTTTAATTCCATATCGTCAGTTATGCGTCCGCCGCTGAGGACCTTGAGTATGATGAAGAATATTTTGCCTCCGTCAAGTCCCGGTATAGGGAGTATGTTAAAGAAGGCAAGGTTGAGACTGACCATCGCGAGCAGCAGCAGATATGATGTGAATCCGTATGACTTCGTGGTATTCACAACCTTGACCAGACCCACCGGACCTGCTACATCATCCTTATCGAAACCTCCTGTGAACATCTGCTTAAAGGCTCCGAGCATCAGCTTATTCAGATTCCATGTCGACATTATCCCTGCCGGGACGCAGTATATAGGATTTCGCGTGACCTGCGGCGTTATGCCTATCATATAGCGATTCTCTTCGGTATTCATCTCAGGCGTAAGGAAAACGGTATTGTGCTTCGAATCTCTGACATATTCGATCTCCATCTTATCACCCTTGTGATATGAACTGATGCAGTCCGTTATGTCAGACCAGCTCTTTATCGCCGTGCCGTCGATCGCGGTTATCCTGTCACCTGCTTCAAGACCTGCTTCGGCCGCCGGTGAATCCTTTACCACAGAAGCGAGCTTAGTCGAAGCCATTCCGCTTACTTCGAGAACAAGCGTCATCATTAAGGTTGCTATGATAATGTTCATAGTCACGCCTGCAAGCAGTATTGCAGTCTTCTGGAGATTGCTTTTGCTGCTGTAGGAACGTGGATCATTGCTCGCCTCTTCTTCGCCCTCCATCGCGCAGTAACCGCCGAGAGGCAGCAGACGCACGGAATACTGTGTCTCACCCCTCTGTTTCTTGAAAAGCAACGGACCCATTCCGACTGAAAATTCATTTACCTTTACATCACATAACTTCGCCACAATAAGATGACCCCATTCATGTGGGATCACCATTATCAGCAGCATCAGAATATATAAAACAGCTGTAACCAATATTTACCTCCCGCGCAGGCATCCCGCGCCTGCCGATTACTTAATTAATTCCCTGACTTTGATCCTCGTTTCGCGGTCGATCGCAAGTATCTCCTCGACGCTCGAAGGTGTGCCGAAGTCAGCCTCGTCCATGACACCTTCTATTGTATCAGGGATATCGGTAAATCCGATCTTACCTGCGAGGAACATTGCCACAAGTTCCTCGTTTGCGCCGTTCATAACTACCGGCGCCGCACCGCCTTCCTCAAGCGCTCTGTATGCCATGTCGATGCATCTGAAGACTTTGCGGTCCGCCTTTTCAAAATGAAGGTCAGAGCCTGTTGTAAAGAAATCAAGAGCTCCGTCAGTGCCTCTTCCTCTGTCTCCTTCGAAATCCGGCAGCAGATCCAGTCTGTCCGGATAGTTCAGCGCCAGTCCGATAGGAATCTTCATATCCGGAAGTCCCATCTGTGCGATGACCGATCCATCCATGAATTCGACCATCGAATGAACGATACTTTCCGGATGAACATGGATATCTATCCTGTCAGCAGGGACATCGAAAAGCCATCTGGCTTCTATGACTTCGAGCCCCTTGTTCATCATTGTTGCGGAATCGATGGTGATCTTGCTTCCCATACTCCACTTCGGATGATTCAGCGCCTGCTGTATCGTCACATCTCTGAGTGATTCCGCACTTCTGCCGCGGAAAGGTCCGCCGGATGCGGTAAGCAGTATACGCCTTACCGGTCTTTGCACGGCATCGCTCTTATCCTGAGCTCTGTACGCCCTGCCGCATGCGCTGCCTCCGTTGCCCTCGAGACATTGGAAGATCGCACTGTGCTCGCTGTCAACAGGCAGTAGTCTCACGCCTTTTTCGCGGCACAGATCTGTAACAAGCGCACCGCCGGCTACCAGAGTCTCCTTATTCGCCAGAGCTATATCCCTGCCGAGACCTATAGCCGTATAAGTCGGAGCCAGGCCGCTTATGCCCATCAGTGAATTGAGCACTATATCGCAGTCCATCTTTGCGATTTCTATAAGACCGGCTTCGCCGTAGAATACTTCTATCTCGGGAAATTCAGTATGTACCCTGATCGCATCCTCCGGACTGCCGACCGAGACCGCTTCAGGTCTGAACTCCATTATCTGCTCAATCAGACTGTCGATCCTGCTCCTGCAGGTCAGTCCGACAGCCCTGAACTTATCCTTGTTATTCCTTATTATGTCGAGCGCCTGGGTCCCTATGGAACCGGTGCTCCCCATTATCAGTACTTTTTTCATTTTTAATCTTAAATTATTTACCGATCAGTCCTGATCAAGTTTATATGGTTATGTCTGTTTACTGAATTGCAACTATATAACCAGTAATCCGGTCAGAATGCATATCGCGTAATAAACCACAGGTGCTGTGAATATCACGCTGTCGAATCTGTCCATTATACCGCCGTGCCCCGGGATCAGATTGCCGTAATCCTTGATTCCCATCTTGCGTTTGAACGCCGATGCAGTCAGATCGCCGGCCATGCCGGCAGCACCGCCTACAAGACCCAGTACCAGGCAGACAAGAGCCATCTCTCTCATGAATATGAAACCGAACAGCCATGCGAATAGAGAACTTCCAATGAGTCCGCCTACAGCTCCTTCGACAGTCTTCTTAGGGCTGAGGTTCGGCGCCATCTTGTGTTTGCCGAGAAAGTATCCGGTAAAATATGCGCAGATATCCGATCCGAATGCGGCAATCACAACGATCCAGATAAACAGTTTGTAAGGCGTCATATCTATCAGAACCATATGATATGTGAAAAAAGGAATATATACAAGCGCAGTCACTGTAGCTGCGGCGTCATATGCTCCTCTTTCGTTTATCTTCCAGCCGTAGATAAGGCTGACGGCAACTGCGACAAACATCCAGACAGACATAAACACCATATTTCTGCAGAATACAGGGACTGCAGAATCAGCCGCAGCAAGAGGCGAAAAGCCTTTGATACCTCCCGAAAGGAAATAGCCTGCGAAAAGAAGCACAGTCATCACATAGCATACCGGCAGAGATGGTTTAACATCGAGGCTGGTCCATCCTTTGCAGAATTCGTGAACTCCCATCAGAGCGATAATAAGCGCAGCAGCCCATAACACGATACCGCCGAAGTACAGCACCAGCAGAAGTGGCACCATAATAAGGCCGGAAATAATTCTAGTCTTCATACTTTAAAACTCCTTAATCACTTATCTGTGTTTCGTCCGCCGAAACGTCTGTCGCGGTTTGCGTAAGCGTCTATCATCCGGGCGTACTCTTCAGGCGTAAAATCAGGCCATAGCGTGTCGGTAAACATCAGCTCGCTGTATGCAGCCTGCCATGTGAGGAAATTCGACATCCTCTCTTCACCGCTTGTCCTGATTATGAGATCCGGGTCCGGAACATCAAAATGAGCGCTGCCGGACCACAGATATCTGGAAATATCATCCTCAGTCAGCTCACCCGGATCACGTCCCTCGGCGATGCATTCACTGCAGAGTCTCTTAACGCTCCTCAGTATCTCATCCCTGCCGCCGTAGTTGAGAGCTATATTAAACACCAGCCCGTCATTATCCGCAAGACGTCCGACCATTTTATCAACCGCATCCACCGAAGCCTTTGGCAGCATATCGTACTGTCCGAAAATATTTATGTGTACATTGTTGGCGTCGAGTTCTTCAAGCTCTGAGTTGACGTACTTGACGATAAGCTTGAAAATGCCGTTTACCTCTTCGGTGCTTCTCTTCCAGTTCTCGGTGGAAAAAGCATAGACCGTAAGATATTTTACTCCCAGATCGGAGCTGGCGATAACTATTTTTTTCATCGCCTGCATACCGGCATTGTGGCCCATAACACGCGGAACGCCGTGAGCCTTTGCCCATCTGCCGTTACCATCCATGATTATCCCGACATGTGTCGGAAAACGTTTTTCTTCCATTACTGATTATCCTTCTCTGATTGCCCTTTAATACAGCAAACGTGGCCGGTAAAGCCACGTCTGCATATATGCTTATATGGTCTTATTAGACTTCCATCAGTTCCTTGTCTTTTTCGGAAATGATCTCATCGATATCCTTGATCGCCTTTTCGATCTTCTTCTGAGTTTCTTCAAGTTCATCCTTGAGATCGTCTTCGGTCAGCTCGCCGTCCTTCTGCATTTTTTTGAGCTCGTCATTTACATCTCTTCTGAGATTTCTGACAGCTACCTTTGCATCCTCGCCGTAGCCCTTAACAACCTTGGTAAGTTCCTTACGTCTTTCCTCTGTGAGCTGAGGGATTGCCAGTCTGATCACCTTGCCGTCGTTTGCCGGATTGATGCCGATGTTTGCCTCATTGATGGCTCTCTCGATATCACTGACCGATTTTGGATCGAACGGCGAGATCATAAGAGTTCTCGGATCAGGAACTGAAATGTTCGCCAGCTGCTTGAGAGGCGTCGGTGTTCCGTAGTAGCTGACCATGATCTTGTCAAGCAGTGCAGGGTTTGCTCTGCCGGCTCTGACCGTATTGAGATTCTCCTTAAGGTATCCCTTGGTGTTTTCTATTCTCTCTTCAAGTGTTTTTTTGCCTGCCATAACGTGCCTCCTATTGCATACTATTGAATCAAAGTTCCTACATTTTCGCCGTTAATGACTCTCATCAGATTGCCTTCTTCAGCGAGTGCAAATACATATATCCTGGTTCCTGTATCCTTGCACAGCGTAGCTGCTGTGAGATCCATGACCTTGAGATCCTTGTCGATAATGTCCATATACTTAAGCTCTGTATACCTCTCGGCATCCGGATTCTTTGCCGGATCATCTGAATATACCGCATCGATATTCTTGGCAAGAAGCAGGACATCAGCACCGATCTCAGCAGCTCTCAGTGCAGCGGTCGTATCTGTAGTGAAGAAAGGACTTCCCGTTCCTCCGCCGAATACGACGACCTTGCCCTCACTCAGATAGTCGAGAGCCTTGCGCCTTGCATAACCCTCAGCCATGTCTCTTATCTCGATAGCAGTCATGAGCTTAGCCTCGCAGCCGACCGACAGCAGAGAATCCTGAAGTGCCAGACCGTTCATAACGGTAGCAAGCATGCCCATATAGTCTGCAGTAGGTCTGTCGATATTCTCGCCTGTTCTGCCGCGGAAGAAATTGCCGCCGCCGCATACTACAGCTACTTCAACGCCTGCATCATGTATCTCTTTGATCTGCTTTGCGACAGCCTCTGTCATCGCAGGATTAACGCCGAAATGATCATCACCCGCCAGAGCCTCGCCGCTGATCTTGATAAGAACTCTTTTATATTTTACGCTCATTGTATTTACCTCATAGTCTGTTGAAGTCTGTTAACAAGTATTTTCCCGGCCGGTCGGGCCGACCGGATATATTGTAACATTTTTGCAGTCTTAACTCTATACTAAGTGAGAAATACTCTGCTTCCTCTGCTCATCATAAGCCATAGACTGTATGGCAGCGCCATCCAGTCTGTGATTGTAAAGACGTTCTTACTTGTCGTCTTTTTTCTCGATCTTACGGATAGCCTTGCTGTTTATTTCCTCGCAGAGATCGGCGATGAACTCGTTAAGAGGCTTTACTCCCTCGTCTCCTGCGTATCTGGATCTTACGGAAACATTGCCTTCCTCGGCTTCCTTTGCACCGATTACGAGCATGTACGGAACTCTTTCCATCTGTGCGCGGCGGATCTTGTATCCGATTCTCTCGCTGTCTGTGTCGACTGTGACATCCACGCCATTTTTGCGCAGCTCTTTGCGGACTTCCTCGGCATAATCAGCGACTTTATCGGAAATAGGCAGTATGCGTACCTGTTCAGGGCAGAGCCATGTCGGCAGATTTCCTGCATAATGCTCGATCAGCCATGCAAGTGTACGCTCGTAGCATCCGATCGAAGTACGGTGGATGATGTAAGGACGTTTCTTCTGGCCGTCTCTGTCGATATAGTACATATCGTAACGCTCAGCGAGGAAAGTATCGATCTGTATAGTGATCATTGTGTCTTCCTTGCCGTATACGTTCTTTGCCTGGATATCGAGCTTCGGTCCGTAGAAAGCGGCTTCGCCGACTGCTTCCTTGAATTCGAGTCCGATATCTGTGAGGATGTCTCTCATGAAACCTTCGACGCGGTCCCATTCCTCAGCTGTTCCGAGATAGTTCTCCGCATGTTCAGGATCCCATTTTGACAGACGGTATGTGACGTCTCCCTCGAGGCCGAGTGTTGTCAGGCAGTATTTTGCGAGCTCAACGCAGCCCTTGAATTCCTCTTCGAGCTGATCCTGAGCGACTACCAGATGTCCTTCGGAAATAGTGAACTGGCGAACTCTTGTAAGTCCGTGCATCTCACCGGCCTGCTCGTTTCTGAACAGAGTCGAAGTCTCGCCCATTCTGTAAGGCAGATCTCTGTAGCTCTTCTGGCGAGCCTTGTATACATAGTACTGGAACGGGCATGTCATAGGACGAAGAGCCAGAACATCGCTGTCCGGATCGTTCTCGATCAGCTTCAGATCCTGTACTCCGTGGATCTCGGCCGAACGGTCCTCGGCTGACATGATATCATCCATGTTATCATATCCAAGCAGGAACATGCCGTCTTTGTAGTGATACCAGTGATCCGAGATCTTGTAGAGTGTGGACTTGGCCATCAGAGGAGTCCTTGTGCGGACATAGCCCCAGTCGTATTCCTCGAGGTCCTCGATCCATCTCTGCATCTTCTGTATGATCTTTGTTCCCTTAGGCATGAAGAGAGGCAGTCCCTGTCCGATAACATCGACAGTTGTGAAGATATCCATCTCTCTGCCGAGTCTGTTATGGTCGCGGTTCTTGATATCAGCGAGATATTCGAGATACTCGTTCAGATCGTCTTTTTTGGTATAAGCTGTGCCGTAAATACGTGTCAGCATCTTGTTGTGCTCATCGCCTCTCCAGTATGCTCCGGAGCTTGAAGTCAGAGCGAAAGCCTTGATAGGCTTGGTGCTCATGATATGAGGTCCCGCGCAGAGCTCAACGAAATCACCCTGCTTGTAGAAAGAGATAACCTCGTCCTCAGGCAGATCCTCAATCAGCTGGACTTTGTAAGGCTCATCCTTTTCCTTATACATCTGGATAGCCTCTTCTCTCGGCATCTCAAAATACTCGAGCCTTTCGCCCTTCTTGATGATCTTTTTCATCTCTGCCTCGATCTTGTCGAGATCCTCTCTTGAGAGAGGCGGCATGTCGAAATCATAGTAGAATCCGTTGTCGATCGATGGTCCGATAGCAAGCTTTGCCTCTGGATAGAGGTTCTTTACAGCTTCAGCCAGAACATGCGAGCATGTATGTCTGTAAGCGCGCTTGCCCTCGTCTGAATCGAATGTCAGGATATTGAGCTCGCAGTCATGGTCGACCATAGTTCTGAGGTCGCATGCCTTTCCGTCGATCTCTGCGATGCAGGCAACTCTTGCCAGCCCGTCGCTGATGTCTCTTGCTATGTCATAAGCCGACATCGGCTCAGCATATTCCTTCTTGCTTCCGTCTTTAAGTGTAATGATCAATTGCTTATCCTCCTTTTGATTCTTACGCAGCCGCATAGATTCCTGATCAACAGCTGCCTTATTTCCCGGAGAGGGACAAAAAACAGTCCCCTCCGACGTTTATGTCAGAAGGGACGCATACTCTGTAAAAATGATTGAGTATTCGTGGTTCCACCCATCTTCCGGCTGAGTATTCCCGGCCGGCACTCTTTGAGGCTTTTGACGCGGCCAAAGCGGGCAGGATTGGTGCCACTCGGAGGTGGTGTTCGGTGCATCCGGGCCGGAATGATCACAGCACCCATTCCTCTCTTGAGACCCTGCTGATGTACTTACTGTCCTCGTCAACGTTTTACCTGCAAATGCTAACATTTTGAAGCCGCATTGTCAATAAGCGAAATGCGCTTCACATCGCCGCGACAGCATTACGGTCTGATCTCGATGATTTCTTCGGATGCGACAGCAGCGTCCACGAGTGCCTGCACGTCGAGAGCAGCTTCGGATTTCTCTATTCTCGCGAGCTTCGGCTTGGTGACCGGATGCTTCGGCAGAAATACTGTGCAGCAGTCTTCGTATGGCTGTATGGAAATGTCGTATGTGCCTATCTCGCGCGCCTTGTCCATGATGTCGACCTTGTCCATAGCGATAAGCGGTCTCATGACCGGCATTTTGACCACAGAATCGGTTACGACCAGAGCTTCTGCAGTCTGGCTTGCTACCTGACCGAGATCCTCGCCCGTAATAAGCATCATGTTGTGGTTCTTTACCGCGATCTGCTCTGCTATCCTCATCATGAATCTCCTGACGAGAAGAGTTGTCTCGTCTTCAGGACAGTTCTGTACGATCTGTTCCTGTATAGGAAGCAGGTTGACGACGTGCATCCTGATAGTTCCCATGTATCCGGCCAGTACTTTGACAAGATCCTCGACCTTTTTCTGCGCCCTCTGGCTTGTGTAAGGATATGAATGGAAGTGAACGGCCTCTATGCTCATTCCCCTCTTTGCCATCATGAATGCGGCGACAGGGCTGTCGATGCCGCCTGACATCAGTATCATCCCCTTGCCGTTTGTGCCGAGCGGCAGTCCGCCGAAACCCTTGATCTTATCGCGGAAAATATAAGCGCCTTCTCGTCTCACATCAACTGTGAGCAGTACATCGGGATCATGTACATCAACGCTGAGTACCTTGCAGGTCTTGAGAATTATCGCTCCGACCTGTTTGCCGATCTCCGGCGACTGGACGGCAAATGATTTGTCCGCTCTCTTGCCCTTGACTTTGAAGGTCTTTACGCCTTCCTCTTCGATGATCTGAAGCATGTATTCAGCGGCAAGGCGTCCGATCTCGTTGATATCCTTCGGCGCTTCTATTGCAGGGCTTACCGATGCAACGCCGAATACTCTGACGCATCTGCCTATAACTTCATCTTCCGGAATGTCCGCAGGTATCCTTACAAACATGAGGCCGTCTATCCACCTTGCCTCGGCATCCTCATAGCATTCGATTGCCTTGCGGACTCTTTCGAGCAGTATCCTCTCGAAATAAGGCTTGTTCATACCCTTGAGAGCGACCTCTCCGCATCTTACGATGTATAATTTCTTTTCCAAAACTATTTCTCCGTTCTATATGTTTATTTGTGATAAGCAGAAACTCTTATTAACGAAAACTTCCAAGCTTGCGGAATCTGTTTACAGCCATCTTTACCTTATCTATAACAATATCCATCTCTTCGACAGTATTGAATTCCGAAAAACTGAATCTTATCGCTCCTTCGATGGCCTTGTGATCGAGGCCCATTGCGCTGAGCACATGGCTGTCTCCGGTCTTATGGGATGCGCATGCCGAGCCCGTGGAAACGAATATCCCGTCCTGTTCAAGAGTATGGAGCAGAACCTCGCCTCTCGTGCCTCTGAAAGTCAGGTTGAGTACAGCCGGACATCTTACAGCAGTGTGTGCAGATCCGCTTCCGGCTGAGGAAATGCTGCATCCGAGTTCTTTCGGACCGTTAAGCACGACATCCTTCAGTTCCGCGGTCAGTCCTTTATACAGATGATCATTGACTTCGCACATCCTTGCCATCTTGGCGTCAAGTTTTTCATATGACATCTTTGCCGCGAGAGCCATTCCGGCGATCCCCGGCAGATTTTCGGTGGAAGAACGATAATGGTTTTCCTGTCCTCCGCCTGTTATGAAGGCTGGCAGCTTCAAATCTTTTCTCATATAGAGAAATCCCGTTCCTCTCGGCCCGTGAAACTTATGAGCGCTCACGGAAACAAGGTCGGCATCAAGCTGCGAAAACGGCAGTTTGCCGAAGGCCTGTACTGCATCCGTATGAAAAACTATGCCGGTTCCGTGCTTCTTATTGTAATCGCGTATCATGCGGCCGATCTCATTTACAGGCTGTATAGTGCCCGACTCGTTGTTTACGGTCATAACAGATACCATGATCGTATCATCCGTCATAGCCTGCATAAGATCTTCTGTTTTCACCAGACCGGTATCATCGACGCCGGCATAAACGATATCAAATCCGTCTTCTGCAAGTCTTTTGCAGGTCTCCAGAACCGCCGGATGCTCGACCTCAGTAGTGATGATCCTCTTGCCGCGCCTTTTCATTTTGCGGGCAGTCGAAACAAGAGCCATATTATCGCTCTCTGTCCCGCCTGAAGTGAAAACTATTTCACCACCGGTTGCCATAAACGACTCCATATCACGCCGCGCGTCCGTAAGCATATTGTTTGCCTCGAAGCCCAGCGAATGCAGAGATGAAGGATTTCCGTATGTCTCCTTCGCGACACGATACATCAGCTCTGTCACTTCGTCATATTGCCTTGTTGTAGCACTGTTATCCAAATAGATCATTTTTATTTACCCACAGAGTCAAGGCTCCCCGTTACGAGGAGCCTTCATTCATTATAATATAATAATCAATTGTTTTTCTATTTTGCGTATTCCGTCGCTCTGGTCTCTCTGACCACATTGACCTTGATCTGACCCGGATATTCGAGCTCTGCCTCGATCTTCTTGGCGATCTCCCTTGCCAGCATAGGAACTTCATCGTCCTTGACCTGGTTAGGCTTTACAGCAACACGGATCTCGCGGCCCGCCTGGATGGCGTATGATTTATCAACGCCCTTTGTGCTGTTGGCTATCTGTTCAAGGTTCTCAAGTCTCCTGATATAGGATTCAAGAGTCTCTCTTCTTGCACCCGGTCTTGCAGCAGAAAGTGCATCCGCAGCGCCGACCAGCATCGACTCAAGTGTAGTAGCCTCGACATCGCCGTGATGCGACTCAACAGCATTGATGACCTTCCAGGATTCCTTGTATTTCTTGCAGATGTTTACGCCGATCTCAACGTGGGTACCTTCTACCTCATGGTCGATAGACTTACCGATATCGTGAAGCAGTCCGCCCCTCCTTGCAAGCTTAGGATCAAGTCCGAGTTCTTCAGCCATCATGCCGGCCAGTGTTGCGACCTCGATCGAGTGCTGCAGCACGTTCTGTCCGTATGATGTCCTGTATTTGAGACGTCCGAGCAGCTTGACCAGTTCAGGATGCAGGTTGTGAACGCCTGTCTCGAAGCATGCGCGCTCTCCCTCTTCCTTGATGATGGTATTTACTTCCTTTGTGGCCTTCTGGACCATTTCTTCTATCCTTGCCGGATGGATACGTCCGTCCACGATCAGCTTTTCGAGTGCGATCCTTGCGATCTCTCTTCTGACAGGATCGAAGCCTGACAGGATAACAGCCTCAGGAGTATCATCGATGATGAGATCAACACCGGTCAGAGTCTCGATAGCCCTGATATTACGGCCTTCACGACCGATGATGCGGCCCTTCATATCATCATTCGGAAGGCTGACAACAGATACAGTGCTCTCAGTAACCTGATCCGCAGCATATCTCTGGATGGCAGTGGTAATGATTTCCCTTGCCTTTTTGTCGCCCTCTTCCTTGGCCTCGTTCTCGATCCTTACTATCATGTCTGAAGCGTCCTTGCGGATATCCGCCTCGACCTCCTGAAGCAGTATCTCTTTGGCTTCATCTCTGGTATAACCCGAGATCCTCTCAAGCTCAGCTACCTGCTTTGCGATATAGGAATCGATTTCCTTGTGCTTTTCGTCCATCGAATGCTCTCTCTTGGTGAGACCGTTTTCACGCTTCTCGATATTTTCGAGCTTGCGGTCGATGTTTTCCTCCTTCTGGAGTATCCTTCTTTCTGATTTCTGTACTTCGTTTCTTCTGATCTTGAACTCTTTTTCGTAGTCCTCTCTCAGCTTATGTATTTCCTCCTTTGCCTCAAGCACTTTTTCCTTCTTGAGGTTTTCTGCAGTATTCTGCGCATCAAGGATGAGGTTCTTTGCCTGCATCTCTGCGCTTCCGATCGTTTTTTCTCCTATGTTCTTACGATAGATATAGCCAATCAGTATACCGACAATAAGGAATACAATGCCGACGAGAACAGCAATTACTGCTGGTGTCATAAGCACCTCCTTATGTTATTAAATTGAAAATATATACATAGTCTACGCCGAATAGCTGCGGCCGTACGATGATGTTAAGCTTCATCCCCCAAATAAGAGCCGGTCACCGTACATAATGGCCGCAAAATTGCGGTAAGATTGCATAAATTTACCCAAATATTATACATGCACTATAGCCGCAAGTCAACGATACTGACAACACTAAAAACGGCGTCACGACCAAATTCTTACAAAATCTGACATGACGCCGTATGGCTGTTACTTATTGTATTTGCGGAAGCTGCGCATTATTCTGCGTTCGAGACGACTCATAGTGATGAGATTCTTCAGGCTCCTGTCATACGGTGCGAGCTGGAACCAAAAGAATTTAGATGATGGAACACGCTCAACCTTTTCGCGTCCGACAGCCTTAATCAGGTTGCGGCGTGAAACGTTACTGACTATGAACGGCTTGTTTGCCACGGCATAGCCGTAATCCGGTTTCGGTCCGGATGAAGTATCACCGGCTCTTTCCGTGCCGTCACATTCCTTTACATCGAAACTATTATTGTAAATATATTCATTTACAAGCAGTTTCGCATAGTTCATGCCGCTCGCCGTCATATAGTAATTGCTGCGTCCCTGTCTGATGTTTATTTCATAGACCACATAGTCGCCGCGCCTTGCGTCGTACTGTACATCGAAATGGCAGATACCGACAAATCCTGTCTTTTCGAGGAAATCGCGCAGTCTGTCGGTCAGCCTGTCGTCTCTGGCGTCAGTTATCGCATTGTAATTGCCGATAAGCTCAGGCGTGCGGTCATGCATCAGTATGCGTCCGCCCGAAGTCATCCTCACTCTGCCGCTGTGATCGCAGTACGCGGAAAAAATATACATCGAGTCGTCGTCGCCTTCGATATATTCCTGGAATACGAATTTTCCCGGATATCCGGCACCCTGTATGCGTCCCATGACCTCACGCAGTTCGGCAGCATCGTTTATCTTATATCCCTTCTGCTTGCCCTCGAACTCAAAATTAAAATAAATAACATTGCTCGCAGGCTTGATGAAGATCGGATATTCAAACGGCAGCTCAAAGCTTGAGACATCATCCTCAGCGCAGTCGAATACAACGCTCTTCGGATAAGGCAGTCCGTACTCCTCGCACATCGCATAGAAGGAATCCTTATCGTCGAGCTTATCGAACAGCTCCTCCTCTATAGTCGGAACTATGTACCCGCCCTGATTAGCCGAACGTGAGCCTGAAGCTGATTTTGCGCTCCCGCTCCGGCCGATCGCTTCGATCGCGGCCTTGTTGTGGATGACATGTCTCACATAATCATCATTAGTCGCAAAAAGAAATTTCTTTTTGTCCGGATATTTCCCGTCTATCTCGCCGAGTATCCTGAGAAGCGGCTCATCCTCCAGGAGATCCGCGTCATAATATCTCTCGACGAGATCGCTGTGTGCCGTCGGGAAAACCGGCATTCTGCCGATCATCACAGTCTTTATACCGAAAGCCTCATAAAAAGTCCGTGCAACGCCGTAGCAGTTCATATCACCGCCGAGTGCCACAGCCATAAAAGGCATTTCCTGAGTTGTTTTTTTATTCCTGATCTTCATATTACTTATCAATCTCGTTTTTTCAGAGTTGTGCTACCGGAACAGCAGTGATCATGCATATCGATCATGCATATATTTGCTATTCCGCTTCCTCCCTTACTTTTTTCCTGAGTCTCTTGTTCATCATATTGTGATACAGCGGTATCAGTTTGCTGTAAGCCAGATATACAGGTTTATTGAGGATATAGTCGAACTCACCGATGAACTCAGTAAGCTCTCCGCCCCATTTTTTCTTGAATTCGTACAGGCCTGCCGTACTGCCTGCCTCTTCAGGTCTTCCGACAGTACCAAAGACATCGAACACTTCTCTGCCTTCGTCCTTCGAATCCCTTATCTGCTGCTGATAAACGGCATAGTTGGCAAAATAACGTCCGTAATCCATATCGTTGGCAGCGTAGAGCGCCCACGCCTTATCGGCATAATGTGAAATGAGATATGTGGAAACGGTCACCACTTCGCGAGGTTTGTCCGAAAGAGCATCCAGCTGTTTTTCGATGGAAACCAGCTTCTTTTCTGCTTCCTTGATCCTGCCCGCGACCTTCTTTCCTGTCTTTCCCTCGAGATCCTTCAGTGCAGCGGCAGTCGTTTCTCTGTCGCGCTCGAGTCCGTCGATCACCTTGCCTACATCCAGTCTGCCGAAATACAGTGTTACCATATCGCTTGCAGACATAATATCGTAAAAATACCGGTAAAAATCAGCTTCATGCGAAAAGAATCCCTGTCTTTTCTCTGTCATGGTCATCAGCCTGACGAATTCAGGGATATCCTCCGAGCTGCCTCTTACGACCTCGACGCCCGCTTCGTGCGCCTGCCTGATCCTCGTCTTCGTCGTGCGGCTGTATCCCGATTCTATCTCATCTATGCTGCCGCCAAGCGGTATACGAAAAGTAAAGCGCGGCTGCTCATTCTCGAAGCCGTAGTTGAGAGGCTTATGCCTGTAACCGAGCTTTCCGAGAAAGGCAACAAGAGCTTCGTTCTTCTCACCCGGAACCTCATTGCCGTCGATATCGACAGTGTGCAGCTTAATATCAGGATCTATCTTGAAATACAGAGCTTTTCTCTTCTTACCGAATTCGGCAATGCAGCCCGTCAGATAGCGGAGCAGCTCCAGGTCCTTATAGTTCATGGTAAAGCCGCGCGGGATGTAAAAATATGTATAACCCGCAACAAGCGATTTTTCAAGCACCAGAGCTGTCGCAACAAGCTTTCCGTCCTCATATACGCCTGTATAATGCGGCACTCTGCCCCTTCGGGACGAAACCTCGCCCCATTCATATGATCCGAGGAAATGAGCCTTCACACCGGCTCTTCCGTTCATCGCCAGGCTGTTGAATTCCTCTCTGTCAATTTTTTCCTTAAACTCAAAATTTCTCATCTGATCCTTTTATTTCATGTACTCAATTACGACATCGGCATCTGAAGGTGTGTCGATATACTCTATTCCCCTCTTTTCCCTTGTCTCACGGCCCTTTCCGGGCAGGAAAAGAATTGTATCGTCATCCATAAGAGTAATAGCTTTTTTGATGGCCTCGACCCTGTCAGTGATGATCTCGAACCTGCCGCCCGCAGCAGCTACGAATTCGCCTATCTCTCTGCAGATCTTATTGACATCCTCTTCACCGTAATCCTCCTCGGTAACTATGGTGTATTCGCAGCATTTGCCGGCTATCGTACCGAGTTCCTCCCTGCGTGCAAAGGCTTTGCCGCCAGGGCAGCCGAATACGATTATCATCTTTTTATCAGGGAATTCGTCCCTTATCGTTTCAAAAAATCTCTCATAGCTAAGCTTGTTGTGGGCGTAATCTACGATGGCGATGCGTTTGCCGTCTTCGCTGTAGAAGACCTCCATGCGTCCCGGAGAAATAGCCTTTGCAAGGCCTGATTTCACATATTCAAGCGGAACGCCCGCAAGTGCGGACAGCGAGACCGCAGCCAGCGCGTTCTCGACATTTATTGTCCCGAACGTACCGAGAGTGAATTCCTCATCAAAATCAGCATAATCCCTGATGTCTTTGCCGCGTATCCTCAGGCTGACTTTACCTTCTTCGGATCTTACATCATATCCGTAAACATCGGCGCTGTCATCCCTGCAGCTGAATGTGATCACATACGGGCAGTCAGCTGATGCTGCCTTTATCCTTTCCTGTTCATCGCAGTCCAGGTTATAGCATGCCTTACGGCAATGTCCGAATATCTTAAGCTTTGATTCGAGATAATCGTTGAAATCAGGATGCTCTATTGCGCTGATATGGTCGCTTCCGATGTTCAGAAAAGCTCCGGCCTCAAAATCCACGCCCTTCACTCTGTCATACTTGAGACCCTGACTGGATACCTCCATAGTCATATAAGTGATTCCTTTTTTCAGGGCGTTGTCCATATGATGGCAGAGCTCAAAAAGTTCAGGTGTTGTCAGGTGGGATTCCTCCTCGATCACTCCGTCATAATTGTCTATTCCGGAGCATATCGCGCTGCGTCTGCCGCCTGTTGCCGCCATCCATTCATCAAGAATAAACCTCATATAATAGGCAGTTGTGGACTTTCCCTTGGTTCCTGTAATGCCTATCATCTTAAGCTCATCACTCAGTTTGCCGTAAAATGTCGCAGCGATAACAGGCATTGCGTCTCTGATGTCGCTTACAAGTATCTCCACAGGTTTTCCCGGTGTGAAGCAGTCTCCAGTGCCCTTCCCTGCAGAGCCCTGTCCGTCAGAGCTCCGGCCATCAGATTCCTGTCCGTTATTCTCAGCATCTATGCTGCATGCAGAAGCTGCCGCTTTCACTGCCTCATCTCCTGCCTGCCTAACGTAACAGACCGCTCCGGCCGCAACAGCATCCTCAAGGAATTTCTCCCTGAAATGAGCGCCCTTGCATACGAAAAGTGAGCCTTTTCCGGCAGCTCTTGAATCATATGTGATGTCTGTGACCTGTCTCGCAGCGGATGCCTTTTTATCAGGATCCGAGATATATGATATTACCGAGCTGCAGGCCGATTCACCGTTTACGGAAACAAGCAGTCCGGCCATCCCCAGCGCATCGATATAGTCGATTATCTTAGTAGTTTTTCCCGCTTTCATCCTTTAATTTCCTCTGATATTTTCATCTTCTTAAAAATACTATTATCCGTCTGTTCAAAGACCATTGTCCGGGCATTGGTCTGATCCAGGTAATATATCCTGATGATCAATCCGCGTTTTAATCCTGTATATGCCCTTCGGCTCTGAGGCTGACAAAGCTGCTTCGCCCAATTATCAGGTGGTCGAGCAGTCTTATCCCCATTATACGGGAAGCTTCGAGCAGCCTGCCTGTGACTGCTATATCCTCATCACTCGGGGTCGGATCTCCGCTCGGGTGGTTATGCGCAACGATAACTGCTGCCGCGCCCCTCCTTACCGCCGGTCCGAAAACCTCTCTCGGATGAACCGGAGCATTACTGATATTACCGATTGCGATAACAGATTTTGATTCCACCTGCAGTTTGACATTGAGATTAAGAGACATAAATATCTCACGCTTCTCATACATCAGTTCCTGCATCAGCAAATCAGCAACTTCAGTACTGTCGCCGACTCTGCATTTTACAGAGTTCATATGATCTGAAGTCATTCTGCGGCTGAGCTCCATCGCGGCAACGACAGAGCAGGCTTTGGCTTCCCCCACGCCGCCTATCTGAGTCAGTTCCCTGACCTCGGCAGCCCCGAGAGTACCGATATTTGCATCGGCATAGGCTATCAGTTCTTCGGCCAGCTGTACAGCCGATTTTTCACCTGTACCGGTACGCAGAACAAGAGCCAACAGTTCAGAGTTACTGAGGCTCCCCGCACCGTAATACAGCATCTTTTCCCGCGGCCTTTCGCTCGCAGGCAGTTCCTTGATATGCATTATTTCTCCTCTCCGGAGCACACATACATATCATAACATTTGAAAAGCCACGTTCATGGGAACGGGGCTTGTGGTTTATGTGATTTTTTACTGCATATCCTCAGATTTTGGCCCGTCGCAGGATATATCGCCGCATTTCTCAGAAATAATGTCCGCGATCGCATTGATATTCTGTTCTATTGTGAGATCGGATGTATCCAGCAATACCGCATCATCCGCCTGACGCAGAGGATTGAGATCCCTGTGAGTGTCCTGATAATCCCTCTGCTGTATATCTCTGAAAATCTCATCGTAGTCAGCGGTTTTGCCGGCAGCAATCATCTGATCGTAACGTCTCTGAGCCCTTACCTCAGGAGCGGCAGTCATGAATATCTTGACTTCGGCGTCCGGTATAACGGCAGTTCCTATATCCCTGCCCTCCATGATCACATTTCTGACAGACGCTATATATTTACTGAGTGCATCGACTTTTGCCCTTACACACGCATGCCTGCTGACATTTGATGCTGCCATCGATACCTCATTCGTTCTGATGAATTTCTCAACAGCCTCTCCGTCAAGAAAAATCTGTCCGTTGCTGAAATCGATTGTCGTAGTGCCGAGCATTTCGGATATCGCAGCTTCATCATCCGGCGAAATGTTTTCCCTTATAGTCTTAAGCGCTATGGAGCGATACATTGCTCCAGTATCTATATATTCGAGTCCGAACCGTTCAGCAACCATCTTTGCAATTGAGCTCTTGCCCGTACCTCCCGGTCCGTCTATAGCAACTCTCAGCATTATAAAGCCTCCTTTATGATTATTTGAGTTTATTGATCTCATCGATGAATGTATCTACACTCTTGAACTCCTGATATACAGAGGCAAATCTTACATATGCCACTTGATCAATTTCCTTGAGTTCCTCCATTATGAGTCTGCCTATCATAGTCGATTTGATCTCTTTTTCCATCGTATTGCTTAGGCCGCGCTCTATATTGTCGGCTATTCTCTGTACGTCATCATAAGTGACCGAAGTCTTCTGACAGGCTTTCATTATACCGTTCACGATCTTGTTTTTGTCAAAGCTCTCACGTGTACCGTCTTTTTTGACCACGACAAGCAGAGAATTCTCTATCTTTTCAAATGTAGTGAATCTCTTCCTGCACTTGGTGCACTCTCTCCTGCGCCTTGTCGCCAGTCCGTCCTCTACCGGCCTTGAATCGACTACCTTTGTGTCCTCATAATTACAGTATGGACATTTCATCTCTGTTTCCTCCGCATTCTGCTGGATCAGCCTGATCTGTAGATTAATGCATCCTCCGCGCAGCCTTTACTTTGCCACGCTGTATTCCATCACTTTATCCATTACCTTTTTATACAGATAGTTGCCGTAAAGATTATTGTCAGCAGCATATTCCTGAACAGTCTGGTTTTTTTCCTCTTCGAATGATTTCTCTGTATAACCGGACTGTTCAAGAAGATCTTGCAGATACGACTCATAATCCTCATCCGAAAGATCGATCTTCTCAAGTCTTGCTATCTGGTTAAGAATAAGCTCCGCCTCTACAGTCTGCTCGGCGTTCTGTTTAGCGGTAGTTTCAAATTCCTCCTCAGTCATACCCATCTGGTCCTGCAGATAAGCATCCCATTCAGTACCTGCAGCCTCAGCGTATGATTTGTAGGAATCCACCAGCTTGTCGTATCTTGCCTGATATTCGGCTTCAGGAAAACTGATGACCTCGCTGCCCTCTATTATCTGGTTGAATACCTCAAGCCTCTCATTGCTCTCCGCATCGCTCCTCTTGCTGTCTTCAAGCTCTTTGCGAACGGAATTCTCATACTCAGCCATAGTGCTGTAATCAGTATTGTCGGCTACCCATTTATCATTATAAAGAGGAACAGTCTTTTCAATTATGTAATTGATCTTAGTCTCAAAAACAGCATCCTTGCCGTTCAGCTCCTCTTTGCCGTAATCCTTCGGAAATTTCACATGCAGATCAAATGTTTCACCGACCTCATGCCCGACTATTCCTTCGGCAAAGCCGTCGATATAATGGCTGTTTGCAATGTCCAGTTCCTGATCCTGCGCTGTACCGCCTTCGAACTTTTTACCGTCAACACTTCCCGAATAGTCGATGTTAACGACGCTGTCTTTCTTTACCTTGCCTTTTGTGATCTTCGTATC
Source organism: uncultured Eubacteriales bacterium (assembly GCA_902774265.1). Classification (GTDB taxonomy): domain Bacteria; phylum Bacillota; class Clostridia; order Peptostreptococcales; family Anaerovoracaceae; genus Crickella. The sequence continues at coordinate 46,641 of CACYHR010000020.1, forward strand.
AACAGCTGACTCTTCGACTACGTTATCGACCTGAGTCATTACCTCTTCGTCAGTGACCTCTATATCCGCCTTATCATATTTGAGACCTTTATATTCGCCAAGCTTGATATATTTGCTCAGATCGTCATATGCATACTCTTCGGGAGCAGCGGGTTCAGATGAGCATCCCGTCAAAACGATCACCGGAACGATCATAAACAAGATCAGAATAGCAGCTCCGCTACGTTTGATAAAGTCCATTGTTCACCTCTCAAAGTCGCAAATGCCGTAAATACAAGCTGATGTTACCATAAACGCATAGCATTTTTCAAGGTACGCAAAACCCCGGGACCGTTGCCCGGGGCCACCCGTAAATAACTATTCCTGTTTGTCTGTCTGTTTTGCGGCAGCCTTCTTTCTTGCTTCTGCGCGCTGTCTTTTGAGCCGTGCATTCTTGTCGGTCAGATACCACCATGCAACGGCTGCAAGTGCAACAAAACATGCAGCACCGAATATCACGCCGAGATGGCTTACAAAATAATCCATACTTTTTCTCCGCTAATGATAACGCCTGACCGGATCATATATGATAGTCAGGCGCTGAATCATTTTTTTAATTATTAGTTATACTTTTTGGCAGTCTCGCAGAGGCTTGCAAAACCAGCTGCATCATAGATAGCCATCTCGGACAGCATCTTACGGTTGATTTCGATGCCGGCCTTCTTGAGTCCGTTCATGAGTTTGCTGTAGGAAAGACCGTTAGCTCTGGAAGCTGCATTGATTCTTGCGATCCAAAGTCTTCTGTATTCTCTCTTCTTGTTCTTGCGGCCTGCATATGCAGATCTCAGGCTTCTCATAACTGCAGGGTTAGCAGCTCTGAAAGTGTTCTTTCTTCTGCCATAGAAACCCTTAGCCTGCTTCAGAATTTTCTTATGTCTCTTGTGAGCGTTTACGCCCTTTTTAACTCTTGCCATATCGTTACACCTCCTGAATTATTTAGCCATTGATCTCAGCATACGCTTCAGATCTGCACTTGTAAGAGTAGTAGCCTTGCGCAGGCCTCTCTTTCTCTTTGCTGTCTTCTTAGTAAGGATATGGCTCTTATAAGCCTTGTTTCTCTTAACCTTACCGGAGCCTGTAACGTGCAGACGCTTCATCGCGCCTCTGTGTGACTTCATTTTGTTCTTAGCCATTTGTGTCGTCCTCCTATGTAAACTCTATTTTTTGTCCTTTTTTGGCGCGAGGAACATATTCATCCTCCTGCCTTCCATCTTTGCCGGCTTTTCAACCACACCATACTCGCTGACCATGTCTGCGAATTTGTTCATTGCATCGAATCCGAGCTGTGTATAATCACGCTCTCTGCCTCTGAATCTCAGAGAAACCTTGACCTTATCCCCATCCTTAAGGAATTTGGTAGCAGCCTTTGCCTTTACCTCAACATCGTGATCCTCTATACTGGCTGACAGCCTGATTTCTTTGATCTCGGTAACGTGCTGATTCTTTTTAGCAGTTTTCTCTTTTTTCTGCTGTTCGTAACGGTATTTTCCGTAGTCGAGTATCTTGCATACAGGAGGATCTGCATTAGGTGAAATATTCACCAGATCGAGATCTGCCTTTTCAGCAAGAGAAAGTGCTTCGTCGATGCTGACTATACCACGCATCTCACCGTTTTCGTCAATGAGACGGACTTCAGAAGCTCTGATATCCTCATTGATCTGTGTTCTTTTGTTATCCTTAGCGCTAATTGTTCTTTACCTCCAATTATTCACCGGGGAAGCCCGCATTCACTTGATATTAACCTGATTATAGTTTTATAATGAAAAAATCGCGGACACACAAGTATCCGCGAATCAGAATCATTCTGAGATATATAGCCCTGCCAACGCAAGTCTGCAAGGCGAGAAGCGGATAACTTCTGCTTTAACCTCGGATATTATATGCATTCGGGCTTGGAATGTCAACACTTTCCTGCTAAAATCTTTTTGCAACTTTCAATCCGGTGTACAATTCAGTGAGCATCAGGCTCCCTGGCCCAATTTCCTCATAATGAGCCCATCGGGTGTATTATTTTGAGTTCCTGCCGATCTCATACACCCTTTTTTCACAAATCGGGTGTATGAGTTGTGCTTACCGGTATATTTTTACACCCGAAGGCCGCTATACAGCACTATTTAGCCTCATAATGAGTCTATCGGGTGTATTAACTTAAGAAACTGCTCGAATATTACACCGCAGAATGTAAAAAAGCTACTGTACATCAGATGGCGGGCAAACAATCAGGAGAAAAGATAATGAAGATAATACTTGCATCAAAGTCGCCGAGGCGCAGAGAGATATTACAGAATCACGGTATCGATCCGGTAATTATGCCGACCGACACTGATGAGTCTCTGCCGGAAGGCCTGGGAATGACTGAATCCGTCGAGCTTCTTGCCTCCCGTAAGGCTGAGGCCTGCTATGAATATATCATGTCAGATCCGGAGCTGAGGAGCAGATATGCCTCCCGTGATGATTCCCATAATGATTCCGGGGATGATTCCGGTAAGGACAGATATATGATCATCGGTTCTGATACGATAGTATGGAAGGATGAGATTATGGGCAAGCCTGCGGATCACGACGATGCGTTCCGCATGCTCGACAAGATACGCGGGACCAACCATTTTGTCGTGACAGGAGTCTGCCTTATCGATGCAGCGAGCGGTGAAAAAACAGTTCTGAGTGATACGACGACAGTATACTGTGTAAACTATTCAGATGATGATATAATTGAGTATATCTCAGGCGAGGAACCGTATGATAAAGCGGGGTCCTATGCTATACAGGGAAAATTCGGCAAATACATAGATCACATCGAAGGCGACTATGAGAATGTCGTCGGTCTGCCTTTCTACAGAATCAAAGAATTCCTGTAACATACACTATATCAAGGAGAAAAAGCATGAAGACTCTGGGAATACTGGGAGGCATGGGGCCAAAGGCTACTTCTGTCCTGTATGACAGGATAGTAGACCACACCGATGCCCATACCGACCAGGAACATATTAATACCATTATACTCAGCGACGGTTCGATACCTGACAGGACGGTCGCCATCGTAAGCGGAGATACGGCAGACTGCCGCAGGGCTCTTGTTGAGGGCGCCAGAAAGCTCGAAGCCATGGGCGCTGAGGTCATTATTATGCCATGCAACACGGCTCACTATTTCATAGATGATATACAGCAGGCGGTCAGCGATAATATAACGGTGCTCAATATGAACAGGCTGGCCGTTGAGGATGCCCTTGCCCTCTGCGATCCATCTGTATCCGAACCGCGCATAGGGATAATGGCAACTGACGGAACTCTTGCTACAGGTCTTTATGACAGTATTGTTTCAGAATGCGGTGCAGTACCTGTATCTCCGGATGAAAAATCCCAGGAGGAGCTGATGTCCCTGATCTATGATGATATCAAGGCAGGTCTCAAAGGAGACAGCAGCAAATTCAAACGCTGCTCCGATGATCTGAACGGACGCACGGATGCCGTCATTCTGGCATGTACGGAGCTTTCGGTATATAAAGAAGAGAACCCTCTGCCGCCGAACTATGTCGACGCGATGGATTCTCTGGTAAAAGCCGCAGTCACTGAATGCGGAGCTGCATACAAATAGAGGATATTTATTCTGCTTTCTCCGATAAGTATGACGTCGCTCGCTCCCATCAGGCGGGATTGCAGGCGCTTTGCTCATGGTTGAAAAACGTATTTTCTACTGTATATATACGATAGCCGTCTTACGGAACGCGTTTACTATCCTTACGGCAGCCGAATAAAGCAGACCAGAAGCATATATGTATACAAGCATATCTTTATCCTTTTTTACAAAACCATAGTACACGCATGATGCAGCGACTAGCAGATTTATTATGCCGTGGAGCATCTTGCCCTTCCAAGGTGTGTCAAGTCCTTTTGCCTGAAATGCGTTCAGCACTTCCACCCCGCCTGAAAAAGCATGGACTCCCAGCAGATATACGATCAGATATGACGCAGGAAATTTACTAAGCATCAATCCGAAAATACTTACATCGATCAGCAGTATCCCCTCAATAAGTGTTACCGTTCCCTCGACCATGTATCTGCCCATCCTTAGATAGTAGATTATAAATCTGATCCCGGACAGCAGGAGCGCAATGCAAAGCAGATCAGCTACCATTCTGAATCCGCTGTGCGGATACAAAAGCAGGAAGATAGACAGCGCAATCATAAGCAGGCCTAAAAACACATTTCCGATTCTCTGCAAACTGGTCATTTCTTACTTTTCCCTCCGGAATTATTCTCTGCTGAATCTTTCTCCATGATATCTTCCTCTAAGCAGGCTAATGCTTCAGCGGTTTCCTCGGCAAACGCCGATACATCCTCAGCCATATCATTGATTTCAAATTCAGTGTTTTTCTTCAGAAGACGGAAGTAATCCCTGATACCTCCCAGTCCCTTCGTTTCATAGTCGATCGAATAACCCGCCAGCTTATTGCCTGATTTAAAAATGCGGTTAGTGACCATGCTCTTCTGTGCCATGGCTGCTATGATGAAACGTCCCAGAAAAGTATTATCTTTTTCAGAATCCTTAGCCGAAATGTATTCCTCACGATATCTGTCTATATCAAATTCATCTATGACGCAGCCTGACAGCCTCTCGCCGAAAGCCTTCCAGTCCGCGCATGCATCCAGCTGGCGTTTTGTGATGATATCCCTTATCTCATCTTTGTACATCGAGATCGCCGCGACATCATAAGTGTCTGTTTTGAATTCACTTTCCACGCCGCGAAGATATTTCAGAGCATAAATCATCTGAGTGAATGCATAAGTATAATCGAGAGGATTATCCTTTATGATGACCTTATAATCTCCCCAGGCAGGCATATATCTATATATTGCCCAACTGTAGTCAGGCAGATGGCCCGCTCTGCCGTGTCCGAGATTCATAATGGAATTCTCATTATTCTGATGCACGCTGTTAGTATAATGGCTGTTCACAATATCATCAATCGATCCCGGATTGTGATTGAATTTAATGCGTGCTTCGACAATCTCACCGTCCTCCGGCCGGTATTCGAAGAAATATTTATAAGTGTTGTTGATGGCAAGCGACGGAGTTCCTGCGAAATATCTGTGTGCCCAGGTATCAGCCAGTACATGCATCGCCAGACCCGCAGCCTGAAGTGTCCTGCCTTTGGCCAGATTTACCGTATCGATAAGCAGATCGCCGTTCGGTCCGCATATCAGGCGGTATTTGTTCTTATACCTCTTAGCACACTTGCGATCCGGTTCGGCTTTGAGATCACGAGGCAAAAAATGAAAAGACGCCCATATCCTCGTCATGTCCTGCAGACTTATTGGATCTGCTCCCGATTCTGCAAGCTCAAGCTGCAGCTGTGTTGTCGCAGCAGAAAGAGGTGCCCTGATCCCGGCCAGATATGTTCTGGTGCAAAGATCGACAAACTGGGCACTGTAACATATGTCCATGCTTTCCTCATGGCTGTATCCTGCAATATATGCGGCGCAATATGTAGCGTAATAGTGAAAATCTTCCTGCATCAGCTACTCCATAAAATTAAACATTCAGTGATCCGTCATCCTGCTGACCGTTCTGAGAAAGCTGCTTATAACTGTTTCTCGCTTTTCTGAATTTCATGCCGGCGTATATCAGTCCGAACACTGCTCCGAGAGAAGTTATATCAAGCATGATAGATACGATATTCCTGAGAGCATTAGAAGGATCATTTATGATAGCTTTCACCTCTAAAACAATACCTACGAGGCCCTCGAAAATAAGGAAAACGGCAAATACAGAATATCTGGTCTTACTTATCAGATCTTTGCTGACCAGAAGTGCCGTTCTTGCGATATATAATCGTATGAGAAGATCCACAATTATCAGGATAATCACAACAGATAAAGTTACAACCTTTGCGTATAGCGGTGCCGATCCGCTTTCAGCGGAAAAAATTTCTTCCGGATCAGTCATCAACTGTAGAAAGAATTTGATAATGCTCCATACTGCAAAAGCAACGATACACAAACTGCAGATTTCCATCAGACTGCGGTATCGCCTCATCTCTATTCTCAACGGGTTATTAATATCTTTAATATCTTCCATATCAACCTGCTATATATGCAGCTCCGGTGATCAGGATAACGAATGCAGCAAGAATTACCGATATCATATCACCGACGAGCCGGTTTTCATTTTCCAGAGACAGCTTCCTTATCCGTACATTACTGTTTGCCCGGGTCCACAGATAAGGATCGCCGAAATGCGTCCTCAGATAACCCGCAAACGCTGCAGCATGCCTGTCACACCAATCATACACCGAATAAATGACTTTTGAAATAATTAGTACAAGCGAATTCAGCGGTTTTCTGTAAAACCAGTCGAAATCCAGGCTTATCTCATCATGCGGCTTCATCTTCTTCAGATAGAGGAAGAACGGTATGGAACCGCCTGCGAATATTGCGATATACTCCATCACATGACCGATATGATAAGGATGAACGATAGTCATATTCGGCATAATCGAATAGAACTTCGCCGGGAAGATGCCTATCAGCACCGTAATGACTGTACCGAGTATCATCGCAAAGTTCATCGTCCACGGCACCTGTCTCTCGATCTCAGGTATATCCGACTCATCACACGGTCCGAAAAATACGTAATAGTTTATCTTGAGCGTAATGGAAAGCAGAGTACCTACACCTCCGGCAGTTACCGCAACTGCGAATATATTGTATCCTCCCTCATTAAGCGCATCCATTATAAGGGCCTTGCTGACAAAGCCGGAGAGACCCGGCAGTCCCGCGATCGCAAGCGAGCTGATAAGGAAACAGTATGCAGTAACAGGCATCTTTTTTGCCATCCCGCACAGCTCTGTTATCTTGCTGCGGCCGGTCGCATAAATGACTGCGCCCGCGCCCATCATCAGCACGCCCTTGAACATGATATTCGTTATGGCATGGGCAGCCGCGCCGTCAACGCCTATCTCTCCGCCGGCGCCGATAGCCGCTATCATCATTCCCAGCTGGCTGATAATGTGGTAAGCAAGCAGTCTGCGCAGTCCGTTCTCCATTATAGCCATGCAGGCAGCGTAGATTGCAATAGCCGCTCCCATCCAGACGAGAACCTCCATGCCTGCGAACATTCTGATCATCAGATATATCGCAGCTTTGGTCGTAAAGGATGAAAGATAAACCGTTCCGGTAGCAGTCGATTCCGGATATGCATCAGGCAGCCATGCGTGAAGCGGCGGTATAGCCGCGTTTACAGCAACGCCTACGGCGATCAGCCAGAAGCACGGAGTGCCGTAAATATCAAGAATGTTGTCGATCTGATTGCCGTAATGGAACATATAAACTATAAGTCCGGCAAGCAGCATATTTCCGCCGAATGCGTGTACAAGGATATATCTGAAAGATGCCCTTGCGGATACAAAATCGTGTTTCGCAAAAATGACATACGTCGAAGCAAAAGCGGAAATCTCCCAGAAAATGATCAGAGAAATGCAGTCTCCCGCAAGCACGACACCCATTACGCTTCCGGCGTAAATCAGCGACATACCGCACTCATATCTGTGCTGTATGCCCTCTCCGTAAATACCGTTGAGCACGGCAATAATACAGAATGCGAGCATAAATGCATATGCAAGACTGTCAAAATGAATAAACTCCATTTTGATATATGATGCCAGCTCATATGTAAGACTGCTTTGCTCAGACATCTGAAAAAATGCCCATGTCGCAGTCAGAGGAGCGATCAGTCCCAGAGGTTTGCGGCACGGCCTCGGCAGCAGCATCACAAGAACACCGAAGCCTATCATGATAAGCCCCGGGTGCAGCATATTCTTAATAGTTTCAAATGTGATGCCTGTCATTTCTCCTGTTTCTTATCCTGTTTCTGATTTTTATTTTGCTTCTGTTCCTGTTTTTTATTTGTATTCTTTTTATTATTATTATTCTTTGCGCCAGAATCTTCTTTCTTCTTCCGGTTCCGGTTACTATTGTTCTTATTCCGGCTTCGATTATTCCCGTCTTTATTCCGGTTATTCCCGTTCTTATTCCGGCTCTTATTATCTTCAGATTCGTTTGCGTTTATCAGCTCGATTATTTCTTTTTTGGTGAAATGATCAGGAACATCTATGCCCCTTTCAGCCGCCATGGCGAGCAGCTCATCCTTACGCATCTTGATTGAAGGATATCTGCCTCTTTTCCTTTCACCCTTTCCTTTGTCCTTCTTCTCTTTCTTTTCTTTTGTATCTTTATTTTCTTTCAGGTCCTTCTTTTCCTTCGGATTCTTCCCTGCTTTTTCATCTGATTTAGCTATACCGGATTCAGTACCTGCTTCAGCTGCATTGGCTACGCCTCCTGCTTCGGCAGATTCTGTTTCGGCAGATTCCGCTTCGCCCGCACCGGTTTTAAGTTCCGCTTCTGATGTATAAGCTTCGAACATATCCGCTTCGGCACGCGTTTCAGACGTATCGGCTTCGCTATCAGTTTCGAAGGTATCGGCTTTGGTATCTGTTTCAAACGTATCGGCTTCAGCCTGAGCGCTTCCGAGTATGATCTCACGCAGTTCATCCATCTCCGGTATGGAATCAGTATCACTGCCGGCTTTATCGCTGCCTTCATCAGGCGATTCCGGCGTTTCCGACGATCCAGACAATTCCGGTGATTCCGGAAAATCTCTGAAAATTTCTTTCATCTCGTCAGAAGCAGCATTTGCATTTTCTCTTATGTCATCTACGGACTGCTTAATATGATCGCTTTCTTCGATGAATCTTTCCGGTACTTTTTCTCTTTCAATCAGGTGCATATCTACAGTTTCATCAACAGTGAACCTAGGTGTAACCGAAATATGCTCTGAGGTCATCTCTCCCTCCGGATTTGTTTCGATCTCTTCCGTGATGCTGAGGCCTGCGCTGTTGAGCATCATCTCTTCCTGCTTCAATTCTTCCGCAAGATAATAATCCGCAGGTCTTCTGATGAGATTCTGCAGTATTATCTTGCTCAGTACTATCAATACAGCCGAGCTTATAAATGCTATTACAAAATACTCTAATGTTTCGGCTATCATATCTCTTATTCTTCTTACATCAGCGGCTGGAATATCGAATTGCCCGCCATCAGTGACAGATCAAACAGGTGAAGCCCCATATTCGGCCATATCCCGAGAAGCACCGACAGAATCGCGGCCATCAGCAGAGGCAGCAGCATACGCAGATCAGCCTCACCAAACTCCATGAATTCCGGATTTTCTACTTCCTTTTTGAATGATACGAGAACGACCGGCATCAGATAAGCAAGTGCCAGAAGAGCGCTGGCGATCAGTGTTGCAACATACAGAGGCTGTCCTGCCTCAACAGCACCGAAAATTATATTTGCCTTGCTTACGAAGCCTGCAAAGAACGGGAAACCTGCAATTCCTATCGATGCAAGGGCAAAAGCACCCATGGTAAAAGGCATCCTGCGGCCGATACCGACCATCTCCGTTATATCTTTTTTATGCGTCGTGACAAATACAGCGCCGGCAACCATAAACAAAGTGATCTTCATAAAGGCATGAGCCACGATGTGATAAAGCGCTCCGGCAGTGCTGAAAGGCGTCAGTATGCAGATACCGAGCACTATGTACGAAAGCTGTCCTACAGTCGAGAAGGCCAGTCTGGCTTTGAGATTCGTCTTACGCATGGCGATAAACGACGAAACTATTATTGTAAATACTGCCATCCATGCAAGGGCCTTCGCGCCGCCGCATGATTTCGCGAGCTCAGGTCCGAAAACATAGAGAACAACTCTCAGAGTACAGAAAGCTCCGGCCTTGACTACAGCTACAGCGTGAAGCAGCGCGCTTACAGGAGTAGGCGCTACCATAGCAGCAGGCAGCCAGCTGTGAAGCGGCATAACACCTGCTTTTACTATACCCGCTCCCACCATCATGAAAAATACAATAAGCGCCCATGGTGCAGGAAGCATTTTAGCGTCCAGGAAGCCGCCCGGAGTAAACTCCGTAGTTCCGGATACGGAATAAACAATAACTATCGCAGCGAAGAAAATCTGCCCGCTTATCAGTGTATATGCAAGATATTTGCGGCCGGATGCGATCCCCTCATCGTCTCTGTAATGGACAACCAGAGGATAAGTCGAAACGGTCAGTATCTCATAGAATACAAAGAAAGTCAGCAGGTTAGATGCAAAACACAGACCCGTTGCAGACGACAGACACATTGCGAACGCCGCAAAGTATCCCGTCTGATTCTTTTCACCGTGGCCGCGCATATAACCTATGGAATAGATCGATGTCAGCAGCCAGAGAGTGGATGCTACGCACGCAAATACCATTCCCGCCGGATCGACGCTTAGTGCAAAGGACACGCCTTTTACTATCCTGAAAAGCTCCAGCCTGACCTCTGTCCCGGCAAGAGCCGCCGGGATAAGCGAATATACAAGCACGATTTTGAGCACCGAAGCAATCAGAGTGATCGCCTCTCTCAGATTTCGGTGGATATGTTCACCCAGTACATATATCAGGCCTGCAGCAATCATAGAAACAAGAACTGCACACAGCGGCCTGTATTCAAGAGGAAGCCAGCTCAGCCAGTTAAAATCCATCACAGGCCCACCTCCCCAAGTGTCAGCAGCAGAACATCAACTATCTTTGCATTGAAAAGTCCTATGCCCAGTATAGCGACAAAGCATACAACTATCGGAATAAGCATGGTCAGAGGCAGCTCAGGACCCCTGCTCCATTTATCTTTGAGACCCGCGTCCTCATTTATGAACACTTTTTCAATGAGTTTGAAGAAATATACGGCATTCAGCAGACTGGAGATCACCAGCACGGCAATATATATCCAGTAATGCTGATCTGCAGCTCCGGATGCAAGATACCATTTGCTGAAAAATCCTGCCGTCGGCGGTATTCCTATCATCGACAGCGCAGCTACCGTCAGCAGACCGCATGTGAGCGGCATCTTCTTATATATCCTGCCGAAATCATTCAGATCAGTCGTTCCAAATTTGTATCTGATCGCACCAGTACAGAAGAACAGACCGCCTTTCATGAAGGCATGACCGATCATGTGAAGGAAGGATCCCGCAAGAGCTATCGGGGTGCCTATCGCGAATCCCAGAGAGATATAGCCGATCTGAGCGACAGATGAATAAGCAAGCATTTTGCGAATATCATTCTGCCACATAGCCATCAGCGATCCATACAGCATGCTGCATACTGAGAATACACCTAGAGCCAGCATCAGATACCTCACATACCTGAAATCCGTACCGAATATGCAGTAAAAGAATCTGAACATGGCGTATGCAGGCAGCTTGCCCATAACGCCTGTTATCAGAGGCCTTGTACCCGCTTCGGCATGTGTGTATGCTGACGGCTGCCATCCGTGAAACGGGAAGAGCGCCATCTTGATACCGAACGCCGGAATCAGGAAGCACATCGACAGCAGCATCACGGTATCGTAATCGCCGCTGCTGAGTATCTTCGCCATATCGTCCATGTTGAGCGTTCCCGTAGCTCCATAGAGCAAAGCTGCCGCAACCAGATAAAATGTAGCAGCAATAGTTCCGACCAGCATGTATCTGTAAGCGGAAACTATGCCCCGGCTGCCGCCGAGAGCTATCAGACAGTACGCGGAAAGCGATGTTATTTCAAGGAAAACATATAAATTGAATACATCACCCGTCGACGCCATACCGAGAAGTCCCGTGATCAGCAGAGCTATTATCGTATTATATGCACCGTGAAGCAGAGGTCTTCTGTCGGTGACGAAATGATCTGCATAAACCGCGGAAATAAAGCCTATGGTTGATATCATTACAATGATGACAGCATTAAGAGAATCGATAACGAATTCTATGCCGAAAGGAACTTTGTAATTACCGATAGCATAATGTATAGGTCCGTTTTTGATAACGAGCCCCAGCTGCATAACAGACATGACAAGAGAAGCCAGCACAGCCAGCACCACAACTGCACGTCCGAGATGTCTGTTTATCCCGGTCAGCAGCAGGCACAGCAAAGCCGCACACAGCGGGACGATTATTATCAAAACCGGTAAATTATTTTCTATCATTATGCCTGTTCTTAGTATCTTTTTTAATTATCTGCTCTATGTATCTGCTCTAAATAACTGCTTTAAGTACCTATTCTAAGTATCTATCCTTTGCAGCTCCTGTTTTCTTCTCTGTCTCTCTTCCATGCTCAGCAGTTCCTGACGCATGAGCAGGTCATCTTCCTCGATCGTTCCGTACTTTTCGCGTATCCTCAGGAGCAGCGACAATCCGACAGCTGTTGTACCGAGGCTGACTACGATAGCTGTCAGCATAAGTCCGTGTGGCAGAGGATTTATATAATCCGCGGCTTTTTCCAATCCTTCCACTGCGACCGGGATAGTTCCCTTCGACTTCTGTCCGAGGCAGAGGAACAGAAAGATAACCGCAACCTGCATGATATTCATGCAGATCAGTTTTTTCATATAATTATTGCATGTTACTATTCCCGCTACTCCGAGAGAAAGCAGGATAAAGGTCAGCAGATATATTCCCTTTTCGGCAAGAAATGTGCTAATCGTTATCATCATCGAATGATATCCTTTCCATCAGAGCATTGATTATAGTTATTATAGTTCCGGCAACACCTATAGTTACCCCGATTTCAACGGCCGTGATCCCGATAGAATGCAGCTCGGCCTGATGCACAGGCAGCGGAAGCCTGTTATATTCAAGGTACATTCCTCCGGCAAAAACAGAAATCAGTCCGGTAAGCGCATAAATAAACGGTCCGACGCCGGCAAGTGCAGCGGATCTGAACTTAGAAAGATTGAATATCGGTCGCTGACGCTTTCCGACCATGACATCCAGCAGATAAGTCATTCCTATCAGCGCACCGGCCTGGAATCCGCCTCCCAGACTCACTTCACCGTGGAACAGAACATAGACGGCATAGATCAGTATCAGAGGTTCTATCAGCGAGATCATTACATCCTTGTTGACAGTCTCGTAAACAGCTTTACCTCTCACAGTTCTGCCCCTCTTCTTGACGGCAGACGGCGAAATAAGTCTCCTCTTCGGTCTTCCGGCAAGTAAAAGTACCACTGAAACACCTGCGAGGAACATCACAGTAGTCTCGAACATGGTATCAAATGCCCTGTAATCAACGATAACAGCGGTTACCATATTTGGTGAATTGCACTCTTCAACGGCATGTTCTATATAATGATCCGAGACATGAGAATTAGGGGCCGAATCAGGGTCCCCGATCACCGGAAGCACATCAAAAGCAAAGAACGGTGTGCTTATCGCGACTATTAAAATAATAACAGTGAATAACTTTCTCATTTAATCTTACGGTCAATAGATCTCAGCAGGATTATAAATATTACTGTGGAAATAACACCGATAACAGCCTCGGTAAATGCGACATCCGGCGCTCCCATCACAATATAAAGAAACATCGTCAGGAAGCTGAACGCACAATAAATCACTACAGCGACCATCAGGTCGGTGCCGAAAATAATTGCAAGCGTTATTCCTATGAGTCCAAGCAGCAGAACTGCCTCGAGTATCATATCTGTCTTCCCCTATCTTTAGATTTTCTTTTATAACTGCCGGCCTTGCCGTCAGCATTTTTGCTGTTGCTTCTGCTGGATCTTCTGTTGCTGCTGCTTCTGCTGGAACTCCTGTTGTTGCTGCTTCTGCTGTTCCTGTTTGTGTTATTGTTGTTTTTGTTGTTGCTTTTGCTTTTGTCTGCGCTTTTTTTGCTGTTAGTTTTACTGCTGTTTCCGCTGTTATTATTCTTTGCAGATGATCGTTTAGAAGAGGCTCGATCTGAACCGGAATTCTTTGAACCTGACTTATTCGATCCGGATTGTTTAGACCCGGATTTCCCTGTGCCTGACTTATTTGATCCGGATTGCTTAGACCCAGACTTCCCTGTGCCTGACTTTTCCGGTCTCAGTTCAGGCTTCTCCTGATAAATAAGTTCAAGTATGCCCTTCTTAGTCGCATGATCAGGAACATTTATCCCCATTCCTTCGGCAATCTCAATCAGCTCGGCACGTGTTTTCTTCATCGACGGTCTCGACCGACCTGATCTGTGCTCTTTTCCGCTGTCAGTTTCGGTTTCTGTTCCGGTTTTTGTTCTGATTGCAGTTTCAGGAGCATAAATTTCCTTTTTTTCTGTATCGGAAACAGCAGGCTTGTCAGTCACTATTACAGCAGGCTTTTCGATTTCCGTTTTTGATATATCAGTGCTATGCGCTATATCTGTTTCATGCGGTAAATCTGTATCATGAGGCTTGTTTTCCGGTCTCGTCCAGGTATACGCCTGATAATTCTTATCGAATATAGCAGCGATCATCATAAGATTTGTTCCGACCGGATTGGTGAGCATAATAACCAGAAAGATCAGAAATATCTTAATAGTAATCAAATGTGCGCCGGTAGCTGCCATCATTCCGAGAATAATGAGAAACGCGCCAAGAGTATCACCAACTCCCTGGATATGCAGTCTGGTAAAAAAATCCGGGAATCTGATGAGTCCGATCAGCGAAATGATCATAACGATCAGACCTGCCGCTGCAAGTATTAAAGAAACGATTCCTGCTGCGGTCATCTGCGTCTGCCTCCGATATATTTAGCAAGTATGACAGAAGTCACGAAGCCCAGTATAGAGTAACTGAGCGCTATATCAATATACATATCCACCCTGCCATCAATAAATCCGACAGTCATTATGAGCAGCACAACTACTGTATTCATTGCGAATACAAAATTAAGCCTGTCAATAAGGGGCTTTTTGACCAGCATCATGATGACCATAACAATAAGTATGGAGACAAGACCTATTAATAAAACAGTCCAGTAACTGATCATGAAATCTTTTTCCCCCTGTAAACTCCCTTTTTCAGACCGGCCATAGGCAGCTCCTCCCTCTGCTCTTCAGGGATCTCATAAGTCTCCACTATCTCGAAATGGATTTCCTCACCAAACACCCATGCAACCTTTTGCTGCATAGAACCGTCAAGCAGTCCTTCTCTCAGCTTTCCGCTAAGTGCATGTACCGAATAAATTCCATCATCACTAATATCGATTGTGACAGTACCCGGCGTAAGGGTTATGGAATTAGCCAGAAGAGCACTGGCTGCCGGATTGTCATAATCCGCTCTGAACCATGCGATCGACGGATCAAGCTCATCCATCCTGATAACAGCCACTTTTGCAACATAAAGAGCAGATTTGATTATCTGTATAATGAGCCAAATAAAGTAAGCAATTCCTTTTACAGGATTCATAGCCGCAACATAGTACAACTTATCCGTCTTTTGTCCCGGAAGGGTGAGCGTTCTCAGGCATACAAATGATATAAGCATACTTGAGACAGCACCGATGATCAGGAACTTAGGCTCAGTTTTTTCAGACATAACAAACCACAGTGCCATAAGCAGCACTGCAGTCCATATCCAGTTGATCACGGTGTTCTTCTTCATGAGTATTAGTATACATTATATTGCTGAATATGTCATATAACATTGCGTATGTTTACAAAAAAAAGAAATAAAAGATGGATGAATTCAACCAGGAGCAAAGCTCCAACAAGCTCGCTTGATTGGAGCGAGCGACGCCGTCAACAGACACCGGGAGCTTCAGCTCCTGAGAGCATCAGTGGACACCGGGAGCTTCAGCTCCTGAGAGCATCAGTGGGGGATTGTTACCCACCATTGATGGTCGAAAATGGAACCCGCCGCCTAAGAGGCGGGGGACATCCGGTGTCTGTTATAACAACGGATCAAAAAATTAACAGCGGGCTGATGTCTGCTGCCCGAAGCAGAGACAAATGCCCGCCTATGAACACCGCATAAAAATTGGTTATGCGATGGAAGATAGCAAATCAGCTGAAGAATCTGAATACACCTTTGACCTTGCCGACTACGGTTACATCCCTTGCAATGATAGGATCCATATAGTCATTTTCAGGCTGCAGTCTGATATGATCAGATTCCCTGAAGAATCTCTTAACTGTTGCGCCTGATTCATATCCGTCATTTACCATAGCAACAACGATTTCCCCGTTGCTTGCATCATGCGATTCCTGAACAATCAGATAATCACCGTCATTGATGCCGATATTGACCATACTGTCTCCGTGTACAGTAAGGATGAAATTATTGCCCTGACTCACAAATCTCGAAGGAACAGGCAGCTCATCTACTATGTTCTGCTGTGCCAGAATCGGTTCGCCGGCTGCAACATCTCCGATAACAGGCAGAGAAACTATATTGCTGTAATCCGCTGCCGGAGCCTGCGGTCTTGCCGGTGCCATATCAACAGGCAGCACCGTACGCGGTTTGGCAGGGTCCTTGCGGACCAGTCCTTTTTCCTCAAGTGTCTTGATATCGCTGTGTACAGTTGACGTGGACCTGATATCAAGCGCCTGACAAATCTCTCTTACTGTAGGTGAATAGCCCTTTTCCGTAATGATCTTTTTCATATAGGCCAGGATATCCTGCTGGCGCTGTTCACTCTTTTTCATGGCATCCTCCTGACGCATCCCTTGTTCTGTGAATGTTTTGAATGTGCTATTTATATTGATGACTTACGAGATCGTTGATGTTGAGTTCGTGTCCGTATTCGTTCCAGTCATCATAAATACGGCCGTTTTGTCTGATGATTATATCCCCCACTATTCCATCAACCTTTGCGAACGGAAGAGTCTTGTGATAAGTGATCTTACTGCCGTTTCTTTCAAATACATATCCTGTTCTGAAGCGTTCCTTTTCCAGAGCATATTTGAATTCACATATCTCTGAAATTAGTTTGAACAGATTGTCTTTATCCGTATCGAATACATTTTCGAGATTCAGATATGAATAATTTGCTCTCAGCTGTATCTCATGGCCCTTGAATCTGTCAAGAAAAGCAACAAGCTTGTCAGCGGTAGCAGGATCCTTTGCATCTTCGAATACAACGCAGTTGATCCTTGTCCTGAAGTTCAGAAGATCGAAAATCTCATCCGGGCATTCCTTAACATAATGCTTGAGATGCCGTGAAACATTTACGCAGCTGATCCTGTCCTCATATCTGTTGAGTATGTCGGCTACATCCTGAATAGTCTGACCTTCACCCACAGGCATAGTAGTATTGATATATATATGATGACCTTCGTTTATATGGTCAAGTATATCCTGCAGAGAATCAAGCTCTGCCAGCGGTTCACCTCCGGTCAATACCACATCATTATTAGGAAATATCCTGTCCATCAGATCAAGTGCCTGGTAGCACCTGTTTAGATCAAACCCTGATGTATCTCTGTACTCTTTCTTGTTTACGCAGAACGGACATGCATTATTACAGTCATACGGTACGAACATTGTGACCGTAGGACCGATCTTGGGAAATTCGTTTTTCATATTATTTTCTCATACTCCGACTTATGTTAATGTGTTTTATCGTAAGGATTTTATCATACGAACAATTGTTTGTAAATAGTTCCGGCAATAGTTTATGATTTATCAAAACGGGAAGCCGGAATATGTTTCTATTCCGGCTTCCCGTATTAATTTTTACTTGCAAATCTCTGATCAGCTGAGCTATTACTTCAGAGATTACTCAGATCAAATATTATTTTGTCTTGAAGGATTTTGCTTTGGACCATTTACCGTAGAATGTATATCCTTCGATTTTCTTATAGGCGCGTACCTTTACGCTGTATTTTCTGTTTGATGTAAGCTTCTTTAATGTCTTGCTTGTGCCTTTTACTGTATAATTCTTAACTTTTCCGGTTTTCTTATTAGTGAGCTTAACCTTATATGCAGTAGTCTTTTTGGTTTTATTCCACTTAACAACTGCCTTGTTTTTGCCGGCTGTAACGCTCTTGATCTTTACCTTAGCAGGTGTGTATTTAGCTTTGAGTTCTTTATAATGAGCAACAACATCCGCATTGGATATAGGCTCAGTCTTTGTCTCGCCGCAGACCTTGCATGTGAGGAACATTTCGCCATCTGCCTTAATTGTCGGCTCTTTTATGACCTTTCCTTCATCCCAGTCATGTACAGCCTTTGCATGGATCTGCAGGAATGCGCAATTGTAAGGAGCATCAATTACCAGAACAGAATATTCTTCGGCTTTCAGAGGTTCTCCGTTGATATTGAATGCAACCTCTGTATCCTTGTCAAAGAATTTACCGAACGAGCTGTCAAGAACGATATTAGCGATATAGGTATCGTCACCCTTTGCTGTGAAGCTGGTTTCATTGCCCTTGAACAGTTTCTGCAGTCCGTCCTGAACCTTGGAAGCAAATGCTTTGATCTCATCGGCAGTAGGGATTTTTGCCTTACTACTATCATCCGATTTAGCAGGAAGTGCGTTCTCAATAACCTTTCTGATATCCTTATCTTCTGTAGTCCAGAGCGGAAGATCAGCATCGACTTTTTCATTGCCCAGTCTCTGTGTCACTGTGTAATCCGCATCATTGGTTGCTACTGAAGGCTTTGGATCCTGAGTAAGACTCATGTCTTTGAAAGTCGAAGTAACTACAGTGCCGCAGACAAGATCGTCGAGTGACAGATTTACTTCAGTAACCGGATCGCACCACAGCGCATAGAACATTTCTCCTTCCTGGAGTTTCTTAAATGCGCTTTTTTCCAGTTCCTGAACGATATCCTTGTAACTGCTGTAGTACGTGATATCATGAGTGGCAGCTCCGACGAATCTGCACTTATTGTCAACAATACTGACATCTATGTTCTTTCCGGTCTTTGCCCTGATTACAGAAGCGTCAAAGAGAGTCATGAACATGTTATGAGTAAACAATCTACTGTCAGGCACAGCAAGTGTTACAAGAGATCCGCTTACCTGCATTCCGCTTATATCCATTTTCGGGAATAATTTGGATATCGTACCCGACCAGTTGCTGCATACTTCAGCTGCAAGTGCTTCATGTCCCTCGCCCATGTCAACATTAACATATAATGCAGTGACCTTTCTGAGCGCCTGAAAATCCATATCTGATACTAAACCGCTCAATGCTTTTTCGGCATCGGTATCACGTATAACAAGATTATCTGCATACTTATCGTAATTACCTGAATCATCCGCCCATACAGTTGCCATAGGCATCATACTCAGTATCAGAGTAAGAGCCAGAAGGACAACCATCCCTCTGCGGGTCAAATTCTTTTTTTTCTTCATAGTTTTATCTCCTTGTAATTAATATTTGATGAAAAAAACCTCCATAAGCAAATCTTTTCATAATTATTTGTATTATATCACGATTTGACAGTGAATGTTGCACTCCTAATGAAAAAAGTCTCTCTTCAGAGACTTTTTCACTATTATCCGTCATATCTGCATACGGCATTCAGCCGTTAGTTTTTGCCGAGTTCTTTTGCTCTCTCTGTAGCCTTGTCTACTGTATCGATGAATGCACCGCGGATACCGTGCTCCTCGAGAGTCTTCACACCAACAATAGTGTTTCCGCCAGGCGAGCAGACCATATCCTTGAGTTCACCCGGATGTTTGCCTGTTTCGAGAACCATCTTTGCAGCTCCGTAAACAGTCTGTGCCGCAAGTCTCATTGCAGTCGGTCTCGGGAGACCCTTCATAACGCCGCCGTCAGCAAGCGCTTCGATCACCAGGTAAATGTATGCCGGGCCGGCTCCGGAGAGTCCGCAGGCAGTATCTATCAGAGGTTCAGGCATCCACTCAACTATACCTATGGATGAGAAAAGCTTTTCTGCGAAATCCTTTTCCTCCTGTGTGAGATCTGTATTGGAATCAAGCGCAAATGCACCTGCACCGACCAGAGCCGGTGTATTAGGCATAAGTCTCAGCAGTCTGAAATCTCCTGCAGTCCACTTGCGAAGTGTCTCTGTAGTGACACCTGCCATTATGGAGATAAGAGCTTTTCCGTCAAGTGTATCTCCGAGTTCCTTAAGTCCGCCCTGTGCATATTGCGGCTTAAGTGAAACGACTACCATATCAGAAATGCTACCAAGCTCGGTATTGCTGCTTACTATATTGCATCCGAGGTCACTGTATTTCTTTTTGATCTGTTCGCTGAGATCATATACATAAACTTCTTCAGGCTTTACAACTCCGGTTTCGAGAGCTCCGGAAAGGATAGCGCCGCCCATTGCACCTGCACCGAGGAATCCGATCTTCATATTCTACCTCCGTAATAAATCAAGAGTATTAGTTTCCGCTTCAGTTCAGCAGCGAATCGAACGCATTACTTTTCGATTTCCGCCACATCTATATTGTACCGCGTTTTAGACCGCAGTTCAACAGCAATTTTGATATATCGTCCCGTTTTTACCGCATATTGTCCAACCGGGAGTAATCTCCGAGAAGCGAAACACTCTTCTTATCATCACAGCTACGCTCAGCTCAGCAGCGCACCTGCACCGTAAGTGACTGTCGTAACTATGATACCTGCTATCAGAACGCCTGCGATTATGGCCGGCATAGCTGTTTTCAGCCTCATATTCATCATCGCCGCTACCAGAGCGCCTGTCCATGCACCGGTGCCGGGCAGAGGAACAGCAACCAGTATCATAAGTCCAAGGAACTCATACCTTTCAACCAGCACTTTGTTTTTTTCCGCTTTGCTCTCGAGCCTGCAGACCATTCTGTCCAGACTGCCGCTTTTGGTTCTGAGCCACTCGAAAACCTTGCGCGTAAATACGACCAGTATCGGTATCGGAACCAGATTGCCGATCACTGCAAGCACAAAAGCTGTATGCACACTAAGACCGGAAACAACCCCATACGGAATCGCACCCCTTAGCTCTACTACCGGCACCATCGCCATCAGAAAAGTTATAAGTTCAGCTTTTATCATTTAGCAACCATTCCTATCCTGCGCAGTTTTGCGCTCAACGTACAGTTTTCACTCATTTTGCTTTTATGCTCAGACCCATTTATAAATCAGTTAGCCTTCAATCAAAAATGCCTTGTATCCCTTGTAAGCTTCATAAAGATCAGACTTGCTGATGGCTTCCCACGGAGCATGCATGGAAAGAACCGGAATACCGCTGTCTATTACCTCCATGCCATAGAGCGAAAGAATATATGCGATAGTTCCGCCGCCTCCTGTATCAACCTTTCCCATTTCGGCAGACTGGAATGCTACATTGTGCTTATCGAGTATAGCACGCAGTTTTCCGATGTACTCGGCATTTGCGTCGTTAGAGCCGCTCTTGCCTCTCGATCCGGTATACTTGTTGAAAGTAAGTCCGTGTCCGAAATAGCATGCATTCATTTTTTCAAACTTATCCGCATAAAGAGGATCGTAGGCTGCACTTACATCGGAAGAGAGCATCCTGCTGTTTCTGAGCACTCTCGAAAGATTGAGTTCGCTGTAGATTCCCATTCTGTCGAGTATTTCTCTGATCATATCAACAAAGAAATGCGATTCCATTCCCGTGGCGCCTACGCTTCCGATCTCTTCCTTGTCGACGAAAAGGCCGCAGGCAGTCGTCTTTACCTCAGGAACGTCGAACAATGCGACTGCTGAAGGATAAGCGCAGCATCTGTCATCATGACCGTATCCGAGTATCATGCTGCGGTCGAAACCGGCCTCTCTCGCCTTACCGGCAGGCACAGCCTCTATCTCAGCAGAGAAGAAATCTTCCTCTTCGATATCATAATTATCCTTGAGCAGCTTGATAATAAAAGCTTTGACTGCGTCTTTTTCCTCTCCCGCAAGAGGTCTGCTTCCAACCATTATGTCAAGGTCCTCGCCCTCAACAACTTTTGCACCAACCTTCTTCAGCTGTTCCTGTGCAAGATGTATCAGAATATCGCTGACAAAGAAAACCGGCTCGTCGTCCTTCTCACCTATGCTGAGTTTTATTACAGTTCCGTCCTTCTTTACAACAACTCCGTGAAGTGCCAGAGGCATAGCAACATAATGATAATACTTGATGCCCCCGTAATAATGAGTATTAAAATATGCAAATTCATCAGATTCATAAAGTGGATTCTGCTTGAGGTCCAGTCTCGGCGAATCGATGTGTGCTCCGAGAATATTCATTCCCCTGTTTACGATATCCTCACCGATGTTGACCATCATAACATATTTGCCCATATTGTTGGCATAAACCTTGTCTCCGAAGCCCAGTGTCCCGCCCTGTGCGATCACATCTTCCAGGTTTCTGTATCCGTTTGCCTCAGCCATCTCAATAAGGATGTCCGTGCATTCGCGCTCAGTCTTTCCGTTATTGAGAAAACCGATATAGTCTGCACTCAGTTTTTCAAGCTGTTCAAGTTCACCTTCATTGTACAGCTTCCACATATTGTCCTTGCTCATTAAATTCCTCCTGTAAATATTTCAGAGAGGCATCGCACCTCTTAATAATTGAATTATCGGAACAGACGGCCAAACCGACCACCCATGTTTTCCAAATGTGTATTCTAACATGATACGCACAAAAAAAGAAGCCCCTCACATAGGGGAATGCTGCTGTACCATACCCGCCGTTGCCGACTTCCGTCCTCCCACACAAAACGCCCGCCCGAATGCACGGAGCTTACCTTGAAGTAAGTGAGTACATGAGGGCGGGCGATGTTATCGAAGGAGCTTAGCCTCCGTAGATCAAGGTTTCCGACCTTACGGCAACGCCGTATTATCCGGAGGAAACCTTACAAAGCTGTGGGCGAAAAAGACAAGCTTTTTTTACTCGTGGTCGGCATTAACCTTCCTTGCCACATATGACGTATGCAGTGTGTGGTGTGCTTTTTCGCTGCCGTATGATCCGAAATACTCATCATAGATCTTCTTGATGCTCGGATTCTCGTGGGATCTTCTGAGAGGTCTTGCGCTGTCAAGGTCATAGAGGCCTTTTGCTCTTACCTCACGAACATCGATGAAGTTCTTGATGTTTGATGGAACGATAGGCTGTCCGCCGCCGTTTACGCAGCCGCCAGGGCAGGCCATGATCTCGATGAATGTGTAATTCTTCTCACCGGATTTGACCATTTCGAGGACTTTGCGGGCGTTGGCAAGGCCGGATGCTACGGCTACGCTGACTTCGAGGTCGCCGACTTTGTAGCTGGCTTCCTTGACACCTTCAACACCGCGGACATCCTGGAACTCGAGGAGATCCTTGCCGAGCTCCTGACCTGTGATCCATTCAACAGCTGTTCTGAGAGCAGCTTCCATAACTCCGCCTGTCGCTCCGAAGATGACAGCAGCGCCTGTGCTCTCGCCCAGCGGATCGTCATAATTCTCATCAGGCAGGTTGACGAAGTCGATGCCGGCCTCGCTTATCATTCTGCCGAGTTCTCTTGTTGTCAGAGCATAATCTACATCAGGTACTCCTGCTGCGGACTGATCGTCTCTGCCGCACTCGAATTTCTTGGCTGTGCAAGGCATGATCGATACGGAAACGATGTCCTTAGGATCGATGCCCTTCTTCTCTGCGTAGTATGTCTTTACTACTGCGCCGAACATCTGCTGCGGCGATTTGCACGATGAAACGTTAGGCAGGAGCTCAGGATAGTAGTGCTCGATGAACTTGATCCATCCAGGTGAGCAGGATGTGATCATCGGCAGAGTTCCGCCCTTTGTTACTCTTTCGATCAGCTCGTTTGCTTCCTCAACGATAGTGAGGTCTGCTGAGAAATTGGTGTCGAATACTGCGTCGAAACCGAGTCTTCTCATGCCTGCAGCGAGTTTGCCCTCTACCTCGGCGCCGATAGGCATTCCGAAGCATTCGCCGAGTCCGACTCTGACGGACGGAGCAGCCTGAACTACTACGTGCTTTGAAGGATCTGCAAGAGCAGCCTTTACAGCAGCTGTGGAATCGTTCTCATGCAGTGCGCCGACCGGGCATGCTACGATACACTGACCGCAGTTTACGCAGGAAGTTTCTGCAAGCGGCAGATCGAATGCGCTGCCGATGTATGTCTCGAAGCCTCTCTCGTTTGCGCCGATAACGCCGATGCTCTGATATTTCTCGCATGCAGCTGTACATCTTCTGCAGAGGATGCACTTGTTGTTGTCTCTTACGATCGAAGGCGAAGAAGCGTCGATAGTGAACGTGTTCTTTTTGCCTTCATAGTAATTAGTATTATCTACGCCGTATCTCCTGCAGAGAGCCTGCAGCTCGCAGTTGGTGCTGCGAACACAGCCGAGGCAGTCCTGATCGTGGTCGGACAGGATCAGCTGCAGAGTTTTACGTCTGTAATCCTTGATCTTTTCGGTGTTGGTGTGTGCAACCATTCCGTCTGTGCAAGGATAAACGCAGGCAGCGACGAGAGCTCTTGCTCCTTCGACCTCACAAACGCACATTCTGCAGGCACCGATCTCGTTGATGCCTCTCAGATAGCACAGTGTAGGAACGTCGATGCCGGCCTTGTGGGCTGCATCCAGTAAGGTGGAACCTTCCGGAACAGTTACCGTAATATTATCAACTGTTACTTTGATATCTGCCATAGTTCTCACCTCCGGTTACTTTCTGCTTATTGCACCGAATGCGCAGTTCTCCATGCAGGCACCGCACTTGATGCACTTAGTTGTATCGATGACATGCGGCTGTTTGACCGCTCCGCTGATAGCGCCGACCGGACAGTTGCGCGCGCACTTGGTGCAGCCCTTGCACTTGTCAGGATCGATGCTGTAGTTGAGGAGTGCCTTGCAGACACCTGCCGGACATCTCTTCTCTACGATATGAGCTTCATACTCATCTCTGAAATGCTCAATAGTCGAGAGTATAGGGTTCGGCGCTGTCTGACCGAGTCCGCAGAGAGCGTTGGCCTGGATATACTTAGCCAGCTCATCGAGCTTGTCGAGGTCTTCGAGTTCTCCTCTGCCCTCAGTGATCTTTTCGAGGATCTCGTACATACGTCTTGTTCCGATACGGCAAGGTGTGCACTTACCGCAGGATTCGCTTACCGTGAATCCGAGATAGAACTTGGCGATATCTACCATACAGTTGTCCTCATCGAGAACGATCATTCCGCCAGATCCCATCATTGAACCGATAGCCTTGAGTGACTCGTAGTCGATTGGAACATCATATGATTTAGCAGGGATGCATCCGCCGGAAGGTCCGCCTGTCTGTGCAGCCTTGAATTTCTTGCCGTTAGGAACGCCTCCGCCGATCTCTTCAACAACCTGTCTCAGAGTGGTGCCCATAGGAACCTCTACCAGACCTGTGTTGTTTACCTTGCCGCCGAGAGCGAATACCTTGGTACCCTTTGAGGTCTCTGTACCGTACTGGTTGAACCAGTCAGCTCCGTTGAGGATGATCTGAGGGATGTTTGCATAAGTCTCAACGTTGTTGAGAACTGTAGGCGCCTGGAACAGACCTTTTACAGCCGGGAAAGGAGGACGTGGACGAGGCTCGCCTCTGTTGCCCTCGATGGACGTCATCAGAGCTGTTTCCTCACCGCATACGAATGCGCCGGCACCGAGTCTGAGGTCGACATCAAAGTCAAATCCCGATCCGAAAATGTTCTTGCCGAGAACGCCGTAATCTCTGGCCTGATCAAGAGCGATCTTAAGTCTGTCTACAGCGATAGGATACTCAGCTCTTACATAGATGTAGCCCTGGTTTGCTCCGATAGCATAGCCTGCGATAGCCATAGCTTCGAGAACAGCATGAGGGTCACCCTCGAGTATGGAACGATCCATGAATGCGCCCGGGTCACCTTCGTCGGCGTTACATGCTACGTATTTCTGAACTTCGCCTCTGTTGTTAGCTGCAAAGAGCCATTTTTTACCTGTTGGGAATCCGCCGCCGCCGCGTCCTCTCAGACCGGAATCGATAACGGTCTGGATGACTTCGTCCGGAGTCATTTCGTTCAGAGCCTTTGCAAGAGCTTCATAACCGTCTCTTGCGATGTACTCGTCGATATCCTCAGGATTGATCTTGCCACAGTTACGCAGCGCCATTCTCATCTGATTGTTATAAAATGCCGAATCGACATAGTGGATCTTTTCGCCGTTTGTGAGTTCCTCTACCATGAGATACTCTTCAACAGGCTTACCGCCGAGGATGTGTTCCTCAAAGATCCTGTCTACCATATCAGGTCTTACTTCCTGATAGAATACGTTGCCAGGGTGAACGACCATGATAGGTCCCTTTGCGCAAAGGCCCTGACATCCTGTCTGAATGATCTCTATCTCGTCTTTTTTGCCTGCAGCGTCGATGCACTTTCTGAGTTCATCCATGATCTCAACGCTGTGGTTGGATGTACATCCTGTACCGCCGCAAACGAGGACGTAGGTCTTGACAGCAGCCTCGGCAGTATCAGGGTTGAATCTGATATTGATCTGGCCTGCCTTAGCCTCTTTTATCGATTTAAGTTCCTGCAGTGTTTTCATGACTTATCCTCCATTATGCGTTACTCGTACTTGGCAAGGATATCAGCCACCCTGTCAGGTGTAAGCTTGCCGTATACATCTCCACCAACGATCATAACAGGTGCAAGTCCGCATGCTCCTACACAGCGGCAAACCTCGATTGAGAATTTACCGTCAGGTGTACAGCCGCCGTCCTGAATTCCAAGCACTTTCTCAACCTCCTCAAGAATAGCTCCGGATCCCTTGACATAGCATGCAGTGCCGAGACAAACAGACACGACATACTTGCCCTTAGGCGACATGGAAAACTGTGCATAGAAAGTAGCTACACCATAAATTTTCTCGATAGGAATACCAGTTTCATCCGAAATGATCTTCTGTACCTGGTATGGAAGGTATCCGTAGATCTCCTGAGCCTCCTGCATAATCGGCATCAGAGCCCCCTTCTGACCCTTGTACTTTGCGATCACCTCAAGCAGTTTGGCTTCCTGTTCCTTAGTTCCCTGGAAAGGAACGCTTGATACTTTCATCTGCTTGTGCCTCCTTATAAATATCTACTCTACAATTGATGTGAAAACGCTGATACGTGTTGTCCCTCCCAAAAGACGTTCATCACGCAATATCTCATTTTCGAATACTATTATAGCTTTTGCGGCTCAGATTCTCAATTATTCTTTTTTGTGATATTTTCAATAAACAGTCGATGCTGAGCGTCACTAATACCGCCAATTTTTGTGTATCAATACAAAATTTTGATGATATGAGCTATTCAGACACAAAAAACAGGCTGCTTATGTGAAAAAATTGTCATTTTCCACAAGCAGCCTGTAATTTCCGTTATTATTTTCTATACATAGTGCGGCGCAAAAATACAAAAAAATACAATTTGCCAGCCTGCATTTGCGGCAGTTGCGCAGATACGGCGTGGACTGCGGCTATTCGTGCAGAAGCGGCATGTACCGCGGCAGTTCGTACGGATGCGGAATATGTGCTGCACCTGTTCGTACGGATACGGCGTATGTGCTGCGGCAGTTCGTATACTGCGGCTATCTCTGTGGCTGCGGCAGTTCGTGCAGATCTGTCTTCTGATAAAAGGCGGCGCAGTATCCCGGATAGATTATCTGTTTTGCGACATAAGCATATATCTCGCCGTCACCCTTCGGATCGATGTAACCCTTTGTCGTCTCATTATCAAACGCAGCGCGCTTGATATTCTGATACCATTCCTCGGACAGTGCCGGATACAGCTCGCGTATCTTCTTGGTCATCAGCTGATCAGCCTCTTCACCTGCATATTCTTCATAAGCGTGATTGATGTAAAACAGCATGGCGTCATCTTTTTCGCCATTCTCTCCTGCCGTGACATGATACACACCGAATATGAGCGGCAGATCTTCAAACAGGTGGAATATCCCCTGAGCATTGCTCATGCGGCTCTGCGCCGAAACATTTGTATCATGATCCGCAAGCAGTCTGATCTCTGCTTTTTTGGACTGTTCTTCGAGATTATCAAATTCGGAAAACATAACATAGCCAACCGAAAGATATAGTGTAACAGGCGTCCCGTCAACTTCGGTAATGGAATTACCTATCTCTTTGATCTGAGAGCGCATGTCCCTGATCTCATTTTCATCGGCTGCCTGCCTGAGCACAACGAATCTGTGGCCTTCATAACGTCCGACCGCGCACCTTATCCCGAATTTTTTCTTAAGCGCCCAGCCAAGCTCACCAAGAAGCTTATCGCCAAAATCGAATCCGTAATGTTCGTTATATGAGTTGAAATCATTTATGGAAATATGTATGCGCACAAAGTCTATTCCGCGCAGATAGTACTCATCACGGAAAGCAACCGCCTCTTCGGCAATACCTCGCGAGTTGAGCAGTCCGGTCAGCTTGTCACGGTGAAGCGTATCTTCACCGCGCCTGTCATTGGCGGTCAGCAGATTTTTGTCGATAAAGTAGCCCATCAGCCCGTCTATCTCGCCGTTCTCGTCATACACCGGCGTCTTGCTGGCGAGTATTTCTTTGTTCTCGCCGTCACTGATGCAGAAGCCCGGGATATTGTGAGTCGTGATACCCTCCTGCAGCACCCTGATCTCATCATTCATGTACTTGTCAGGATGGATATGCCAGCCCACTTCTTCGTCATTTTTGCCGACAATGTCATCCGCTGATTCGAATCCGTAGTATTTGAGAAAAGCATTGCTTGCGCCGAGAAATCTTCTGTCCGAATCCTTCCAGAATATTCTGAGCAGATCCGAACTGACGAGATTGTGCCACAGCACAGCAGGCGAATAAACGCCGCCTTTCTCATACTCACCGGTCCTCTTATCGTATTCGATCATCGCGTCATGTACGCTGCGTATTATCAGAAGAAATCTGTCCTCATCAACCCTGAGCAGAGTATATGATTTCCATGCGTAGTGACCATGGCGCACATTGGAGCGAAGCAGTTTAGTCAGATACTCGCAGCCGGCTTCTTCAAAACGCATACGCACATCGGATGTATCAAGCAGGCTGAGATAATCTTTCCTGTCATCAGGGAAAATAAAGCGTTCTGCATATTCTTCAGCCGCCTTCATGACCCCGTCGCCGTTATGTACGAGCTGCTCTCTTGTCGTAATATACAGCGGAGAAACGGTATCTTCTTTGATATCCAGCAGAGTGATCCTCTCATACAGTGCGTATATCCTGCGCAGGAACTCATCAAGATGGGCAGTATTGATAGTCTTTGCCGTCTTGGAAAGATTGCTCATCCTGAGGAGAACGCTGTATTTTTGCTTAGAACGGGCAACACATTTTGCCTGTATCTCGTAATAATCCTCGTTGGATGTAAAATTCATCCTTCCCTCTTCGCCCGAGCGGGTCGAGTCCATGAGGCTTATTATCCTGTCAGACAGATTATTGTAAGGCTGCTTTTTTCTGAGCATGTCCTGCGAGAATTCCATAGTGAACATGCCCGTTCCGCTTGCTATTCTTTCAAAAGCGGTATTGTAGAACAGCACACTGAAGGAATCTTCGTGCGCTTCAATAAGGGCGAGCGGGATACTGTTCAGCTGTCTTGCCGTGGTTATGGAGTCCCGCTGTTCCTTTGTCATGAAAGGAACCGAGCTGAGAACATTGATAAGGCCTATTTCATCATAATACTTACGGTCCTGCGGCAGCTCAAAAGTAATTCCGTTTTCCTCAAGATGTGCGACTGCGTCTTCGTAAGGCATAGGTCTGCCGAAGAAATAGCCCTGCACCTTTTCGCAGCCGATATTGCGCATATACCTGACCTGCTCCTCGTTCTCCACGCCCTCGGCGAGAGTGTGGATCTCAAGGCTCTTTGCCATCTCAACTACAGCAGTTGCAATGCGCTTTGATTTCTGATTGAACGGGCGCATAAAGCCCATATCCATTTTGATCTCGTTAAAGCTGTATTCCTTGAGGACATTCAGAGAGGAGTATGCGCTGCCGAAATCATCCATCCATATCTGATATCCGGCATTTCTGAATTTTTCGACAATGCCGAGCATCATATCCTTTTGCTCAGCCATTACGCTCTCTGTTATCTCAAAATAAATCATATCATGCGGGAGTTCGTATTCGCCCACGATGCCGTCTACCGCTTCAAAAATATCGCAGAGGAAAAAATCCAGGCGCGAGAGATTGACGGATACCGGAACAGGAGTCCTGCCCTCCGTTGCAGAGCGTCGGATCCTGGCGCAGACCTGTCTCAGTATATGCTGATCAAGAATATGTATAAGATTGTTTTTTTCAAGCACGGGAATGAACTCATCCGGAAAAATGACCCCGTATTCCGGATCTATCCATCTCGCCAGAGCTTCAAAGCTGCAGAGCTGACGCGATACAGTCCTTATCACGGGCTGATAGAAGGCCTGGATATAATCATTCTCTATCGCATTCTCAAAACTGCTTTCAATGTAATCGCTAAGGTCTCTGCCCATAGCTGTTCCTCCGTCACAAAACGATATTTCATTCGCACATTCTATCATACTTGCATGAAATCCGAAAGACCAACGGAAGCCAATGAATGATTTGTAACTATGCTTGACTATTGTGTATAATAGAAAAACCGCGGCTCTTAGGTATCAGCAGCGCAGGGCCGCAGCATAATACGTATCCGTCAGAGCAGTTTTTTGCATTTTGCCGGATCAGAGAATGGAGAATGTAATGATTTACCCTGAATTTATAAAGCCGGGCGAGATACTCGGCATATGCGCACCGAGCGCCGGAGTCGGCTTCAAGCTTGAATCCTTTGACATGTCACTTGATACACTTCATGAATCCGGTTTTATTACCGCCGAAACAGAGAGCGTCCGCAATGACGCCCTGCCGTCAGCTCCTGCAGAGATCCGGGGAAAGGAATTCAACGAGCTGTTCGCAGATAAGGATATCAGAGCAGTAATGAGCGCATCCGGCGGAGACTACAATATAGAAATGCTTCCGTACATCGATCAGGAACTGGTCGCTGCCAATCCGAAATGGTTTGCCGGATATTCCGATCCGACATCCATTGAGATGCTGCTCACAACAAAGCTCGACATAGCGACCATCTACGGTGTCAACGCAGGCGCCTGGGATACTCAGCCCCTGCATCAATATCAGCAGAACGCCCTTGATATACTTACAGGAAATCTTCCGCTGCAGCATTCATACGATATGTGGGCTTCATCCGGATTTGATGAAGAGCTCGGATGCTACAATATGGATACTCCTTCAGAATGGACTCTGCTCAGTCCATGGAACGGTGAATTCGTAGAAACGGATTGCCTCGAAGTAAGCGGCAGACTTATCGGCGGATGCATAGATGTTATAGACTGGATGCTCGGAACGCCATATGAAGATCTGAAGGGATTTGCCGAAAGATACAAAGAAGACGGTCTGATATGGTTCTTCGATAATTTTGAGCTGACTCCGATGCAGCTCATGTATGCCGCAAACAAGCTAAATATGATGGGACTGTTCGATAATGCAAATGCAGTAATATTCGGCCGCGTATGCTTCCCTCGTGAAGCTACCGACCTCGACTATCTCGAGCAGCTCGAAAGAGTTTTCACCGGCAAAGACTCTGCCGGGAACGATCTCAGGGTTCCGATCATCTGGAACGCAGATATCGGTCACACCAAGCCGTCATTCACACTGATAAACGGCAGTCTCGGGCATTTCAGATATGAGTACGGAAATGCTGAGCTCACAATGGAACTGATCTGAGCAGCGCAGTAGCAGTGCACTGAACGAAGCCATGATGATAAGCAGAGTATTTCGCTTTAAGCATATTATAAGGCGGGACTGTTTCACCAATTTCCGGTGTTACAGTCCCGCTTTTGAATTGCAGTTAATTGATTATTTCCGATCCAGGGCTGAATCCCTGACGGGATCTCAGTTCGGAATTACTTACCTGTTGTGTAGTTGTCGAAGTATCCCTGGATGTAGACTACAGGAGTTCCCTTGTCTCCGCTTCCCGATGTCAGGTCGCAGAGGGATCCGATCAGGTCTGTGAGTCTTCTCGGTGTTGTTCCCTCTGAAGCCATATTGCCTACGAGATCGGAATCCTTCTCCATAATAGCCTTTGAGATAGCCTCTTTGAGCTCCTCTCCGGAGAGGCTTGAATAATCGTTGTCAGCCAGATATTTGAGCTTGAGCTCATTCGGTGTTCCCTCTAGTCCCGCTGTGTAAGCCGGGGAAACGACAGGGTCAGCAAGCTCCCAGATCTTTCCTACAGGATCTTTGAAAGCTCCGTCGCCATATACCATGACTTCGATATCCTTACCTGTCTTTTCCTTCATTTCAGCTTTGATACCGTCTACGAGGCCCTGGCAGTCTCTCGGGAAAAGCTTTACGGTATCCTCTGTAGCCTTGTTGGAACCGAGCAGTCCGTATTTTTCATTATAACCGCTGCCGTTTACAGATTCATTCAGGATCTCGTCCATTCCGTAAACATTAGCGCCCTTGCTCTTGAGTATCCTCTTGGTGCGTGCACGCGTATGGATATCGCAGGTGATAACATTGTTTGTATAATTGAGAATCTCTTCAGCATGATTTGCAAAGATGATCTCTACCTCAGCCCCCATTTCACGGATGAGATCACCATAATACTGAACATAGTCAACACCTGTGAACTGATGCTTGTTCTCACCGAAAAGCTCTCTGTATTTTTCAAGAGTCAGCACATCACTGTATGGATTGATGCCGGCATTGTCGATCTGGTCCATTGTCAGAAGAGCATTTCCTACCTCGTCAGAAGGATAGCTGAGCATCAGAACGACTTTTTTAACGCCCTTTGCCATACCTCTGAGGCAGATAGCAAATCTGTTTCTTGAAAGGATCGGCCAGATGATACCTACAGTATCACCGCCGAGCTTAGCCTTTACATCCTCAGCGATAGCATCGATACTTGCATAGTTGCCCTGGCATCTTGCCACAACGGACTCCGTGATGCAGAGTACATCCTTATCTCTGACCGCAAAGCCTTCGCTCTCTGCCGCATCAAGCACGCTTTCCACAACCTGGCTGCCCAGATCGTCACCCTCACGGAATATAGGGCATCTGATGCCGCGTGAAATAGTTCCTACTTTTCTTTCTGTGCTCATCTCTTAATCCTCCTGCTTTTATCTTTGAAACCGGCTTAACCGGCTGAATACAAAGTACAGATATGATATGTAATTTGTCAGTGTAATAGATGCGTTATCAGTTAACTCACCCAAACGACATAATATTGTATCACCACCGCTTACCTGTATCAAGTATATGCAAGCTGTGGAATACACTTTATTGCTTGGAAACACTGTGTTTTTTGCCGCAAGCAGCGAAATTCCGAACATTGCAGATCAACTCAGACTCAACGTTCGGAAAATCGTAAAATATTCATTCCCGGTATATACCCTGCCGGGCTGATCCGTTAATACTTCTCGACGATATCTCCGCTGTTTTTGAAAATACAGTTTTCCGGAACAACGCCGCGAACACACGATGTCGGATAGATATTGCTGTTTCTGCCGATAACGGTTCCCGGATTGCAGACGGAATTGCATCCTACTTCTACATGGTCTCCGAGCATGGCTCCGAACTTCTTGATGCCTGTCTCGATATTCTCTGTTCCGTTATGCACAACGACCAGCTTTTTGTCGGATTTGACATTTGAAGTGATCGAACCTGCTCCCATATGGCTGTAATAGCCGAGAATAGAATCTCCTACATAATTGTAATGCGGCGTCTGAACATGGTCAAAGAGAATGACATTTTTAAGTTCAACTGAGTTTCCGACAACGCAGTCAGCTCCTACAAGTGCCGAGCCCCTGACGAATGCGCAGTGCCTTACCTCAGTATTCGGTCCGATTATGCACGGAGAACCGAGATAAGCTGACGGAAAGACCTTTGCAGTCTTGTGCACCCAAACATTTTCGGACACTTCATCATATTCTTCAGGATCAAGAGTCTTTCCCAGTTCAAGTATGAAATCCTTTATTCCCTTGAGAGCCTCCCACGGATAAGTGAACTGCTCCAGATAATCCTTAGCCAGAGTGTGGTCAAGGTCATATAATTCTTTGATCGTATACATTAAATTGTCTCCTAAAATAGTTATTCCTTACAGTCAGCGGCTTATGATCAGTCTACTAAGTGACCCTTTTCGCGGATCTTATCAATGATCTGATCTACATATTTTTCGCATGTCTCTTCGCTTCCGGCTTCTACCATGACACGGATGACAGGCTCTGTGCCCGATTCACGCAGCAGAGTTCTGCCGGAATCGCCGAGGAGTTCCTTTACCTTTGCATCCTCTGCCAGAACATCCGGATCCTCCATGCACTCCTTCTTGCTCTTTACCCTGACATTCTTGAGCACCTGAGGCAGGAAAACAACAGGAGCAGCAAGCTCGCTCATCTTCTTTTTCTTTGCCAGCATTACTTCCATCATCTTGAGTGATGTAAGAATACCGTCACCGGTTGTTGCGTATTTGGTGAAGATGATATGTCCGCTCTGCTCGCCGCCGATACGGTTACCTGTGCTGACCATGTTCTCATAAACATATTTATCGCCGACCTTGGTCTGATCGTAGTCGATGCCCGCAGCCTTAAGAGCCTTGTAAAGGCCGAAGTTGGACATAACAGTTGTTACGACCTTGTTGTTGAGCAGCTTTCCGCGTTCTTTCATATACAGGCTGTATATGTAAAGAATGTGATCGCCTGTAACGACATTGCCCTTCTCGTCGACACAGAGACAGCGGTCAGCATCGCCGTCATATGCAAAACCGACATCGAGGCCCTTATCCACAACGAATTTCTGCAGATGCTCAATATGCGTGGAACCGCAGTTAGTGTTGATATTGTATCCGTCCGGCTCATCGTTCATCACATAGGTCTTGGCTCCGAGCGCATCAAACACACCCTTGGCCAGCTGCCATGCTGCCCCGTTAGCGACATCAAGACCGACCTTGACATCCTTGAAGCTGTATTTTGACATGGAAATAAGATATCCTACATAACGGTTACGTCCGCTGACATAATCGACAGTGCGGCCGATCTCATCACGTTCTGCCATCGGCACTTCCATCTCACCGTCGATAAACTGCTCTATCCTCAGAAGTGTCTCCTCATCCATCTTCTCGCCGTTATTGTTGACGATCTTGATGCCGTTGTCGTAGAACGGATTGTGGGATGCGGAAATCATGATGCCGCAGTCGAAATCATCAACGCGCGCGATGTAGGACACCGAAGGTGTCGTGGTGACATGCATGATATATGCATCGGCACCGCTGGCCATAAGTCCGGTACAGAGCGCATACTCGAACATATAGCTCGAACGCCTTGTATCCTTTCCGATAACCACCTTTGCCTTTTTATCAAGTCTCTTGCCGTAATACCATCCAAGGAAACGGCCGATCTTGATCGCATGCTCAAATGTAAGAGTCTTGTTAGCCTCACCGCGGAAGCCGTCAGTTCCAAAATATTTGCCCATTATATACTCCTGTCTTTATTCCTGTCTTCAAATCGTTTTAGCAGTATCGAAGCTGCAGCCTGAGTATGTGATGTCTCCCCGGACAATCAAGTCCGGCCCGATGCTTTCGTTATTTCCCGGTACACCACAGCACTGACTGCCGCTGATCACTGCTTCTACAGCCTCTGGTCTTTCTCGATATCGAGGAAATATTTATACGTGTCTACTGTCAGCTCGCCGCACGCCTCCTCGTCACACGCGATGATCGCGCCGTTGTGCATCTGAAGAGCCGAGCATGTCCATTTCTGTGAAACGCCTCCCTCTACGACAGCAGCCATTGCGCGTGCTTTATTGTGACCGTTGATCAGGACGAGAACTTCCTTTGAATCAGTAACAGTGCCGATACCTACCGACAGAGCCTGGGCAGGAACAGCCTCAGGATCGTTTCCGAAGAATCTGGAATTGACTATTCTTGTGTCCGTAGTGAGGTCTCTGACTCCGGTGCGCGAATTAAGCGAAGTATAAGGCTCATTGAAAGCCAGATGTCCGTCTACTCCGATGCCGCCCATAAAGAGGTCGATTCCGCCATAGCTTGCGATCTTTTCCTCATAGCGCGCGCACTCACCCTCAGGATCATCAGTCATTCCGTTGAGAATATTGATATTCTCAGGCTTCATGTCCACAAGATGATCGAAGAAATTGTCATGCATGAAATACCAGTAGCTCTGGTCGTGTTCATGAGGCAGTCCGAGGTACTCATCCATGTTGAATGTCACAACATTGGCAAAACTCAGCTCGCCTGCCTTATTCTTTGCGATCAGTTCCTTATATACACCGATAGGTGAAGAACCGGTCGGAAGTCCGAGTACGAAAGGCCTGTCAGCCTCAGGTCCCGCCTGGTGAGCATTGATCTTATCTGCGATGTAATCAGCAGCCCATTTGCTCATTTTTGAATAATCATCCTGTATTACTACTCTCATTTTCTCTCCTTTTTATCACATATTTTTTTATATTGACTGTTATGTATTAACCTGTATTGATCAGCCGGCATCGGGAGACGTGTTAGTCTGCTTTTCGATACGAATGAAGTATACCATGCAAAAAAAGACAAGGTAAATAGCATACGGGTAATTTCCTTGAATTTATACTCCTGCAGGAGTATAGTTCTTCATGGCAGCGGCTTTAGCCTGTTAAGATGTTAATAAGCGAGATTATAACAGACACCGGATGTCCCCCGCCTCTTAGGCGGCGGGTTCCATTTTCGACCATCAGTTGTGGGTAACAATCCCCCACTGATGCTCTCAGGAGCTGAAGCTCCCGGTGTCTGTAAATGCTTCCTCCGGATCATACGGCGTTGCCGTAAGGTCGGAAGCAAGTACGGCGTCGCTCGCTCCAGTCAAGCGAGCTTGTTGGAGCTTTGCTCCTGGTTGAAAACGGATACGGAAACGGATAATTAATGAGACGTACAATCTATCACGGTTCAAAGAGAATAGTCAGTCATCCGTCATTTGGTACAGGCATTTCATCCAATGATTTCGGCCTCGGCTTCTATTGCACCGATAATATCAGGCTGGCTGCAGAATGGGCAGCAGGACGTCAGGCGGACGGGTTTATAAATATATACAGCATCGAAACAGACGGTCTGAGAATAATCAATCTGAACAGTCCCGAATACTGTATCCTTCACTGGCTTGCCGTACTTTTGAATCACAGGGAATTCGATGCCGTCAGTTCTCAGGTGTATCAGGCAAAGGATTATATCAGAACTAAGTTCCGTGTAGAATACCAGAACTGCGACTGCCTCATAGGATTCAGAGCGGACAACAGCAATTTTATGTTCGCACAGGATTTCCTCGACGGCAGGATATCATACAGAGAATTCAACAATTCAGTAAGACTTGGCGATACCGGACGTCAGTTCGTACTTAAGAGCAACCGCGCATTTGACCGACTTATTTACGAAGGATATGAAACAGCAAGATTCGCGGAATATTATCCCGCAGCCGTAACGCGGGACAGAAGCTCCAGATACAAGTCTTTCGTTCCGAAAGAAGTCTGTCCGATTTACATTAATGACATAATAAGCGAAAACATCATGCCTTATGACAGCCGGCTTTAGTCTTAAACCGCATCACATCCGAACAAGGCGTCTTTTTAGCAGGAGAATATCAAATGCACTGGTACGATATCACATATCTGGAAAAGGCAAGAAATTCAATGGCGGTCATGCTGGACTTCGCCGTACATAATCTGCACAGGGATGCAGATGCTTTTTTCGAGCTTTTTATAACAACAGGAAACGCTTCCCTCTTTGAACGCGGCGACATACGTACTCTCGCCGGAACATCAGGAGTGGAATTGGCATGCAGAGTATTATCCGACAGCGGTATATCTTTTGAAATACCTGCCTACAGATATACAAGCGGGCGCAGCAGGGAATTCTGGGCAGGCTGGTCTCTCGCTGATTATCAGTGGGAAAGAGCTGTCAGCTTTGAGGAAATAACAATACATGTCAGCATCAGCCGGATCATCAGTATATGCGACAATTATCGTGAAGCAACAATAAAAAGATTATCGCAGGGTTTGAGCTGGATGGATACTGTAAAGATCCCCGACCACATGAGCGAGGAAGATCAGCAGAAATTTTCATTGGATCTGGACAGACTGATATTCGAATCATTGGTCGGAACAGGCATGCCGGAAGAAAGTGATTCGATAACAGCAAATGATTTGAAAGCAGGCAGTGATTTGCAATCCGGTAGATATTTGAAGCCGGAAAACGATTTGCAATCCGGTAATAAATCAAATGAGGGACGGGCACAGCCTGAGACGCGCCCAGTCCCGCCTGAAACGCGTCTCAGGCGGCTCCGGCTCATCAACAGGATGAGCCAGAGCCGGCTCGCTGCCGCGAGCGCTGTGCCCGTCCGCACCATCCAGCAATACGAACAGCGCCGGAAAGACATTAACAAGGCCCGGTTCTCCCAAATATTAAAGCTCGCAGCCGTCCTGAACTGCGAGCCGTCCCGGCTTGCCGAGCCGGAATTTATTGATTTCTGATTATTGCCGAACCGGATTTCACAAACCTGAGGTCATCTGTCCATGATTATTTTACCGGCCCCGGAGAACTGTCACATATTTCTGAACATTTCACGATAAGGAATTATTTCAAATCCGTTCTTTACATATGCTCTTACAGCCCGGCTGTTCTCCGCTTCGGTCTCAAGCCGGTGCACAGAATCCGGATATTTCACCTTGAGATAATCCAGAAAAGCAGATCCGGTGCCGATGCCTCTCACCCCTTCTTCGAGATAGATATCCTCTATCCATATGCATGGCTTGCCGAATTCCGTGCTGAAGCTGTGAGCAGTCATAGCATAGCCTCTTACACGTCCCGATGTATCCTCAAATACATAGCCGTTAAGGAACGGTGAATCTGAAATGCATTCATCTATATCTCTTATGAATATATCTTCAGAACCTTCAGACCATACAGCATCCGACGAATAGAATACCCTCATCATCCCAAGAACTATCGCTCTGTCCTTTTCTTCAATTTTTCTAATTTCAAGTTTTCTTGTTTCAAGCGATCTGTTATCTGTCATTTTTTCTTTCTTCTCTCATACCGGATTTCATTTACTGTAAGCATTCATCACACCATACAGCAACTGTACATCAGCTATTCATAAGCCGTGCATTATTTCTGAACATAATATTCCGGCCATTCCCGTTTGCTCCGGAGCAATTACTTTGCACTGCCGGTTTACCTTATACCTGCTTTTCATAGCAGATACCCTGCCTGACCTTGTGTACCGCGTCAGGGCCCTCCAGTATCTCTGCGATCCTTAATCCGAAGTCGAAGCTCGCCCCGAGGGCTCTTCCGGTAATAATATTATGGTCAACTGAAATGCCGGAGTGTGTCAGCAGCGCTCCCGCCATGTTTTCCTCAACTCCGGGATGGCATGTCGCTCTCCTGTTTTCAAGCAGACCGAGCCCTGCAAGCACTGTCGGCGCAGCGCATATAGCCGCAATATATTTATCCCGGCTGAATATCAGGCACTGCTCCTTTACCACTTCGCTTGATGCAAGATGAGCTGTGCCTACAGTTCCGCCCGGCAGTATTATCATGTCAGCCGACTCATAGTCTGCATCCTCAGCCAGAACATCAGCACTGATCATAACTCCGTGAGAGGATTTGACCTCAGTCCTGCCCATAACTGATGCAGTAGTAACTTCCGTACCTGCCCTTCTCAGCAGATCCACAACTATCAGGCACTCACACATTTCCATGCCGTCCGCCATAAAAACTATCACTTTTTTCATAACAATTACACCTCTCTGTCTATCATGCTTTTTCTATGCTTTTTCCTTTCGCTATATCCGAATACTTCCGATAACATTTCAGAGAACGGCCGGAATCATACCGGAATCATAAACGATGCGAAACACTCTGCTTATCATCATGGCATGTTAAATTCCCAGTTCTCTCCGTATCTCTCCGAAATCTATACTGCATTCGCCGTCCGATATGCCCACCGGAATCACATCATCAAAAGAATATGTTTCGGGAACTACATCCTCCCTGAAATTATACACCATAATTCTCTTGCGCAAAGGGTCAACTATCCAGTATTCGAAAACTCCGGCTTCCATATACTTGTTAAGCTTGATCAGGCAGTCCTTGCTCCTCGTTGACGGCGACAGCACCTCGAGTACGAATTCGGGCGCGCCTTCTATGCGAAGTTCGTTATCATCCTCATGGCAGAGTATCACGAGATCCGGCTCGAACATGTTCTTATCATCCATGAACAGTCTTACATCTATCGGAGCAAAATACACCCTGCATTTTGTGTCATGATTCCTGTTATGCTCCTTGACGCATGCAGCAAAAGCAAGATGCAGTTCTCCGAGTATCTCCTGATGGATCCTGCGCGGAGCAGTCATATCATATATAACGCCGTCAATGAGTTCCACACGCATCTCATCAGGCAGCGCATAATAGTCCTTAAGGGTATAATGTCCCTGCCTCGGCCAGCGCTCGTCAGTCTCCTTTTTGAACTGTCTGTCCGACATCGGAGTATACTCTGACATTTCCTCTCTGACTATGTAAGTCGCCATGCTGAGATCATAAGGCGACAGGACTTTTTCCAGAGCAATAAGAGTATCCCATCTCGGATGCTTTGTTTTGCCGCTGAATATCTTCTGTACCGTAGCGAGCGGGACTCCCGACTTATCTGCGATCATAGCATTCGTATATCCGAGCTCCTTCTTGCGTTCAATCAATTCACTGATCTTCATCATAACGATCACCTCACTTTATTTCTGTAAGTTCAGGTATGCAGCAGGCTGCTTTACTGATCCCGCATTAATCTCCGATCCCGCATCGCAAGAACAATTGTTTGAAACACTATATTACCATATCTGTATACTTTCGTCAATCAAATATCACCAAACAATAACCATTCTTGGTGATTATTTGGTGATATTTATAACTGTTTTGCTCCGGAGCAACAGGCAGGTATCAGCGTACGGCTACAATACCGGGTTCCATCGGCGCTTGTTATACTGTTCCCGTATCCACATCCCGTATTCAGTCAGATCCTCATCCTCCCAGCCATTGGTCTTCGGGCAATTCTCCTTAAAGATTTTGGATGATTCTTTTCCTTTTGACAGGCTCCAGCATATTCTTCCTACATCATACTGATCCAGTAAACTCAGCCACTTTTCTCCCTCTTCCGGATCCAATTTCCCATCCCCGGTATGTTCGCTGATACCGAACTCGCTGACAACGACCGGCAGTCCTGCTTCTAAAGCAGTCCGCAATTTGTCTCTGTATTCTTCCTTATGAGACGCGGCATAAAAGTGATAGGAATACGCCGTATTAAGATCAATTACCGGATCATACAGAGGATCCGTTATTTGCTGGCACCAATCGGGTGTCCCGGTGATGATCAGCGACCGGTTATCCTTACTTCTGATTTCTCCGGCCACGGATTCTGCATATTCCTTTACGTCTGTCCATGTAGTACCGTTATTTGGTTCATTGCATATTTCAAAAATCACATTACTCTGATTTTTATACTTTTGTGCCATTTTAGAGAAAAACTCCAATGCGTAACTGCGGTATCTATTCGGATTCCTGTCTTCAAGAATGTGCCAGTCTATGATCACATACAGTCCGCATTCAGTTGCGCACTGAACACCCCATCTTATCTTCGAGTTTAACTCTGCCCGGGTTTTATCATCCACTCTGCAGTATCCGTCATCACCATATGTCTTTAAACTTAAACGGACGCAGTTTACATTCCATTTATTTTTAAGTTCTCTGAATCCTTTTTTATCTATATACTGTCCGTTTGTTTGCAGACTGTTTGTAGAAACACCCTGCAAAACAAAAGGCCTGCCGAAACGATTTACTATCTTTCCGTTTTTTACTCTCAGAGCTCCGTTAAAGCCGGCAGGATAATGAACAGACCACATCCGGATTGCTGCGGATGCGGATATAATAATCAGGATCACGGATATAATAACAAACAGTTTGCTTTTTCTGTCTTTCCTCTTATATTTTCCCATCACGACTACAAAGCGCAGCAATAAACTGCGACCACAAAGCGGAACAGTCTTAAACACTTGCTTTATCTGCCGCTCGCTCCGCTCTCTTTGAATACCACCCCTACAGTCTTGAGCAGTATCTTTACATCAAGCTTTATATCCCATGTTGCAATGTATTCCATGTCGAGTCTGACAACTTCCTCAAAATCCGTGATATCGCTTCGTCCGCTTATCTGCCAGAGTCCGGTAATACCCGGTTTTACCGTCATTCTCGCTCTGTGATGCGGATCGTATTTTTCCCACTCATCAGGAAGCGGCGGCCTGGTACCTACCAGCGACATATCACCCTTCAGTACATTCCAGAACTGCGGAAACTCATCAATGGAAGTATTTCTGATGAAATTGCCGATGCCACACGGCCGGCCCTGACTGTCCTTTTTTTCGGAGCCGATTATGCGCGGATCATCATCTATCTTGAACATCATGCCGCCGGAAACACGATTCTGTTCCATAAGAGCCGCCCTACCGGTAGTCAACCATGTGCATATAAGTGAGAACGGCCTGGAATGCATCGAAGAACGTGATGAGCACAGGATCTTTCTCCGGGCTCTCAGCAGAGCTGATTATAATCGGTTTGTTTCTATAGAGATGAGGAATCAGGGAGATCCGGACAAAGTATTACATATAGTTGACTACCTCAGTAAACTAATGAAGCAGTTATGATGAATAAAAGCGCCAGCAACAAACAAACCCCGGTATACCGGCAGGAATTTGTAAGAAAAGCCGACACATCGAATCTCAAAACATGCGATATCCTCGGCTCAGCAATACTCGTCAGCAATATGAATGAGCTTGCGGATTTTATAGTTAACAATATAAAAGATCTTTCAGGCGACTATATTACTGTCTCAGCGACTAATGAGATAGTAATGTCTCTGAAAGATCCTGATTTTTCGCGTTGCCAGAATGGCGGCGTGCTGACAATACCTGACGGCGCTCCCCTTGTCACATTCGGCCGCAAACACGGACACAGCGAAATGGAACGCATTACGGGTCCTGATCTGATGCTCAGAATGTTTGAAGTCTCAGTAGCGCATGGATTATCACACTACTTCTACGGCAACACTCAGGAAACCCTCGATCTGATGTATGAAAAGCTGAATAAAGACTATCCCGGCATTAAAATAGCCGGGATGCACCCTTCACTGTATCGTGACCTCAGTCCGGAAGAGGATGCAAAAATAGTAGATGAAATAAACTCGACACATCCTGATTTCGTCTGGTTCTGTCTCGGTGCGCCAAAAGGTCCCTTTTTCGCCGCCAGACACCAGGGCATTATCAAAGGGCTTATGATCAGCGTCGGTGCAGCTTTTGATTTTTATACCGGTAAAATCGACCGTGCCCCTGAATGGATGCAAAAACATGATCTCGAATGGTTATACCGTTTAATTCAGGAACCGCAAAGGCTCATCAAGAGGTATGGTTACAATATTCCGTATTTTCTATGGCATGCATATGTTCTTAAGCGATAGTTCACAGGTAACATTACCGTCTTGTTCGGATCTACCGTCTCCTGCGCATGGTCCTTATCGTTTCGGATAGTTTCTCAAGCTCTTCCTGATTCATATCCGTAAGATGCTCGAGTCTGTCAAGCACAGCTGTGATGGTCTCGGATTGTCTCATTTCAACTACCTGATTGTAATAATTGACAACCACACCCGTGATGATCGCTACAGCCATAACTGAATAAATTGACAGTATATATGAAACGATCCTTGCTAAGTGCGTTGTCACGATCACATCACCAAAACCGATAGTCGTGACCACAGCGTAACAGTACCATATAGCGTCGCCAAATGATTCGATTCCCGGTTCTCTGATCCAGATAATGACAGCGCACACAAAAAACATCGCGATATACCCCAGAAGTATCCTGTGCGCGCCTGTCTGCTTCAATAATCTGTGTATGATACGTAATCTTTTCATTTATGTCCTATGTGCAAATATATATAAATTAATAC
Organism: uncultured Eubacteriales bacterium; assembly: GCA_902774265.1. Classification (GTDB taxonomy): domain Bacteria; phylum Bacillota; class Clostridia; order Peptostreptococcales; family Anaerovoracaceae; genus Crickella. The sequence continues at coordinate 90,483 of CACYHR010000020.1, forward strand.
TCAGTAAACAGCCGGAGTCATAGGCTGAACAGTTACAGCCTATCCGCCCATTCAGCCTCTTTGAATCCTGTCAAAACAAAACCATCCCCGATCACAAGAGGTCTTTTGACAAGCATCCCGTCAGAAGCAAGCAGTTCTATCTGTTCGTCCTCAGACATATCCGGCAGCTTTTTCGAGAGCTCCATTTCCCTGTAGATCATTCCGCTCGTATTGAAAAAGCGTTTCAGCGGCAGACCGCTCACAGCATAATACTTTCTCAGATCATCAGCATCCGGATGATCAGCTTTGATATCGACAGTCTCATAACTGATGCCTTTTTCATCCAGCCATTTGAGAGCCTTTTTGCAGGTAGAACAGCGGTCATAACAATAAATCTTAAGCATATCCATACTCCATTTCGTTCAGCTCCTGAGACCATCAGCGGGGGATCGTGACCCGCCGCTGATAGTCAAAAATGGGATCCCCCGCCTTAGAGGCGTGGGACTCCCGGAGTCTGCAATCAGATTTCACAAAACCGGATCAGTAGTTCTCTGCGTGGATCTCAAAGTATGCCTGCGGATGAGCGCAGACCGGGCAGATCTGAGGAGCTTTGGTGCCGACTACGATGTGACCGCAGTTTCTGCATTCCCACACCTTGACCTCGCTCTTTGCAAACACCTCCTGTGCCTCTACATTATGAAGAAGTGCGCGGTAACGCTCTTCATGATGCTTTTCGATCGCTGCTACCATGCGAAATTTTGCTGCAAGTTCTTTGAAGCCTTCTTCCTCTGCAGTCTTTGCAAAACCTTCATACATGTCGGTCCACTCGTAATTCTCACCGTCAGCAGCTGCTGCCAGATTCGAGGCAGTATCTCCTATGCCTTCGAGTTCCTTGAACCACATCTTGGCATGTTCCTTCTCATTATCCGCAGTCTTCAGGAAAAGCGCTGATATCTGTTCAAAGCCTTCCTTCTTAGCCTTTGATGCAAAATAAGTATACTTGTTCCTTGCCTCGGACTCGCCGGCAAAAGCCGCCATCAGATTCTTTTCCGTCTGTGTTCCTTCATACTTGTTAGCCATTTTCATACCCTCCTTTATTATATAAACATTATGTTATCAACTCCGTTAACATCCCGGATTCTTAAAACGCTAAATACTCTGCTTATCATCATGGGCTGCGTTCAGTGCACTGCTACTCCGCCGCTCTGTTCTCACGAGTAGTTTGCAGACTCGGCTTTGCCTCGGGCTGCCGGGCTCCTTGCGTTCGAACTGCCGCGTACTCGTGCATTGCATCTTCTCTCCGCCGAATGCTGATTGCGCAGATGTATTTCGCTCTTAGATGCATAATACACCTGCGAGTGTTAATTGTGAAATACATATAAAACCTTACAGGTTTTCGGCTTCATATATCAGCTCCTGCAGAGTCTGATACAGGTGATCGGGCTCAACAGGCTTGCTGAGATGAGCGTTCATTCCGACCTGAAGTGAACGCTGCACGTCCTCGTCAAAGGCGTTCGCAGTCAGAGCTATAATAGGGATGCGTTTCGCATCAGGTCTGTCCAGCGCACGTATCGCCTCAGCTGCTTCGAGACCGTCCATCACCGGCATGCGTATATCCATGAGTATTGCCGAATATGTACCCGGCTCGCTCTTTTCGAACATCTCCACGGCGATTTTGCCGTTCTCGGCATGATCCGACTCCATATCCTCCATTTCCAGAACGTCCATCATGATCTCAGCATTGATCTCCATGTCCTCTGCAAGCAGTATGCGGCGTCCTTCCAGCTCCGCCCTGTTCTTTTCCCTGAACAGGCTCATATTGTTACGATGGGCTATCCTCTCGAATTCGCTGATAACATTGCCCGCAAACAGCGGTTTGGCCAGGAAACTGTCAACGCCGGCGCTCGCAGCTTCATCCGCGATCTCATCCCAGTTATATGCGGTAAGGATGATAACTGTTGTTTCATTGTTATAGCGTTCGCGTATCTCTCTCGCAGTCTCTATGCCATCCTTCTCAGGCATTTTCCAGTCAAGCAGCACCAGATTGTACGGCTCCTGCTTGACGTGCTGCAGCTCCAGCATCCGCAGTGCGTCATCACCGCTCATACATACATCCGTCCGTATACCGGCCTCCTCGAGTATCATTCTGGCATGCTCTGCCGTGATCTCCTCATCGTCCACAACGAGCACATGCAGCATATTCGGATCAATGGCATTCTCCCGCCCTGGTCCCTCATGCTCAGCATTCCTGAGCGTGATAACGACGGTGAACTCCGAACCCACGCCTTTCTCTGATTCCACGGAAATCGATCCGTTCATCATCTCCACGATATTCCTTGAGATCGCCATTCCGAGGCCCGTGGAGCCGTATTTGCTCTTGCGGCTGCTGTCCGCCTGTGAAAAAGTATCAAAGATCTTCGGCAGGAACTCCTTGTCCATACCGATGCCCGTGTCTTTGATGCAGAATCTGAGCGTGGACTGATCTCCGAACACAGCAGTCTTTTCGACGCTCATAGTAATATTCCCCGGCGCATCAGTGAACTTGATGGCATTGGAAAGAATATTTATCAGCACCTCTTTGATCTTCATATCGTCGCCGATAAAATAATCATCGATCCGGCTGAGCAGACGGCACTCATAGTGCAGGCCTTTGTCGCCGCACTGTGAGCTAACCATGGTATTGATCTGCTCGAGCATCGCGCTGAAGGAGAATTCCTCCTTGCGAAGAACCGTGCGTCCTGACTCGATGCGGCTCATATCAAGTATGTCATTGATAAGAGCAAGCAGGTGCCTCGCGCTGTCGCCGATTTTTTCCAGATATTCGCGTGTCTCTGCAGAAATAGATTCGTCATGCAGCGCAAGTGTATCGAGTCCGATGATGGCGTTCATCGGAGTTCGTATCTCGTGGCTCATGTTCGACAGGAAATTTGTCTTTGCCTTGCTCGCCTCCTCTGCGACATCAAGTGCTTGTGCAAGAGCTTCGTTCCTCGCCATCGATTCGCGCATTTCCTCATCGATAGTTGTGAAACCGAGGCCGATGGCGTGAACCATATGGTCGTCACGCTCCTCAGCGCGCCTCACGCCCGCAGCGCGTATCATTTCATAATATTCACGTCCTCCTCTGTTTACCAGATAGCGATAGGCGATGATCGGCTCTGTAGCCAGACGCTTGCGTATATTGTCGGGATCTATAAAGTCCATAAATCCTTCCCGGTACATATCAGCTACAAACTGTTCACCATACCATCTGACACGCTCCAGGTACGGGAAATGGAATCCTTTCGGCGTCTGGTCGTCATCGGACGGATCATCCTGATAGCATACGGCGTCATTCTCATCAAGATCGACATAATAAACACTGCGATAGTCAGAAGCCATAGCCGTGATCATGCGGTTAGCCTGCGTCTGTGCGCGCAGATCCGTAACATCCACACACATTCCCATGACACACAGACGTCCCGAAGGATCGACGTATTTAAGCTTTGTCGTCTGCAGATGATGCGGATTGCCGACAGCGTCTCTGGCATCCTCATAATAGATATAGGGCTCATCCATTGAGAGCGTTATACGATCGGTTTCGGAGAAATGCTCTGCAGTAGCGGGATCGAACATCTCCGCATCGATCCGGCCCTGAACCTCTTCCGTGCTTTGTTTATGCGCGTATTCGGCAAAAGCCTGATTACAGGCAAGGTATTCTCCGGTTTCTGCATCCTTCGAAAAACTCATGCCGGGCATATTATTGAACAAAGCATTGATGGATTCCTGCAGCTCCGCGATAGTTTCGGCGTCACGCGCCGCATCTTCCGCGGTAGCCGTGTTCTTCACATAAACCTGCATCGCCTCGCTCATCTGAGAGACCGCATCAGCCAGCCTTGAGATCTCGTTATCCGTATTAATATCCGGAACATCTATTTTGAGCGCTCCCGGATCCCTCTGATCCCGGCACTTGGACGCATAATCAACTACGCTGCTCTCAAGCTGTTCGATAGGATCAGTTATATTCTTCCCGCTCCAGCGCAGGAAAACCAGTGCAAAGCCCGCACCGAGCAATATTATCAAAGCAATATTCTCAAGTATAAACGATTCATATCCTGAATCGATCAGCCGCCTGTACTGTCTGTACTGCACAACGCTCAAAACAACACACAGCAGTCCGATAAACAGAACTGTTCCTGAGATTATGCTTTTCTTAAGCGTCTTTTCCTTACGGCTGTTATCCTTACGGCTGTTTTCATTATTGGTCATAGTCTGTCACCGTTAATTACAAAATGCGATCATGCCGCTCATCTACAGCTAATTGTATCAAATGCTATACTGAATTCCCATTCAAAATTGCAAATCAAATTAAAAGAGATATCTGTCGCTGATATCTCTTAGTATTCCTGATTCATCTGTATATCAGCGAGCAGGTGTCATAGCCTTCAGCTCCTTTTTGCGCTCATACATCATCTGATCAGCTCTTTCGAATATATCGCTCAGGTTATGATCATCCGGCTCCAGAATCGACCATCCGATAGATACAACAACGGAGCCTTCCTGATTGTTTGCTTCGACGATACGGTTAAATTCATTAATATCTTCAGTCATTGAGTCGAAACCGCGGTCCTTAAGGATAACTGCAAATTCATCACCGCCTATCCTGAAGACTGCACCATGGGAGAATTGCTCACAGATCAAAGCACATGCATCTTTTATCAGCTTGTCCCCCGCTGCATGGCCCTGAGTATCATTAACTTCCTTAAGTCTGTTTATATCACATACGATGACCGCCAGCTTCTGTATCTCTTTATTCTGTATCTGCTGATTCAATGCAGCTCCATTCTCGGTATAAGCATGCTTGTTCCTTACGCCTGTAAGCGAATCTGTGTTTGCCATTTTGTGCAAAGCCCTGCTGTTTTCCTTTTCTTCTTCGAGCTTATGACGGGTCAGAGCCCTGAACTCCAGCAGCAGAACAGTGGCAAGCAGCAGGACTGCAACGAGAGTGAATATTATCTGATTCCTGCTGTTTCTTATATTTCTTTCACTTATCCCATGTATCTGATCAAGGATCACACTTTCCTGTATCAGAACAGCAAGCTCCCAGCCTGTGCCTTCTATAGGCACGTAAAACAGCGTTATATCATTTCCGTCATGAGAAAAAGTCACACTTCCGTTTTTCTCTTTTTCAAAATTATCACGTGCCTTTTCCCAGACATCTTCAGGCAATTTTCCCTCGGTCGCATCAAAGAAATTCTGCTTTGAAATTACCGGTCCCAGCTCGGTTCCGGAAAGATTCCCTCCGTTTTTCGAATATATGCAAAAATACGTCCTGCCCTTGTCATCGACAGCTAGCATATCGACTATGTCTTTGATATCGATCTGAACAAAGCATGCCTTGATGGTTTTTCCCATAATCCTAAGCCCCGGTGTCGGGATAGCAAGACATAGCTGCTTTGAAGAGCCATACAGCGAAACGGTGTCAACTGTAGGACCGCTCAACTGTTCTTCAGCCAGGAAACCATAACGGCTCCTGCCTGTATATGTCGTATACTGCGTATAAACGATATTATCTATATCCACCAGCGCCAGTCTGTTAAGCGACAGCAGAGATTTGATCTTGCCGATAGTTTCACGAAGCTCTTCCTGCGAATCGACGTCCTCTTCTTCGATATATGCCACAGCCTTCTCCATCTCATCGAATGCTATATTGATCTGATTCGTCACCGACATTGCATTGCGGTCAGCCATCGCTTCCAGATAAAAGGAGCTGACAGCCGAAACAGCTTCATCGGTCGCAGAAGCAGTCTGCTTAGTTGACCATATCGAATTTGCAATCACTGCAGCCATGACTAATAAGCTGCCTATGACAGCTGTCAGTACTATTGTTCTGTTAGTGATCTGCTTCTTTTTCATCAGACAGCACCATAGAGCAGCTCGAGCATCAGAGCCGCATCCTCCTGATAGATTATAGTCGTGATCTCATTTGTCTTTTCAGGGAACAGCTTGCCCGGTTTTTTTCCGTCTGCAATCTTGACTGCAACCTGTATAGTATCAAAGCCAATTGAATAGCAGTCCTGTACTCCCAGACAGTAGATCACTCCTTCGTCCAGATAATGAAGTGCTTCCTCATCATGATCCATGCCTACGATAACAGCGTCGCTTTTCTTTTCCGTGATCGCTCTGGCCGCGCCGACCGGATTACTCATATTGCAGCAGATGATACCATCCAGATCCGGATTGTCTTTTAGTATCTTCAATGTGAGATCATATGCACGGTCAACAGAATCCCTGTCATACTCTGTCGCTACGATCTGCATATCGCTGTATTTTGCAATAGTATCCGCAGCGCCTCTTGCCCTGTCTTCATGGCACGGCGCGCCTTCACTTCCCACAAGTATCGCAACCTTGCCCCTGTAATCCAGTTTTTTGCAAAGTGCTTCTGTCAGATCAGCGCCGTCCTGATAATTGTGAGTATTACCGACATATGCGATCCTCCTGCAGCCTTCGGCAGCATCAGAGCTCGAAAAAGTCATGACCTTTGTCCCGGAGCTTATCATCTCATCGATGACCGGTGAAATTACCTTTTCATCCGCGACATCTACCCCGATAACGTCAAAATCCTCCTTCTCTGCTGCGTGAAGCCTCTTTATCTGATCCTCTGCAGAAGCTCCCTCAGGAGCCATATACTCGTAGGTGATGGTTATACCCTTATCCAGATACTGTCTCTGGGCCTCTTCCATACCAAGAGCAACAGCATCCCACCACGGATGCACCGTCTTATATGTAAAGTAAAAATTATAATTATCCTTCTTCGGCTTATACGAATCCAGTTCATGGTCAAAATCCACTGCGCTGCTCGCAGACTCTGCCGTATCAGAAGCAGTTTTGTTCTCAGATGATTCATTTGCAGGCGCATCAGAAGAGCATGCAGCCAAAGCAAGAACTGCCGCCAATACGATCATCAATATGCATTTTTTCCTGAAAAATTTCTGCATCAAATCACCCTGTCTTTTCAGGCATAAAAACAATGCCTATCTGATTAAACCCGCTTAAGTATTTTTAAGTATATCACATTTCGCAGGATTATTGCCGCCATTCGATACATATATACAAAACGACCTCAAATATACAATTGAACACACGCCGGATATCCCCAGCATATTAAAACAACGGGTTTACAGTCCCCGCTATGACTCTGTTTAAGCCTATACGCTTATCTGTGATCAGATCGCAGTACTGCTGATAAGTATCGAAATGCCTGCTATAATGGCTATCAGAATAATGATCCACATAACGGTCGCAGCTTTGCTCTGCTTATGTATACGAAAGAACGGATACGGTCCGTCATACTTACCTGTTCCGTTCAGTATCAGCATAACGACCCCGTAAACAAATGTCAGTATCACCGGCAGTATCCAGAGATGTGAATGCTCTTCCCACAGATAATATGATGTGAATGACAGTATCGGACAGATGGTGTGATGATACAGTCCATTGCCCGACAGCATCATATTTTTGAATCCCGCACCCATAGGGACAAGCACGAACAAAGAGACCAGCAGAGTCATAGTCAGCATGCAGGTGCTGACATATCTGAGCGTGATCGTGACGGCATTGCTTCCTGTAACAACAAAAACACATGAAGTAAAAAGCGTGATAATATTGGATAACTGAGTATAATACACCAGTATCATCCATTTTCTGTCAAGCGCGCTTATCCTGAGTCCGATCAATTCAAAAACTATTATTGCTGCATTAAATGCAATTGCCATTTTTCCTAAAAAACTCTTCCTCCGTAATTTATCCCCTATTCGACTCTTCATCAATATCCTTGAAACCGGCAATGATATTGACTTCTCCGCTTCCGAGATCCAGCCTGGTAAAATCGACCTTGTAGTTACGGGGACCATCTTCAAATACTCTGCGGAAAGGCACTGAATATGTCATCATACTCTCCGTGTTTTTGCTTATGCTGTCAGGAGATACAGCATCGAGGAAACGCTGTCTGTCTTCCTCCAGCACAAATCGTGAATAATATTTAAGAGCATCCGAGAATCTCGGGATCTTCTCAGCTTCAAGAGTAGGCAGCAGATGGGCCTCGTTTCCATCAACACGGTACAGCTCGAACTGCTGTGTCTCCATATCGTTAATGAGCCATACCGAATCATAAGGCCGGCCCAGAGCCTCGACCACTGCAGAACGCTGATCCAGACTATTCTGGATCTTCTGTATCCTTCGTACCTCTTCGTCAACATTCTTGAAGCCGCCCACTATGCAGTCCTTTCTGTCAGGCAGATCAAGTCTGGTGAATTCCAGTTTGTAGTAGCGGACACCATCATCGAAGACTCTGCGGAATGGCACAGTATACATCAGCATGTTTTTTGTGTTTTCTGCGATATTTTCTGCTTTTACATCATCAAGAAATCTCTGACGGTCCTCCTCAAGTACAAGTCTGGAATAGAAGCTAAGAGCCTGAGAGAACTTTTCGATCTTAATTGCACTGTTGGCCGGGATGAGATGTTTCATTTCCTGGTCTATGCGAAACAGCTCAAAATGTTCGGTTTCAATATCATCGATAAGCCAAACCGAATCATAAGCCTTGGTCAGAGCCTCAATAACAGCGTCATGCAGAGCTTTGTCAGACTGCTCCTGTTCATACTTATCCGTTATATCCGAAATAAAGACATAATACAGGCTGTTCTCATCATCATATTCAATATAGTGACCGTAATCGTCAAGCCATCGGACTTCGCCGTCCTTGCGTATTATCCTGTATTCAACAAAATCAAGATCCGACTTACTGTCTCTCACCTGATCCTCAATCGAAACGGAGATCCTTTTGTAATCCTCCGGATGTACCATTCCGCGGAATGTAAATCCGGTCAGTTCCTTGAACTCGTCGAGATCATTACAGCCGAAAATATCACAAACCGCCCTGTTGGCGTACAGCAGTTCTTCGGTCTCATCAGCCTTGTAGATGAAGAAGCCGCCCGGCATGCTTTCACCGAATTCCTCGATAACAGAAAGCACCTGTTCGACCATCAGTTTCTCATCCGGCTCCCTGATGGAGAGTACAGCGATCGCTACTGCAATATTTCCGTTGATCGGATTGATACCGATACGGCGGGCAAAGGAATGAATGACTGAGCCATCCGGCATCTTTTCATCGTAAAATGTACGGATGCCCTGCTCACAGCATGTCTTCACCACATTGTACGTGAATGCATCGTCATATTTAACGAATTCCGGCCCGAGATTTGACAGATCCAGGCCAAAGAAACGCATAAAGAAATCACGGTAAGACTGGTTAGTGCGTACAAAACGTGTCTTGTCATCATTGATTTCTATAATGCACATCGGCAGCGTGTTATATGTATTCCGGAGAGTAGTCTTCTCTTCACGGGCAATGACGCCTACATCATAGAGATTCACGCCGCATACAAGTTCATAATATGCCGACTCTTCAGGATTTTCGTAGCCGCCCGTCTTCTGACTGCGGTGATATTCGAGCGCTTCCTCAAGAGACTTCGGTTTGCTGTAATAGAATCCCTGCAGCTTTGAGCAGCCTATCTCCTGCAGGAAACGTACCTGATCTTCGGTCTCAACTCCCTCGCATATCGTATCGATGCCAAGAGCCATGGCCATCTTCATCAATTCGGTCAGTATGATCCTGCCGTCATCGCTTTCATCGAGCTTACGCATAAACCCCATATCAAATTTGAGCAGATTAAACTTGATGCTCTGCAGGACGTCAAGAGAAGAGTATCCGCTGCCAAAGTCATCCATCCAGACAGGGAAGCCCAATGCCTGAAAGCGTTCAACCTGTGATTTCATAAAATCAAAATCTCTGCCGATAATACTCTCCGTGATCTCGATACTGATCCTGTCGCGGCTGATGCCGGATGCATCCACACGCTGTCTGATCTCCTCAACCATATCGCAGGCATCAAAATCAGCGCGTGAGAGATTGACAGAGTGCGGAACGGTATACAGACCTTTGGATTCCTTGAGTTTGATGTCCTCAAGTATTCTCTCAAGCACATACAGATCCAGCTTGTAGATCAGGCCGGCATCTTCGAGATAAGGAATAAAGTCAGCAGGAGAAAGGAATCCTCTTTCCGGATCGATCCAGCGCGCCAGAGCCTCCTCATGACATACCTTCTCATTAACAGCTCTCATTATCGGCTGATAATATACCTGTATCCTCTTTTCGGACAGCGCGCGCTCAAAATTATCGAGAATGAACTGCTGTTTTTCGATTTTTTCGTTCAGCTTTTCACTGTAATAATTGAATGACGAGGAAAGAGTTCCCTTTAGAGCATCACAGGCAATCTTTGCTCTGTCATATGCCATGCCGACCGGTACATTCTCGAAGCTGCTCGAATATATGCCTACACAGATCGGAAGGTACTTTCCGTCTCCTATCCTCTGCCATTCCTCAAAAAAACGGGAAAGCTTATCCTCAAGTCCGTTCTCATCTGCAACAGCAGCAAAATGGTCAGAACCGATATGGCAGCAGTGAACAGCGAGAAAAGTCTTGCTGATAAGACGAGCAAAACTGCGCAGCATTACATCACCTTCAGCGAATCCGTATTTGTGGTTGAAATGCTTCATTCCGCTGAAATCGATATATAGAAGCGCAGGTATTCCGCCCTGATCCTGAATGAATTTTTTTCCGACTTCGGCCATCTCAAAGAAAAAGCCCAGATTAGGAAGACCGGTCAGATAGTCGAAATGCAGTGCATCGTCACGGCTGTCCTCATGGAAAGTCTTGTTCATCGCAAGATTCTGATTATCTCCGTCTTCGTTCTTATATTCTCCCTCATCCGAGAACCAGAGATGAGCCAGTCTGATACCGTCTCCTTCATCCACATGTTCACCGATCACATGGATTATACTGTATCCGGGAACATCATTCTTCTTTGTGCGAAAGGTCAAATCCAGTCTGTCATCCTCAGTTGCAAACCTCAGAACAGCATTCCTGAAGCCTGCGGTATCTTCCGGGTGGATATCCCTGAACATATTCTGATTTTTGTCTGTATATGCCTGCGCGCGGTCTTTATAGCCGAACAGCTCGCAGAATCCATCCGATACGGCAAGCGTCACAACACTTTTCTCCATAAACTGACATACGACAAAAGGCTGACGCATCCTCTCTATAAAACTCAATTGTTCTTCTGAAAAACGGTATTCCTTCATATTACTGACCATATTATTGTTTACTATTATTGCTTACATTCCCATCGGCTTTGAAATTGCATCAAAAATCGCTTTGCTTAACAGTATATCTTTTATGTCCCCGTCAGTCGAGACTTTTATTGACCCAATGTCTGCAGCCGCATCCTTTAATCTTTTCTCGAGTCCTCCGTCAAGAATCTCATCATATGAAAGTCTCGGAATCGCATCGCGCAAAAGCTCCATCAGTTTTTCATCCTTGGGATCGACTTTGATTCTGATGCTTTTATTATCCCTTGTAACAAACTTCGCCATATATGATCCCCGGGCTATTTTTTTGTCCTGATCTCAGCCGTCTTGCTCCAGTTGGAGGCAACACCGTCCTTATCGATCAGGCGTGCACGGATATAATAAGTTTTCTTTATTTTGAGCTTAGACAGTTTGGATTTGGCACTTTCCTTATCAAACGTACCTTTTTTGATAGTCTTAGTCTTTACATTCTTCAGGAAAGCCTTATCCGTACTGTACTGTATCTCAATATATTCAGCATTCTGCCATACTTCGCTGTCCTTGAACTTATTGCGTAATTTGTCCCAGCCGATTTTCAGCTTTCCGCCCTTCTGAGCAGTAACGGCAGGCGCTGTGCGGCCCAGATTTCTTACATAGTTGACCGGAATAAGCTCCCACAGCTTATTATTATTGTCGCTGTCCTTATTTGCGTTTATATATATAAGATCGGATTTGAAAACTTTTACTTCCTTGTGTCTGTTTAATTTATATCCGTCATCGTGGGACCACATCGTAAGGTTGGTATAGCTGCCATCACCTTTTTCATTCATAAACACGAATGCGTCATCCTGATTGCCGTACGGCCCGCAAAAAACATGAGGTCCTTTCGTGGTCATCAGGTACGGCTGATCCCTGCCCGTCAAATTGTCTATCTCCAGGCGATTGCAGTATTCGTCTCCATAGTAGGTCCTGGCCAGATAGATGCCGTAATAATCATCAAAATTACGGTTCTTTCTGATAAACCACACTTCATTATCCGCGTGTTTCCCGCCGCTTGACTCAAACATCATGCAGATGTTCTGGTCTTCGTAATCTTCATTCCAGTAGAGCACCTGTCCGTTGGCATTCCCGTTGGCTGCCTTGATATAATAATAACCTTCTGCTATGTCCGCCCTTTCTGCAGCCATTACGGAAACACCCGAAAAAGCCATGATCATCATTGCAGACATCATCACCAAAAGACAACGTTTTGCTACTCTTTTTTTCTGCTTGTTCATCTTGTTTACCCCCATAAACATTTTAACAATAACTTCTCATATTTTGCATCTTCTTCCATCAGCCGGATTCCCCTCATTGATCCCGGTTTGATGCCTTATTCATAAATTTCATCAAAGTCTCCTGCAAGAATTGCATCGATCACGATCTGTCCAACATCAAACAGGTTTTCCATGCCGGACTTGAATATGTCCAGTGTCTCAGTGTTTTCTTTCGTTACTTTACTGTCAAAACTCGCTTCACCGATCCAGACCTTTTCGGGACTTTCCCCTTTGAGAAAGGTATCCATATTAACTATTACCCGCAGAGACACGACCCGATCCTCCATACCAAAGCATCTGGCCGCGTTCATAACAGCCACCTCTTCCATTTCAGTAACAGCATAAGCATCAGGACATTTATAGTATTCTGCAATATAACAGGCATTATTATGATCAATATCGCCTTTCCAGTAGCTGTCACCGGTCACAGCGGTTCCTTTCGTGACAAAAGGCTCTCTGTCAGCCCACTTTTCACCGGGATAGTTTTCGGCAAGAACACGTTTCGAAGTCTCAGTAGTACGCAGCGGACAATCCCTGACCATAGGATATAGCTTGTCGTAAAGGTCGGAATTCAATTGCAGCGAAGCATATTTTACAGTGTTCTCTGCCGGAAACCAGGTGATTCCCGAATCCGGGTTTTCAAGATCGGTGCTGTCTGTGTGATGTCCCAGTTCAACATCGCATGCTGCAGTGACAAGCACAACATCACCAAATATCATGGATCCTGTGTTTCCGCCGCCGCAGCCGACAGAAACGATTATGCTGTCTGAAAAATCATATTCTTCCCAGGACAAAAGTGACATCAGCGACAGACCGGCTGCCATTTTTCCGGGACCTGTCACCAGCATTCCCACACCGTTCTCATCGTTAAAATAGAATTGTGATGTCGGCGCAGAATTCGGTATATCGATCTTATCGCAGCCTGCGCAGTAATGTTCATAAAAGAGCTGTGCTTCTCCGATATCATCACCGCTCATCTCGCTGATTTCGAATTTCGGTACTATCAAAACTCTTACTTTGGTTTTCTCTGCGCTCTTACTGCAGGCACATAGCAGCGACAGAGATGCCAGCAACAATATGCATGCAAATACAGTCATGTTTTTTCGTTTCACAGCTGGCACCTCCTTTTTTGCCGGTCTGTTTTGCTTTCAAAGCTCTTATTTTACAATCACTCTGATCCTTTACCGTAGCGACATGAGTCAGTTTCAACCAGGACCTTTTTTATGATATCTCCATCTGCCTTTTTCAAGACTTTAACTCCCCTTTTTCAGTTACCTATCTCTCCAAATCCCATTTCTATCATTAAAAGGAAATAACGCTTTCGATAATCTATTTTTGCAGTATCAGCAATGTGATTCAAATACTTTCATAATGCGGTATAGCACCATAACTGTGCCCCATACATATGCCACCGAAATGAATATGTTGAGGCGCATGTTCTCTCTGAATACTATCATAAGCACGGCAAATACGATCGCTGCCCCTGCCATTTTCAGCATGAACCTCATATCCATTCCGCATTTTTTCTTTGCATAACTGCGGGTAAAGAACAGGAATGCATAATACCCGATCATAGCCGCTGTAATGAATAATGTCTTGGGCAGCAGCGCCACCTCTTCCTCCTGCATGAATTCCAGCGATACAGTTATGCAGCTCAGTGCAAAAATTATAAAGATGTGGATCATCATGTAAAGCATGCCGCTGTCCTGCATCTCCCTGTCAATGAGGTGATCATATATGAGTTCATACGAGACGAACAGACCTGCAACTATAAGAAAGCACATAAGAGAGAAATAAATAATGTTCCAGTCGAAACCGCCGTCGCCGGCAAAATACGCCGATAATACGATTATCATTTCACCGAAGGTGAAGACAACATAAAGCATTGCGCGTTCGCTGAGATGCATGAAATCGATTGAGCCTACAGGTATCTTGTTTTTGTTCACGGCAGTCAGGATGATGCCGGTAATTATCGCAGCAAGCGATACCGGGCCTGTCATTTCCGGCGGAACGAAGCCCGCAGCAAGGGCAATCGCCGCCACGATAAACAATCTCCCGGCCATGCTCTTTAACATCCTGCAGCCTGCCTGATCCCCCATGTGATTCCGCATTTCTATCAGGTACTGCATTCCGATGTTGAACAGTATCAATGCCCAGGCTATGTGATACTGCGCCTGATACGCCAGCCAGTCGGAACGCGTGCTCTGTCCTATGAAATATATCAGATACATGTTGGTCAGCAGGAAGACGTGATCACGCAATCCGTTCCGGCCGAACATGTTTATGTAATATGTCGTAAAGTGCCATATCTGTATTATTGTCAGAGTGCATATAACGAAAGCCAGAAAAGCGACACCCGAAAAAAAACCGTTCTCAAAGCTGCTGAGAAGCGAGTTATTGCGGCCCACCATGTATACGAAGACAAGGTCATAGATAAGCTCGAGATATTCTACCTTTTTCTCTTCCTTGTTCAGCTGAAGCATGATCTGTCCTATTTTAAGTGCTCTGCAACAGTGATAGAGAATCCCGACGGCGATACCATCATCGCTGATCTGGAAGATCCCGTATTCTCAACCTTTCCGCCCTGAACGATCTTAAAGCCGCGAGCAGTCAGCATTTCATAGGCTTCGTCAAAGCTGCTTACATTCATGCGAATCGATACAAGGTCCTGAGGGACCTCAGCGTCAACGACATCGACATGAAAGCCATTCGCATCCTTCATACGATTCCCCGAAAAACTGTCGCCAGTCTTATTATGTCTTTTCTCGAATCCGAGTTCTTCGAAGAGCGAAACCAGACTGTCGGCGTATTTAGAAATGATCATAGGATTAAATGATGTGATTTTCATATTGCTTCTCCTTAATAATAAACTTTATATAATTTTACCAAATCGCCTATATAATGACAATCAGCCACGAAAAATCCCCTCACCGGTTTGCTGCCGATAAGGGGATCATTTATTATTCATTTACTGATTTGTATTCACACAAGTGTATAGAAATCTGTCCGTCAAAATCCGCAATGTCGCTTTTAACAGCATCCTGAAGAGCTCTCTGAAACCTGTCCGCATCAATCTCTCCGTCTGTAACTATCTTATAGCCGCTGCTTATGATCTTTATTTTGCTTTGATCTTTTTTACTTTAGACCACTTGCCGGATATATTTTCGTTCTTGTCCGTTATAGGATTATGAACACTTGTGTAAGTCCGTACCCTGAAGTAGTACTTCTTTCCGGCTTTGAGCTTTTTGACTGTCTTCTTTACAGTAGTATTGCTCTTTATCGTGACCTTCTTCGTGGTCTTATTGGTGAACTTCTTTGAAGTGCTGTATGCCAGCTGATATCCTGTAGCTTCTGAGCTCTTCTTCCATGTGACCTGAGCCTTTCTTCCCTTCATGGCCTTTGCAGAGCTGAGGCTTGCTTTTCTTGCAGCAGCGTCTTTCTTACCGAAGAAATATTTGTATTCCGCTATCTGATAAGTCAGGTCTTCGTCGATAAGAGCCTTCTGGGCAGCTGTCAGCTTATCATATTCAGCCATGACAGATCTTGCATTAGTCGCGTCAGCCTTTGCCGGGCTCTTAGGAAGATTCTTTATATCTTTGCTTACTGCCTCGGCAGCCTTCTCGTCAGCACTCTTCTTTGCCTCTGCCAGAGCCGCCTCACAGTCAGCAAGCTTGTTCTTCAAAGCCGGTGTGAGACTTGGATCTGTCTTCTGCTTTCCTGACAGATCGTCATATGCTGCGCGTGCCTCTGTGATAGCCTTTTCATCGTTTACGGTCACCTTTTCCGGTGCAGGAAGCGCGCTGATCATATCAACTACTTTCTTAACGTCCTCTGTTGAATCATCTTTCCACTTCGCATACAGCGTCATCGTTCTTGTCACTGTATCGGTGTCAAAATTCCATGCGTTTACGCATTTCTTCTCCTTATACCAGCCATCGAAAGTCCAGCCTCCTTCGGAAGGATCCTCCGGTTTTGTGACTTTGCCGCCATTAGCTATTATCTGCGCAGCAGGCGCCTTGCCGTGTCCGTTCGCATCGAAAGACACTATACATACAGCCTCCATTATATGAGCCCATGCCTGATCGTGATTTTTCGCAAACGTGGAAGTCACATCCGTTGCACTGCCCGCATTTGCGCCCGCCTTAACGATCACACCATCACCGAGGTCAACCTTCTTATCAGCAAGAGTATAGACAGCTTTCTTTCCGGAAGCAGTCACATCTCCGCCATCGAAAAATACATCATCGTACTCGGCGTATATACCGTAGCTGTCTGAATTGGCAGTTGCAGTGGATTTCACCGTGCCGCTGCTGATTGTAACAATTTTACCTGCGATGATCCCGTAGCCTTTGCCGCTGCCTGATTTGACAGTTGCAGTAGATGTTACCGTACCGCCGCTGATAGTGACATTAGATTCGTACGCGCTAATGCCTAGGCTGTGATTGTCTGAGCTGTGATTAGCGTCTGATGTGGCCTCAGCCGTAACTTCACCGCCTGTGATCCGGATATTTTTAATTGCGCCTATGCCGTAGCTTTTACCGCTTTCTGATGCAGCGCTTGCAGTAACCTTACCGCCGCTGATCTCCACATCATTGAATTCCGACCAGATACCATGGCTTTCGCCGCTCTTTCCGGATGCAGCCGATGCAGTCACATTGCCGCCGCTGATCTTAACATTCTGCGAATACGAAGAGATTCCGTAGCTGTAGCCGCCGGCTGACACGGCATCAGCAGTCACAACGCCGCTGCTGATTGTGACATTATTACTGCTCGAATGGATGCCGTAGCTGTTTTTATTATCTGATGTGTTGTTGGATTTAGCTGTAGCCTTCACCGTACCGCCGCTGATAGTGACTTTATCATCTCCTAAGATGCCGTAGCTTATATCATTATCTGATGTAGCGGTGGCAGTCACCTCTCCACCATTGATAGTCACATCTTTGTCACTGCAAATGGCACTGCTACCGCTGCCGGTAGCGGTAGCGGTGGCAGTCACTTTTCCATCATTTATTAAGAGCGAGCTGTAAGCATAAATACCTTCAAGTACGCCGTTTGCTGTGATCTCGCCATCCTTTATGTTGATCATTTTATCGCTGCAGATGGCATAATTACCTTCTGCAGTGACTTTGCCGTTCTCGATCACAACATTACCAGCAGCACGTATACCGCAGTTGTTGATATTTTTGCCGCCGGCAGCGGTCAGTTCTCCGCTTCCCTTAATAGTCAGATTTTTCTTAGCGTAAATACCGAAGCCGCCATCAGATGTATTTTGTACAGTGTTTTTTCCGTTCAATACAATCGTCAGATCCAGATCCGTATATATCGCAGCATTAGAACCGCCGCCTAAGGCATGGGTCTGACCGTTGCTGCTGTAATCGGTCAGGGTCAGCGTCCTGGCAGCAGCATCATAACTCGCTGTCGGAGTAGTCGCTCCAGTGATGTTCCCTGCATTATCACTCGTTACCGCTATGCCGCCGACCCAGAGGTCGTAGCTGACAGGATCAGCTGCATACGCCGGCATGCTTATACCGAGCGCAGGCATCATTCCCAGCATCAGCGCAAGGCTGAGCAGGAGGCCGAATAATCTTTTCTTTTTCATAATCCTCTCCTTTTCTTTTCCCTTAATTAGCTTCCCTTTTTGTATCTATGTATATTACGACCGCCACATGAGCATTTCTATATGATTTATCTGATATATACAGATTTTACAAGAAGCAAATGCTTTCTGTCTTCAGGCAATTGCCCGTCTGCAATTGCAGACCGTTCATTATGATGCTTCAGCATCTGATGCTTTCGTCCGATATCTTCGTCTCTCCTTACCTATCGACTTATAATACCGCGCTTTTTCTTCATACATCCTCTCGTCCGCTGCCCTGGCAAGTTCAGTTATTCCATAGCCCGGATATTCGGAGGAGCCGGCAGCGCCGCAGGATATACTCAATGTGATGCCGTTGTCTTCCGACCACTCCTCTGTGATTCTTTCAACAGCGCTTATCAGCTGATCAACAGTATCCTGCTGTGCATAGAGCAGTATTACGAACTCATCTCCACCAATTCTGTACTGTTTTCCCCAATCCCTAAAACATTTCTCAATACACCGGGCAGCTCCTATGATCAGTTTATCGCCGCTCTCATGTCCATAGCTGTCGTTTACGTCCTTCAGTCCGTTGATATCGATGACCACGTAGTGCAGATCATCCGGCAAAGGCTTCTCTCCGATCCGTTTCAGTTCTTCTTCATATTCGCGTCTGTTAGGAAGGCCTGTCATTACATCGGTCCTTGCGTTTTCCTCTTCCTGCACTATGCGTTCAGACAAATTCATCTTGAGCTGTAAAAAACCAATGCCAAGTACAAACTGAAAAACGAAAAAGACAATAATATTGATGAGTGATGCTGCAACACCTGTTACAGAAATGATGAGGTACAGCATGAAGACATCCGACACGATGGCAATAACGCTGTATATAGCCGGAGGCAGTGAAAAAATCAGCGGAACGACCATGGAAAATGTCATAAACACTGAAGGATCGACCTGGCCGGTGACCAGAGAATCGGAAAATGTTATGGCCAGCGCCCATGCAAAAAAGAAGATCGCGCATGCCGGATTTGCAGCCATAAGCAGCGTATATCTGTGCTCAAGATCTTTTTTCGCATATGAATTCAAAATGAGATATAAAACCGCCACAGCCAGAAGGGAAAGATAATAGACCCGGTATTTCCATATATACGGCCCGTACAGTCCGGCGTTAAGAACCGTATATCCAAGCATCATAATCTCAAAAGCCGCTACGATTATCAGGGCGATCATGGAAATTCCCTGTGAAGAATTGTACAGACTCATACGAACCTGTTTATTCTTATCCGAAACAATCATGCTATTCATACGATACACCTTTTTGCTTCAAACGTTATTCTGCTTCATCTTATTATAGCACGTCATTAATCGAAGTGAGCAGGACAATTCAACCAGGAGCAAAGCTCCAACAAGCTCGCTTGATTGGAGCGAGCGACGCCGTACTTATCGGAGGAGCTCAGCCTCCGGAGATCAATGCTTCCGTCAGGCCGACCTTGCCGCTCGTGGCGACATTACTATAACTTCCGTAATATCTGCCGTATGCGTCCTTAGTCCATGCCCGCACTTTCAGCTGATACCGTTTCCCTTTCTTCAGGCCTTTCAGTCTGAGTACGCCGGAAGAAGCGCTGAACGATTTTTTCTTCCAGGTCTTTGTGCCCTTGATGCGGTAGGCGAGTTCGTAATGCTCGATTCCCGTGTATTTGAGACTCTCTACCCTCACTTTCAGCGATTTGCTGCCCGTTTTCACGGACTCGATTTCGGCGCGCGGTATGCTTATCCTGATTGGATAGATCAGCGTTCCGATGCCGTCAACCTTCACCGTAATATTGGCTCTTCCGGACTTTTTCGGATAGATGATCCTGCGGTTTACGGTACTGCCTTCCATAAATGTGAACAGCTTTTTCGCACCCTCATCGGGAATCCATTCGATGTTCAGATTTCCCGGCACATCAGCATCAGCTTCACCCTCAAAGGTAAGCAGCAGATTTACAGGGGTCTCTTCCGCCCCCGGCATTGGTGGTTCCAGAGAATTGTCGATCGTCAGAAACATGTAAAGGTCCGGCTTTTGTACGGCAAAGCCTTTGATCGGGAAGTTGTCTACTGCCGCGCCCTCTGTGTAATCATCGGTCTTCCCGAGCAGTGAGGTCTGCAGTCTTTTACTGCTGAAATCCTTCCATTTGCCGTCCAGCATGAGAAAGCTTTCTTTCTTATTGATGACGCCTGCCCCGATGGTCGTCTGCACATTTACTGCATATTTACCTTCCGGTGTTTTCTGCTTTACAACAATGGCGTAGGACTGCCCTTTCATGATCGTGAAAGGATGGTTCAGCTCAACTTTGTGGAATCCGCCGAAATCAAAGCTTTTCGTCACACTGTCCATGAGCATGCCATCCTCCGGCTTACTGAATCCCTCCTGCAGGAGATATACGTCAAAAGTCACCTCCGTGCCGGGATAGGATGTAAGACATGAAACCTGCTGCAGCTCTTCGCAAACATCCGCCCTGAATACATTCGCCATACGCACGCTGTTTTTGACGTTTGCTGCGTGGATCTCGCTTACCGGCATTAGGTCGTGCTGGTCCGTTATAAGCGTCACGTTTTCATCGGTTTTCTCGAAATCAAGAGCCTCAGGTGCATCGATGCTGCTGTCATAGTAGGACAGCCAAAAGTATCCGCTGTGCCTGCCGGTTTTCGGATCCACAATCCCCCAGTTACCTTCGCCGCGGTTCGGGAAATTCTCTTCTTCGGAACCCCAGCTGTTCTTCACAAGCCACGCGCCGTCTTCCGGAGGAGTCGTAATCTCAAACGATTCCTCTTCATCCAGATCACCGACCATATGCCGGAAATTCTCCTTCGCGTAATTGTCATCCCAGCCTATCACGCAGACCGAATGCTTCGCCCCCATGAAATCGTAAGTGTAGTGAGCAAAATCGCTGTTGATATAAGTACCTGTGCCCTGCTGCCCCGGCAAATAGGTATCGCTGCAATATGAAATCTCTACGCCGCGCTTCTGCAAAAGCTGTTCCTTGACAGCCACAGTCGCAGCCTCATTGTAATGATAGGTACCGCCGCTGTCTCCATATTCAATATCCGCCGGAGTCGGAAGCATGTAGGATTCGTGCAGGCTATAGGAATGTTTAAAGCGCAGATTCTCCGGAATCGACCAATCGTCGTTTTTGCTGTAGCAGAAATTCTGCAGTCTGCCGTTTACCGGCTCTTTCTGTATGGTTCCGTTCCTGCCCCTGTATCGCAGCACTTCATCTTCGCTCTCCGAAACAGGACCGACGCCTGCTGCAAAAAGAGTGGTTGCCATCAGTGCCTCGCCGCCCTGATCACAGCGTTCCGAGGTGTCTTTACCTCCGTAAAGACCTTCTCCGTTTTGCGGATTCTCCGGGTCAACGACAGGCGATGCCGCAAAATACACAAGGTGCTTTTCTGAAAGATCCAGGCTGTCCGCCGTCAGGGATGTGAGGTTCTCAGGATCTCCCAGGATGCTGGTCTCAGCAGCAGAAATAGCCGCAAATCCCCAGCAGCTGCCGAAGGGGTGCTGAAGCTTTACGGGCGTAACATAGTTTTTGCCATCCACATCACGCAGATCAAAAGTCTCAGGCAAATCTTCCGCAGCCCTGATCGCTTCTGTCTTTGCCGAATCCTGTGTGTAATCGAATGGATCATTCGATGGATCGGCAAACTGATCTGCGATCTGAGATGCAGTCTGAGATGCGGTCTGAGATCCGGACCTGTCGTTCAGAGCGCTCTGAGCGTCCTCTGTGCTTCGTGCTTCGTTTACCGCTGACGCAGCGTATGCCGGCAGAGCTGACGCCGGCATGCATGTAAATACGAAGATTGCCGCGGCGATCATCGCAATAAATCTATTTGTCTTCTTCATCATTTGAGTTATTTCCCTGCGCTCTGTTTTTATGCTGTCCTGCTACTTTCTCGCTTTTACCTTTTTGACCTTCGACCACTTGCCGCAGATCTTCACATTCTTCCCTGTCGCCGGGTTATTCAGCAAGGTGTAAGGTCTTAGCCTGAAGTAGTACTTTCTGCCGGCTTTGAGCTTGCTGACAGTCTTCTTAACAGTCTTACTGCTCTTTATCGTGACCATCTTCGTGGTCTTCTTAGTGAACTTCCTGCCTGTGCTGTATGCGAGCTGATAACCGTCTGCATTCGAATTCTTTCTCCACTTAGCCAAGGCCTTCCTGCCCTTCACTGCCCTGACAGATTTCATCTTAACCTTCTGAGCTTTGGCATTTACTTTTGCCCAGTAATACTCAGATCTTTCAAGCTTGGAAAGTTCTTCTTTTGTTATAAACTTCTTAGCCGAATCATTCAGCGCTTCATATGCTTCACGCGCCTTCCGGACCTTTGTTTTTGATGATTTCGCAAGATCATCCGGGATCGCAGCTATCATCTCTGAAACCACAGCCGCAGCCTTATGATCTTCGGCGTTCTTCTTCGCAGCTTCAAGCTGGGCCACGCAGTCTTTCAGTTTATCTTTGAGCGCCTGAGTGAGGCTCGGATCTTTCTTCTGATCCTCAGTAAGTTTATCAAATGCCTCCCGGGCCGCTATGATTGCCGCCTCATCTCTTACTTCAACAGCCTCAGGTGCAGGCAGAGCATTGATCATATCAATAACCCTCAGGACATCATCATCTGCAGGATCACCGCCACCGCCGGCGCCGCCTCCGCCGCCTGATGGATCCGGATCTCCCGCGATCGTTACAGTAAGGCATAACGGATCGATATCCTTATGATTCGCATCACCTGCAACCCTGTACCATACACAGTAGGTCCCGGCTCCGGTGGCTGCCGGAACAGTTGTGTTCCATCCTCTTTCGGGTGCAATATCAGGATCCTTGCCGAGAACATACTGCATAGTGCCGCCGACGGCTTCTCCTGCTGTGACCAGCTCCTGTTCAGAAACGGTATATGAAAGTTCATTTGCCTTCGGTGCTTTGGTAATCACACTTTCAGCTTTCTTAACTATCAGTCTGACTTTCTCCGTCGCCGTCCTGTAGTTCCGGTTCGTCGCACGCACCAGGACATTTTTCTCATCTTCATCTGCATCCCTGATGCCCGGCGCTTCCGTACTCCATGTATCACCGTCATCTGTGCTGTACTCTATTATCGTTCCGTCAGTTATCTTTACGTTTGCTTCTACATTATGGATCTGTCCGTCATACACGCCTTCATATCCGGCAGCCCTGAGGCCCAGCTTGTCCTCATCCGCAGGACTGATTGTTAATATACCCGGCAGATATCCGACTGAGTAATTGCCCTGTATGACAGCGCCTGACGGCATGATCTCGTATTTGCCGACGTTTTCGCCCGGAATGCGGCTTAAGCTGTAATCCACATTTACGGTACTGTCGATCTCACCATCTACAGAAATGTCAGCCTCAAGTTCGGGATCAGTATCGCCATAGTGCTTGTAATCGTTTTCTGCTTTGACAGTTACTTCTTTACGTTCAATGCTAAACTCAGCAGAACCGGTATAAATCTTTTCGTTTGTCTCTATAGTGACAGTTACGGTATATTTCCCCGCATCAGACGGTTTATCACCGGACGGTCCGTAGCTCCTTCCGCTGTAGGATATCTCTGCAGTGCTTCCGACAGGAATGATTACCTGATTTCCATCCTGATTGGTATAAACGGGATCTTCCGGTTCGTCTCCGTATACAGAGTCCCCCTGAGTCACTTTGAGCGGCACGATTTCCTTGTCTTTAATGGATACCGTAATGTTTTTAGTCGTACCGAGGTAATTCGCATTGCCTTTTACAGTTACAGCTACGATGCACGTTCCCGTTGCATTACCGGAAGTAAACAGGCCCGTGTTTTTATCAACTGTGCAGCCGTTTGCTTCCCCGCTTATATCATAGGTCACATCACCCTCAGCATATTTCACATTACCACTGAGATCGACCTTATTTCCGTCCCTTGTTACAGCAGCTTCCGTGATGATCACCGCAGGGTTCGGTGCCTGCGTGACGGTCAGCTTTCCCGCTCTATAAGTCACAAAATAGTTGCCCTGCCTGACAGCACCGGATGGCATGATAACATATTCTCCGACGTTTTCACCTGATATGCGGCTCAGCGTATAAGTCACTCCGGCTGCCTCCGCCGGCTTGCCGTCAGCATCAGAAATTGATGCCGTCAGAACCGGATCGGAATCGCCAAAGGATTTGGTCTTATCATCCGCATTGACCCGGACTTCTTTCGGTACGATCTCAAACGAAGCAGTACCGGTATATATCTTTTTGCTTGTCTCTATCGTGACAGTCACGGTATATTTCCCCGCATCGGACGGTTTATCATCAGACGGCCCGTAACTGCTTCCGCTGTAGGAGATATTCACAGCGCTTCCATCAGTGCTTACAGGATTTCCATCCGCATCGGTATAAACGGGTTCTTCCGGATCTCTTCCGTAAACAGCATCCTTCTGTGTCACTTTAAGCGGCACGATTTCCTTGTCTTCTATGGAAACCGTAATGTTTTTGGTAGTGCCGAGGTAATTCCCGCTTTCAGCAACAGTCACACTTACTATGCATTTTCCCGTTTCATCCCCGGAAGTAAGCCTGCCTGTGCCTGCATCAAGGGTGCATCCGTTTGTGTCCCCGCTGATGGAGTAGCTCACATCGCCAACAGCATCTTTCACATTCTTGCTGAGATCGACAGTATTTCCGCCTCTTGTTACGGCAGCATTTGCGGCGATAAGCACAGGGTTCGGCGCCTTCGTGATAGTCAGCGTTCCCTTGCGGTAAATGATCTCGCTGTAGTTACCCTCATTTCCGCTGATCACTGCTGCTGATGGAGCGATCTCGTACTCGCCTGCATCCGTTCCTGCGCCGCTCAGGGTGATGCCTGTCAGCGCGTCACCGCTTTTCAGGCCTTCAACTGTCACATAGCTGTCAATGCCTTCTGTGTAAGTTCCTGCCGGCCCCTGCGTCTTGCCGTTATACACGTATGTCTTCGGTTTCGCGGTAATGATCAGTTCGGTCTGTATTTTTTCCCACACCGCTTCAAGTGTGATGTCGCTTAACACCTCTCTGCTGAAATCGTATTCCTTCTCAGTGCCCTTCAGTTTCCAGTAACGGAAGACATATCCTCCCCTGCGCGGATCGTCAGGTTTCCGGGCTCTTTCTCCGTCGGCAACTGTCTGCGCCTGAGGCATACCATCCGTATCATCCTCCGAGACAAAAGTAACTGTATGCAGGTCTTTCCATAATGCCTTCACTTCAATATCGTCAGTGACAGTGATCTCCTGTCCCGGCTTTTTGGGTACAGAAGCACTTGCACCGACGGTCACCATCCATTTGTCAAAGGTCATGCCCTCCGGCGGGGTGAATCTGCACGAAGGAAGCTCGTACTTCTCTCCGTCATTTATTTTGACCGGCTGCATATCTCCTTTTCCGCCGTTTGGATCAAAGCGTATCGTATATTCAGACAGTTTCTTATGATAGTTACATATGACACAATGATCACCGGCCTCGTTCCACTCGTGAGGTTCATCTTTTTCGCTTAGCTGCGTGCAATACAGGCAGCTAATGCGATGAGTTTTCTCTGTTGCGGTAATTATGCTGTTTTCATGGAGGCATGGCAATATAAGTGCATATCTGTTACTCTGACATGCTTTTACGCGATCCTCATACGGCGTATAAATAGCGGAATCTTCATCCTTGCCGGTATATACCGCTGCGCCTGGATTCAGCTCCAGTTTTCCGGTGGTACTGTTGCTTGTGCCGTGACCGATCGCGCGCGCTTTGCCGGCAGACGAGGAGGCAGCCACATATCCGCCGCTGATCTTTACATCGCCGCCTTTGCCCTTAAATCCGCCGCCGATGCCTGCGCCGCATTCGTCATCCGCAGCAGCACGGACAATAGTACCTACCCATTGAAGAAACGCCGCGCCCGTCAGTCCGGGTTTGCCGTGCCCGCCTGCTTCAAATGCAGTGGCCATCCGGGTAAGCCGGTTCTGTGTATCTACGCCTTCATCCTTTAACGCAGCAGCAACTACATAGCCGTTTTTGATAGTAACAGTGCCGCCATTGCCGCCTCTCCTGCCGCCGCCTATGCCCGCACCGCCGTTTTCAGCTATTGCGATAACGATGCCATCATAGATATCGATGATCCCGCCGTCATTCCTCGCGCCGGCGCCTATACCCGCGCCGCCGTAGCTTGTCGCTATCACCCGGCCGCCTTCTATTACAATGTGATGTTTCTGGTCCGCATACCGTCCTGCACCTATGCCCGCGCCGGATTCTACATCAGCCCTGCATACGGCCGTTATATCTCCGCCGTATATCTCTATACGCGGATTCTGGACATTGTTGCCGGCGCCTATACCAGCGCCGCAGGCTTCTGCATTGATCTTACCCCCGTGTATAATGATCGGGCCGTAGCCAAAGTATTGATTTGTTGTCTTGTCAGTGCAGCCACCACCGATGGCTGCGCCGTCAACAGCCACTGCGTTTACAGTGCCGCCGTAAATCGTAATCTCAGACGAGCCGCTTTCGAAGCCGCTGCCTATACCCGCACCTGAATATTTGGAATTCGCTTCTACTAATCCGCCGTATATCAGGATCTTGCCGGCATTCTCACTTTTGCTTCCTCCGCCGATTGCCGCAGAATCGTTTCCGCCCCCTGCCGTTGCGCTGACGGATCCGCCGTGAAATTCAATAGTTCCGCCGTCCTTCTTTGAATCCGCTCCTATTGCCGCATCTGTGTATGATTGCGCTTCGAGAACGCCGGAATTATATCTCTGACCGCAGATCTGCAACCTGCTATCGGATCCATTCACACGGATGCCTGTCTTCATGATCAGTTTTGAACTATCGCAGAGAACAAGGGTGACGTCCGCCCCCGGAGCAACGCCAATGCGGTTTTTGAATGTAGTTTCGCCACGGGCAACATAGATGCCGCTCTGAAGCTGTGTACTGCCGGCATCCTTCACATCAGACATGAGAGTATACTCATCCGTTTCGTTGTAAGTACTGACGACTTCTCTCCCATTCCATGACTTTACAGAATAGTTCACAAGATTTGCGCCTGTTACGAGCTTTGCCTCATTATTTATCAGGCGGATAAGATATCCCTCATCGGAATCAAAAACAAACTGCGGATCTTTGTCCTGTCCGTTATACTTACTGTAACCGGATGTGATCACGCCGGTTTTTCCTGCAGCGGTCACACCAAGCACTGCGCCTTCTGTGAACGCGCCGGTAACGGTCATCGTCGGATGTTCCTTCCGCAGATATATATTATCTCCCTGCTTTGCGCTGTTGTTCTTAACTATCGGATTGCCGGATACATTCAATGTTCCGTTTTGCAGAATGGCGCCGCCCTGTCCATTGCTTTCTTCTCCCGGAGCTTTGTTCTCCTGTATCTGACCTCCGGTCATCGTCATCGTTCCGTTATTATAGATACCGCCGCCATGGTAAGCGACAGCAGTATTATACGATATGATGCCGCCGGTCATCGTCAGTGTTCCGGTATTATGGATACCTCCGCCGCTTCTGCCGGCTCTGTTGCGCGTGATGGTACCGTTCTCAAGAATCAGAGTGCCCCTGTTTACGATGCCTCCGCCGTCTCCCAGATTGTTGCCGCCTGTTATTCGGCCTTTAAAACCGGTATGGGAATCCATTATTGTCAGAGTTCCGTTATTGACGATGACTGAGCCGTCAAAGCACGCATCGGCATTCCCGAGGCCGCGGTCAATGTTGCAGCCGTTCAGATTCAGCGTAAGCCTGACATCCGCAGGAACTGTCAAAGGACCATCACTCTCTCCGGCCGTCACAGAACGCCCCAGTATGATCTCCCCGCCTCTGTTTACTGCCGTCTGCAGCTGCTCCCAGGTATTGACCCGGGTCTGTTCACCATTCGCATCTTTAGCGGCAAACGAAATAAGGCCATGATTATTCATCATAAGCATGGCGCTGAACAGGAATGTCAGAATACGCATTATGATGTGTTTGTTTCTGTCCATATCCCTTTTTTCTCCTTTTAGCAAGAGATTACTTCAAGAAGCTCATCTTTATCATCATCTTCTATCCGTCCGTATAGCGTTTTTCCCGTATGCTTTGCCGGTTTCTCTCAGCTCAATATCCGAATCAGCGCGCGTAGGTATGCGGTATCTCCGCATCACCTGTCCCAGGCGTTACCTAATATGATGAAACGGCAAAAATCCATGTGTCGCTGTGCCATTGTTCCCGGGAAAAATCTGTCATCACTTTCGAGCGGTTCTATCAAATCAAAATACTTACCAAAGGTATCACGGAATTCGGCACGCTGCTCAATCGTGATCTGAGGCATGCGTATCAGACTTATGCTAAGACCGAATGCATAAGACCAGAACAGATAACGCATATCCAGTCCGTAATTTATACCCATATCTATACACTTGAAAAGGTCTTTTGTTCTTCTCATAACAGACTCAGGCGACAGCGGTCCGCCCAACTGAATTGCTGAAGAATGATTTACATAATAGACATACCCGATCAACCGGGGAAGAACGATTATCCTGTCTGCATAGTTAATGCATTTCACATTGAATTCACAGTCTTCACCTATCTCTGTCTCAGGGTTAAAGCGTATATGCCTGTTCTCTACCATATCGCGACTCAGCGCCTGAGTCCATAACGTAAGAGATGTGACTGTCAGGATGTCTCTGATGCCGGGATCTCCCTTAGTATATTCGATCAGCTCTTTTGTCTGATCGAATCTGACACGGAGATCGTAAATATCGATCACCGTGTTATCTTCAAGTTCTTTCCAGGCGCGGAACTTGCATATCTCTGCACCCGTCTCTTCCATTTTCTCTGTGACCTTTTCAATGCAGCACGGGGTCATACGATCATCCGAATCAAGGAAGAACAGATACTTGCCATGTGCTCTTTCCAAAGCAAAATTCCTCGGACCGGATGCGGTACGGATATTGTTGTTGAGTTCATAGACTTTGATCGTGTCATAGTCTTCTGTTATCTTCATCACACTCTCGAGATATCCGGGCTCAGAATTGTGAACGACGATGATCCACTCTATAGAATCTATTCCTATCGTCTGACTCAGCACAGAATCAAATGCTTTTCTGAACAATCTGAGATCCGTGTTATGAAACGGAGTTATGATCGTCGCCGGGAATCTGTTCATTTCTATCATCTCCAGTACAGTCTTACTTTTTGCTCTGATGTTTTATCAGTTTTCCGGACTCATCCTCTATATCCTGTTCTGTATTTGATAGAATCCGCATATTTTCTGCGGATCATTTTCTATGCTGTCCGCAGCCAGTTTTGCATACACAAACCATTCTTCTATATCCGGTTCCTGCTGAGCGTCAGTAAACGCGCCGAATCTCAATTCAACTTTATCGACAGTTTCTTTCTCGATGAACACTGTCGACAGGAACTTCCGGAATACCTGCTCATAATCTTCCCGGTGAGGGCAATACAGCAGGAAGGTGTCGCCTCCCTTTCTGCAGCAGATTCCACCGGTCCTTCTCGCCAGCTTTCTGAAGCTGCTGCCTATGCTGCGAAGAACAAGATCACCGAATTGTCTCCCGTGCTGCTCGTTAACGACGTAGAACTGATTAATATCGCATACAACCGCATCGAGAGCGCGTCCTTCATGTTGCTGGTCATAGCGATCCACATACCTGATGAAATATTCATAATTGAGAAGTCCCGTCAGTTTATCATTCTGTGTATATCTGATAAGATCGCGGTTTTCAGACAGTTCGATACATTTGGCAATACGCGCCTTGATAATATCGATATCAGGGTAAGGTTTCGGAATGAAATCCATTGCACCGATTTTGAGGGAATCAAGTTCTGCATCCTGATCTATGGTCAGTACAACGACAGGGATAGACATAAGATCCTCATCGACCTGCATCTCTGTCAGCACCTCACGGCCGGACATGTTTGGCATATACAGATCGAGGAGAAGCAATGCAATATGATTCCTGTGCCGACGCAGCATCTCCATAGTTTCCAGGCCATCAGCAGCGTACAGGATATCATAGTCATCCTGAAGAAGATCTCCGAGCAGTTCACGATTGCTCTCAATATCATCTGCGATAAGAATATGCTTGCGTTCGTTCAATGCGATCAGTTTCTCAAAGTCCACATCACTGTCAGACTGCATGGATTCGTCTGCTCTGGTTACCGCTCCAAGACTCTTAAGCAGTTCCTTTTCTTTGTACATCGTTGAGTCAGCACGTTCGAATACTTCATGTATACAGTGATCCCGGCCCGGTTCATATTCTGCCAGACCGCCTGAGACTATGGCATCATTTGTCATGATATTAGAAGATGATCTCTTGTGCAGTTTGTACATCAGCGCCCGTCTGTTCTCATAATCCCTTCCCGTCAGGACCACAACGAACTCATCCCCGCCTACTCTGTAAACAGGACTGTGGGCGAAGATATCGCAGATCATTCTGCATGCTTTGCGAATATACTCATCTCCGGCTTTATGTCCTAAAGTATCATTTATCACTTTAAGACCATTGACATCGCAAACAACGATTGCCAGTTCCCGGAGCGATCCTTCACTGATCTTCTCATCAAGTACGCTCTCCACCTCCAGATAAGCGTGCTTGCTTTTGACACCGGTCAGGCCATCCTGGAATGCCTGAACATGTACATGCGCGATCTGTGTTTTGAGTTCCGACTGCATTGACTGGATCTGTTTCTCAATATCATCCATTGAAAAAGACTCATCTGAATGATCATGTGCAGAATGTTCCATTTCATCAGTCTCAGGGGCGTTGCCCATTTCCTGCATAAGCGTATTTGCCATATCATTCAGCTGACCGTGTATCGATCCGATACGTCTTTCGCTTTTTGTAATGATCGTAATGGCAATGCTTCCTCCTATCAGAAGTGAAAGCAATGATACTATCATTATTGTTCGTGTCAGATTGAGCAGCTGCCGGTCATACCATTCGGCGCTGAAATCTACTGCTATGATCCCCGCAACATCTCCTTTCGAATTGAACACCGGGCTGTATGCGCTGTAGAATTTACCCCACGCATCTTCATAGTACTTGTCGTCTGCTGCCGATTTGCCTTTGCTTGCACTGTATAAGGCGTCCGTATATACAATCGGCGATCCGAATTCTCCCGGATCCTCTACGGTAGGGTCTAATCCGAAAGTGAAAGTCCCGTCACCCATATCACGGATGCAGTATATATATTTCAGGTCAATACTATCCTGGAAATATGTCAGTGTCCGCATTATTGAATTATAGCCTTCGGTTCCTTCATCCTCAGGAGTAACATCCTGCAAAATGTCTCCGTCGACCATGGCAGCTGCTGTATTGGATACATCGAGCATCCTCGTCTGCATCAGTGTGATCATAGCGGATTTTGACTGGCTCATCAGCAGATATCCAAGGGACAGGTTTACCAAAAGCAGAAAACCGATCACCAGGATAAAATACTTTGAATTTGTTTTTGATGTGATCTTATCTTTCATTTTTATTCTTTCTTCCATTTTCATCTCAGTCCCGACCAATGAAATCAGTTTTTTAAATTTGTTCAATTCTATCATATAAAGTATACATTTTTTATCCTGATTCAAAAAAGGTCCGGCATTTACTCACATCAGGTAATCAAAACACCCTGCAAAAGCAGGGCGCATGCTCTAAAACAAATTTTATTAATGCTTTCTAAACCACTCCACTATTTCATCAATAACTCTTTCGCTTTCCGGCAGATCCGGCCGTAAAACAGGAAAGGCATGAATGAGTTTCGGATCACTCCCCATATGGCGCAGGAAATGTTCAACTCCTTTGTTCCCCAGTTCACCTGCAAAATCCAGCGTGTATCTCTCAAGCATATCCGCCTTGCTGGTTATAAGATAGCAGGGCGGGATATTATATATGATTTCCGGATGCTCAGGATTCGTGTACTCAGCCATCGTCTTGCTTCGCTCATCCCTTCCGTAAATGGAGCGGGATAAGAACCATCCGAGAGAATCCTTCCGTGTTGTATAAAACATTCCGCTGATAAGCCCCATCGCCTTGAAATTCATACGTGCAGGCTCATAGCCGATAGCCTTCTGCAGAGCCTCTGATTTTTTCATCGCAGCAACATATGTTGCAAGATAAGCGCCTGCGCTCTCTGCAACCATGTATATCCTGGTAAAATCAACATCAAAATCCACCAGTTTTCTTCCGACGCAGTCCATACCTGCACATACATCATCAAACTGATCATAGACCCGAACATCCGGTATCAGCCGATATTCAAGAGAAAATACCAGATACCCCCTCTTCGCAAGCTGTCGGCAAAAGCCTACCGACAGATTCTTATTTCCGGATATCAGACCGCCGCCATGAATATTGACGATCACAGGAAGATCCGTGCCTTCAGGAAGCTTCGGTTCAAAGATATCCATCAGTAATTCCTTACCGGAACGATTCCTGTATGGAATATCTCTGTGCTCTTTTATCCCATCAGCCGGTATTTCTATCACATTACTGGTATCAAGCGATCTTTTCATAGTGCGCCGCACCTGACTCAATACCGCATTTTCTATCAAACCCATATTCTTACCACCTAAACTCCGTACATATGGTTTCGGATAAGTCGTTCTGATATTTCCGAACCAAATAGTCTGGTAACCTGATCGACCGCAGGTCCGCCATGGCTGATAAGATTATCGGCGAATTCTCTCACTTTATTCCGCTTTTGTTCTTTGTCACAGACTTCGGCCGTTTTGATCTGACTTACAAAAGTATGTATGTGCCTTGCGGCCGTCTCGTCCATACGTGCTGATATATCAGATTTGTTTCCGGCTCTTAGTATGGATCTCCTTCCGGTTTTGTGATATGAACACGGATACAGTATCCGGTCATACCAATGTTCACCCGCTGATATGTAGTCTTCCATGTCTGAATCGCGGTCAGCAATGGCCCTGAATTCATCCAGATGGTGCCCGGGATACGTACTAAGCTGCGTATCATACAGCTCTGCGATCTGTGTGATCTTTCCCGGAACAATGACACGATCAAGATTGTAAAGCGGCATATCTTTATCAAATGAAGACAGAATGACAGTCTCCATTTTCATTAGTCCGAGCATGGCATGCATTTCCATGATGCAAAGATGGCCTGCTCCCTGTACTTCATATGACTCAGTTGTAAAAACAAAACCTTTTGCCTTAAGATGCGCATCTTCCCCTATATCCATTCTGATAAGTTTATAATCACGCATCAGTTCTTCACTGATCATTCTGCCAAGTTTCTGCATATCCATTCTCCTTAAGCAACAAGCCACTTGTATTTTTCCACACTGTAAAGCGGAACAAACGGGATCATTATCGGTGTCTTCCTGACATACTCTTGATATTCCGAATCGTCCCCATACGTCCTGTTCTGTCTGATCTCAAGTCTGCGGGCACCGCTGAACATTACATATATTATGCCGAGATAACCGGCAGCGACTGCGATCCACTGCCATATGCCGGTATTGGAACTGATACCTGTAATGAATACTCCTGTCCAGAAAGTCATTTCACCGAAGTAATTCGGGCATCTTACTATACGATACAGGCCGGTATCGACAAATCTTCCCGGGTTTATACGCTTCGCTGCATTTTTTTGAAGATCTGCAAGCGTCTCCAGAATGAGGCCTGCCGCCATGATAATGATTCCCGCAATAACAAAGCCATCGGTCATTTTTCCGTTTTCCATTCTGAAAACGACAGGCGAGACTTCGCAGGTATAAAGGAGCGCTGCCGACAGCCATATTCCGCATTTTGCGATCAAAGACATATTTTTACCGTCTTTTATCTCTGTCTTCATTTTACTGTTATAAGAGCCGCTCTTCATCTCTCTGTATGCCAGATAGCCTCCTAACCTGACGCCATATAAAATGAAAAGTGCACAGGCCGTAATCAAGCCTGCATCAGCATAGCCTCTGTAAATCAATATGAGAGCCAATCCGATACCGGCTATCGAAAAGCCGTATCCGATAGAAATAAACCATATATATTTCACAAATCCTATAGCGCTTATGAGCAGTGCAATCAAGAAAACTATCAAAAAAATCGGCATTATCCTTCTTCTCCTTATCAATTAACTATACAGGCCCGGGCTACACCCGAAATAGCGATAACGACCGCTGCTTATACTTTGTCGTGCGGGTCTGTCTCCCACTATTTGTCTTACGATGTAATTATTACAGCTTTCCTGCTAAGTGAATTATATCCGAAAGTTATCAGCATACAATAAGAGAATATGATTTTAGTTTAGTTCCGTAATATTAACCTATGTTCAGTACACTGTTACTGCGCGTTATCGTTCACGATAGATTTTCAACCAGGAGCAAAGCTCCAACAAACAAATTAAGCAATTTACCGGAGAACGGTCACAGTGTCGGAGACTGTGTCCGGAAATGGATCATGAAACTCCGGCTGAGCCTATAGTTTCTGCTCAGTGAACCGGTCAATTACTGCCAGCATGTCCTTCGGCAGCCGATTATTGCACTCGCTTACCATCTCATCCGGAATGCCATAGAACGCTTCCGCGATGCTCCCGGCAATGCAGGTCAACGTATCGCAATCGCCGCCGAGGGAAACCGCCGTCCGGATCACGTCCTCAAAATCAATTCCCTCAATGAATGCCGTGATGGCCTCCGGAACCGTTTTCTGACTGCTCTCCACATGTCGATAAGCAGGCCGGATTTCATCACAGGAGCGAGACAGATCATAGCCAAACTCACTGACAATGTAATCCTTGATTTCATTTTTCCCATGTCCCGTCCGTGCAAGGAAGATCGCGCCGGCTGTGGCCTCCGCACCTTTTATACCCTCCGGATGATTGTGAGTGACCTCAGCAGTCAACCGCGCCATTCGTCTCGTCTCATCCGGTGTGCCGTACAGCCAGCCAACAGAGGATACACGCATGGCCGATCCATTCCCGTAGCTGCCGTAGGGCTCCGGATTCTTTGCCCTCAGCCAGCCGTAAAAACATCCTCCGTATCCGGCATCCGGATACCGCTTGCCCCACTTGCGCATAGAAGATACCAATGCAGCCCTGATTTCATCATCAGCCTTACCGGCACTGTCCAGAAGCGCCTCTGCCACCGCGACGGTCATAACAGAATCATCGGTGAATTCTGATACCGCGCTGAAAAGCGGGAACACTTTTGTTTTCGGGCTCCTGTCGAACTCATAAGGAGCGCCGATCATATCTCCAAGAATAGCTCCGTACATTTTTTCTACCTCCTCAGTTCTTTGATGGTCCAAGTATAGCAAAGGAAAAATAAAAAGCGGTCGTCTGCCAAGCGACAAATGACCACTCTGAATAGTCGGAACACCGGTGTATCGGTGCTGCATTTTTTACTCTTTACTCACCCAGGATCGGCTGACCGTATTTGAAGAGGGCTGCGTTGATCTCGTAGATGTCATATATTCTGTTGGTGATGAAGTAGGTAATGATCAGGTCAAACCGGCTGCTGGGAGAAAATGCTATCTCCGCTCTGGATAGCAGATCAAGCGTGGTCGACAGATCGAGTTCCAGCGCCACGGCGAAAGCCACCGCCGTTTTCTTCTTTGGCTTGTAGTCTGTCTTACAACGGATGCGGGAGAATACCTTCCTGTCGATATTTGCCTTCTTATAGACGGTCACATCATCCATGCCGCTGGCATCAATCAGCCTGAACAGGCGCTGCTGGAACGTTTCTCCGGCTACGCCAAGCACCTCATCCAGACTCTTCCCGGAAACATCAGGCAATCCGCCAATCGTCGGCAGCATCTCGTCGGCAGCATGCTCTGCAGACTCTTCTGAGGGAGCCTTCATTCCATGAAGAAGATGCTCCCCGGCTTCTTTCAACCTTGCCGCTTCACGCCTGCGGTTATTGGATGCATAATCGCCTCCGTACTCAGCTTTCCGGAGCACATGCGCCAAATGCTCATCTATGTACTGCTCAATGCCGCCGACAAGTTTCTCAGACAGTTCCAGTGCCTTGCAATCAAACACCACAAGGACGACCTTCATCTCATGTGTCAGCAGAAACTTCCCGATCTCAGCAAGTGCAATATTCAGCGCCTCGTCCTTTGGAAAGCCGTATACACCGGATGCGATAAGCGGGAAAGCTATGCTTTCGCATTTTAGCTTCGCCGCCAGAGCCAGAGACCTTTCATAACAAGAGTGAAGAATATCCCTCTCCCCATGAGCACCATCTACCCATGCCGGCCCGACTGTGTGAATGATGTATTTGGCATCGAGCTTGAAGGCATCCGTGCTGACAGCTTGTCCCGGTGCGATCTCGCCGATTTTCCTGCGCTCGGCAAGCAATTGCTCCTCACCGGCAGCCGCATAGATCGCGCTGTCGGTGCCGCGACCGATACGCGGTTTGGGATTCGCCGTGTTGACTATGGCGTCCGCTTTGACCCTCGTTATATCATTTCTGATGATTTGAAATGGCATCGCTATTTCACCTCATGATCCTGCCGTTTTTTTCTTTTTCCTGTCCGGCAGTTCTTCCCACATACTCTCAACCAGTTTACATAGAAACTCCCGATTATCCACGGCATCAACCAGTATCATTTCTTTCGCTCCGTCATACGGCAGTTCTCTATCAGCATCCGGCATCAGCTCCACTGCTGCCGGAACCGGTTTTACCAAAAGCCTGTCATCGTATATTCCGCCGAACACCCTTGCCTTACCGTATTCTTTACAGTTTCTTTATGATTGCTTTTACCAGGTTCATGAATTCACTACTGACCTTATCGGCGTTTTCCAAAACTTCTTCATGTGTTGTGCTCTTATTATCTACGTTCGGACAGTAGTCAGTGATGCAGCTAATGGAAAGGAGTTTCATATTCATCTGCTTCAGGGCTATAGCCTCGCAGGCAGTGCTCATGCCGACTATATCTGCTCCAAGAGAAGCATACATCTCTGATTCTGCCTTAGACTCGTAAGACGGACCGGTTACCTGCAGGTAAATACCATCCAACAGGTCTATACCGAGTTCGTCAGCTGCTTCATGGGCAGTTTTTCTCAAAGAGCTGTCATAAATGTTGTCCATTCCTACAAACCTTTCACCAAGGGAATCGTCATTCGGGCCGATCAGTGCATCCGGCACAAACGATGCAATGTGATCTTCAATAC
Source organism: uncultured Eubacteriales bacterium (assembly GCA_902774265.1). Lineage (GTDB taxonomy): Bacteria > Bacillota > Clostridia > Peptostreptococcales > Anaerovoracaceae > Crickella. The sequence goes on from CACYHR010000020.1 coordinate 127,636, forward strand.
AGACAAGAGATCCCACCGGATAATCAGCGCTGAGACTGCCTACTGCATTTGACGTGATGATCTCATCAACTCCCAGTTTGGCCATAACTCTGACCGGAGTGACAACCTCATCCATAGTATATCCTTCATAATAATGGATACGGCCATCCATCATTATTATCGGTACATCTTCGAGATAACCGAGTATATATCTGCCGTTGTGCCCGGCAACCGTTGAATGAGGAAATCCCGGTATTTCTTCATATGAGATCATCTGTACAACATCGACTTCATCCGCCAGTGCATTCAGACCGGACCCAAGTACAATGCCTATCTTCGGCTTAAAGTCATTCTGTATCTTCTTTTCGACCGATTCCATAACTGCATCCAGATCCACTTTTGCATTATTCGTAGTATCAGCCTTAGCAACATCCTGCTGTTCAGCAACGGTACTGCTGCATCCGCAAAGAGATGCCAACATGCATATGATTAAAAATAAGCCAATTATCCTTTTCTTTTTCATTTCACTCCTCCTCGTATAATATGTTCATCCTCGGAATACAGGGCATACGTACAGCCATGCCGGCATGCTTATCAAATGAATTAATCAAATATTTTACCCATTTGAATAAGACAAGTATATGAACTAAGGCACGGAAACGGGAATCTGATGATTACCTGATCCGTGCCTGTTTTAACTTATGATAATAAGAGCTTACTTAAAATGCTCGGAAATAACGACCGGGAATCCTGACGGCGAAATCAGCATGGTTGCCTCATCTGAGCCGGTAACCGTAGTTTTGTTTTCGCGAGGATCGATAAATCCTTTTCCGATAAAGAAGTCATATGCCTCCCTGAAATTATCGACATTGATCAGAATTGCGGTAATATCCGCACGATCTTTGGTTGTGCTCGCAATACTAATACGATTGCCGTCTGTATCCTTCATGGCAACTCCTACGTTTTTGCCGCCTTCGATGTCTGTTTTGGTATGGCGTTTCTCGAAACCGAGCGCCTCAAATGTTTCAATACAAAAATCCTGCTCTTTCGTTACGATCATTGGACAAAAGCCTGTGATTTTCATTTTGAATCTCCTTTACTTAATGTGCTGTACCAAGCTGATTGAAAAACCGGAAGGTGCATACATGCCAATAGATTTGGACGAGGCATCTTCAACAGTTTGTTCTGTAAGTGACTTGAGTCCGTGTTTTTCCAACAGTTCCTTCGCCTCGTCAAAATCGTCAACATTCATGCGAACATACACCCTATCCTGTTTGCTTTTGTCCGTGTGAACAATATCTACATGAAAGCCGTTTGCATCTTTCATGCGAACTCCAACGATGTCTTCGCGACCCTCAAGATCATCTTTTGTGTGGCTTCTTTCGAAGCCGAGTTCCTCGAATAATTTAATGGTGTTTTCCTGGTCTGTTGTTACAATTAACGGATTAAATCCTGTAATTTTCATAGTCTCAATCCTCCTATTTGATATGTTCCACGATTACTATTGAGAATCCGGAAGGCGAAATCATCATTGCCGACCGGGAAGAACCGGTATCTCTGGCCTTCTCGTCGCTCGATCCTTTGAAGCCATGATCCGTAAGAATCTGATAGGCTTCATCAAAACTGCTGACATTCATACGGATAGAGGTAATATCCTGCGGTACTGCAGCTTCCGTTACGTCCACATGAAATCCATTCGCATCTTTCATACGATTGGAAGAAAAATCTTCGCCCTCTTTCCCATGACGCTTCTCAAAGCCGAGTTCTTCAAACAGCTTAACGATATCCCCTGCTTCTTTTGACAGAATTATTGGGTTAAATGTTGTAATTTTCATAATGTAATAATTCTCCGTGTTATAATAAACGGCAAATCGCCCCCAATACCACCTAAAGGCCGCTTTGCTCTTTTATTATTGTACCCTGCATGTCAAGCCGTTATTCTCCTACCCGTTTATAAGCTTCAAAAATTTCTTATCATTCATCTGCTCATTCGTGACATACTCACCGTCACGGAATAACGAATAAGTCGTGATCGGAGTCGGCGCATTCTGTGCGTCCTCCCTGTTTTCAATCTTTACAGCTTTAAATGATATGCCGTTCTTCTCAGCGGTTTCTTCCAGAACAGGTACATACTTTGCATTAAACGGGCACTGATTCGTATAGTAAAGAACATAGCCCTTCTCATCTGTATGAGGATGTTTGGCGCATTCCCTGAACATCGGTTTCTCCGTTTCATTTTCAAACGGCAGGTACCATAACTGAATCCTATTATCAGCCTCATCGCAGACTTCAAAGCCTTTATGTTTCAGGAACTTCGGATCAGCAAGGAAAGGCTTCTTCTTAGCCGCCGCCAGTATGCACAGACCTTTCTTTCCCTTCTCTTTACTATCTTCGATACAGGCATCCAATAATTCCGTTGAGTATCCATGCCCCTTGAAGGAACCGGACACCCACAGACAGTCAATATACATATATCCATCAGCATTGATCGGAACCCATGCATACTCCGCAGGAATATACTCTATGAAGCATTTTCCCCGCTCTACACTTTTCAGAAATACAAGCCCCTCATCGAATCTGTCCGCAAGCCATGACTTCTTTGACGATACCTGAACATCTTTATTGTTGGAAATAGCACAACAGATGTGTTCTTTTTCCAGATTATCCTTCGTAACTCTGATGTACTCCATAAGTTTAATTCTCCTTCAGTTTTATCTCAGTTTAATAGGATGACGGATCACAGTCTTCAGCTTCTCCGGTGCAACCTTCCAAGCAATGTAATTGTGATTTTCCTGAGCATTGTGTCAACTCCTGTCTGCACCGGGATATCGAGCCCTTTTGATGATCATTTTTTCGCTCTGATTTTCTTCGCCTTCGACCACTTGCCATATACGGTCTTCATATTTCCTGTTGAAGGATTCTCTACCTTCGTATACGGACGTATCTTGAAGGTGTATACCTTACCGGCCTTTAGCTTCGTAACGGTTTTGTTAACGGTCTTATAGCTCTTTATATTGACCTTTTTAGCTTTCACGCCCTTAGCTTTGTAGCAGAGCAGATAGCCGTCTGCATCTTTATTCTTCTTCCACTTAACAGCAGCCTTTCTGCCCTTCTTAGCCTTTACGGAAGACATTTTTACTTTCTGTGCTTCTGCATACCTGGCTTCATAGTAGAATTTGTATGCAGCCACCTTCTGTTTTGCATCATCCGTGATAAGTGCCTTCTGTGCATCCGTTAATGCCATGTATGCATCGAATGCAGCCTGAGCATCTGCTTCGCTTGCCTCAGCCGGGTCAGCCGGAAGAGCCTCAACCAAGCCGGACACCTTATCAGCAGCTTCCTGATCTTCTTTATCCTTCATGGCTTTTTCAAGAGCAGTCTCGCAGTCTTCAAGTTTATCCTTGATTGACTGAGTGAGCCTGCTATCCTGCTTCTCAGTATCGGACAGAATGTTGTAGGCCTCACGCGCTTCCTTGATAGCATTCTCGTCATTTACTGTAACCTTGTTCGGGTCCGGCAGAGCATTTATCTTATCTATGAGCTGCTGAATATTATCAGTATCAGCTCCACCGCCGGAGCCGCCGCCACTTGGTGTGTTATCTGTTATCGTTACAGTGATAGGTGTCGCTGCCAGAGCCTTATAGTTCGCATCTGCCGTAACAGTAGCATTCACAGTCACACTGCCTGTATCATTGCCGGAGGTCAGGATTCCGTCTGACAATATGCAGCCTTTATCATCGCCGGCAAACGCATAGCGGACATCACCCTTTGCGCCATTCCTGTTTACATTTTTATTAAGATCAACAGTTTTTCTACCTTTCTCTACAGTCGCTGTATTTGAAACAGTCGCAGGATTATTCGCTTTATTCACTGTTAAAGGCACAGTCCTGGTGACCTTGTTAGTATCCGAATCATATCCTGAGTCACTGCTGTAATCATAATTGGAGCCATCCACTGTCAGCACAGCATCATAGCCACTGTTTTTAACGGTTGGAACGGTATTCGTTGTTACCCACTCCCAGTCTCCAGTCAGAGGAATATCTGCCAGAGTCATTGCAGGATCATATGTCACAGCATCCGGAGTCGGAACATTTACAGCAGGCGCAGTATCCTTGTTCATAGTTACTGTAAAGCTTCCAGTTGTATCATTATGGTTAGGTGCGCTGGCTTTATAGTAGAACGTTCCGCTTTCACTGACATTGGTAATTGATGGCACAGTTGAACTATATTCGCCGTTCTGTGTCTTGCTGTAGGTAAAGGTCACTGTCTGATTCCCTTTCGCCGTAGCAGCAGTAATAACTGCAGGAGTCTGAGCCGAGCCGCTATATTTCAGAGTGCCGTTCTGCGAAACACTGACATCAGTCAGTTCCGCGTTCCAGATCTCAACGGTTTTAGACCGTTCAACCGTTTTGAAACCATCCTTCGTGACCTTAAACCAGACCATGTAACTGCCGGGTTCCGTGAAGCTCGGATTATCTTCCAGATCATATTCCCCGGAAGCTTTTGTCCGATATTTTATTACTGCGCCCTCCGGCGCTGTGACTGTAATAGAATGTTTATTTCCATCATATGGCCCCTTGCAGCTTTGGGAAATTACCGGCATATACTTCCCTGAGATACTGTAAACAACATATGCAGTTGCGGTATTTCCCGCTGTACCAAGCGTGATCTCTGCCCAATATGTTCCATCATCGGTTGGAAAATTTTGAAGCGGATCGCCCGTCTTATTTCCGTTTTTAGTATTGTAATACCTTATAACTGCATCCCCGCGAATACCGTACACATCAGTGATCACCGGTTGATAATAACCAGTTTTGGGAGCAGAAATTGTCAGGGTAGCCTGGTGGGCCGGAAGCGAGCATTTTTCCGCTGAGCATTTCGCCGTGATGGTATTTGCATTTTCGCCTTTTCCCACGGAGTATGTGAAGCTGTGCTCGTGCGGTGCGGTACGGTTCACATCCATGTACAGATGTCTTACATAGTCGTTTTCAACTTTTTTTATGATGTTGGGGTCAAAAGCCCCATAGTTTGATCAATGCATTTGCACTTTGAAAACTTCATAGAACAGCTAAATTTCAAGTGGTTGAGGCCTGTATA
>CACYHR010000021.1 GCA_902774265.1 uncultured Eubacteriales bacterium
TGGCAGTCGCAAAGAAAAACAACAGAGTGGTGCAGCAAAAGCACCGGAATGAAAGGAGCTAGATATGGCAGCTAACAACAATTCAAACGTGACATTCGAAATCAAAAGGCACTGCGGCGTTATCGAGGAGAACGCTAATTCCGGCTGGAGACGCGAGGTCAACATCGTGTCCTGGAACGGCGGGACTCCCAAGTTCGATATCCGCGAATGGTCACCGGACCACACCAGGATGACGAAGGGGATCACCCTTAGCTATGAGAACGCGGCGAAGGTCGCTGATATCCTCAGGACGAACCTGTGAGTGTCTATGGGTGTCCCGGCGGGGGTTAGAGGATCTTCCGCCGGGATCCCGATTGTATGTAATGACCTCTTCGAGGTATAAGCAGTTTCATCGTATGATATACTCTTTTCAAAGGGTATGTTCAGAAGGAGGAAATGATGAAATTCAAAAGGTTGTTTTCAGTCGGGATCCTCTCGACAGCGCTGATATTCAGCACCCTTGTGTTCTATCCTGCCGCAGAGGCAGCGACCGGACTGAACGTCAGCAGTCACACGCAGCAGGAGATAGAAGCATATATCAAGGCTTCCGGCGTCACGACCAGCACGGCAACGACATATGCGACCACGCCTGTGAAAGATACTGTTCGCGGTGATCTGAGCTCACAAACAAAAAACGATGCGCTCGCGATGCTCAACAACGTCCGCTATATAGCTGGACTCGATCCTGTCACACTGGATGCCGGCTATGGTGATCTGGCACAGGCGGGAGCATTCGTGAACATGTCGATAGGAAAGCTCACGCATTATCCGAACACTGATGCGTCAAGACCGGCAGGTATGTCTCAGGCAGACTGGGAAGCCGGCGTCGAAGGAGCCGGAAAATGTAATCTGGCCAGTGGATACAAGATCGTTGCCGCGGCTCTTGGATGGACTTATGACAGCGATTCGGGCAACATAGACCGCATAGGCCACAGAAGATGGTGCCTCAACCCGAAGATGGGAAAGACAGGCTTCGGGTCGGCCGGTGCGTACTCGGCCATGTACAGCCTGGACAGATCCGGTTCCGGCAGTCAGACAAATGTGGCATGGCCTGCAGCCAACATGCCTGTAGACTATTTCGGCAAAAACATCCCGTGGTCGCTCAGTGTCGGCAGCACTGTCAACAAAGCGGGCGTTACAGTGAAACTGACCCGCGTCGGTGACGGAAAGACCTGGACCTTCAGCGGATCCGAATCATATTCCACATCATCAGCTAAATATTTCAATGTGAACAACGACGGATACGGTCAGAGCGGCTGCATAATATTCCGTCCGGACGGTATCAGCGGCTATGAGGACGGAGACACGTTCAATGTCGAGATAACAGGTGTCGGCAGCGGCACGATCGCATACACTGTCAGGTTTTTCGACACATCAGCAGCCGAACAGCCGGAACATGACTTCGAATTTGTCAAGATGGACGATGATGGATATAAAAGCGACTGTGTCATCAGATGCAGGGACTGCGGCATCACCAAAACAGTAGCTGTACCTTACGACTACTACATGATGTGGTACATCAGCGGTAAATATGATAAGCAGGTCCTTGACGGAGAGTTCTGGATCCTATCGTCCGATACGATAAAGTATCAGCTGGGACAACGTAATTATTATTCTCCGCTGAATGAATATTATGACGATGTGGTCCTCGAGGCAGCCGATCCTGCGAACTGCGTTATAAAGCAGGACAGAAAAGATAAGTATTCGGGAACTGTGACCATAAGTAAATCCGGTGTATATACTATAAAAACTTGGATGAAATACAATCCTAACATAACTCACACATGCATCATCCATGTAAGGGACAATGAACAATGCTCTCATACACATACAGAGGTGCGAAACGCAAAGGCTGTCACTTGCATAAACAAAGGCAGGACAGGAGACACGATATGCAGCGATTGTGGGAAACTTCTAGTCGCCAGTACCGATATTCCCGCAGAAGGACATAAAACAGAAATCCGTAAAGAGACAATAACTCAAGCCACGTGCACTACACCGGAAAAGTACAGGGAAATAGAGCACTGCACGATATGCGATCAGGACCTGACTATCTGGACCAGACAGGGGAAGAAAGATCCTGACGCTCATACTGATATAGTCAAAGATGCGGCAGTATCCGCCACATGCACCCAGAACGGCAAAACGGAAGGCAGCCACTGCGCTGCATGCGGCAAAACGATCGTGGCTCAGAAGTCCGCACCGGCGACAGGACATGACTGGGGTGAATGGACCGTGGTGGTACCGGCAACAAAGACTGCGGAAGGTGTGGAGCAGCGCGTATGCAAAAAAGATCCGTCCCATGTTGATGTACGATCCATACCTAAAACTGATCCTTCGCCTGAAGGAGAAGGCGGTGATCCGGATCAGAAGGATTCGGAAACCACAGAGGACACCTCAGCTGCTGATACCGAAAAGATAATCAGCATCATCCCTGCGAATGTTTCTCTGGAAAGCAGTAACGCCATAGTGGCTGCACGCAAAGCTTATGATGCCCTCAGCACAGAACAGAAAGAGAAGGTGGATCCTTCACTTCTCGGAAAACTCCTCGCTGCTGAAGATTCTCTGGCGAAGGCCGTTGTATCCGCTGTCATGGATCTTCCGGAATCCGCCGGTCCGGATGACGAACAGGCTGTGGAGCGTATATACAAAATATATGATTCTATGACGGACAGCCAGAAAGCTCTGATAGATCCAAAGGCTCTTACCAGACTCGATGATGTAAGAGATTCCATCTCCGGATCCAAGGAGTACGAAGCCGCAGTGGAGCAGGCGGCCTCATTGAGAGACAGTACTTTCACACTGAAGTCTAAAGCAGGAAGAAAAATGCTCGTTATTCTCAGCCCGCTTTCAAAGGATACCGCTTATCAGGTGAGATACAGCACCAGCAGTAAATTCACTAAAAAGTCCACAAAGACTGTGAACGTGAAGGCCGGAAAAAAGACTGTGACTTTTAAGAAGCTGAAGGCTAAGAAAAAATACTATGTGATTATCAGACCAGTGAGTCAGATCCAAAATAAGGCAACAGGTGAAATTTCGAAGGTATATGGTTTCTGGAGCTCAGTTAAAAAAATCAAGGTAAAAAAATAGTGTTGAAGTAAGGAGCGCTCTGTCATACGGCAGAGCGCTGTTCATTTCAGAAGCTATCTCATTTACCAATTTGGATTCCCTGCATGATCATCCTGGAAATACTGTCAGCGATCGTCACAGAATCAGCTGCCAGAATGGATGCCGCATGGAGCCTCAGATAATCTTTCTCCTCATCAGATTCGTCAATGACATCCTCCACAAGCATCCTTATAGCTTTGAGATTTATATTTATATAATTTATCCCAACCTCAAGATTCGTGTCATCCATTATATCTCCTCGTGTTTTCATATATAGGGATCTTTATAGCCGGTGGCTTCCATTGTGTGATTTACTTAAAACCATCAAATTAACATTTACAGATCAGTATTCGTAGTCCACATCGCCTTCCTCAAGCCTGTAGACAGCCTCTATCATCCTGTCCTTGAATCTCTGCTGCTCCTCGGCGAGAGACATGATGATGTAAGACAACTGCTCCAGATGATACGGCATCTCATATGGGATGTTCTGTGCGAGATACTCTATAGCCTCGGCATTCGCCATTATGATCCCTATATCTGTCTCTATATCCAATGCCTTCATGATCGTTCTCCTATGTATCCGGGATCCCGGGAAGAAGCCTTTTTCAAAGCCTCCTGCAGGATTATATCCGGATCTTTTCCCGTCATCACTGATATGTCCTCCGCCACCGCGAATGCGGCGGACAGACATTCCTTCAGCATTCTTGATGCGAGCAGCTTGTCCGCGTGAATGGTATATTTATCATCGATATTGACCATTATCATAAAAACCGTCTCCTCTCCTCGCTCTCCGCATAACCTCCATCTCACCGATGTAGATATCCGGATCGAAATATATGTCCGCGCCTCTTACGATCATGTCATCGCAGATCCTGATCGCTGCATCCACACCGATCATTTTTTCTTCCAGTATATCTATATCCATTCCGGATTCCTTTCATGAAGAGTCCCAATACCGCTTTTCACTGACAGCAGCGGATCAGTGTTCATCTATCTGAAGCGTATATATATCAGCGATAGCTTCCGCAAGCACTTTTTTTCTGTCCAGACCGTATATTTCCGCTATATCATCCGCAAGCATCGCCACCGTGCGTATAAGCTCTTTGAGCAGCGTTCTCGGAGCTCTGCCACCGGTCGATTTTATGTAGTATTTACCATCGATGTGAGCCAGCAACATTTTTATTCCTCCCTATATAGTCAAGTGTTTTTTCTTGAAAAATCAACGCTTTCAAGAATCATCTACCTCATGAATGAGCCTGATCTATGGGCTTCTCCTTGTATCTGGTACGAGAATAGAGAGTTTTGGGTATACAAAGTAGAACGTCTGTCATTTTCCGCTCTTCCTGGCCATCGTATGCCCCTTTCACTCTATGGCAGCGAACCTCCCGTATCTACCAGGATCACCTTCTCTTGAGAAGAAGGGTCCTAACTTCCTTCGTCCCGCCTACCCATAAACAGGGTGCCAGCCCAGCTCCTCTACAGGGTCATGCCCTACGGAAATTATTCCTGCCGGCTACTGGCTCATTCTTTGTTGTTTAAGTTCTTGCTGACCTCAGTTTCCATGCTGCGGCACCTTTCGGCGGACGTTTCCCGCGCACTTATTCTGCTGTCATCCCGGCTCGTGACCGGAACCGGATCTCCGCTCATGCAGCTGCCCGGTTCTGGCCGCGAGCAGTAATAACGGTTACTTCTATTCTCCCTTCCTTATGCCCTCAGCAATGCAGGATGCTTTATGTCACTCATCATCTTTGATGGATCGTACTCCCTGCCTGTCGTCAGCAGCATGTAGAACAGTCGCACCAGTTTACACGCTATCGCGATCATGGACTGCATCTTCTTCAGCGGATTCTGCTCCCTCGTAGTGTAGTAATGATGGATACCCTTGAATTCAGGATTGTGTGCTACTACTGAGACTGCCGCCTCATACAATACGTATCTAAGATGCTTTCTTCCTCTGTAACTTATGTGACTTTCGCCCTTGTGTTTACCCGATTCGTTCTTAACGATCGCATAGCCTGCCAGCTTCTGTATCTGTCTGGGGTCATCGAAACGCCTGATGTCCCCGACTTCTGCTATGAAGCCTGTCACTGTCTTCATTCCAACACCTTTGATCGCAAGTACATTATCTATGTAGGGAATCTCGATCATAGCTGCCTCGATCAGCTTCATCAGCTCTGCTTCGCGCTCCACATACATCTCATAGTCGGAGAGCAGCAGTCTGATCTCTATTCTTGCAGCTTCTTTGGCTTCGCGGCTTCCAACGCTGTGCTCCGCTGCCTCTACCAGGGTCTTCGCCCTCTTGATCCCGACAGCTCTGAGTTTTGCGTCTCGCCAGATCTTGTTAACGCCTTCAATGCCAAGTGCTGTGATGTCTTCCGGGAGCGGTGCCTGCTTAAGGATCATTATTCCGCTGATGGCCCATGTATCCCCGTAAACGTCTTTGTAATTCGGAAAATATATGCTGAACCATCTGGCGATCCTGTTCTTGAGCCTCGTGATCTCGCTCTGCGCCTGTCTCCTCATCTCAGAAAGACTTCTGATCTCGGCGTATATCCCGTCCGGTATATATGGATGGATATACCTGCCTTCATTCACCAGTCCCGCTATTACCTTTGGATCCTTTCGATCATTCTTAGATGGGTTATTGTCATCCAGTTCCTTTGACTTCTTGACATGATGAGGATTTACATGGACCGGCTTCATGCCATTGCTCTGAAGGAATCTTCCGAGATTTATCCAGTAATGTCCTGTTGGCTCCATGCCAGGGATCACTTCTGTCTTGCCGTGCTTCGTCTTCATCTCGTTGATCCAGGTAAGAAACGTCTCAAACCCTTCCTCATTGTTGTTGAACTCCAACGGCTTTCGGGAATATTCGTAGTTCCTCCAGTCGAATGCTCTTGCAAAGTGAGTCTCACTGCCGACATCGATCCCTATGATCAAAGTTTTTTCAGTAATAGCTGCGATTTTTGCGTTCTGTGTGTTAGACTTCATTGTAGATACCTCTCTGTTCGTATTAGATTTGCCAACTGTGGTGGGTCAGCAAAACTAATCTTACTCCGAGGTATCTTTCTTTTCCATTCACCTGCCTTTCTTTGCTTCCCTCATTTATATCTTACAGGAAGCTCCTTTTATCATCTGCAGTACTTTCTCAATTGCTCAAAACATGAAGTGTGCCGGATCCATGTCCCATAAATTCCAGAGAATTGTCCTCCTGCAGCATTTGTAACAGAACTGGCTTGAGATCATCCGATCCACATCCTGCATCTATCGCAAGAGTGCCTAGCACTGCGTTGCATACCTGTGAAAGTTCTATCAGAAGAGCATCAAGTGGTTCCATTTTGCCAGTCTGCACAGTTATTTCTTCTCCTTCGGATAATATTCTTATCATTGAGCTACCTTCTTTCTCCTTATTGATTGAGTGATGATTGATGCAGCCGGTTGCAAGTCCAATATGCGACTCATAGGGTGCGGTTTCAACCCCGATGTAGGATTTCATTCAAAAAATGTCGGATTTCATGAGAAATAATATTATCGGTAAACAAAATGCCATTATTATAAATAATATGGGTTTGGATGTTTGTAGTTTCATATTAATGTTTATATTGTTCATACAAAACTGAAATTCCTTACAAATATCAAGGCCTCAAAAATTTTTGGGCTGCGAAAAAAGGGACAAAAATCCAATTAAAGTGGACAGAAATCCAATTAAAGTGGATGAAAATCCAATCTTGGGAGGACAAAAATCCAATTTCAGGGGGACAAAAATCCAAAGACTGAATAAACAGATTCGCAGCTGAGAAAATAATTTTTCGGCTGCGTATCTAAATAAAGTGGACAAAAATCCAATAAGGTGGATTGCTATATTGATTAAAATCCACTTTTTGGTAGAATAGGAATATGGATGCGATAACAAAGAATCAAATAGAAAAAGAAAGATTGAGTAAGGATCGTAATGCATTGGTCGTAAAATCCAATGTACTGCTTAAAGATGCCAGATATAAACTCAGTGCGACAGATCAGAAGGTCATCATTTTTCTGATATCCAAAATCATCGCAGATGATAAAGATTTCAAGCACATGAGGATGTCTGTGCAGGAATATTGTGATCTTACGAACATTACGAGAGGCGGCAATAGCGATAAAAAAATAAAAGACAGCATCAAAACCTTATCTGACAAATCCTGGTGGTTTAAGGAAAATGGCGATGAAACACTGTTCAGGTGGATAGACACGGCAAAGATCACAAAGGACGGCTATATAGATATAGTTCTGAGCGACAGTCTTAAGCCATATCTGCTTGAGCTTGAGAAAAATTTTACAAAATATGAATTGATCAATGTCCTGACGCTTAAGAGCAAGCACTCAATTCGCCTTTATGAGCTCTTTAAATCAAATCTATGGCTTCATAAGTGGAAAGTATCCATTGCAGACATCAAAGAGATTCTTAACATACAGGACAAGTACAAGGAATATAAAGATCTAAATAAACGTGTGATTGCGCCTTCTGTGAAAGAGATAAGCAAATACACAGACATAAAGGTTGAGTATGAACCGATAAGGACCGGACGATATAACACTGACTTGATTTTCTATATCGAGGAAAAACGGGGGTATCAGATGACCTGGGAAACCATTCTCAATCAGGAGAAAAGACTTGGATAAATGGTCGGGAGAAGGATCCCCGGCCATTTATTATGCAAGATCAACGAGATCTACGGTAAGACTTTTCCTGAAAGAAATACGCCTTGCGCAGTTTAAGATTTTGTCCCCGACAAAGGATAACAGAGTGACTGGTCAGGTGAGCAAAAGTCTCCGGAAGGTAGTTAGGCACCTGTCTGAAAGAACCAGCAGATTGATTGCCAACAGGATCCCGGATATCATCACGGACGGAATGAGTGCCGGCCTTGCGGCTGAAATATTCCTGTGAATCCGGCTCCGTGACTTCACATAAAACATTTATCCGGCAGTTATCGATGATCTCACGACGGACATTCTGTCCGTAATTACGGTCAAGCTGGCTGAGGGATTGAAGCATTATCATGACTCTTACCCCTCTTTTCCGATACTTCTGAAGCAGAGGAGTTATATCCAGATGCCTGAATGTGGCAAATTCATCCAGAAGAAGGAGGAGTCTTCTTCTGGTTTTTTCCGGTGGCCTTGCGGAGAGATATGAAAGCAGCTGACCTACTACCAGCTCCACCGCCGGTGCGGTCTGCTCCAGCATGGAGTCCGGGATCACGAAGAACACATTCCTGTATTCGATGCTATCTGCCGTCATACAGCGTTCGCCTATGAAAGGTCGCCTGAAAGAGCTGCGCATCCTTTCAGACGCGAACAGAGAGACGGCCACATCCGCGGCACCTTTCGCACCGGCTGTGTTCCTCTCGCTGGCACCTTCGAACTGACTGATCCGTTTGACCGCTTCCTTATAGCCGAACTCATCTATATCTGTGAACAATTTTGCATAACTCGAGCTTACTATCCTGTCGCAGATATCGCTGAAATCGAGATCCTGATGGTAGTAGGTGAGGAACGCGGCCTCAAGGATATCCCTTCCACGATCCTCGAACCATTTGCCCGCATCAGTGGAATCCGACTCCGGAAGGAGAGTGCGGACCAGTCGTATAACAGCCTCGTCCTTCTCGATAGGATCTGTGATACAGTCGATGGAAGCGAACACATTGTAAGGTATAGTATCAGGATCCAGAGGTTCGAAGATCAGACAATCGGTCCGATCAACGTTTGAAGAGATGTCTCCGCTTATATCGATAGCGAAGAATCCGGTGTTGTAGCCGTTCCATGTGCGGAGCGAAGCTGTTCCTACCGCAGTGGATTTGCCGCTTCCGGATCCCCCGAAAACGGCAACATGATCCTCGCTTTTAACAGGTGAATATACCCGTAGAAAGCCGAATTTTTTTCCGAGTATGATGCCGTGCGCCTTGTCGGCAGTCGCCACTTTGAAGCCGGCTTTCCTGCACTTGTAGAGCAGCACGGCTGCATCTTTTATAACATAAACGACCGATAATATAAGGATCGTGATCACGAAAATAATAACAGAGTGATCTCCGATCCAATCAAAGATCGTGTAAGGCATATCCATCTCACCACCTGCTTCTTTCCGTCTCATGCTCTTTTTCATAAGATCTGTCCCATCTGCTGACAGCATGGCTGCGAGCCTGATCCTGCAGTTTTTCAAGTTCCCTGACCCGTTCATGCAGCTTCGAATTCTCGTTTATGAGGCCTGATACAACTTCCACTGAAAGCCCTCTGTCGAGAGTTTTTCCGGTCTGTCTGGTGATTTCCTTGAGCTGATCGACTGTCAGACTTATGCCTCCGCCGCCCTTGTAGACGGTGCATTCGAAGCCGTGTTCATCCATCCATTTTTGGTAAGCCGGGTGGAAATCATTGAAAAATTTACGAGTGATAAAGCTGTCTTTAGGCATGAGTTTCTTCTCGAATCTTTCCGAATCGAGCCTGCGCATCCGGGTGAAGCACCACCTCGCATCGTCCCTCGGCAACCCCAGGACACGTCCGATTTCCTGGATGGTCTCGCGTTCTCTGGCCTTATCAGACCGCCTTTCATATCTCACCACAGCGGTGTAACAGTCCTGCAGCTGCTGCTGAGAGAAGTGAATATCGTATTTATCCGCTACCTTCCTCGCGCCGTCTGTGAACTTGGTTTTAATATCTGTATACTTCGGGTTTTCCATCTCCGGAAATGTGAATACATAATGCAGATGTTCCGCTCCGAGCTCGTCCCTGTGTACTGCGGCGAGCAGACAGCGGGTATCATCACCACCGAAATGATAATGATTGAGGAACTCATAAGTGCTTCTGAAGAAGTCTTCTATCCTCTCAGGAGCGAGATCTGCAGGAGCCTGTGTGGACCATTCAGCAGCCGTCACAGTGCTGCCTTCTCTGTAGTAAACATCACTTAAAAGTCCCTTGTAATAGTCCATGCAGTCGTGCGAATTACGTCCGTGATCATCCGGAGACAGGACATAATTAAGGTGACTTCTGGACGTGTCGATGTCTTCATTCCTATAGACATCACGCTCTCTGAGGTCGTGCCTGAACGCGCCGATTGGAGAGCCGTGTATACTTGCGCATGAAGCCATGATCGCTTCCTCCTTTTCTCTTTATCATTGAGCGGATACTGTCACGCCGTCCCTTCGGGAAACGCGTGTGAAGAGCTTTTGTCAAAGTTGTCAAAAGCTCTTCGCGATCGACCAGGGTCGATGCCTCCGCTCAATGAACATCGAACAGTCGTCGCTGGTAACAGTTCCTTGCGTATCGAAAAAGTCTCCACGCAGCGAAACTACAAGGTGGAGGTTTTCCGCGGAGGCGGAAAACCTCACCGCTCCTTTCAGTCGCTCACCTTGCCTCGCCGTTCCGCCGGCGGGGCGACGGCAGCCCTTATCAGGGTCGCGGAGGGCCGCTCCCGAATAAGGCCTGATCCGGGGGAGCTCCCCCGGCGTGACCATCCCCCGGAAGGTCACTGCCCCCTTGCGCCGCCCGCGGAAAACCATATTATCTTCATACATATATAGAAATTCGCGGGCAGGCTCAGGAGGCGCTCCGCGCCGGACTCCCGGAAGAGGGAGTCAAGGTCAGCTGCAAAGAGCAGCCTTCACATCGACGGGGTAGTCCGTCTGTATGTACTGGACCGCGCTGAGATCGATGAGACCGCTTTTGTCGACATAGCAGGAGTCATTCGCGTAGTAGAACATGAACGCCTGGTTCTTGTAATCCTCATCCGTTGCGATCAGGATCCCGGACAGATGGAGTTCCCTGTCAGGGGTCACCCTGATCACGAACAGGATGTCGTCCCTCACGACGTAGACATGGTTCAGAAGAACGAATTCGTCATCGACCGCGGCGCAGCCGAGGATGACGGATCCGCTGAGAAGATCATCCGCGAGATGATCCGGGGACAGTATGATACTGCCGGCAGGGATATCCGGGATATTGATGTTTTTTGATTCGGACATGAAAAAGCCCTCCTTTCGTGGATTTAGGATAGAAGGGCCTGAAAGATGATATAATACTAAACGAGCCCTTCATCCTTTGATGAATGGTTTACGTACAGGCGCTCCCTGACTGTTTGGCGACGGCGGGGGCGCTTATTTAATTGGAGCTAATCGCTCATTTTTTCAAGGATGAAGGTCTGCTCCATCATCCTCATGATCTCGATAGCCTCGAACGGATCGAATGGCACGGATGGCTCCGCGAGATAGATGTATCTGATCAGAATCTCGTATGCGTCAGGATCGTCCCACACAGAGTTCCAGGCGCTCACTATAGCCTTCACCAGAGCTCCGAGATCCACATCCGGAGCCTCGGTGGTGTCTCTGGCGGACAGCCCCAGTTTGAAGGCGTATGCCGCCACACGGGATATCATCCCCTGATCGTCAAACGTATATGCTTTTCCGCCGGATGTGTCGTAGTGGCTCAGGATCGCCTTGATCGCGGAATCGTT
This sequence comes from uncultured Eubacteriales bacterium, assembly GCA_902774265.1. Taxonomy (GTDB): domain Bacteria; phylum Bacillota; class Clostridia; order Peptostreptococcales; family Anaerovoracaceae; genus Crickella. The sequence goes on from CACYHR010000021.1 coordinate 11,627, forward strand.
CTTCAAATGATTGCCTCTGAGCCAGCTCACCGCTCTTCTCACGGCGGTGCATGCGACAGCTTCCGGCACCTCGGGAACGATCCTCGCTCCGCCCGGCCCTTTCCAGTCCTGCAGCTCATTTGAGATAGTGTCCAGCAGATACAGGGCTTCAGTGTGAAGAGTCCCGTACTGCGGCAGGATATAGCTGGTGATCGCGTCGGATATGAACGCGGACATCTTCCTGCTCTCAGCCATATCCTTGAAGTATCCCAGGATGGTCTCCGCTCTGGAACTCGTATTGAATATTCTTCTAGCCATGACTGCCTCCTTAAAAAAATTTAACAAACTTTGAAAATATGATATAATATATGTAATAAAACATATAATAATTTATGTTATACTTTATTATATCATGTATGTGAAGGAAAGCAAATAAAAATCGCAGCCGGAAAAACAAAGCTGCGAAAAATAATGGATCTATAAAAAAAGAACACCCGCTGCACGGATGTCCCCCTGAGAATAACCGAGTTATCCTCCTTAGTTGGCACTTAGATTATAGCTCATTTGACGCCAAAAGTCAAATTCCGGAGGGACCTTGCAGCGGGGGACTGCGAGGTTTTTTTGGAAGCGATACAAATACAACTCAATCACAACACGCCGCGTGATTTCGCGGAGCTTCATTACGAATACGATCCGGATCACATCGGAGCAGTCCATATATGGAAGAGAGCCCCCGGAGACGCGGGACCGAGGTATATGGAAAAGGTCAGGGTGGACGATCTTGAGGACCGTCTTGAGAGCCTGGAGTACGATGAAAGCAGAGATCTTTACATTACCGCCAACAGCTTCGTAAGGTACAGAAGGGATATGGACGATCTTTATACCTTATATAACATCGTGATCGATGTTGATGTTCATGACGGCTTCGGCTCTCTTCCGGACTGCTGGGCGGGGCAGCTCGAACGCGCGGTGAGAGACCGCGTGACGCTGCCTGATCCGAACACCGTCGTGCATACCGGCCGCGGGCTGCAGCTCTGGTGGGCGATAGAGCCGGCGTCATACAAGGTCGTGCCGATGTACAGGAAAGCCGTCAGATGGCTGACAGGCGAGGTCAGGGCCGCGATAGGGACGGTGGCATCACCCGGGCTGAGAGAAAAGGCTGATGTCGACAGCGCCGCGTCAATCAACGCCGCGGGCCTGTTCAGGCTGCCGGGAAGCTTCAACACGAAGTCCGGGACATGGGGATACTTCGAGATACTCCATTACAGAAGACTCAAGCTCGGCGATATATGCGGCGAACTCAGCGTGAGGAATACAGCGGGCAGCAGAAATCCCAAGATCCCGAAAGGCGGCCTGCCTGTGATCGCGGCGGCGGCCTCGCGTGAGGAATCTCTGATGACTCTCATATCCGTAAGGGACGCGGAGCTGAACAGCGAGACCAGGGACCTGATATTGTTCTGCGACTACTGCGTCTGGTCTGAGATCATCCATGATCACGAGGACATTATGGAGCATCTCAGGAGCCTGAACAGACTCTTCAGAGAGCCTCTTAGCGAGGCGGAAATGGCGGCGTACATGAGCACCGCCAGGAGGAAGAGATACAGGATCACGAATGCGACGATCATAGACAAGCTCGCTATCACAGCTGAGGAGCAGAGGATCATCGGTCTGTATCCCAATCGCCGGGAGATGGAAAGAGAGGCTCGACGCGATGCTAAACGCCTCAGGAACGAGCTGATCACCGGGCTCGGTGAAAAGGGCCTCACACATGCGGAGATAGCGATGCAGGCGGGATGCAGCGTCAGGACGGTCGAGAGGATCCTCGCGTCCGGAGCTGTGAGGACGCGTGACATACGCGGAGCCGCGTGCGGATAGAGGATCTCCCGGGACAGGGCATTATATAGTGCGGTTTTGGCGGGTTTTCCGGGCTGCGGATCATCAGCTGGAAAAAAATAGAATCAGCATAAAAATTTATAATATAATATAAGTAGAGGTTAGGTCAATAATTTTTTTCAAAAAAGACTTAACAGTTTTTCGAAACATGGTATAATCAGAATAGGTACAGCAAGACGCCCGATTCGGGCGTTCGAGAGACAGCCGGGTTATCCGTCCTTAGTTGGCGCTTTGGAACAGGCTCTCTGCCGTAACGGCATGACGACCCGGCTTCCCAGATCTGTCTGGAGCCGGGTCTTGTTGTGCAATTACGAAAGGAGACCAATTGAATAACAAAAACAACAACAAAGAAGCAAAGATCGAAACCACTGAGAGGATATTCTTTGATGAGCTGACGGAGGGACAGCGTGAGGCCATGACAGCGGCGCTTGCAGGAGAGAGCCTGTTCATTACAGGAGGAGCGGGTGTAGGGAAGAGCTATCTGACGTCCCGGATCGTATCCGTGCTGCAGGCGAGCGGACGGAAGGTTCTGGTCACAGCTCCGACGGGCGTCGCGGCGAGCCTGATCGGCGGCGCGACAGTGCACAGAACCTTCGATGTGCCGCTGTATATGTCATGGTGCGCGAAGCCGCATGTAAGCAGGAATTCGGCGGCCTATATCGCGGACACGGTGGTCATCGACGAGATATCGATGTGCAGGATCGATGACTTTTCCTATGTCATAAAAGCCATAAGACAGGCCGAGAAGAAGAGACGGAGACCTATGCAGATCATCGTCATCGGAGACTTTCTGCAGCTGCCGCCGGTTATGAAGAACCCGAAAGACAACAGCGTTTCTCTGAGAAAGATCCTGTCCACATACTATGGGATCGAGCTGGATGAGGGCTACTCGTATCTCGCCGACGCGTGGAGTGCATGCAACTTCAGAGTGATAAACCTGACGGAGGTGGTCAGGCAGAAGGATGAGGCAGAGATAGAGATCCTGAACGGCATAAGGATGGGAGACAGATCGATGCTCTCGAGACTGAGGCCGGCAAGCAGGCCGATGCCGTTCCCTGATGACAAACCGGCGATAAAGCTGTGCGGAACCAACAGGACCGCGGAAAAGTTCAACAGAGAGGCGCTGAACAGGCTCTCGGGCAGGGAGTTCGTGTATCACTCATTAGTCGAAGGGATAGTCGAGGAGCAGGACAAGCCTGCTCCTGATGAGCTGAGACTCAAGGAGGGAGCCAGAGTCATGATACTGATCAACGATAGCGGCGGACGGTTCTGCAACGGTGATATGGGGACCGTCCTTAATCTGGACAAGATAAGCATCGATGTGATTCTCGATTCGACCGGCGAGGTGATCAGATTCTTTGGTAACTGCTGGGAGATCAGGGAGTATTTCGTCGAGATGGGCAGAGACAGGAAGCCGGACCTCATCCAGAAGGTCACCGGCCGTTTCACACAGATGCCGTTCAAACTCGCGTACGCGATCACGATACACAAGGCGCAGGGCCAGACTCTCGAGAGAGCCGAGCTCATACTCGGAGACGATCCCGAGATATTCGCGCCGGGCCAGCTCTATGTGGGACTGTCGCGTGTGAAGAGCCTGAAGGATCTTTACATAAGCGGCGATCCGAGGAAGGTCGATACGCTCGCCGATGGACGGACTCTGGCGATCTATAAGGAGATAGAGGACTTGCAGCAGTGAATGGTCCTCTCCGCCGCCCCGGAACGAGGCGGCGGAGAGACTGCGGACGCATACACAAAGATAAGGTAACAGGAGGAATGAGATGATAGACAAAGAAGGTATTTACCTTGATGAAATATTCTCCAACGGGCCTACCGATGAGGATATAGACTACGCGGTCCGTCACATGGACATGAACAGGCCCGAGAGGAAGAGGACGCGCAAAGAACGTGCGGTCGAACGGAGAGAGCGCATGATCCTCAAGGGATACACCAGGGCTCTCGAGATAGACAGGTTCACCGGATGCGGCCAGGTGCCTATAGGAAGCGAGATACCAGAGAGCCCGGTCGAGTTTCCGGCAGCCGAGCTTCCGAGAAGAGCGAATAATATAAGAAAATTGCAGGCGTTGACGGAGGCGTTCGGGCTCAGAGGCGAGATAATCGAGAATTACATGAACGGGATCGTGAGCATCATGTATCTTGACAGTAATGAGAAAGGGCACGTGCTGACGCTGGATGACGATGATGAATTCAAAAAGGCCGCGACAAAGATGGTCAGAAAGTACGACATACTTCCGATAGCAGGACTGAAATTCGACGGCCAGGACGCCCCGGTGTTTCTGGCTGACGATGTACACGTCGTGGGAGGAGTCGATCCGTTCGGATGGGGATACTCTTTAATGTGCAGGGATTTCCGTTTCTGCGGATATATCTGGTACAGGAATCCTGAGACGAAGAAGATGGAGCTCTACTTCAGTTCCGGGATCATGGCGGATGTGCATGACGGTATCATGTATCCGGTCGCGGCTTTTCCGAGACTGGCCGCGAAAGACGGGCATATGCCGTGGGACATCACGGAGCAGCTTAGACTGACTCAGATATATTAGGGAGCGGGGCATTATATAGTGCGGTTTTGTCGGGTTTTCCGGGCTGCGGATCATCAGCTGGGAAAAAATGAAATCATCGTAAAACTTTATGATATAATATAAGTAGAGGTTAGGTCAATAATTTTTCTCAAAAAAGGCTTAACAGTTTTTCGAAACATGGTATAATCAGGATAGGTGAATATATGAGGCACCCTTCACCGGGGTGCGCGCGGGAATAGCGGAGTGATCCTCCTTAGTTGGCACTTTGGACATGATCTCCCGGCCGTATCGGCGTATCGACACGGCTTCCCGCGCAGGCTGGAAGCCGTGTTTTATTGCGCCAAATCACAGAAAGAGGGAGAGAGCATGACATGATCTGATCAACTTGAACAGGAAAACACTTTATAGAGTCTGAGTAAAACATAAGCAGTAAATGTGAGGCTGTCCTACCGGCTTTACGGGGTGAAAGGAAATAATAATGAACAACCAAAAAATCAAATCAATAACAGTACCCGAAGAAGTGATCGGAACAAGAACAAAGCACGGTTTCTATGAAGAATATGAGATGACGGAAGACCTGATCAGAAAATCTGACGGCCAATATATCCTCAAAAGAGAATTCTGCGGTTATCCCGGTGAAGTAAACGCTGTGCGCAGCGAGTTCATCAAAAATCATGCAGAAGTTGAGATCAGCCCCGAGGAAGCAGAAAGATGGCTGGACAGAAAGAACGCACCTAAAGCAACGGTATCAGCGGAGGACCTGTATCCTTCAGGCATAACCGGAATGTACTTCACCTATTCCGGAGAGGCCCCTGCCACCTACGACGGCAGCTGGTTCAGATCACTGCTGGAGGAGACCGATCACAATGCTTTCCGCATAGACATAGCCGTTGGCTGCAGCGTCTACAACGAGCGCGGCAGATACTGGGAAGATATGTCTGATGTCATAACGGTGGAGTCGATACTCGTTCAGTGCGGAACATCTACAGATGAGATTTACGAAGAAATCGTCACCGTTCTTAAAAATTATCGCAAGAACCATATTTTCAAAGAACATACAGCGTTCACAGAGAGAATCACAGTTATAGGCGATGATTGCACGGAGATTGGATTCGCCGAAAGCAGCGAACTTCCTGCGATTTATAACAAAATGGCCGAAACCATCGAGGATTTCGATGTCCTCGGATGGTAGGACGGCATCCCCGCATAGCGACGGAGGCGAAAAGCCTCCGGTAATGCGGGCGGCCGGGCGCAAACCCGGACATACCTAACGCACTCAGGGAACAATGTAGAAAGGCGAATGGCTATCACGGCACGAATCGGCGGAAATCGGGCACCGCCTGCCGTTTCTTATTCTGATATACCCCATAATACCTTTTTCTTAAAAAAATCGCTTAGAACGCAAATTTCGGCGGTGTCATAATTCAGAATATTTGACACCGCCCGCAAAGCAACGTAAAATCAAGGCGTAGAGCGGTGTCATAATTTATATTCATTAACGAAAGGCCAAAACGACATGAAATACGGGTATGCAAGGGTCAGCACACAGGGGCAGGCCCGCGAGGGCAACAGCCTCGAAAAACAGGAGCAGGATCTGCGTGCGGCAGGCGCTGAGAAGATATATGCGGATGCATTCACCGGCAAGCGGATGGATCGTCCGGAGCTGCAGAAGCTGCTCAAAGAGATACAGACCGGCGATACGCTCATAGTCACGAAGCTGGATCGTTTTGCACGCAGCATCGGATCCGCGAGCGAGCTGATAACGGATCTCATAGACAAGGGCGTCACCGTTCAAGTCCTGAATGTAGGTATTCTGGATAACAGTTCAGTCAGCACACTTTTTAGGAATATGCTGCTGTCATTCGCACAGTTTGAGAGAGACATGATCATCGAGCGCACACAAGAGGGCAGGGCCATTGCCAGGCAGAAGGAAGGATACAGGGAAGGCCGCAAGAAGAAATTCACGACTAAGCAGCTTGATCATGCTATGGAACTGCTGGAAGAGAATTCCTATAGAGAGGTAGAGCAGATCACCGGTATAAGCAAAAGCACTCTGATAAGAGAGCATAAGACAAGGATGAAAAAGTAGGCGAATGAATTGGTTTTCATCCGCCCCTTGTCAAACCGTACGTGCGCTACTAACGCATACGGCTTTCCTTCTCTTTGCTAATGAACTGCTCCACTATCGTTACCTTGCGTATGCGTAGCTGAAGAATCGTCTTCTATCTCTGCGATCACGCTTCCTGCTTCTTATTCTTGCAAGAAACTCATCTACTGTAAGGTTGGGCTCTCTCATTTGCATTGCCATGTAATCTCCTGTAACAAGTCCCATGGTCTTTACAAAAAAGTCGTTACCATACTTGACCGTCAGCAGTTTGCCGTCTCTTTGCACCGCAGTTTTCTTCTCTCTGTTAGCGAAGTTAACGCGCAGTCGTTGCCTCACATATCCGTCGAGGTCACCATATCTGCGCTTTGCTTTGCCGTGGAATTTCATGCCTCTCTTCCTGCACTCGAGCAACTCATTTCTACATTTATCTATTTAGTTTTCACTAGTTTCTTTGAGCTCCATGCCGAATAGTAAGTCTTACCATCGATAGTCCTGACCACCCTGACTCTTACATAATATTGCTTCTTTTTTGAAAGGTTCTTAATGGTTTTGCTACTGTTTCCCGAAGAAACATTTACAGTCTTAGCCTTACTCCATGCATAGTCGCTGTATGTGCTTTTCTTTGTATACTGAACCTGATAAAAAGACGCATTTGATTTTTTATCCCATTGTACTCTGAAACCTTTAGTTCTAGCTTTTACAGATGTAAGAGTTGTCTTTCCTATAACATACTTCACGATAAAGTGATACGAACTATCATATTGTCCAGCACCAAAAGCATATGTGTTTATATAATATTTCTCACCATAAACCAGACCAAATTTAACAGATGCAGTAGGTTTATTATATGGATTAACTTCAACGCTAGCTAACTCATTTGTACTGTCAGATATGCTTATTCCGGTTCCAAGCGCGGAATTCGTTGAGTCATCATGCCACAAAACCAGCTCAGCATTTCCTGATAACGGAGCTGTAAAACGGAAGTAATCATTATCTTGATAATACCCATTATTGCGATTAACAAACTGTCGTTCACCATATACTGTAGTACCAACTTCTATTATATTAGCCTCATTTCTATTATTATTTGGCTCTGTCTCATCTGCAGCAGCATATATTTCCAGCGGTGCCATCATAATTACCGTTAACATTATAATTGCTATGATTACACCACTAGTTTTCTTTAAAAAGCTACTCATAAGCATACTTGCTTCCTCCTGTAAACTACTCATTTGTTAGACAACAGAATAACAAAAATAGGTATATTAAAATATCCCTTTGAGTTGTGAATATTCCGGGGCGATGAAAGCGACTGTCCGGCAAAATGGAAATCACCCGTCCGATGACAAGGAATCACCTTAAAACAGCTTGGTTGCCCTGAGCCATATGCAGTGTGGCTTGTCAAGGCCTTGTCGCCAAAGGCGGTGCTTGCAGCCTTGATAAGACATACTGCGTATGGCAAGATCATTTTGCTGATTTCCTACGACCGGAATCTTGATTTCCTGAGTCCGGACAATTGCAGGAAAACACGCCGGAATACTCAGTTGTAGTAGTTTCGATAAAAGAACCATCAAAGAGTTGTATCTTTAATAGTCTGCCCTATTTACTAGATAGAATAGAGTCTATTCGATTATAGCAAAAGCGCATCTTTTGCGCAATAAAACCGCTGCTTTCAATCAAAAGATGCTGCCATTGCTTTTTCTGATACCATTTCCGATATACGAACTTTGTCTGTTGAAAATACGAACTAAGCAAGGAAAATGGCTAACAAAACAACGATCGCGCTCACGCGTGAACAGTACACGAAAATAATAAATACCATGAGATCCGGAGGAGAGCATTTCCGGCCGAACGACCGCGTAGCGACCGCGCTCGTCATGGAGGCGAACCTCGGGATGCGTATAGAGGACATCCTCAGACTGCGTCTTAAGGATATCGTCCGAGACGGTGACAGATACCGGCTGGATATTACTGAACAGAAGACCGGAAAAAAAAGAGTGTTCACGGTACCGTTCCCGATATATGAACATCTGCAACTATATGCTTTGAAGAGAGGCATACCGGAAACAGCGCGACTGTTCCCTGTCACCGAGAGAGCTGTCCAGAAACATCTGCAGGTATCTGGGATATGAGAATATAGGGACACACTCGTTCCGAAAGTTCTTCGCTACGGAGATTTACAAGAACAATAACTATAACATAGTTTTGGTCCAGCAGCTCCTGCAGCACAGCTCCGCCGCTGTTACACAGAGGTATATCGGGATCTCCATTGCTGAGATTGAGGACGCGCTGCAGAAGCATATTGAGCTGATATGAAGAGAGTTCATACCGTGAACGCTTTTCTATACCGGCATTAGCAAATGCACGCTTATCAGAGAACATCGGCGAAGAACAGAAAAGGACGGGCAATAACTCCCGTCCTTTATAAAGTGACATATTATTCATTGTGTTATGTTTGTAATGATTCGTTATTATATTCCCAGTAACTGCTTTTTTTTCATCTCAAACTCTTCAGCAGAAATAATGCCATCATCCAGAAGAGATTTAAACTTTCTTATTTCATCCGCAGCATCGATTGCTCCCGAAACAGGGGTTGTTGTTTCGGACTCTATTTCATTGACTATCAATTGTAATTTGGATAAAAGGTCTTGTCCAATCTTCATACAGGAAATATAAGTGGAACTGTTTTTCTTCACTTCCGTATTATTTATGAGGTAAATATAAAAAGCTGGAGCGTCATAGTTTTTCATCGTAATTTTTACAAACAGCTGGTTGCAGGTTGCCTGACCTTTTCTTGTAGCAGCCCCTACAACGGCACCCGCACCACCAAATAAAATACCGCCAGTTAAAGCACGCCCTAACCCTCCACTGGCAATGCTTCCTCCGTTTTCAATCAACTCGAAATCTACAATTTGATCATATGAAAACAAGTGGAAGCATTCAGGGGTATAGTTCTTTTGCGGATGAGAGCATAGAGCCATTGTCTTGCTTTTATCATCGAATTTTGTTTGAAGACATGGTGTTGCAGTTGGCTGAAAAGCCTTGATTTTCTCAATCTCTTTACGCCGTTTATCTACATATGCTAATAGTTGTTCTGTAGTCATGCCCGCGGCAACACGCACCATACCTGCATTATTCCCTGTATATCGAACAACATTCTTAAAGAAGCAATCCTCGCATATATTGCCATCGGCAACTTTAATTTTGTTGGAAAAGATTCCCAGAGAAGTATGGCATATCCGGCAAGTTTTCGATGCCGCTTGTGTTTCTAAAAACTGTTCTCTTTCTTTTTGTGCAAGCCTTACTGCCTCATAGTCATTCATTTTGTTCTCCTTTACATATATGTTAGACGGTTTTATACTCCCCCGTATCTGCAATTAAACTTTAGCTTATTTTGGTAACCTTTCCTGGCATCAATTATACAGTATATGAGACAGATTCTGATACACTTTTGATGAGGTCAGATTTAACCCAATCAAACCAATAAAAACATCCCCACCGGAATCCATTTTCAGGCAGGGATGTTTGTTTAGGTATTATATGGAGTTTTATATGAAGAAAAGTATTGTTCTGTTGACACTGATAGTATACCTTAGTTGCCTTAACCGGAGCTTAAAGGTTCAGAAAATCTGTGCCAAAATTCCGGGCTGCGAAATTTTTTCTCGGCTGCGAATATGATATACTTGTCCCATAATATATTGGGACGAGGAGGGCCTACTATGGCAACACGAACAACAAAAGCTGAACTTGAAGCTGAGATAACCCGTCTTCGGGCAATCATTTCAGATCAGAATCGTCGAATCGATGAATTGCGTGAAATTGGACTTACGTCTGAAGCCAGACAGAAGCTACAGATGGAGCTTGATGCGGCTCATGCATACGAGCGTGTCCTCAAAGGCATCAATGAACGACTCGAGGCAGAGAACGCAGCTCTGCGGAAACAGCTGGCAGAACTCTCAGATCATGTTCGTCCTCAATCAAGACTCGGCCGGAAGTCTACCGTGACGGATGAAATGAAGTCTGAGATCCGTGCAAGATCTGCGGCCGGCCAGTCGATCAGGATGATTGCGGAAGCTTTGGGGATAGGAAAAAGCACAGTTCATAGAGTCCTTCAAGGATAGCGCAAGATTCGCCAGAGAATACGAAAACTCTTTTTGAGGTTTTCACAGCCTGGCCTCTTGATGGGGATTGCGCTCCCCATGCCCTCTTTAGGGTCATTCTGACTTTGTTAAACATTTCAAAATATACTACTTGATTGATTATCTATTTAAAAATTGCTTTCATCAGATCCGGCAGACATGCCTCCAGAATTTGTGCAGAGCTGTCTACCAGTCTCCAGTTTCTTTCCGGAGATGGAGTCTTGTGTCCGTGGAAAAGATTGTTTCGGACCTGATATATGTAACTGAATAAAATTCTTATGCGCTTCAGAGGTGCTATATCATCGTCTATCAGATCGATGTGTCCAGCAACAATGTCTGCACATTTTCTTCTGTTATAGACTCTTGATCCTACAGCAGCATACAGTCTGTCAGTCAAGGCATGTTCTGATTCATAGCTCCAGTCGAGTTCCGGAGCGCGTACATCTTCAGCCATGACTGGTGATTCCATAAACACATCAAGATAGTCTGCATTGAAGTCCACACATGATATGAATATATCGGAATGACGCCTGATAAAATCCATGATTTTATCCCGGTCAGACCCTATATCTTCTGCATCATAGTTATACAGCTGGTTGAATGTGATCCAGTAGGATATAAAAGCATATACCGAATCACTTTCCCTGCTGCCTCGATCGAACCATTCTCTGGCGATTATGAACGGGGCCTCGTCCGTGTGTACTGGCGCGAACTTTCGATTCATTAGAGCAGCTCTCCTTTATTGACAAGAGTCTTCTCAAGTTCATTCTGAACTCTATGCATGGTAATCTCAAACAATTTAGCATTGATCTCACATTCCCAGACGATTATCACATGCCAGCCGGCTGCTTCAAGTGCACGGACATGTTCCTGATCGCGCTCAACATTCCGGGAGAACTTCGTCTCCCAGAACTCTGTCCGCGTCTTCGGCATGGTCGTATATTTACATCCATGCCTGTGCCAGAAACATCCGTGCACAAAAATAACCGTCTTATATTTCGGAAGGACTATGTCCGGCTTACCGGGAAGCCTTTTATCATTTTTACGATATCTGTAGCCATGCGAAAACAACCATGAACGAACTCGTAGTTCGGGCGCAGTATCCTTTCCCTTAATCTGAGACATATTATAGCTTCTGACTATCGGGTTGTGTACATCTGCCATCTGAGTTTCTTCTCTTATAACTCAAACTTCCCACAAGGGAATTGACCTGAACATATTGAAATTTCAACGTTTATTCGAGATAGATTCATGTTTTTGACATAAATAAGGCACTGATTTCTGGTAAAATAAGTGTAGGAAAAAACAACCCATAATACCGAAAGGAGTGCCTACACTTATGTTACATCAAAACACGGATAACATAAACACCTCAAATGAAATTTTCATAAGTTTTATCAGCGCAATTAAGGAACTTAAGGTCAGTAAGATCCTTAATACATGCGGAATCCGCAAATTAGCCAGAAGAATTGATGGTGAGGCATCTGCTGAGAAGAGAACAGCATGTGAAATATTTCAGTTTCTTCTCATAATGGTATTTCAAGGCTGCAATCTGCACCGTTTTCTTGGCTCCAAGAAGCAGGATATAGCATGCTCAAAGAGTACGTACCATCGTTTTCTGAATGACTGTCACTACAATTGGCGCAGATTTGTAACGATGCTTGCAGCCAATGTAGTGGCCAGCATAGATCGGTTGACTGACAATAACAGATTCAAAGCGTTTGTTCTCGATGATTCCGTCATTGGACGTAAGCGAAGCAAACGTGTGGAGTTGCTGTCATATGTATTTGATCATGTGGCAGGTAAATCAGTCAAAGGCTTTAACCTTCTCACGCTTGGATGGACTGACGGATTCAGCTTTATACCGGTAGCGTTCAATATGCTGTCATCTGCCAAAGCGAGCAAACGCCTGAACAACATTAACGAATCAATAGACAAGCGTACAGTTGGCTACAGAAACCGCAAAACAGCTATCATGCGGAAGCCGGATGCTGCAATAGCGATGATCCGAGAGGCGTTGGATGCCGGCATCTTCGCTGACTATGTCCTTATGGATACATGGTTTACCAATGAGCCTTTCATTAAACGCCTGCGCGATGAAGGTCTTGATGTGATCGGCATGCTTAAAGACAACCGCCAGTTGTACCACTACCGTAATAAGCTTATGAATCTCCGTACACTTGCCGCACATCATGTGCGCATGGTCGGTGACAATAACCTTCTCGGATCAGTGGTCGTTCGTACGCATAAATGCAGCATACCAGTTAAGCTCGTATTTGTAAGGAACCGCAATAAACGCAACGAATATATCATTATTTTGTCCACGGACTGCGCTCTTTCTGATGAAGAGATAGTACGCAGATACTCAGCACGCTGGTCGATAGAGTGCTGTTTCAAAGTATGCAAGAGCATGTTGAAGCTCGGTAAGGAATTCCAGCCAGTAAACTATGATACAACAGTCTCCAGTACAGCTTTAGTGTTTACCAGGTTCATCATCCTTGAATGGATCCGTCGGAAAAACTCTGATTATAGAACTATGGGCGATCTATTCTTCCTTATTTATGAAGAAGTACGTGACTTAGAACTAAGTGATGCTCTCGAAAAACTGGTATCAATACTGGCAGTTGGCATAGCTCAGGGCAGAATACAGGTCGATGAAGTTATTCGAGCGGAACTCCTGGACTGGTATATTTCTCAGCCGATATTTATTCAGAGTTTATGTCAGTCACAATTGTTTAAGGGATCCTTGTGGTAACATAAGTTCAGCAATCGAATGCCCAATGATGAAACACAGCATTACCAGGTTCTAATACAATGTCATGTTTAATACTCGAAATACTATAACTTAAGAAAGGAAAACGAGATGAAAATTATAATCACTGTCTGTATCATTGCCTTCTCGTTACTATTTTTGGTTATTCGCTACTCAGAAAAAAGCAAAGGAAGATCATACAGTTTCAAGGATTTTCTTCTGGAACTGTTTAATCACGGCGGAGATGGCAGTAATTACAAAAGATAGATGTTCGTTACTTTACAACTGGCTGAAGCAGGCTTGACTCAGTACTGATTGATTCAAATGTCAAGTCTTATAAAAAGCAGGCATCAACATTAGCTATTTAAATGCAATGGCACGTTATTTCTTATGGGAAGTTTGAGTTATAATACTAATTCTCCCGAATACCAGCTTCCTGCAGCCTGCTAAGGAAATCCAGGAGATCTTTTTCTATTGATTGCCATTCAGAATTAAGATCAATTGTCTTTACAATAATACGGGTTGATTCAATTGCAAATATGCTGCCTAAAGACAAATTATGTTCAACCATAGGATACAACAGTGCCCCGATTTTCTTCCCATTATATTCACTATCTTGAATATAACCTCTTATCTGATCAAGATGTATCCTTCTGATTCGTTCATCTCCATTGCCCCTGTAAGCATTTACCAATGTTTTACTGTAATACTTTGCATCCATTATCATCTGTAAATGGGATTGCTTATTTTCAATTACTATATCTGTTCTCCTGTCTCCGGGGTTCATATCGATATTAAACAGATCTCCGTATAATTCTTCTGCTGATTCTTCCATATGCCAGTTGATCTTAGGTGCGTGTACTTTGTATATATTCTTATCAAGGTGTATTCTGTAAAAATTCAAGATAAACTTTTCAAAGACTTTTTCCATCTGTTTATCTCTTGAGAAATCGCTGAAGGTTGTCAATCCGCTCTCTTCATTTATACTGGTATTTTCATAGAGCATAATCGCAATGTTGATTAGAAGCTTATAGGTGACATTATTTTTGTTGAAAATCAGCTTGCGTCTTGTCTCTTTTGTTGGAGCTGTAGCAGCTATTCCATCAAAATACACAGCCTGTTTCTTTAAAAGCTTTTTTGTCTCCGCATCTACAGACATGTTACGCAACAGAGAATCAATTGTATATTTGAGGATCTGATTAAACAGGTCGTCTTTTGAGTACTCGTCAAATGTGCATATAAGTCGTTTTCGCTGATTTGATAGTTTTCTGATACTGTCCTGTACAAGAATTTTACCGCGAAGAGTTATTATTTCTTCCGATCTATCTATATACGAACGATGGAAGCCCGATCTTATGAGTTTTCCTATCCCAAAAGAAAACACTCTGGCAAGCAAATTATTTGCGTCATCATAATCGTCTGATGAAAAATCAAAATCATCAGCAATTGACAGAATGTTCCATGCATAACAGAGCATGTAAAAAATATTTCTTATCGGAATAGGTCCTCTGCTTTTACTCATAGTCTATCTAAGCAACTCCCTAATACAGTCTTCTGCTTTTGATTTATCATCCCACCAGTATTCTTCGAGTAACGGGGCTATTTCATAATCAATAATAGTCTTATACCATTCAGAGTCCGACTGATCTTTGAGCGGTTTTTTACAGAAGTAACTATGACCTATACAGAATCCTTCACCTAATCCGGAGTTGTCCTCATCTGCTATCTTTTTATTCAGATCAATTAATCTTTCTATAACTTTGTCAGCTATATTCCTGTCTTTGAGAATGCTCTTGAGATAAATTTGAAACTTCTCATTTCCGAAAGCAGGCTTGATATTGTAAAAACTGAATCGACGTCTAAGAGCATAATCTATCATTGCAAGGCTTCTATCCGCAGTATTCATCAATCCTATAAGATAGAGATTTTCCGGTACAGAAAATTTCTCGTCTCTCTTATAAGCGAGTGTCACAGCATTATCCGGCCCTCTTTTATCTCCTTCTATAAGCATCATAAGCTCTCCGAAAATTTTACTCAGATTTCCTCTGTTGATTTCATCTATGATAAAGAAATACTTCCTTTCTGAATCCTTTTCAGCTTTCTTACAGAACTCATAAAAGACTCCCGGTATAAGATCAAAAGAATCATCGGACGGTTTATAGCCCATAATAAAATCTTCATAACTGTAGTTCTGGTGGAATTGTATTTCCTCTACCATATTACGATTCTTTTTTCCGATTAGGGAATATGCAAAACGCTTCGCAAGGTATGTTTTGCCGACTCCGGGCGCACCTTGAAGAATAATATTTTGCTTATAGAAAAGAAGTCTTTTTAGTTTCTCATATTCGGCAGGGTCAATAAAAACATCATTCAGGAAATCCTGCATTGTGTAATCTTTAGCATTTTGTTCAGCAACCAGTGTTTCTGCTATCTCATTCTGTTCACGGAGGTACTTTTCGTACCATTTTAATGCAGTACTCAGCGATCTGTTGCTGCAGGCAATATTAACTTCTTCAAAATCCGGATGATTTCTGATCATCTCCTTGATGTCTGAAAATACAGCTGGATCCGTAATATCAAACAAATTCTCTAAATCCGGGAAATCCGATATATCAATCAGACCGCAAACTCTTTTCAGTGCATCGCAATTATTATTGATGGTTTTCTGAGCAGGAGTCCTTCCTTGACTGTTTTGCTGATTTCCCATCCATTTTCTGAACTGTTTTTCATTATCGTTGTTTCCAGATTCTAAGTATTCGGTTTCCGACTCGTGTACGCAGCTATCAGCATTCACAACTGTTACAGCATTTGAGGCTCTGAAAAACTTATTATTCAGCAAGCTGAGATTATAACTTCCTTCAGATTCTTTTTTTATACCACACGCTAAATACCGCATAGATCTGAAATACTTCAGCAGAATAAAATAGTCTCCCTCATGAAGATTCTCACGGAACAATTTAAACGCCGCACCATCATAATTCAGTAGGGATAACTGGATTTGGTCGCTTTGATTTGCACGCTTACTGCGGAAAATACACATATCAGACTGCAGATAATCATCCCCTGTCATAAAGCTGCTTATTCCGAGGTACTCACAATTACTTCGACTTAACTCCACACATACTTTTAGTACAAAGTATTTTTTCAAATCTTCGTTTACTATTTTGCCGTCATCATTATAGAAATACCCGTCAGCACTCAAACGAGGAAAAATATCCATTTGTTCGCCCGTAATGGCGATATGAGTCTGATTGGTGCGACGACCCTCATCTAATGTATTAGATGCAGCCAGCTTTTTTACTATCAGACCGTCAAAATCATCTGAATTGATGACCGTGCCGTTCTGCCATAATACATGCGCTACAGTACTAACAGCTTCTTGAAAATTCATGACAATGCCTCCGTCAAATACTTCTTTATTGCTCTCGCGATAGCCCTCCCCAAAAGAGGCGGAACGGAATTGCCTATCTGCATATAAGTCTTCGTATACGATCCCCTGAAAAAATAATCATCCGGGTATGACTGAATCCTGGCCGCTTCACGCGGAGTCAGTCCTCTCGCCTGTGTCGGATGTATATACATGTTGCAATCGAATTTCATATGGGCAGTAATTGTTTTACTTACCTTGTCCATTTCCAGTTTATAATATTTGTCTTTAAAAATATCGTTCCGTCTTGCATACGGCATAATATCTGCAATCTTCGGGTCATCGGACCGGTCGCCCTGTTCCAGTCTGCCGAATATCTCTATATCTCTGTCATTATTATATCTGGCCTTATGATTGCATACCACCGAGATATTCCTTCCGCTGTTGATCATATCAATATATTCATTTGTTACATTGTTCAGATTCCTTTCAATCAAATATCCGGATGTATCTGATCCCTTTTCAGTTGCATTTTTTACCCTTGATGCCTCAAGCTCCCGCAGACCGAAAATCGCATCCTTCAAATAATAATCCGGTATCGTTTCTGAATAGTGGTGAATCTCACCAAACACTTCCCGATTGTCAACTCCAATGCGATTCCCAATATATATAAGGCGTTCCCGGTTCTGGGGTACACCAAAATCCTTTGCATTAAGCACTTCATAATTTACTTCGTACCCAATCGCCTCGAAATCCTCTTTTACCTGTGGTGCAACAGAAATCATTCCTTTGACATTCTCCATTACGAAAAATGCAGGGCTGACTCTTCTGACCGTTTCCACGAAACTCTTATACAGATGATTCCTCGGATCATCTATGAGACGCTGCCGGTTCGCCATACTGAACCCCTGGCATGGCGGGCCGCCTACAATTATGTCGATGTCGATACCCTCTACCAGTTTTTCAAGGTTGTCCGTTATCTGCTGTATATCTCCTTTAACAATATGTGATCTTGGCGTCTCCGGATGGTTGTGAGAATAAGTGTCTATGCAGCATTCTTCTATATCATTAGCCAATGCAGTTATGAAACCTTCCTGTGTGAATCCGAGTGATAATCCGCCGGCACCACAGAACAGATCAATCATTTTTGGTGACGTTTCCGAAGTTTCTTTTCTGCGATTGTTAATATAATGATTACAGTATTTTCTGACAGTACAAGCCTTACACGGAATGATTTGATTATTGCAACTGAATGCCAGACGGGAAAAGGCATCTTCCAATTCTTTACTATTATTTATTTCAGAAATAATATGCACTGCCCTGCTGTTAAGATAATCATCCTCGGTAACACAGGTGAATCTCGCCAGACAATCATGATAATTTCTGTCGGATTCGTCCGGGCAACCACATTTTATAAATGCGATTATTTCTTTAACATCTTTTTTATAATCCATTATTCCCACTCTCCTAAATCTTCGAGAGTTTTTCTTACTGCTTCGGCAACAGCTCTGGATACATTCACGGTTACCGCATTCCCGAACTGTTTATATGCCTGTGAATCTGAGACGGGTATTATGAATGAATCTTCAAACCCTTGAAGTCGAGCGCATTCACGAGGCGTTAATCTCCGGACTTTTCCGTTCTGTGTCACATAGTTATCCTGACAAGCCCTGTGCATTTTTGCCATTGTTGCACAAAGTGGTCTTGCGACTGGAAGATCTATTTCCGATTTTGCTTTATATCCGCCTGTTCCATTAGATAAAATGGTTGGAAGAATCTTATCAGAAAGAAAATATTTAGCAGGAACATTTTGCTCGAGTCTGTCCTGCAAGGTAACTTCCAGCGGCTTCTTTTCCGGATATTCAAATTCTGCTTCAGAATTTGAGAAGCAGACAATGTAAGTACGATTTCTCGTCTGTGGGACTCCGTAATCTGCAGAATTCAGAACATCTACAAACACTTTATACCCAAGATCATCCCTAAGTATTCTCTCGATTGTTTTAAAAGTTCGACCTCTATCATGAGTTCGTAACGCTCTGACATTTTCTAGAATAATAGCTTTTGGCTTCTCATCTTTATTAATCTTGTCTTTGATTATCTCGGCAATTCGGAAGAACAGAGTTCCCCTAGCATCTTCAAAACCAAGCTGATCTCCCATCATACTGAATGCTTGACATGGAAATCCTCCGATTATTACATCGGAATCGGGAATATCTGGCAAATGGATTTGATTAATATCTCCCAAAATAATGGGATTACTATAATTAGCGGAATAGGTTTGGACTGCGTATTTATCAAAATCATTGGCCCATATAACATTGAAACCGGCATCTTCAAAACCTTTATCCAAGCCACCAATTCCACTGAATAGCGATACTACTTTCATTGCTATCTCCTTGTTGATTTTTATTCTATAACTCCCACTCGCCTTTATTACATAAAAATACAATTTGTTGATCAAATCCCATTCGGTCAAGAGCATATTTAATGTTGTCATTTCTAAAATGGTTTTGATAATATCAGCAATTCTCAATCTTTTAGAATTCATTAATTCATAATTTATATAATTAATGAATTGTATATTTTATGAATATATTTTTTCAACTACAAGCTCTCGAAGTATTTCGGCAACAGCTTTCTTATGCTTCTTTGCATAGATAGAGAGATCCAGCTTCACATCTTCCGGAAGATAAAACATAACAGCGGCCTGATTGTCTTCCATTTTCTTGGAAACATCTTTTTTTGACTTCTTGGATCTGCCGGATTTCCTAGCTGGACTTTTCATTTTGCCGTTGTCGTTAGACCCTACTGTGATTTTTTCTGCTGTCTCTACCAGCGGTTCTTCGGACGATCCGATGTTTTCCTGCTTTTCGCCGGATGGCAAATCATCAGGATCTGTATTGCCGAGAATAGTTTGCGTCCCCATCAGTCTGCTCTGAGCCTCCTGGACATATTTGTTAAAATTGTTGGATTTCTTTTCGTTCTTAGTTCCCATTACTTCACCTCTATATCTTTCAAACCGAGTACGTATTCAACCGCCTCAATGAGGACTTGAATATATGCGGCAGCCTCACTCTTCTTATATTCCTTGTGATCCAATATCGAAATACCTTCCAACGCTGCTTGTGTAAAGCCTTCAGATTTGGGAATTCTGTAAAATAGGGAGTCAGGAAAAGAAGATTTGAACCATTGCTCAAACTCTGTTGATGCACGATAGCGATTCCATTCATTGAGCACATAGAATACCGGAACTTGAATATTGTTACGTTTAATCAGCTCAATCATCGTAAGAAATGGCTGAAGATCACGTGGGGTCATCTTGGTTGGAATGATTATGAGGTCCGCATCTTTCATCCATTCAAGTAATTTTGGTTGCAATGCGCCTGGAGTATCGAGAATTGTTATATCTGCATCCTCGTTTATTATCTGCGGATGTACTCGCCCTCCCTGCTGATCGAGATCGATCAGGGAATAACTGACTCCCTCTCTATCAAAGGCAAAGCTTATCTCGTCACAGACCAGAGTCTTGCCTACGCCGCCCTTCTGATTACAGCACAGAATAGTCTTTTTTTTATTCATAATACCCTCTCTAAATTCAAAAGTTCATAAATTATTGAATTAATAAAATATAAAATTTATAAAATATTGAATTCAAGAATTATTTATTTATATAAAAATAGAATTATTGAATTATATAAGTGAAGTATATTCTTACAACGCAATGATGTCAATTAAATGTGATTCGTTGTCGCATAAACCAAACATCAACGAAATTGATTTATTATCCGCTCTCCCTACACAGCCCTCCGGGGCTGTTTTTAGTGTGCCTCTATCACACTCTTATTTTGCGTTTTAAGGTCGATTTCACCACAGATGAGGAAATCCTTGTTTTGTACATAAAAATCGCTCAAATCGAAAATTTTCGCCACCTGAGAGGTATCAGAAAGCACCCTTATATCCAAGCTGCTCCTGATGGATCTGTATCCATCTTTCCGGGCTGCCTGCACGAGTCTCCGCGTCATCCAATGCATACACCGCATAGGGTCGAGATGAACGGCCTGTGTCCGCCCTTGCGCCAGCGGATGCCGCTCTTTTCGTTTGCTGTCAGCCCCGGAAAAAACGCCGGGATGGGGAAGTGAAAGGAGACGAATATGTTCAGAGTCAATCGTTACGAGATGGTCGCAGAGAAGATTCAAGGGTACAACAGCGATGTAATAAACAAGTCATTCAATAATGCTGATAACGTCGCTCAATTTTTAATTTACAACCTCGATATCGGCAAATACCTGCAGGAACGCTTCCTGGTTTTTCTTCTCGACTCAAAAAATGCCGTCAGCGGACTGTTTGAAATTTCAAGGGGATCGCTGAACTACTCGCCGGTACACCCGAGAGATGTGTTCTGTCCGGCTGTGCATATGTGTGCCGCCGGTATCATCGTCGCTCATAACCATCCGAGTGGAGACCCGACGCCAAGCCGCGAGGATATAGAGGTCACGAATCGACTTATCGAAGCCGGCAGGATCCTAAGTATCCCACTCATAGACCACGTTATAGTAGGGGATAGGTGCTGGACAAGCCTGAAATCAGAGGGCTACATCATCTGATATGCATATCTGCAACACCCCGGGGCTCCGTCTCCGGGGATCACTTTCACAGGGCATTATATAGTGCCATTTTGTCGGTTTCATACTAAGCCCGCCCCGCGGCGGATACAGTGCTGTTCACAGTTCCGTATCCGCCGCTCCCGACCCCTGCAAGGCAGCGCATGCATCCGTATATCAGAGACGCATGCGCCCAAGATGAGGTCTTTGCAGGCAAAGACTGTATTATGCTCTTCGTTTTGCTGGAGGCTCATTCTGCCGCGGCCTGCGGATGCTGTGAAGGTCGTACCTGCTGAAGGTCTCCACCTTTTGACCCTGACGGCACAGCCTCCTTGTCCGCATTTGTATCAGCCATCAGCAAAACGCGAGAAAACCGCTGACGGAGCGGTGATTGGAAAGGAGTCACAGCGATGATGCACTATCACGACACAGTAAAAGCAATAGGTCTTGAGCTTGAAAAGAAGGGAGCTTACAGGTTTTTTGACCTCGATGAGGAGGATTATCACGACATCTACGACATCGAGTACACGCTCGACAGCGACCTCGACCTGATAGGAGCCAGGATTGCCATAGCCGTGGGCGGTCCGACTATCCATGTCGACACCCGCACAGGAACCATATCCCTGCATCACGGCACTCAGACAGCGTACTGGTACCTCAGCGAGGAGACAAGAGACGATGTGGACAGCTATTTTCGAGAGTTATATGAGATGAGAAGGGGAGCGTGAGCTCCCCGGAACGCGGCGCCGCTCCGGTGGTGCCTTAATTCTTATGATCCCGCCCGGTCCCGGAGCCAGTCTCTCCCACCCACCCTCCATCGAGCCTGGACACCGGAACATCCACACCCTTGGGAGCAGGATCCAGGCCTTGTCAGAGCCTTGCTCCGCTCGATGCTCGTGTCACGCAGGATATGACTGTTACGTTCCTGCACAAGTCATCCCTGCGATCCCCTCGCCGGAAAACGAAGCCTCCTCCGGAGCCTTTCTGTCTCGTATCGTCCCATAAATCAGAGCCCGTTACGGGACATCGTGTGATGTTTTCCTGCTTGCTCCAAGGAGTTTACGCGGCTCGGGGATACTCCAAAGGGTGCGGCCGGAGGCCTCTTCCTCTCTTTACGCCAAGCAGGCAAAACAAATGCCGGGGCACACAGCTAAAGCTTTATTTTTCAGGCCTTTAAGGGCAGAAAGGAAACCGTTATGAGAACTACATTCGACAGATTCGCACAGACCGTTATCACTGAAATGAGAGCCATGCTCCCTGACTATGAGATCAGCCGCATGGATATCGTAAAACTGAATGACATAGTCCTTCATGGTGTGACCGCAAGACATGCGGACAGCAGTTCGGCACCGACACTGTATCTCGATACAGCGTTCGAAAGCAGAGAGAGTGCCGAGGACACAGCCAAAGGTTTCGTGAACGCCATACTCAGCGCACCTGAGGCTCCGATGACAGCAGAGGATGCCGGTTCTCTGAGATTCGACAAGATCAGAGATATGCTGACAGCAAGGCTGATTGACACGGAACTCAATCACAGATTCCTGCAGGAGCATCCGTTCCGAGAGATAGGAGCCGGACTCGCCCTCATCGCTGAAGTCGATCTCGGGAACGGATACAGATGCGTCATAACAGACAGCCTTGCTGAGCAGTACGATATGGATGAGGTATTCGACACAGCTCTCCGCAACATGCAGAGCAGACACCCTGCGAAGATGCTGAGTCTCGCAGGCGCACTGACCGGAGAAAGCGGTAACGCGCTCGAAGGCGAAGCGGAAGCCGACCCGATGAGCATTCTGACGAGTGACGGAGCGGAATGCTTCGGCGCTGTGGCAATAGCATACGATGATATGCCTAAGAGGATTTGGGAAGTCTTCGGAAAGGACTCTGATTATTACATACTCCCGAGCAGTCTCCATGAGTTGATCATCGTGCAGGACACCGACAGCATAAACCTTGAGGAACTCAGGGAAATGGTCATCACTGCCAACAGGACGGTGGTAGACCCGGCAGACAGGCTGAGCGACAGCGTTTTCAAATACACCGGAGCAGACGGTCTGCACCGTGTAGCATAACGGTAAAGGGCGAGGGGAGACATCCCTTCGCCCGGTTTTTTGTGTTTCCCGCCCCGCTTGCGGACTAACAGCTGAACGCATGTTGTCCATCCAGCTCCCGCCCCAGTTGTATCAGATGATTTTCTCTGCTGCGAAAATAAAATTCCGGGCTGCGAAAACGCAACCTGTATGTTTCCCGCCCCTGAGATCTTTGTCATATACCGACCGATCTCTCCCAACCCTTATTTCAGCGGATATCCTGCACAGGCAGGATCATTTTTTATGGCGTTTTTCTTTTGCTCCAAGCCTACCACAGCCGCGGCCATCCACCGTCAAGGATGAAGCATGCACTCCGGAGAGTGTCCTTGACGGAGCCGCTTGCTGTGCCTTTTGGCAGTCGCAAAGAAAAACAACAGAGTGGTGCAGCAAAAGCACCGGAATGAAAGGAGCTAGATATGGCAGCTA
>CACYHR010000022.1 GCA_902774265.1 uncultured Eubacteriales bacterium
CTCTTCCTTTATCTCAGGATCGTCATCCGTGTAGAAACAAAGGTCGCGAAGTTTGTAATAGCTTGAAGACAGTTTTTTGAAATCTTTTTTCAGTGTTCCATCCTGATTTTCGGCAAGGTATGCAAAATAGTTGAACGCTCCTTCGATGTTGTCATTGATAGCAGAGGTGCTGTCATTGAGGTGCTTGTCTGTCAAAAATGTCAGATACATTGTGAACGCCATCGGTATCAGCTTTTTGTTGCTTTTGATGCTGTCCAGTATTTCATCATTTTTGTTATAAATATCTTCGACAATATATTCACCTATATGCATTGCAGCTGTCTGATAATCTGCAAAATAACCTTCTCTGCTGTCGCCCGACGAAGATGATCTGGCTGTAAAATCAGACAGAGTTTTTAAAAAAGACTGACAGTATTCTCTGAGATCATATGGAAGATATGACTCATCGTCTTTTATGAAGCCGAGTTTACCGGATTTGAGAGCTTCCGTATCAAGCTTGAGAGGATAGTAATCATCCGGATCGTTATTCATATAGTATTCATAAGAATCCTGATTCATATCCTTCAGCATTCTGAGCATTTGATCTTTCTTTTCCGGTATTACAAGTTCAGTATTGGAACCGTATTTGCCTAATCCAAAAGGTTCAGGAGTCGCCATGGCGATAATATCATGTTTTCCGAATGTATTCTGAATATAATCGTATTTTGCGTTCCTTATATCCTTGCCGACATCAGCTGAATTAGGGGTCCCGAATGTATAGCAGAACAGATCCTCAGGTCTGAGAGTTACGCTGCTGCCGAGACTTCCTTCCGGGTCATCAATCAGTTTTGCTCCGATAAGATTGACTATTCCGGCAGCGCGGCTCACTCCCGGGATCCATACTTTGATGTCTCCGGAGATGCCGTGCTTTTCGATATAACTTTTTGCAAAGTTTAGAATAGTGTCTCTGCGGACTGTAAAATCATAAAAATCACCATGATCATCCATACTGCCGCTCATCATGAAATCATATGCGAATTCAGAACCGAATGTCCCGCTCCTCGGAACAAGAGCGAGAAGTGTGTAATCCCTGCCGTCATCCCGGATATGCTTGTATGCACATGCTGTAGGGGATGAATCAGGTGATCTCGATTCTTTCGTATATTCCTCATTTGCTTCAAATTCCGTAAATCCGTTGTCTTCGAGAAATGCAGGAAGATTGCGCATCTTTTTTGCATATTCTTTTTCGCGGACCGTCGCGGTGGAAGCACCGGCAAGCTCGATCGACGTAGTTGCAAGACTGTCATTACGATACAGAGAATTCTCTTTGAACATATCATCACTGTAGTAAAATCTGTCGATTCCTTCAGCTCTGTTGTCGCCTCTGAGATAAGCGGTTCCGCATACTGTATTCAGATCAGTATCGAAGCTTTCGGCGAATGATGCAGCGGGAATAACCGTGAAGCTGCTTATAAACATGCTTACGGACAAAAGGACAGGCAGTATTTTTCTAAACATTTATAATACCTCACATTCTGCTGTTAACCCGGAATTTAAAAGCTGATCGGCGTTCACTGCATTATAACATAATCATACCGAATAATTAGAAAAAGATACAACAAATAAGCCTGTATTTTGCTACAATAGAATCAGGAATGACAGAATGGTCTTCCCTGATGATTGATAACACAGGAACAGGAGAACAGAGATTTGAAGGTTATTGTTATACCGGATGTCCATCTTAAACCGTGGATGTTTGATAGTGCTTCGAGAATAATCGAAAGAGGAGATGCCGAGCGCGCAGTATGCCTTATGGATATTCCTGACGACTGGCTGCAGGGATTTAATATAGATCTTTATATAGAGACTTATGACAGGGCGATAGATTTTCAAAGGAGATTTCCTGACACTTTATGGTGTTACGGAAATCACGATCTGTCATATGTATGGCATCTGCAGGAAACCGGCTTTTCACTCTTCGCACTCGAGACTGTAAACCTCAAACTGAAAGAACTCATGGGTGTAATAGCTGACAAAAAACAGCTTGCTTATATACACAGGATAGATGATGTGCTTTTTCTGCATGGCGGACTGAGTGAAGCTTTTGTGAGATATCATGCGGCAGATGCCGATTATGAAGATGCGGATGCTGTCATAGAAAAGATTAACAGTCTCGGAGCCAGGCAGATGTGGGACGATGCGTCGCCTATATGGTGCAGACCGCAGATCGATGCAGAAACAATGTATATGCAGGACAGTCTGCTTCAGGTTGTCGGTCATACGCCGGTCGAGCGCATTTCGAGAGAAGGAAATGTCCTGTCCTGCGATGTTTTCTCTACATATCGCGGCGGAAGACCGATCGGAACTCAGGAATTCCCGGTAATTGATACAGAGACATGGACCTGCACCGGCATCAGAGCAGAAAGGGAGTAAATGGTAGCAGATAAGAGACTGCAATATATTGATGCGATAAAAGGCATATCCATGATCATGATAGTGCTCTGTCATCTCCTCGCTCCATGTATAGGACGGGTCATACTGATGCATCTTGAGTGTATCTTTCTTGCATGCCTTTTCTTTTTTGCCGGCTTTTCATACAGAACCGGAGGGATGCATGCGTCTGAAAAGATCCGAATAAAATCTGCGGCTCTTTTCAGGCCTTTTTTAAGATATGCTCTGATTCTCTGGCTTATCGCTTCTGTATATCTTGCTGCAGCAGGAAAGGGTTCCGCCAAAGCAGCTTTTATGTGCCTGAGAAACTTTTTCGCAGGCGGCCTCTGGAATCCCGTCCTGATGTCGATCTTTCATCTCAGGTACTATTCTTTAGACCGGGATTATTTTATTATGACTGATCTCTGGATCTTCCCGGCGATGATTTTCGCATGTATATTGTTCTACCTTACAGCTGACAGGGTCCTTCGTTCATTCAAAAAGGCTCTTATTGCCGCAGCTGTTTTTTTCTTAGTTACTGCCCTTTTTTGCGGGTTCGGGATATCACTGCCGTATAATCTGCAGACAGCCCCGTACTGGGCGGCATTCATGCTCTTAGGAGCATTTGCCGGACGCCGCAGGCTGTTTGAAAGGATAAAAAAAGAAGAAAAATGGATGCCCGGTATCGTATCTCTCGGACTTGGTATAACTGTCGCCATGATCAAGCAGCCATCGGCCGATCTGTATCGTGGAAGCTTCGGCGGAAACGAAGTCTTATCCATGCTGCTCTGTATAGCTGCTGCTCTTCCGGCAATATGGGGACTGGGTCAGCTCTGTTCACTAGCAGAAGAGTCAGGCTCAGGCAATGCCGGACTTAAATGGATGGGGCAGAATTATCTGAATGTATTTGCCGTATACAGGACTGCCGCATGGCTGATAGGTCTTATAACAGGTATATCCGCTATTTATGATAAATCAGTAAGCAGCAGCGATATAGTCAAAAGTCTGCTGATCAGTATTGCCGTACTCGTGTTATGCATGGCACCGGGAACTCTTCGGGAGATAAACAGCAAGAGAAAGAGAAGAGCGAGGATCACTGCCGGGAGGAGGGCGAAGGGTGAAAGCCTGCCCGAACAGGAACGGCCGGATGATGATAAGATTTACGGAATCGAACGACCCTTAGCTGAGAGAAGGCAGGGGAAGGAAAGGTTCGTATATAAAGATAATCATAAAGAATGAGATGGATTGCAAAAATAATTCGGAAATACAAAAACTTAAAGAAATAATCTCTCTGTCGCGCAGGATAGTGTTTTTCGGCGGAGCGGGGGTTTCCACTGCGAGCGGAATACCGGATTTCAGATCATCTGACGGACTCATTGCTGAGAAGTATAACGGACTTTCTCCTGAAGACATACTGAGCGCGACATATTTTGCAATACATACAGTTGATTTTTTTGATTTTTACAGAAAGCGCATGGTATATCCGGATGCAAAGCCGAATGTTATACACAGGGTCCTTTACGAATGGGAAAAACAGGATAAGCTGAGAGCTGTGGTAACACAGAATATAGACGGGCTTCACAAGGCTGCGGGAAACAAGCGGGTATATGAGCTGCACGGCAGCATCTATGAGAATTACTGTGTCGACTGCGAAACAGCATTTCCTCTGTCAAGGGTAATGGAGGCAAAAGGGGTACCGCGCTGTGACAGATGCGGCGGGATAATAAAGCCTTATGTAGTCCTTTACGGTGAAGCAACAGACAAATACACGGGTATCGGGGCATGCAGAGAGATATCAAATGCCGATACCATGATTGTTGCCGGAACATCGCTTATGGTAGAACCGGCAGCATCGTATATAGATTATTTCAGCGGCCGCAATCTGATCGTAATAAACAGAGATCCGACTCCTGCAGACGACAGGGCGGATCTGCTGATACGGGGAGACGCAGCTGAGGTTTTTGCTGAACTTTTTTCTGATCTACAGTAGAATCGACATCAAAAAACAGGCGTCCGCAATAGCTCGGATCGCCTGTTTTTGAATAATCCCGGTATTATGCCTTATCTCAGACGCGGCATAGCTCTTCTGACCAGCAGAGCTATGATCATTCCTGCTGAAGCCTGACCGATGTTCCACGGAATACCCAGTGCAGCTGCCCCCGGATTACCGTACATTATCCATTCCGCAATGAAATATCCGGAGCACATTATAATACTGCCTGATATCATAGCTGCGATCAGTGCAGGCTGAACCGGTCTTTTGATTTCAACTTTTCCATCGTTGTTTTCATTTCCGTTCCCGCTTACGCGACCATGCTCGATTATCACAGCTGTGATAAAAGCCATCCCGGCTTTTATTACCAGAGTCCACGGAGCCCACATAGCGTATCCTCCGAGCACATCAGCAAGAGCAGATCCGAGACCTGCAGCTGCAGTACCGTACTTCTTCCCGAGCAGCATCACTGCGATAAATACCATTGCATCGCCGAGATTCACATATCCCTGAGTCATAGGAACAGGGATCCTGAATACAATGGTGCCGAGCATGACCAGACTCATCATCAGAGCTGTCGTAACCAGCCTTTGCGTTTTATCCATTTCCGATCTCATAATCATTTACGGCCTCCGCTTATATTTCTTCAGACTGACAGTTTCCGTTGACCTTTATTCCTATGAGTTCTATAATAGTCCCGAATTGTATATAACAAAATATACATATAACTATAATTTTTAAAGCACAATTGCTGCTTATACGGAGTTTTGTAATGATTACATTTGAACCTGATCGCAATTCATCATCAAGTTTGTATACACAGTTATACAGATATCTCAGAGAGGAGATACTCAGCGGCAGAATCGGGGCCGGTGAGAGACTTCCTTCACTCAGGAGCATGGCCGGAATGCTCGGTCTGAGTATAACTTCTGTCAAGACGGCATATGACCAGCTGCTGGTAGAGGGATATCTTATAAGCAAGCCGCATTCGGGGTTTTATGTTGCTGATGATGCTGTAAGCAGGACTGACAGAAAAGAGCATGATCATGGACTTGAAACTGCATCCTTATCCGATGGTACTGCAGCTAAACCTGCTGCACCTGAGATACCTGACTGCGATCCCGCTTCTTTTGACTTTGTAAAATGGAAGAAATGCATGGCGAGTGTTCTGAACGAGAACCCCGAAATGCTGCTGACCGAAGCGGACAGACAGGGGGAAGCTGTTCTCAGAGAAGAGATCGCTTCGTATCTTTACAGATCCAGAGGCGTTGTGTGCACCGGAAATCAGGTTGTGATATGTGCCGGTACACAGCAGCTTGTGAATCATATTGCCAGGATACTGAGGAGGATGGACATAGACCTGGTCTGCACCGAGCAGCCGGGCTACCTTCCTGTCAGAAATATATTCCGCGATTGGGGATTCGGCATAAACAGTATTCCGGTAAAGCAGGACGGGATTGAGATAGAGAAGCTTCCTATTAATATAAAGACGGCTGTATATATCTGCCCGCAGAATCAGTATCCTACAGGCGCTGTGATGCCTGTAGGACGCAGACATCAGATACTCGAGTGGGCTGAGGCGAATGACAGCATAATAATAGAAGATGACTATAACAGCGAACTGAGATATTTCGGCAAACCGGTGCCCGCACTGCAGGGCCTCGACAGCGGAAGAAGAGTTGTTTATATCGGGTCATTCACATCGACACTTTTCCCTGCCGTCAGGATCAGCTACATGGTGCTGCCGCGGGGAATGGCGGAGATATATGATACGATAAAACAGAATTATGACCAGACCTGTTCCAAGACGGAACAGCTGACTCTGGCGATGTTTATGCAGAAGGGTTATTATCATACGAATCTTCGCAGGATACGAAAATTGTATTCCCGCAAGCTAGAGGAAACGCTTGCCGCCATCAAAAGCTGCGATCCGGAAGGCAGCTTTATCAGTGCCGAGAATACAGAATCAGGGATGAATATAATCCTCAGCATCAATACTCACGAAAAAGTGATGACTGCGGGAACATCCGGAGAGGAAAGGATAGATGAGATAAACAGAAATCTCGTGCGAAAGATGACGGAAAAGGCTGCATCCGAGGGTCTGCGGATAAAGGGAATAGATCAGCTCAGCCGCGGCGGGCGTATCTTCCTGATGTTCTATTATAATCAGATACC
Source organism: uncultured Eubacteriales bacterium (assembly GCA_902774265.1). Lineage (GTDB taxonomy): Bacteria > Bacillota > Clostridia > Peptostreptococcales > Anaerovoracaceae > Crickella. The sequence goes on from CACYHR010000022.1 coordinate 6,578, forward strand.
TATCGGACGGATAAGGCAGGCAGTGGAAATACTGGTACGCGACCTGAAATCCATAGTGCTGAAGGGCGGACTGGATATGCCTTCGGTATATGAGGTTATAAGGATAAAGGACGGCAGACCAATGTTCCTCAAAGAGCATTATGAAAGACTCGGTAATTCGCTTGCAAGCCTGGGACTGGTGCCGCCTTTCACTTATGATGAACTGGCTGCACATATAGGATCGATGATCTCTGATAATTCGATACAAAACCACAATCTCAGAATGGAGGTCGATCTGAGCGGCTATTCCGTGATTTATATGAGTCCTACGCATTATCCCGCTCCGGGGCTGTATGAGACGGGGGTCAGAGTCGGCATTCTGCATGGTGAACGAAAGAATCCGAACATCAAGATGATGGATCATGAACTGAGGGATGCCGCCGATGCAGCTATAAAAGATAAGTCGGTGTTCGAGGTGCTGCTTGCGGACAGACAGGGAAATATAACAGAGGGAAGCAGATCGAATGTGTTCTTTATCAAAGACGGAGAACTGTTTACTCCGCCTGCTGCGCAGATCCTCAAGGGAGTCACGAGGCTGAAGGTCCTGGAAGTTGCCGGGGAAATGGGACTGAAAATACATGAAGAAGCGATATCGGTAGAGCAGGCTCTTGAAAGCGATGCGGCGTTTATCAGCGGTACATCACCGGGCGTTCTTCCGATCTCTTCAATAGAAGACAGATCATTTGATGTGAATGATGCTGTTCTGCGCCAGATTATGAACAATTATGATCAGCTGCTTTTGCAGGATCAGCACTGAATGCTGCGTTGCAGTTTGTGAGAATTTACAAAACAACAGAAAAAGCACATTCACATGTTGATGATGGGCATGTGGATGTGCTTGATTTATATCACTACTTTTCCATTGCTATGGTGCCGGTGCGCTGCAGCTCTATTATGCCGTAACGCTGTATAAGTCTGATGAAATCATCAACGCTCTCCGGGTCTGAGTGATATTCGATCAGCAGATACTTTTGAGTTATCTTCATGATCTTTGCGCCGGACATCTGGCATATCTCCATAAGAGGGGTGCGGGTCTCCATATTATAGGATACCTTGACGAGCACCATCTCAAGGCATATGCTGCGCGCTTCATTCAGCCTGCGGACTTTGATAACGTCGATATTCTTGTTGAGCTGCTTTTCTATCTGATCTATGGTGCGCTGGTCGCCTGTGGATGTAATGGTCATCCTCGACATATCGTGGTTCTCTGTCTCGCCTACCGCAAGGGTATCTATATTGAACCCGCGGCGTGCGAATAATCCGGATACTGCCGAAAGTACTCCGTCTCTGTTTTCCACCAGTACAGAAAAAATTCCCTTCATATCAAGCTGCTCCTTATTTTACTCTGTCTTCACTGTCGATCTCGCATACAAGTATGCATGATCTGTCATCTGCAAGGAATGCATCCAGCTTTTCATCCAGCTCATCGTCTGATGAACATGTCATATACTGCATGTCGTACGCCTCGGCGATCTTGTCGAATTTAGGCCAGCCGTTCAGCCTGACCCCGATGTAGTGAGCGCCGTAAGTATTGTACTGATACTCACGCACCAGACCGAGGAATCCGTTACGGACTATGACTATCTTGATCCTGACATCGTTCACCATCATAGTGGCGAGCTCATTCATGCTCATCTGGAAAGCTCCGTCGCCTATGACTGCAACGGTCTGCTTTTCGGGGCAGTACAGTTTGGCTCCTATAGCGGCAGGGATGGAATAGCCCATGGTTCCCATACCGCCTGTAGTGAGGAAGCGGCCGTTTTTCATTACATAATTATCGGCGCTCCACAGCTGGTTCTGTCCGACATCCGCTACATAAACGGCATCATCATCCATTTTTTCCGAAAGCTTCTGAACGAGAGTGTTAGGATTGACGAAGCGGTCGCTGAACACGCGCCTGTCTACGGTATTTCTCTTGATCTCTTCAAGCTCATCTATCCAGCTCCGGCCGGCAGGGGAGAATTCATGTTCCATCAGTATTCTGAATACTTCACGAGCATCCCCTACAAGAGGGATGCTCGGACCCATATTCTTGCCTATCTCAGCTGTATCTATATCTATATGTATAACAGTCCTCTTTGTTGCAAGGTTCTCCGGCTGAGGGATTGCCCTGTCTGCAAGCCTTGCGCCGACGATTATGAGCAGATCGGCCCGTCCTACAGCACGGTTTGCATATGGTTTGCCGTTGCTGCCGAGCATACCGAAGTTGAGAGGGTGTTTCTTTGGCATTACGCCCATTCCCATCATAGTATGTACGATAGGTATATTGAATTTTTCGCAGAATTCTCTGATTGTGTCCTCTGCGTTGCTGAGAATGACGCCTCCGCCTGCGCAGATAAGAGGTTTCTTCGAGTGATCTATGGCAGAAACGACTTTGCGTAACTGCGCCATGTTGATGCGTATCTCCGGCTTATATCCTCTGATGGTTACGCTGTCCGGATATGAGAAATCGCTGTGCAGCTTTCTTTGCTGCACATCCATCGGAATATCGATGAGGACCGGACCTTTACGTCCGGTAGATGCAATATAGAATGCCTCTTTGAATACACGCGGAATATCATCGGGATCTTTTACCAGATAACTGAATTTTACGAAGGATCTCGTTGCTCCTCGCATATCCGCTTCCTGGAATACATCGCGCCCGAGCAGTTCGCTGGATACCTGACCGGAAATTGCTACAAGAGGAATGCTGTCCGCATATGCAGTAGCAAGTGCAGTGATCAGATTTGTTGCGCCCGGACCCGAAGTTACAACACAAACGGCCGGTCTGCGGGATATCCTCGCATAGCCGCTTGCTATGTGTCCTGCATTCTGCTCCTGTCTTACGAGTATATGTTCAAGAGGCGACTGATACAGCGCTTCGTAAAAAGGCGCTATGGCGACACCGGGATATCCGAATACTCTGGTGATGCCTTCAGCCTCCAGACACTTTATTATTGCCTGTGCTCCGTTCATTGCTTCTCCTTCGATAAGCCGGACTGCAGTCAGGCAGGGCCGGCTGATAAAATGTGTAGAAATTTATCCAATATTAACACGAGTACCATACGGATTCAATAATCCATATGGTACCCGTTATAAATATTCAATTATTCCGGGTTACCGGACGTCACTGAAACCTGCAGTCACTGATTCTGCCAGAGGAAAGGCATGAATATGCCGAGCTGTTTGCCCCAGTCTTCTTCATTGTGGCGTCCGCCTATCTGACAGTACAGCTTTGCCGTGCCGCCTGCCTCAATGATCTTGTTGGCTGTTCCGCGGCATGATTTATACATAACACTTGATTTATCATCAACCCATGGATCCTTGATCCCTTCATATCCTTCCAGTGTGCCCCATGACATATACAGCCTTGTGTCGGGACTGATTTTTGAATTATTCATCAGATGCCACAGCTTGCCGTTGATCGTTCCTACAGAAGGAGACAGACACGCCGCCTTGGAAATTTTGTCATTATATTTTGCAAGAGCATATACCGCCATGAGTCCGCCCATGCTTGATCCGCCTATGGCAGTGCATTCACGGAACGGTATAGTTGCGTAATTCGAATCTATATAAGGCTTGAGTTCGTCCATTATTCCCCGCATTGTGGCTTCTCCGCGAGGTTCAATGTCCCTGAGCCATTCCATACGTGAAGAATACGGCAGGTATTCCGAAAGACGCGTATTATCTTCCCGAGGGCTTTCGATACCGACGATGATAAGCTGCTTGTCCCAATTGCTGCAGTAATTATCCAAACCCCAGGATTTACCGTATGTGGCATCTTCATCTCTGAACAGATTATGCCCGTCAAAGAAATAAAATACAGGAAAAGGTCCTTCCCCGTGGTCCGGAATGCGTATATGGAGCGTCCGAACTGCATCCAGTGATTCAAATCTGAAATCTTGTTTGATCAGCATCACATTCCTCCTTTCCTCGTTAATCAATTGTATGCAGAATATGTCAACGCTATTATAGAACAATTGTGGAAAAAAGTCATTATCCGTTAATAATTTTGCTAAAAAAAATAATTACGGTCATCCTAAAGAAATCATGCCGGAAATATCCGAGGATATCCGGGGTGTAACAAACACAGGTTATGTACAGAATTGAAACTGTGATTATTATATTATATAATAACTTGCTGTTCCGGCTGTGCCGCATGTCTTTGTGTATATAATATAATAGTATTGATTTAAGCGATAAGGGATTGCAGAAATGGGTATATTCGGAAATAAGAATAAAAAGAGCGCTGTGCCGCAGATCGACAAAAGCAGAGGCGAAGCAATACTGCGCTGCAGCATATGTAATGGTGAGCAGGTGCTGTGCTTTAAGGACGGCGAAACAGGTGAAGTCAGAGAACTGATGCTGATAAAATCGCAGACGGCTCTGGATGATTTCTGCAGAGCAAACGGATTAGCAGTATCTGATATAAAAAAGGTGTATTGAGAAATGGAAACAAAGATTACTCGTAACGCTGCTCCGGATGCTGCAAAACAGAAATACAGCAGATTGCTGGATATTCTGAGGGATATGGGCAGCGCCGCTGTTGCGTATTCGAGCGGAGTAGATTCGACTCTGCTTCTTTATGCAGCAAAAGATGCTCTCGGCGACAGCATGATTGCCGTAACTGCGGCTTCATATCTTTTTCCGCACAGAGAACGGGCTGAGGCTGAGGAGTTTTGCCGAAAGCTGGGAATAAAGCATTTTATCGCCGAAGCAGATGAACTGAAGATAAAAGGCTTTGCTCAGAATCCTCCCGATCGCTGCTATCTGTGCAAGACGGATCTCTTCGGGCGCATTAAGCAGCTTGCCGATCGCGAGAATATGGCGGAGGTGGTCGAGGGATCGAATACGGACGACACCGGAGATTACCGCCCGGGCATGCGTGCTCTTGCGGAGCTGGGGATACGCAGTCCTCTGAGAGAAGCCGGTCTGTCAAAGCAGGATATCAGAGAGCTTTCAAGGGAGTTCGGCCTTCCGACCTGGGACAAGCAGTCCTTTGCATGTCTCGCAAGCAGATTCCCGTACGGCGAGATCATAGATGAGGAAAAGCTGGGTATGGTCGATAAAGCAGAGCAGTATCTGCTGGATAAGGGCTTCAAACTGTTCAGGGTCAGGATACATGGCGGAAGCCTTGCGAGGATAGAGCTAAGACCGGATGAATTCGGCAGGCTGATGCAGGATGATATGCGTATAGACGTATATAACAGGCTCAGAGAAATAGGGTTCGATTATATCTCTCTTGATCTGCTCGGGTACCGCACGGGAAGCATGAATGAAGTTCTTGAGCGCAATACATCTGGGCGCAGCGAAATTTAAACCGCCGGATGCAAATTAATTGTTACGATCAGCTGTAGTACGATCCGAAACGGAAATATTTGACAGATATGAATAATGAAATAAAAAACATACTTGAATCGGTGAAGCAGGGCGACATGTCTGTAGACGATGCGATGCTTAAGCTCAAAAACGAACCTTTCAAAGAGCTCGGATATGCCAAGGTCGACACGCACCGCATGGTGAGACAGGGAAGAGGAGAGGTCGTTTACGGTGAGGGAAAGACATCTGATCAGATAATCGGGATAGTCGATACCCTTATTAATGCCGGACAGGAGACAATAATCATTACCAGGCTCAGCCCGGAAAAGGCTGCTGTACTATCAAAGCATCATGATATAGATTATAACGAGGCCGGAAGGATCGCGGTTGCGGGCAGATTTCCTGAGCCTGATGGATTAGGCAGGATAGTTATCGCGACCGGCGGGACAAGCGATATTCCCGTAGCCGAAGAGGCGTCTGTTACATGCAGAGCGCTTGGCAATGAAGTTTTAAGACTTTACGATATAGGAGTTGCCGGAATACACAGACTGCTTGCAAACAGAGAACACATTATGCAGGCTTCTGTCATAATAACTATAGCCGGCATGGAGGGAGCACTTGCAAGTGTTGTGGGCGGAATGGCAGACTGCCCTGTGATTGCTGTTCCTACAAGCGTGGGATACGGTGCGTCGTTCAACGGACTTTCCGCTCTCCTGTCAATGCTGAATTCCTGTGCAAGCGGAGTTGCTGTGGTAAACATAGATAACGGATTCGGTGCGGGGTTCATGGCAAGCCGTATCAATCATATGGAGGCAAAAAAATGAAGATAATGTATATGGACTGCGGCATGGGGGCTGCAGGAGATATGATGACCGGTGCTCTGCTTGAACTGCTCGGAGAGGACGAGCGCTCGCGGTTTATAGAGGATTTCAACAGACTCGGAATACCGGGTGTCACTATGGAGGCCGGCAGCAGCGAAAAATGCGGCATAAAAGGGACTCATGTTTCCATGATGATAAACGGCGAGGAGGAAGGAGCTGACGGACATATCCACAGTCACGGACACGGGCACGATGAGGGGCATGCGCATACTCACGAACACAGTCATGAAAGCGTGCACGAGCATACACATGAACATGTCCATACTCATGCAGACGGAACTGTACACAGCCATACACATAGCGGAATGGAATATATAGAACACATTGTCCGGGATCATCTCGATATTCCTGATAAAGTCAAAGCTGATATTATGGCTGTTTACGGGATAATAGCCGATGCTGAGAGTAAAGCGCACGGCGTTCCGGTGACAGATATTCATTTCCATGAAGTGGGAACTGCAGATGCGATTGCGGATATCACGGCTGTATGCATGCTGATGGACCGCATCGGCGCAGATAAGGTGGTAGCTTCAGCCATTAATACCGGAAGCGGCACGGTAAGATGCGCACATGGTATTCTGCCTGTACCGGCGCCGGCAACAGCATATATCCTTACGGGCATACCTGTCTATAATAACCATATAAAGAGCGAACTGACTACTCCTACCGGAGCTGCGCTTCTCAGGCATTTCGTTTCGGAATTCGGGAACATGCCGGTAATGCGCACTGAGAAGACAGCGTACGGAATGGGTACAAAGGATTTTGATGCGGCAAACTGCCTCAGAATATTTCTCGGTGAAGAAGGGTTCTGATCTGAATCGCAGCTTTCTGCTGTCGTGTCCGGATTGTATTTTTAAGAGAGCTTTACATCAGCACTTTAGCGTGCTAAAATGCTGATGTATTTAAAATGACCATTAATTATGTGGAATAATTTGGAAATTGTTACAGGAAAATTATTACAGAGGGGGAAACTTATCATGAAAAAAATATTAGCACTGCTTCTTGTACTCACTATGTCGATCGCTGTTTTTACAGCATGCGGCGGTTCTTCATCTGATACCGAAACATCAGACGGAGGCGACCAGTATGGAGAAGGATATGTGTTCAAACACGGATTCGACCTTGATTATCCTCCGTATTCATACAGAGATGACAACGGGGAAGTAGGCGGTTTCGATGTAGAGATGGCTAAGGCAGTATGTGAATATTACGGCTGGGAATATGAATCCGTACCGTTCAACTGGGATGCGAAGGATGCTGAACTCAATGCCGGCAGCTGCGACTGCATCTGGTCAGGATTCACTTTAAACGGCAGAGAGGACGATTATCTCTGGAGCAAGCCTTATTCCGACAACACACAGAAGATCATGGTCAAAAAGGATTCGGGCATAAAATCACTTGCAGATCTCGAAGGCAAAAAAGTCGGTGTACAGACAGCAACATCCGCTTATGATCTGCTGCAGAACGATAACGAAGAAGAAGGCGGTCAGGCCGCTCTCGCTAATAAATTCGAATCTCTCGAAGTATACGAGACCTATACTATCGCTTTCAATGACCTCAAGGCCGGCGCTATCGATGCAATTGCTATCGATGTAACAAGCGGAAACTTCCTTATGAGCAATGAGGATGGCTACACATTCCTCGATGAGGATCTCGGAAGCGAAGTATATGCTATAGGCTTCAGGAAAGACGATACTGAGCTTTGCGAAAAGATCAACGCCGCTCTCGATGCTCTTGCAGAGGACGGAACGGTTGAAAAGATCGCAGCCAACTATCCTGAGATCAAGGATTACATTACACTCGGAAAATAAAGATATAACTATATGCTGCAGCTGTTGACACAGCGTGCAGAATCAACAACGGACAAATAACGGCTGCTTTGCCCTTAGAGATCCATCGGGTGCAGCCGTTTCTTTTATGACTTATTCAGTTATAGATTGTTTGCTTTCAAAACCGTATTAATACAGGATATTTCAGAGAGGATTAATAATGACCTTTTCAACGATGTTATCGACTATGGCAGATGGAATGCTCAAGACGGGGGCGATATTTTTCCTGACCCTCATAGGTTCCCTGCCTCTGGGAATGATAGTTGCACTGCTGAGGAAATCGAGATTTACGCTTGTGCGCGGCATAATCAGCGTATATATTTCCATAATGAGGGGAACGCCTCTTATGCTGCAGCTTCTTGTCTGGTATTTCGGGCCGTATTATCTGTTCGGGATGAATATAGGCAACTGGCGTTTTCCGGCGCTTATAGTCGGATTTGTTCTCAACTACGCAGCGTACTTTGCTGAGATCTACCGCGGAGGTATAGAGTCTATCCCTGTCGGACAGTATGAGGCGGCAGAGGTGCTGGGATATACTAAGACTCAGACATTTATGCGTATTATTCTGCCGCAGGTAATGAAGATTATCATGCCTTCGATAACAAACGAAGTTATCACTCTTGTCAAGGATACTTCTCTTGCGTTCACTCTGGCATACCAGGAGGTGTTCTCGCTGGCAAAGCAGATATCCGCTTCACAGACATCTTTCATGCCTTTTGTGATCGCCGGCGTATTCTATTTCGTTGCCAACTATGTTGTTGAGATAGCAATGAACCGCATCGAAAAATCGATGGATTACTATAAATAAAGGGGGACATGGAAATGATCATTGAAATGAATAATATAGAAAAACATTTCGAAGGCCTTGAAGTCCTCAAAGACATCAGCTTCGGTGTGGACAGCGGCGAAGTCGTAAGTATTATCGGACCTTCGGGATCCGGCAAATCGACACTGCTGAGGTGTGCTACATTCCTTGAGAAAATAGACGGCGGTGAGATAATATACATGGGTCAGAAAGCCGCTCATACTGATGAACAGGGCAATGCAGTCTACGTACCGCATCATGAGATGGGTAAATTCAGGGGTTACTGCGGACTTGTATTCCAGCAGTTCAATCTTTTCCCGCATTACAGTATACTTAAAAATATCACTGATGCGCCTATACATGTACAGGGACGAAGCAGGGATGAGGCTGAGGCGACGGCTATGGAGCTGCTCGGCAAAATGGGAATCGCCGACAAGGCGGATGCATACCCTTACCAGCTTTCGGGAGGTCAGCAGCAGAGAGTTGCAATAGCGCGCGCTCTGGCTATGAAGCCTGAGATTCTGTTCTTTGACGAGCCGACATCGGCTCTCGATCCTGAGCTGACCGGAGAGGTTCTCAAGGTAATCAGACAGCTTGCGGAGGAAAAGATGACAATGGTTGTCGTGACACACGAGATGCCTTTCGCCAAGGCTGTCAGCAACCGTGTGCTGTTCATGGACGGAGGAGTTATCGTGGAACAGGGCGACCCTCGCGAGGTATTTGAAAATCCTAAGGAAGAAAGGACCAGACAGTTCCTGAGAGTATTTGAACAGTAAAATTGCGGCGCTTTGTATTTACTGCCTGCGGCTGCGGCGGTCCTGTATCCAGGCCGGAGCCAGTATAGAAACGAGAATCAGAAATGATCCCGCCAGCATGGAAGGGGTCATTTTTTCGTGCAGAAAAACGACGCCGAGCACTGCAGCCGTCAGAGGATTGAAGACTGCGAGTATTCCCGCGCGTTCCGGAGTAGTATATTTCTGCCCGAAAGGCTGTATGGTGAATCCCACGCCGCTGCAGATTATCGCGAGCGCCAGCACGGCGCCCCATTCCGTTCCCGACTGCGGCAGACGTATTTCTTCGAATATAAATGCTCCGATATATGCGAATATCGCTATGAACAAAAGCTGGTAGACAGCAACGACCTCCAGGTCGTCGTTCTTTGCTGCCTTGTCCGTGACAATGACCGTGAGGGAATACCATACAGTTCCGCCCAGCACAAGCAGCTCGCCCGTTGTGAATCCAAGCCTGTCCCCTTTGAGAGTCAGGAATGCCACACCTATCAGGGCTATTATCGCTGAGGCCACTGTAAGAAGATCAGGCAGTTTCTTCTGCATGATGCAAGCTATTGCAGGAACGATCACCACGACCGAGCCTTCAAGAAATGCAGTGACCGATGAAGGCGTGGTCTGAAGGCCTTTCATTTCAAAAACCATGGCAAGGAAAAAGAAAAAACCGATAAGTGCGCAGTGAAACAGAGTCTTAGCGTCAACCTTCCGGAGGCTTCGTCTGAAAAGCAATGCTATAAGAACAAAGGCAATGGTGAATCTGAGAGCGATCGTCAGATACGGCCCCATGGACTGCATTGCAATCTTGCCGAACAGCAGAGAACTGGCTCTGAGAGCCAATGCAAGAGCTACAAGTATCTCACCGCGTCTTTCATTCATCTCGAACTTCATGTGTCGCACCTCCAATAGGGGAATTTTACGCCCATTTCGGCATCAGCACAAGTGGGATACTATGCTTTGAATAATGACTGCCTTGAGACTTCCGTCCCGGAGGTCGCTTTTCGGCATTCTGGACGGAAGTATTCGCATTGTGTTCACTGATTTGCAGCTATGCATTTGCTTCTATGATTGAATATGGACGGGATTAGTGCGATAATATGCGGCATAGGATCAAAGAAAGTTAAGGAAGGTGGGTCATGGCTGATCAGTTTGCGAGAACGAGACTTTTATATGGCGATGCTGCGATGGAAAAGCTGGCATCGAGCAGGGTAGCTGTATTCGGAATAGGCGGAGTTGGCGGATATGTCGTCGAAGCCCTCGTGAGATCGGGCATCGGCGCTGTTGATCTCATTGATGATGATAAGGTTTGCCTCACAAATCTGAACCGTCAGATAATTGCGACCACTAAGACTCTCGGCATGCACAAGGTAGATGCAGCCGCGGAAAGGATAGCTGAGATCGCTCCTGACTGCAGGGTAAGGGGACATAAGACATTCTTCCTTCCGGATACTCAGGATCAATTCGACTTTACTGAATACGACTATGTCGTAGATGCTATAGATACAGTGAGCGGCAAGCTTGCCATTATCGAAAAGGCGAAAGCAGCGGGAACGCCGGTAATATCTTCGATGGGAGCAGGGAACAAGATCGATCCGTCGAGGTTTGAGATTGCAGATATATATGAGACTTCGATCTGTCCTCTGGCAAAGGTCATCCGAAAGGAATGCAGGAAAAGAGGCATAGATTCGCTCAAGGTCGTTTATTCAAGAGAGGAAGCCCTGACTCCGCGGAGCACAAACAGCGGAGCCGAAAGTGCTGATTCGGAGGAATATGATACCTCACTTGATACGGCACGCGAAGGCCCGCGGCGCAGGAGCACACCTGGTTCCACCGCATTTGTGCCGTCAGTCGCAGGCCTGATAATAGCCGGCGAGGTCATAAACGACCTCACCGCGGAGTACAGATAAAATGATTACCCGGGCATTATCCGTTTTTCGGATGATGCCCGCGTATTATTTCAGAATTGTAGCTATGTATGTAGAAAACTACAATTTAATCTGCGCACTTTGTTGCTTTTAACAATCCTATGTTGTAGAATCTATGGAGCACTTGGTGCGCGATTTATTTTTTCAGGAGAACAAGATGATACATAATTCGGTCATTATGAGCATTGTCCTTATTAACCTCATCATTTCAGGTCTTTCTATTCATATAGAAAGCAGAAATGATGCTGATTGCTGCGGTAGAAACTGAGTTATCCGGGTGCAGATACAGGACGATGACCGGCAATAACGATATATCCACCCTGCGATCGGCTTTAAGGCAAGAGCAGGGTTTTTATTACGAAAGGAGTGACAGAGTTTGAAATTAACAGGCGCAGAGATACTGATGGAGTGCCTTCTTGAACAGGATGCTGATGTCGTTTTCGGATATCCGGGCGGCACCATTCTGAATGTTTATGATGCTCTTTACCAGTATTCGGACAGAGTAAAGCATATTCTCACGGCACATGAGCAGGGTGCATCACATGCTGCTGACGGCTATGCCAGAAGCACGGGCAAGGTCGGAGTCGTCTTTTCCACATCGGGACCGGGCGCAACCAATCTGACAACCGGTATCGCAACAGCCTATATGGATTCGTCGCCGGTGCTCTTTATCTCATGTAATGTTGCTGAGAACCTTATAGGCAAGGATTCGTTCCAGGAGGTAGACAGCACGGGCATTACGCTTCCGATCACCAAGAGCACATACCAGGTCAGCGATGTCAACAAACTTGCTGATACCGTCAGGACCGCATTTGCTATAGCGAGAAGCGGCAGGCCGGGTCCGGTATTCCTCGATATACTCAAAAACGTTACAGCCGAGTATGCGGAGTATGAGCCTCTTAAGCGCAGTGAACACCGCAAAAGCGGCAGACTGAAGGATCTCTATGACCGCAATATGGTGGATTTCAAACCGCCTTCAATCGATGAAGAGGATATCGACAAGCTGGTAGAAATGATAAACGAATCCGAGTGTCCTATGCTGATCTGCGGCGGCGGAGTCGTCAGAAGCAGAAGCGACGAGGAATTCAACAGATTTGCCAATCTGGTCGATGCTCCTACAGCGATCACGGTAATGGGCGGCGGCGGAATGAAGGGCAGCAACCCTCTCGTTACCGGAATGATAGGAATGCACGGATCGCAGGCGTCCAATATAGCCTGCGATGAATGTGATCTCCTGATAGCGGTCGGATGCAGATTCTCGGATCGTGTCGCGCTCGATCCGGACAGCTTTGCCGGCAATGCAAGGATAGTACACATAGATATCGACAGGTCCGAGATCAACAAAAATGTCAGGACTGACCATCATATCATAGGTGATGCAAAAGAAGTTCTGAAAATGCTGAACGAGAGACTGACCCAGCAGGATCATACTGCATGGAAGGAATTCGTATTCTCACATCCGAGAGAGACAGTATACGAGGATGGAGGAGATACACTTAATCCTAAGCAGGTATGTGAGACGATAGCCAGGATGCTTCCGCAGGATACCATGGTCGCGACCGATGTGGGGCAGCACCAGATGTGGGCTATACAGCATTTCCACTTTGACTATCCGGGACAGCTGCTTACATCCGGAGGCTTCGGAACGATGGGCTTCGGTCTGGGAGCTGCCATAGGAGCAAAGGTCGGCAATCCGGACAAGACGGTGATACATATCGCCGGAGACGGAAGCTTCCGCATGAACTGCAACGAGCTTTCGACAGAGCAGTACTACAAGCTGCCGATAATCACATTTATATTTGACAATCACACTCTCGGTATGGTGAGACAGTGGCAGAACCTCATATATGACAAGCACTTCTCAGAGAGCGATCTCGACAGAGGTCCTGATTTCGTCAAACTTGCCGAGGCTTACGGACTGCATGGAAGACGCGTCTGCAATCAGAGAGAGCTTGAGAAAGCTATCGCTGATGCGCTTGAATGCGGTGAAGGCTATGTGATCGACTGCATGCTCGACATCGATGAGATGGTCAGACCGATGGTCGGCGGAGGCAGCCGTATCACGAATTTCATGAAGATATAGGAGGGAGGACAGACAATGCAGAATACAGAACAGGTCAAACTACAGACTCTGGCGCTGCTCGTGGACAACGAGGCCGGTGTGCTCTCCCAGATCGCGCGTCTTTTCTCCAGAAAGGGCTTCAATATAGAGACATTTGCGGCGGGAGCTACGGAGAATCCGGGAGTCACGCGTATAACCATCGATGTGCTTGCTGACGACCGCAACGCCGAATTCATGATGAATCAGCTCAGAAAGCTGTTTCCGGTGCGTTCAGTCAAATGGCTGACCAGGGAGACATCTATCTACAGGCAGATGGTATTCATCAAGGTCAGGGCTGACAACGGTGAGCGCAGAAATGATGTGATACAGCTTGCAAATATTTTCAGGGCGCAGATCATCGACGTTTCTCTCGATACTCTTACACTGGTGCTGACCGGAGACGAAGAGAAGGTATCGGGCATAATTAAAATAATGAAGGAATTTGAGATCCTTGAGATCGCCAGAACAGGAGTAGTTGCCATCGAGAGAGGCAGTGCTACCATCAATGATAAATCAAAAGAAAGCGGGGAATTCAATTATGGCAAAAATGTATTATGAGAAGGATTGTAATCTTGATGCACTTAACGGAAAGGTGATAGCTATCATCGGATACGGTTCGCAGGGACACGCACATGCTCTGAACCTCAGAGATTCCGGATGCAATGTAATCGTCGGACTCAGAGAAGGCGGCAAATCATGGCCTGTCGCAGAGAAGGACGGTTTTGAGGTTTATTCTATAGCTGAGGCAGCAAAGAAGGCCGATATCATAATGATACTCATCAATGACGAGGTACAGGCTGATGTTTACAGAACTCATATCGCTCCTAATCTCGAAGAGGGCAATGCTATCGCATTCGCTCACGGATTCAATATCCGCTATAAGCAGATCGTGGCTCCTGCAGGCGTTGACGTATTCATGGCAGCTCCTAAGGGACCGGGACACACTGTCCGCAGTCAGTATGTAGCAGGCAAGGGCGTTCCGTGCCTTATCGCTGTAGAGCAGAATGCTTCCGGCAAGGCTTATGATATTGCCCTCGCTTATATAGCAGGCATCGGCGGAGCCCGCGCAGGAATACTCGAGACTACTATGGACGAGGAAACAGAAACAGATCTCTTCGGCGAACAGACAGTACTCTGCGGCGGCGTAGTAGACCTGATGCAGTGCGGATTCGAAGTGCTTGTTGAGGCAGGATATAAGCCTGAAAACGCTTACTTCGAGTGCATCCACGAGATGAAGCTGATCATCGACCTTATCAACAAGGGTGGTATCGCAGCAATGAATTATTCGATCTCCGATACAGCTGAGTTCGGCGAATATGTTTCGGGACCTCGCGTACTTCCTCATGATGAGATCAAGGCAAACATGCGCAAAGTTCTCTCTGATATACAGGACGGAACATTTGCGGGCAAATGGATCGCAGAGAACAAGAACGGCCGTACATTCTTCAACTCAAAGAGAGCACAGCTTGCAAAGCACCAGATGGAGACTGTCGGCAAAGAGCTGAGAGAGCAGATGCTCTGGAAGGACGATTCCAATCTGGATAACGCTTCAAACTAAACTTAAATAATAACGAGAGGGACAATATGAACTCGGATCAGATAAAAAAAGGGGTGGACCGCGCGCCTAATAAGAGTCTTCTTTATGCGCTCGGTCTGACTGAAGAGGAGCAGAAGAGGCCGATCATCGGCGTCGTAAGCTCATATAACGAAATAGTGCCGGGCCACATGCATCTCGACAAGATCGCTGAGGCGGTCAAGGCGGGCGTGCGTGCTGCCGGCGGAACACCGATACTGTTCCCTGCCATCGCTGTCTGTGACGGCATCGCGATGGGACATGTCGGAATGAAGTATTCACTTGTAACAAGAGATCTCATAGCGGATTCGACAGAGGCTATGGCCATAGCCCATCAGTTCGACGGTCTTGTAATGGTACCGAACTGTGATAAGAATGTTCCGGGACTCCTGATGGCGGCTGCCCGTATCAATGTGCCGACTATAATCTGCAGCGGCGGACCTATGCTTGCGGGACGTCTGCCTGACGGCCGCAGGACCTGCCTGTCGCATATGTTCGAGGCAGTCGGAGCTTATCATGCGGGAACTATGGATGAGGACGGAGTGCGTGATTATGTAGAGAACGCATGCCCGTCATGCGGATCGTGTTCCGGCATGTATACTGCAAACTCCATGAACTGTCTTTGTGAGGCAATCGGAATGGCTCTTCCGGGCAACGGAACCGTACCGGCTCCTTACTCGGCAAGGATAAGGCTCGCCAAGGAATCCGGCATGCAGATCATGAAGCTTGTCGAACAGGATATAAGACCGAGAGATATCATGACTGCTCAGGCATTCCATAATGCCGAGACCGTAGATATGGCGCTCGGCTGCTCCACAAACACCATGCTGCATCTGCCTGCCATAGCTCATGAAGCCGGCCTGGAGCTGAGCTTCGATATGGCGAACGAGATCAGCGGCAAAACGCCTAACCTCTGCCACCTTGCACCTGCAGGCGATACATTTATGGAAGACCTGGAAGCTGCAGGCGGAGTATATGCTGTTATGAAGGAACTTACAAAGGGCGATCTGCTTGATACATCATGCATAACAGTAACGACTAAGACCGTGGGCGAAAACATAGCGGGATCTGTCAACCGCAATACGGATATCATCAGACCGTTTGAGGATCCGTTTATGAAGACCGGCGGCATCGCGGTTCTCAAGGGCAATCTGGCTCCTGACGGCTGCGTCGTCAAGCAGTCTGCCGTAGCACCTGAAATGATGCAGCACGAAGGCCCTGCAAGGGTATTCGATTCCGAGGATGATGCTATTCGCGTTATCTATGACGGAGGAATCAATCCGGGAGATGTCGTGGTCATCAGATATGAGGGACCGAAGGGCGGCCCGGGAATGAGAGAAATGCTGAATCCTACTTCGGCTATTGCGGGAATGGGACTCGGTGAATCCGTTGCGCTCATTACAGACGGCAGATTCTCAGGCGCGACAAGAGGCGCTTCCATCGGGCATGTCAGTCCCGAAGCGGCAGCTGGCGGAAATATCGCTCTTGTAAAAGAAGGAGACCGCATCGCGATAGACATCACGAATCACAGCATAGAACTGCTGGTATCTGATGAGGAACTTGCAGCAAGGCGCTCTGAATGGGTATGCCCTGAGCCAAAGATAAAGACAGGATATCTGGCAAGATATGCCAAGCTGGTCACATCGGCTGACAGGGGAGCGATACTGGAGTAGCTTGGAATAGCTGCAGATTACAGGGTTAAACGGGGTGATTATATATGGATCAGGTAAGGATTTTCGACACAACACTGCGCGACGGAGAGCAGTCTCCGGGCTGCAGCATGAATCTCGAGGAAAAGATCGAGGTCGCGCACTGCCTTGAAAGACTGAAGGTGGATATCATTGAGGCGGGATTCGCTATAGTTTCGCCGGGAGACTTCGAGTCGGTCAGGACAATTTCCGAGAATGTAAAGGAATGTACTGTTGCATCTCTTGCTCGATGCAACCCTAAGGACATTGATGCAGCATGGGAGGCTGTAAAAGGGGCAGCCGACCCGCGCATACATGTTTTTCTTGCGACTTCTCCGCTCCATATGGAGTACAAACTCAAGATGAGTCCCGAGGCTGTGCTTGAGCAGATAGGAGCAATGGTTGCATATGCGAGGAAATACTGCTCAAATATCGAATTCTCCGCTGAGGATGCAACAAGAAGCGAGATAGGATTTCTCAAGAAAGCCGTTGCTGCAGCTCTTGAAAACGGAGCGACAACTATCAATCTTCCGGATACCGTAGGTTATACGACGCCCGAAGAGATGGAGCGTATAATCAGAACGGTAAAAGAGGATGTACGCGGCGCGGAAAAAGCAGTCTTTTCGGTACACTGCCACGACGACCTCGGCATGGCGACAGCCAACTCGCTTGCCGGCGTCAGGGGCGGCGCACGGCAGATAGAGTGCACGATAAACGGACTCGGCGAACGTGCCGGCAATACGTCCATGGAGGAGGTCGTAATGGCCCTCAGGACCAGGCATGATGAGTTCGGTGTCGGAACGAGGATAGATACGACGCAGATCCACAGAGCGAGCAAGACTGTATATAACATAATCGGACAGACAGCCCCGATCAACAAGCCTGTAGTCGGACAGAACGCCTTTGCGCATGAGGCCGGAATCCATCAGCACGGTGTTATGGCCAATAAGCAGACATATGAGATCATGACTCCTGAGTCTATCGGTCTTCATGTAAATAACCTTGTTCTCGGCAAACATTCCGGCAGGCATGCTGTGGGACAGAGACTTGAAGAACTCGGATACGATCTGACACAGGATGAGCTGAACAGATGCTTTGAGGAATTCAAGATCATATGCGACAAAAAGAAGAACATTACCGATGCTGACCTCGAGGCCATAGTTAATCACAACACCCAGAATCTGTACACAGATACCGACGACGGATACAAGCTGGAATGGTTCCAGGCTTCGACAAGCAATTTCACGACTGCAACATGTACAGTCTGCCTGACGCTCAACGGCGAAAAGACGGAAAATGTTGCTCTCGGAGACGGCCCTATCGATGCGGCATACAAGGCTATCGATGAGATCATAAAACCTTCCGAGCATTCATTTGACATATTCAACATCCACTCGATATCCGAGGGCAAGGATACTCTCGGCGATGTTACGGTCAAGATCACGGCACACGGACGGACCTTTACCGGTCGCGGGCTGTCAACGGATATCCTGGAGGCCAGCATCAACGCATACCTCAAGGGGATAAACAGGCTGCTCGCATATGAAAAGAAGATGGCAGATTAATTACTTACAATTATAGAGTTTGATTTTATGGGAACGGCTCATAATGCCTGCGCGGGAGGCTCTGCGGTAATGCTTTCTCTTAAATTACAGCTTCGCTGTAAGGAAGAAAGCATTGATTTCCCTCGGCAAGCTCGTCCAATAAATGCCGGCACTTAGCGGCTATCGGAGGAGCATAGCCTCCGTAGATCAACGTTGTCTACTATACGGCAACGCCGTATGATAGGTGACAACGTTATTGGCGAGCGGCAGTAAAGACAAAAAGCCGCGAAGACAGAGCTTAGTACCGCTGCGTTAAGCCGCAGCGAGGCGAGAGCCGTACTCCCGTAAAGGCAATTATGAGCCGCTTTTATAATCTTAATTACATACAGAAAGAGGGCATTCATATGGGCATGACAATGACTCAGAAGATACTGGCTGCTCACGCAGGTCTTGAGGAGGTCAGGGCAGGAGATTTGATAGAGGCAAAACTCGATATCGTTCTCGGCAACGACGTCACGACGCCTGTTGCGATCGGTGTCTTTGAAAAAGCGGGTTTTACAGAGGTGTTTGACAGGGAAAAGATAGTGATAACGCTTGATCACTATACTCCGTGCAAGGACATCAAATCTGCAGAGCTCTGCGTGACAGCAAGAAATTTTGCGCACAAGCACGGGATAACACATCTTTATGATGTAGGAAATGTAGGCATAGAGCACGCACTTCTGCCTGAGCAGGGACTGGTCGGGCCGGGAGACTGCATAATAGGAGCGGATTCACATACCTGCACCTACGGCGCTCTTGGAGCTTTTTCAACAGGAGTCGGCTCGACTGATATGGCTGCCGGAATGGCATCGGGGCTGAACTGGTTCAAAGTTCCGTCTGCTGTCAGGGTTGAGCTCAAAGGAAAGCTCAGACCTTTTGTATCAGGCAAGGACGTGATTCTTCATCTGATCGGAGAGATAGGCGTTGACGGCGCTCTGTATAAATCACTGGAATTTACAGGCGAAGGAGTTGCCGAACTCTCGATGGATGACCGCTTCACCATTGCAAATATGGCGATAGAGGCAGGGGGCAAAAACGGGATATTTCCCGTGGATGAAGAAACAAGAGAATACATAAAGGACAGATTCGGACGCGAGCCTGTTGTTTACAGTGCTGATGATGACGCAGTCTATGAAAAGACTGTCACCATTAACCTGGATGAACTCGAACCGACGGTTTCTATGCCTCACCTTCCGTCCAATACAAAAACAGTAAAAGAGGTCGCGGGCCTTCATATAGATCAGGTTGTGATCGGCTCCTGTACAAACGGCAGGATGTCAGATCTGAGAGCTGCTGCATCTATCATGGAGGGCAAAAAAGTTGCGGATAATGTGAGATGTATTGTTATACCTGCAACTCAGCAGATATATCTCGACTGTCTCAAAGAGGGGATCATTGAGACCTTCATCAATGCCGGATGCGCTGTATCGGCACCGACATGCGGACCGTGTCTGGGCGGACATATGGGTGTAATGGCTGCAGGCGAAAGAGCTGTAGCGACTACGAACAGGAATTTTGTAGGCCGAATGGGACATACTGAGAGCGAGGTAATACTTGCAAGTCCGGCAACAGCTGCCGCCTCTGCGATAGCAGGCTGCGTAGCAGTACCGGGACAGGAATAGGAGGTGACCGGGGATGATCAAAGGAAAAGTCTGGAAATACGGAGATCATATCGATACTGATGTGATCATACCTGCGCGTTATCTCAATGCACCTGATCCTGCGGAGCTTGCAAAGCACTGCATGGAGGATATAGACCTTTCGTTTGCAGGAAACGTGCAGCAGGGTGATATAATGGTCGGCGGATGGAATTTCGGCTGCGGTTCATCGCGTGAACACGCGCCTGTTGCGATACAGGCAAGCGGTATTTCATGCGTAATAGCTGCGAGCTTTGCGCGGATATTTTACCGCAACTCGATCAATATTGGCTTTCCTATACTCGAATGTCCGGAGGCTGCAGCAGCGATAAGTGCAGGAGATATTGTCAGCGTCGACACTAAGACAGGAGTCATCACTGATGAGACCACGGGGGAAACATTCAAGGCCGCTGCGTTCCCTGCCTTCATAGAGAAGATAATAGAAAGCGGCGGATTGCTGCCGTATCTCAGAGAAAAGAAGGGATAAGACAAATGAAATACAGAATTGCTCTTGTTCCCGGCGACGGGATAGGACCGGAAATAGTCGGAGCTGCTGTAAGCGTTCTGAAAAAAACCGCAGCAAAATACGGCCATGAGTTTGATTTTACCGAGTATCCGGCCGGAGGCTGCGCGATAGATTTGTGCGGGGAACCTCTCCCGCAGTCTACAATAGACGGATGCCTTGCAAGCGACAGTGTGATGCTCGGGGCTGTCGGCGGTCCGAAATGGGACAGTATGCCAAGTGCGCTTCGCCCGGAAAAGGCTCTTCTCGGACTGAGAAAGGCTCTCGGTCTCTATACTAATCTCAGACCTGCCGCGATACAGCCGGCTCTTGCTGATGCATGCGTTCTGAGAAAGGATATAGCGGCAAAGGGATTTGATCTGATGATAGTCCGTGAACTGACAGGAGGCATATATTTCGGCAAACGCGGCAGAAATGAGGCCGGAGATGCTGCGTACGATACCGAAGCATACAGCATTGCCGAGATAGAGAGAGTTGCGCGCAGGGCGTTTGAGACCGCGCGCAAGAGAAAAGGACATCTGACCAGCGTTGACAAGGCTAATGTCCTTGAGACTTCAAGGCTCTGGAGAGAGACCGTTCACAGACTCGGTGAAACCGAATATCCCGATGTCCGGCTCGATGATATGTATGTGGACAACGCCGCAATGCAGATCATACGCGATCCGTCTTTCTTCGATGTCATAGTGACATCGAATATGTTCGGGGATATTCTTTCCGACGAAGCTTCACAGGTGACCGGTTCCATAGGTCTGCTTGCGTCCGCGTCTCTCGGAGAAACTTCACGCGGGATGTATGAGCCTATACACGGTTCGGCACCTGATATTGCGGGAAAGGATATTGCCAATCCTATAGCGACCGTGCTTTCGGCAGCAATGATGCTGAGGTATTCGTTTGATCTGGCCGAAGAAGCCGACTATATAGAAAAGACTGTCAATGATGTACTGTCAGAAGGATGGAGAACAGCGGATATCAAATCGCCTGATGACACGACATGGCTCAAGGGCAGCGAAATGAAGGATAAGATACTGGAGCACCTATAATGAAAGATTGCAATTTCATTTTTTACAGAGATACAGAACAGGCTGCGGTCGGATGGCATGAGACGATCAAAGTACTCAGTGCCGGTGAACCGCCTGCACTTAACAGTACTGTTATGCTTGATAACTACGGCAAAGCCCGTAAAGTTACAGAGTCTTCTTCGAGGGGGAGAGGACAGGCTGTCAATATTGTCGATTCAGCACTTGCGGATGATATCAGGGTGCTGGCCGGCATGATGGTATCCTTTGCAACAGAGTTTGCGATTTACGGCAATATCTGGCAGCAGTGGATCACGTATATGATGATGACTCATGAGAACTCTTTCACTATGGCATGCGAGCGCAGGACCGTAGGTCAGTCATCGACTATGATGAAGCTGGCGGAGCAGGATCTCGGAAGGCTGCGTGAAATATTCAGCTGCGATCCGGCAGCTCTCGAAAAAGCGGCCGGAACGGAGATACTGCAGCTGTTTACAAATTATCATCTGCCGTTTGCGCAGGAGAGTGAAAGCGGTCCGGGCAGACAGATAAGGACGATCGCAAGCAGACTGTCGCATGCATCTGATGTGAGGGAATTCTGCAGGATCATCACAAGATACTATGCTTCGTACGGTACAGGCATATACGGTCTGTATAAAGCTTTCAGAGTAAATTCGGATGAATGCGGTATCAGGCTCGTGCCGGTAACTGACAGCACGGATGTCACGTTTGACGATCTTGTCGGATGCGAAGAGCAAAAGAAGATTCTGAGAGACAATACGGCTGCGTTTATAAAGGGTGCGCATGCAAACAATGTGCTTCTGTACGGTGACAGCGGTACGGGCAAATCGACCAGCATCCATGCGCTGATGCACGATTTCTTTGAAAGCGGACTGAGGCTTGTTGAGATATCAAAAGCTGAGCGCAGACTGCTTCCGCAGGTACTGTCTGAGATCAAAAAGCGCAATTACAAATTCATCATATATCTTGATGATCTGTCGTTTGAGGAAAACGAAAGCGACTACAAGGAGCTCAAAGCGATGCTCGAGGGTGCGCTTGAGACCAGGGCCGACCGCGTACTGATTTATGCAACTTCAAACAGGAGACATCTGATACGCGAGACCTGGAATGATCGCAGCGATATGGAATATCAGCAGGATATCCACCACTCGGATACGATGGAGGAAAAACTGTCTCTGGCAAGCAGATTCGGCGTCACCATATACTATTCCAAGCCGGATGCAAAGGAATATCTGAACATCGTCAGCAAGCTTGCAAAGGATGCAGGAATCAAAATGGACGAGCAGGAACTGGCCGATGCAGCGAGGAAATGGGAGCTGCGCCACGGCGGAATGTCCGGGCGTACCGCGAGACAGCTTATTTCATGGCTGCAGAGCGGCGCCGCTTTAGAAGAGTAATAAAGGATTCAGCAGGCCCGGAGTGCCTGCACGAGAGATTGGAGTATTGATAAATGGCTAAAGATAAAAAACTGTCGCTGGACAGGATATATCAGGCGGCTTACGTCCTTAAGGATGTTGCAAGAAAAACAGATCTTATATATTCACCGCATTTCAGCAAAAAGAATCAGGTGTATCTTAAAACCGAAAACCTGCAGGCAACCGGAAGCTTCAAGCTGCGCGGAGCTTATTTCAAGATAAGTCAGCTCAGCGACGAGGACAGAGCTGCCGGAATAGTAGCATGCAGCGCCGGTAATCACGCTCAGGGGGTAGCTCTTGCGGCAGAGAGGATGGGCATAAGAAGTACTATATGCATGCCTGACGGAGCACCTATCAGCAAGGTCGAAGCGACCAAATCATACGGAGCCGAGGTCTGCCTTGTCAAAGGAGCATATGACGATGCATACGCATATGCATGCAAGCTGCAGGAAGAGAATCATGCGACATTTATACATCCTTTCAACGATCCGGACGTGATAGCCGGACAGGGAACTATAGGGCTCGAGATACTCGATCAGCTTTCCGAAGTCGATGCCATAGTCGTCCCTGTCGGAGGCGGCGGACTGGTATCGGGAGTTGCATATGCGGTAAAGCACCTGAATCCTAAGATAAAGGTTTACGGAGTGCAGGCCAGCGAGGCCGCAAGCATGGCTGACAGCCTTAAATACGATGAGCAGGTGACTCTGAATACCGTCAATACATTTGCCGACGGCATCGCGGTAAAGCAGCCGGGTGATCTGACATTCTCTCTTATCAAGAAGTATGTTGACGAGGTCGTTACGGTGTCGGAAGACGAGATCGCTGCTGCTATACTGGCGCTTATAGAAAAGCAGAAGCTGATAGCTGAGGGCGCAGGTGCAGTCTCGGTCGCTGCCGTGATGTTCGATAAGATACCGGTAGAGGGTAAAAACGTCGTCTGTCTCGTATCCGGCGGAAATATAGATGTAAATATCCTTTCAAGGGTAATAACCAGAGGACTTGTGACAAGCGGTCGCAACTCAACTCTGCAGATCGCGCTCGAGGACAAGCCGGGACAGCTGGTGGACGTTGCAACTATCATTGCCGGCTGCGGAGCCAATGTTACGGGCGTACATTACGGTCATTCAGATCCGAATACCGCAGTCACAAGCTGCATACTGACTCTGGATATTGAGACAAGGGATTTCGAACAGATCGAAGAGATACACAGAGTCATGACCGAGAAAGGCTTTAAATTGTTATAAACAGGAGGAAAGGTAAATGGAATATACATTTCCGGTAACAAGAACAACTTCACCTAAGGAAAAACCGGATGTCAACGCTCTGGGATTCGGCAAATACTATACAGACCATATGTTCATCATGGAATATGATGAGGGTCAGGGCTGGCATGACGGACGCATAGTCCCTTACGGCCCGCTGACGATCGATCCTGCTGCAGGAACACTGCACTACGCACAGATGTCATTCGAGGGAATGAAGGCTTATAAGAATCCGAACGGAGGCATCAATCTGTTCCGTCCTGACATGAACGCAAAGAGAATGAAGAACTCGAACGACCGCCTGTGCATCCCTCAGATCGATGAGGATCTGTTTGTTGCTGCAGTCAAGGCCATAGTAAAGGAAGATGCGGACTGGGCGCCGGATGCTCCGGGAACATCTCTCTATATCAGACCGTTCATCATTTCGCCTGAACCGAGCATGGCAGTTCACCCAGCAAGCCGTTACTGGTTCATTATCATACTGACACCGGTTGCAGCCTACTATGAGGGAAATGACAAGGAACTGCACGGAAGCCGCATCTGGGTAGAGGAAAACTACATCCGCGCTGCTGTAGGCGGGACAGGATTCGCTAAATGCGGAGGCAATTATTCCTGCGGCATGATCGCATCCGAAAAGGCCAAAGAGCAGGGCTGCGAGGAGGTGCTGTGGCTCGATGCAAAAGAGCACAGATATGTCGAAGAAGTAGGAACCTCCAATGCTTTCTTTAAGATAGGAGATACCGTTTATACATCATCTCTGACAGGCTCCATACTGCCGGGCGTAACCCGCGACAGCACTCTGCAGCTTCTCAGGAAATGGGGAGTTAAGACAGAGGAAAAACGTCTGCTGATCGAAGATGTGCTTGAAGCAGCTGACAACGGAAGCCTGACAGAAGCATGGGCAACCGGAACAGCATGTGTGATCTCACCTATCGGACTGCTCAAATACAAGAACATGCTCTACGGCATGCAGACGGGTATTCGCGAACCGGAAATGGACGGCTGGGTGATCACGCTGTAAAGATCATAATTAAAGAGAAAAACCGGAACAAATCGGGATGCAGCTGCCGGGATGAATGGGAGCTGCGCCCGGGTTTTGTGTGAAATGCTTTCAGTTGAACGCAGCTGTTGATCAGGCGCTGTGCGCTCCATACGTATAACTTATTATTTAAAAAATTGCAAGTGAGTTTCAGGAGAAAAAATGTCAGACAGAGATCCGAGAATAATAAAGGTAAAGGAATCGATACTGGAAGATAACGATGCCGATGCGGAAAAGCTTCGCGGCGAGCTGAGAGACGAGAAAACTTTTTACCTGAATGTCATGTCCTCGCCGGGATCAGGCAAAACATCGAGCATACTGCAGATCATCAGCAGGCTGAAAGGGAAATACAGTATAGGAGTACTTGAAGCGGATATCGACGGAGATGTCGATACGAGGACTATGCTTGCTGCCGGGGTCGAATCCGTGCAGATACATACAGGCGGCATGTGCCATCTCGATGCGGATATGAGCAGGCAGAGCCTTAAAGAGATCGGATCGGCTGATCTCGATCTTGTAATACTTGAGAACGTAGGCAATCTGGTCTGCCCGGCCGAATTCGATACGGGCGCAGTAAAGGATCTCGTTATCCTCTCCGTACCTGAGGGAGACGATAAACCTCTGAAATATCCTCTGATGTTCGAAAAAGCGGATGTCGTTCTGGTCAACAAGATAGATGCTCTTGAGGTATTCGATTTTGATATGGACAGATTCACTGAGAATGTAAGGCTTCGCAACAGGTCGGCGGAAGTCTTCCCGGTTTCTGCAGAAACAGGCGAAGGCTTTGATGCAGTCAGCGCATGGATAGAGTCAGCAGCGGAGGACTTCCTCGGAGGTGCCAGATGAGTGAAATAAGAGTAATAAATGTAAATATGGGCATCTTTGAGATGAATGACCGCATTGCTGATGAGGTGAGAGCGCGCAACAGGGCAAACGGGGTATTCATGGTCAATCTCATGGCGTCACCCGGATCAGGCAAAACGACGACTCTGCTGCGGACGATAGATGAGCTAAGCGGAGAATATAAGATAGGTGTGATGGAGGCGGATATCGATGCTTCCGTGGATGCCGAAAAGATGGATGCCGCCGGAGTCCGCACTATTCAGGTGCATACGGGCGGAGAATGCTGCATGGATGCTGCCATGACAAAGCAGGCTCTCGATGAATTTGAGACAGCGGATCTCGATCTGCTTTTTATGGAGAATGTCGGAAATCTCGTATGTACGGCAGAGCAGGACACAGGAGCAAGTGTAAATGTCGAGATACTCTCGCTGCCTGAGGGCGATGATAAGCCTCTCAAATACCCGCTGATGTTTTCGGTATGTCAGGCGGTCATCGTTAACAAGACGGATACAAGGAAATTCTTCAGATTCGATGACGAGGCCTTTGTGAAGCGCGTTCACGATCTGAATCCGGATGCGGAGATATTCTTTCTTTCCGCAAAGACGGGAGAAGGCTTCGAGGCCTGGACAAACTGGCTGAGAGCTCAAATCGGCAGACAGTAAAGCTGTGCATTTCAAAGATGTTTATTTTTAAAAAAACGGGCATGCTTGATAGTAAAAGTAAAGAATAGTATACTGTTTAATCAGTGACGCTGTATCGCAGACTGATGCATGTATACAAATTAAAACCGGGGTTAATAATCGGACTTATGAGAATGAATTCAATCAGAACAAAAATGACATTGCTGACGGTGATAATGCTTATCATCGCTCTTGCGCTGTCGATTATCATCGGTGCTTCGTCTGTCAGGAAGCTTGGCAGTGAGAATGCTGATGAGATGCTGACAAATCTGTGCAGGACGGGGGAGAAGAATCTCGATTCGTATTTTGAGAGCGTGGAACAATCTGTTGAAATGATTTCTTCTTTTGTAAATACTGACCTTGAGCAGATCGATAAGCTGAATGATTCTGAGCTGAAAGCTCATATGGATCGTACCAGGGATATATTTGCACAGATGTCCAAACAGACGAACGGAGTTTTCACATACTATTACAGGATAGATCCCGAATATTCAAAAGCGGAAAAGGGATTCTGGTATATCAACCTCGATGGAAAGGGCTTTATAGAACATGAGCCTACGGATATAAGCAAATATAACACCAATGACACATCGCGGCTCGTGTGGTTTACTGTGCCTAAAGCGACGGGTAAAGCCATCTGGCTGCCGCCGTATATTACCGATACTCTGTATAAGAGAGTGATATCGTATAACGAACCGATCTACTGGAATGATAAATTCATCGGTGTAGTCGGTATAGAGATAGACTATTCCACTATGGCCGATGAGGTCAATAATATCAGGCTCTATGATCATGGTACTGGAATGATAAATTCATCGGTGTAGTCGGTATAGAGATAGACTATTCCACTATGGCCGATGAGGTCAATAATATCAGGCTCTATGATCATGGGTATGCGTTTATCAATGATAGTAAGGGAAATATTATATATCATCCGGAAATCGATATTCTGACTCTGGACGAAGATAAGATCCCGCCAGTTCCGGAAGGATTGCTCAGCGACAGCAGTCTTGTGAAATACACTTTTGACGGAGTAGAGAAAGAAGGTGCCTGGCTTCCTCTCAAAAACGGTATGCGGCTGAATGTCTGTGTTCCGGTCTCCGAGATAAACAGCAGCTGGCACAGGCTGGTAATACAGATGATCTGTTTAGCTGCAGTGCTGCTGCTTGTAACGATAATTCTTACCCTTCAGTTTGCCGGTCAGATAACAAAGCCTTTGCAGGATCTGACTCAGGCAGCTGAGCAGCTCGATGAGGGCAATTATGATATAAGAATAGATTATGATGGCAACGATGAGGTGGGAGTGCTGTCGCATACTGTCAACAGACTGGTAACGCATCTCAAAAAGTATATAGGTGATCTGAATGACCTGGCATATGCTGATGCGCTTACTTCAGTCCATAACAAAGGCGCATTCGACAAATATATCGCCGATCTGCAGATCCGTATTGAAGATCCTGAAGACAGTCCTGAATTTGCCGTGGCTGTATTTGACTGTGATGATCTCAAGCAGATCAATGATAACTTCGGCCATGGCAAGGGAGATGTTTATCTTAAAAACTCATGCTCTCTGATATGCCGTATATTCAGCCACAGCCCTGTATTCAGGACCGGAGGCGATGAATTTGCCGTAGTGATGCAAAAGGATGACTACAGGAACAGAGATGAATTGATGTGTGCGCTTGATGAAGCCGCCGCTCAGACCCTGATAGATGAAAAGAACAAGTGGGATCAGATAAGGGTATCGGGCGGACTTGCGGTATATGATCCGGAAGAAGATACCTATGTGGATGATGTAGTGCGCCGCGCTGATAAACGCATGTATGACAGCAAGCTGGCCCGCAAGAGCATCCGCATCTGACAGCCATGCTTCTTACAATTCAGTCCATAATGATAAGCAGAGTATATCGCTTAATATATGACTCCGACTGTTCACTGAATTGAAACAATGTATCAATAATAATCCAAAAAACTGCGAAATCGGGTGTGATATCAGCACCCGATTTGCGTTATACTTATATACGGCGTTCGGAGCATCCGTTCACGTCTTTACAAAAACGAATGCGGATAAATGCATACATCATATAATTTAGTAAGGTCTGTTAGCTCAGCTGGGAGAGCGCATGGGTCACAACCATGATGTCGAGGGTTCGAGCCCCCCACAGACCACCAGATAATAAAGGTTCAGAGTTTCAAAGTGCTGAAAGTCCGAACCTTTTTTCATGCATTATTTGTTAATTTACGCATATCCGCAGCTTGACCGAATTTTTGCAGACTGTTTATTTAATCGACGAATGCTGCGTAGATGGCGCGTATAGCAGGCTTGAAATCTGCTGACTCAACGCCGAGTATTACGTTGATCTCGCTGGTTCCCTGGTTGAGCATACGGATATTTATTCCTGCATCCGCAAGTGCGGCGGTAATCTTTGCTGCAACGCCTACACTGCGGCTGAGTCCCATTCCGACGACAGCTATCAGCGCGATGTCAGGAACGACTGTGATCTCATCCGGATGAAGGCGGCTGTTGAATTCCTGAAGCACTTCATCGAGATGATCTTCGAGTTCAGCGCTCTCGATTACTACTGACAGAGAGTCTATGCCTGTAGGTATGTGGTCGAAGCTGATTCCGAGGTCTTCAAGTACTGCCAGAGTACGTCTGACAAATCCCACTTCTTTGTTCATCATGTTCTTGTAGACGGTGATGACTGTAAACGGCTGCTTTCCTGCTATTCCGGAGAGGACCTTGCTGTTCTCATATGTACTCTCGGTAGTGATCACAGTGCCGGGATCATCCGGCGCATTGGTATTGCGTATATTGATAGGAATATTGGCAAGCCTTACAGGGAATACCGCTTCTTCGTGCAGTACGCTCGCTCCCATATATGAAAGCTCGCGAAGCTCCATATATGAAATATATTCTATAGGTTTCGGATTATCGACTATCCTCGGATCCGCCATCAGAAGACCGGATACATCAGTCCAGTTCTCGTATACATCCGCATTCACCGCGCGTGCTACGAGAGACCCGGTCACATCGGAGCCGCCGCGTGAGAGTATCTTTATTTCTCCGGTCTTTATGTCGCTGCCGTAGAAACCCGGAAGCACTGCACACTCGTGTTTTGCGAGTTCTTCCGAAAGAGCCTTGTTTGTCTCCTCGGCAAGGAGCCTTCCCTTGCTGTCAAAAAGAATGAGTCCCTTTGTATCGACGAAATCATAGCCGAGATATGCCGCGACCAGAACAGCTGAAAGGTATTCTCCGCGGCTTACGATATAATCCTCGGAGCAGCCGTTTTCGAGTTCTGCGAGTATCTCGTCATATCTGCTGTCGAGATCGGCGTCGATACCGAGGTTGTATTTGATCGCGCTGTATCTGTCTGTGATGACCTGGAACAGCTGTCTATATGGTATGTTGTGGTCAGCCTGTGCCTTACACATGAACAGAAGGTCTGTTATCTTGTTGTCGCCGTCATATCTCTTGCCCGGTGCCGAAACGACCACATAACGGCGGTCGGAATCAGCCTCTACGATCTCTTTTATCTTATTCAGCTGTATGCCGTCCGCGACAGACGAACCGCCGAATTTTACAGTCTTGATACCCACTTTTTCCTCCCCGGATAATACCTGATCTGAATAACTATGTGCTTTTTTACAGTATTTGGAATTATATCATGACTGCATGTTATTTGGCAGATGTATTTGAGAAACATAACGAATCAATAAACCGTAATATTTCCAAATATGGAAATATTACGGTTGACATATAATGCGCGGAATATTATAATGCTGTTACGGAGTGGTAATTGAGGGGTAAAATGACATCAGGATCGGAGGAAAGGATTATGACGATCGATCAGATGAAGAAAAGAAAGGCGGAGCTGGGCTACTCAAATGAAATGCTTGCAGAATTGTCAGGTGTTCCGCTCGGAACGGTCCAGAAGATTTTTGCAGGTGTGACCAGATCTCCGAGGTATGAAACGATACAAAAGCTGCAAAAGGCCCTTTTCGGAGAAATGGATTATGAGGTTCTGACAGCATCGGCCGGATCAGATCATATTGCCGAGACTGTTATTCAATACGGCGCATACAGTTCAGCAGATATAAATCATAATAGTGTTATCAGCAGTGAATATCATGATAAATCATCATCCTTGCATACCGGTCCGATCAAGAGAATAGGAATTGCCAACGGCAAATTCAGTATTCCGGACGATCGTTTTTTCTATGATGATGAGATCGAAGCGATGTTTGAGGATGTATAGGAGGGAAGCATGCATATAATTCTGGACACGCATATCCTTATCTTGGCTCTATATGCCGATTATAAACTGCCTGAACAGATGATGCATCTTCTGCAGGATGAAAATGTCTGGATCAATTACAGTGTGATCTCTCTATGGGAGACTGAGATAAAACATATCAGACATCCGCGGGAATTCGGGTTCAGTTCGGCGGATATTGAGGCAGATGCCAGGATGGCAGGCTTTCATATGCTTGGACTTGAACCAAGACATATTTCTGCACTTGGCAGCCTGACAGATATAAAAGATCATAAGGATCCGTTTGACCGTATGCTGATCGCGCAGGCTAAAGCGGATAATATGGTTTTGCTGACACGGGACAGCCGCCTGCCTTTATACAGAGAATCATGTGTATTGTGCATAAAATAACGTTCTTGACATGACGGCAGACTGATATTAAACTTTACGCATTGAGATAGAGGATGCGTCCGGTCAATAGTAATATGTCTTATGCTGTGCAGGGCAGGGCATACGAAAGGGACTGACGCCGAAGAGAGGAAGGGCTGCATCCCGACCGATCTGGGCGGACGGAATAATATCCGTACGACTGTCGCGATTACGCGGAGCGCTATCCTGGACAGAAATCATTTTTTATGTTGTTCTTTTCAGGCAGTCGGTCCGTACCGGCTGCCTTTTTGTAGAAAAAGCAAGCATTTAAAAGGGTGATAGAAAAAGTGATTGTGTCGATAGCCTCGTCTCATTTGGCTAAATCAATATCCATGATGAGGAGGAAAACAAAAATGGCAAAAACTAATACAATCTTTGAAGGTGTCGCAACAGCGCTCATTACTCCGATGACAGAGGACGGAGTCAATTACGAACAGTTCGGAAGACTTATTGACTGGCAGATCGAACAGGGCATAGACGCTCTTGTTATCGCAGGAACAACAGGCGAGGGCTCAACGCTTACAGATGAAGAGCACAAGGAATGCATCAGATTCGCAGTTGAGAGAGCGGCTCACAGAGTACCGATAATTGCAGGTACGGGCAGCAATCACACTGAGTACGGCAAACAGCTTACCAAATTTGCGAGCGATGCCGGAGCAGATGCGTGTCTCATAGTCACATCATATTACAACAAAGCCACACAGAACGGTCTGGTCAAGCTGTTCCGCGAATATGCAAGCGTCAGCGATGTGCCTATCATAGCGTATAATGTTCCTTCGAGGACGGGACTTAATATAGAGCCTTCGACATATGTAAAACTGGCTGAGATCGACAAGGTAGCAGCTATCAAAGAGGCTAATTCCAATATTTCCAAGATCGTAGACACATTTGCTCTGGCAGGTGACAAGCTGGATGTATACTCCGGTAATGACGACCAGATAGTTCCTTTCCTCTCGATGGGAAGTAAGGGTGTTATTTCGGTTCTATCCAATGTTATACCGGCAGAGACCCGCGAGATATGCACCAGATTCTGGAACGGGGATGTTGCAGGCGCGGCTGCTCTTCAGTGCAAATATAACGAACTTGTCAAAGCTCTGTTCTGCGAGGTCAATCCTATACCGGTCAAGGAAGCTCTGGCAATGATGGGCTACTGCGATCCTATCATCAGATCGCCGCTTTACCGCATGGAGGAAGAAAATCTGAAGAGACTTGAAAATGCAATGAAGGATCTCGGAATTATAGCTTAGCAAAGCTTAGCATCCGCAGACTTCAGTATGAAGAATATGTCAATATGACGAAAAGAGTGAAACAATGTTAAAAGTAATCATTAACGGTATTGACGGGGCGATGGGAAAGATACTCGCTTCTTCGATAGAAAAGACATCAGACATGCAGATCGTTGCAGGCATCACTCCGACCGGCGCGGACGGAGCTTATCTGACTCCTGCTGAATACATGGGAGAGGCTGATGTCATGATAGATTTTTCTCATCATGACGGCACGGTGCCTATGATGGACTACTGCGTATCAAGAGGTCTTCCGGTCGTAGTATGCACGACCGGACAGACTGATGAGGAAATGGAATACATAAGAAAGGCTTCGGAAAGTATAGCTGTATTCAAATCAGCCAACATGTCAGTAGGCGTAGCGCTGGTAGCGAAGATCGTGCGTGAGGTATCGGCTAAATTCGGCAGCTGCGACATAGAGATACTCGAAGCTCATCACAACAGGAAGGTCGATGCACCGAGCGGGACTGCCATAATGCTGGCAGATGCTGTGAAGGATGCAAGACCTGAGCTTCACTATAATACCGGGCGAAGCGGACTGGCAAAGAGAGAGCCGGACGAGATAGGCATCAATGCCATCAGGATGGGAAATATCGTGGGCATGCATGAGGTAATGTTCGGAACGAACAATCAGACGATAAGCATCAAACATGAAGCTCACGACAGAGCACTTTTTGCTGACGGCGCGATAGATGCCGCGAGGTTCCTTGCCGGCAAAGCTGCAGGTATGTATGACATGGATGATCTTCTGGCAGATTGATTGTGCTGTATTGATTTATTGAAAACAGCTGCATTGAAAAGAAGCCTTTATGTGAGTCTGCAGCATATAGATTTCGGAAATTGATTAAAGGGAAGATAAGGGAGAAAAGATAATGAGGATAGGAATAGTAGGATACGGAAACATAGGAAAAGGCGTTGAAGCAGCAGTAACAAAGGCTGCCGACATGGAGCTTGCAGCCGTGTTCACACGCAGGGATCCGGCATCAGTAGAGACAGTGACCGGGGCGAAGGTCGTCTCATATGATGATATAGTCAGCATGAAGGATGAGATAGATGTGCTGATCATATGCGGAGGCAGCGCGACTGATCTGCCTTGGATGACACCTGAGCTGGCAGCAAATTTCAATGTTATAGACAGTTTTGATAACCATGCCAATATACCTCAGCATTTTGCGAATGTGGATAAGGCTGCTTCGGCGTCAGGAAAGATAGGTATTATATCATGCGGATGGGATCCGGGATATTTCTCTCTTGCAAGAATACTTGCAGACTCTGCGCTTCCTGAGGGAGACAGCTATACATTCTGGGGCCGGGGAGTCAGCCAGGGGCATTCGGATGCCATAAGACGCATCGAAGGCGTAAAGGATGCAAGACAGTATACGGTGCCTGTTCCTGCTGCTGCGGAAAAGGTGAGAAACAACGAGCATCCTGTATTTACCGCTCGTGACATGCATCTGCGCGAATGCTATGTAGTCGCTGAGGAAGGCGCTGACAAGGCTGCTATTGAAAAAGCCATCAAGACTATGCCTAACTATTTCGAACCGTATGACACCACGGTTGAATTCATCACTCAGGAAGAGCTTGACAAAAACCACAGCGGTCTTCCTCACGGAGGCAGCGTGCTGAGAAGCGGCAGAACAGGATTTAACGATGAATTCAACAACACAGTTGAGTTTACACTTAATCTCGATTCTAATCCGTTCTTCACAAGCAGCATTCTGGCCGCTGCGGCAAGGGCTGCATACAGGCTTAATCAGGAAGGACAGAGCGGTGCAAGGACTCTCTTTGATGTGCCGCCTGCATATCTTTCGCATCACAGCCGCGAAGAGCTGCTGGCACATATGCTGTGATATCTTACGGAACAGTAATTGGGAGTAAGAGTAATTAAGAAAAAGGAGACCTATGCTCTACAGTAATCTTGGAATAAATGAAAAAGGACATCTGACCGTCGGCGGCATCGATACTGCAGATCTTGCAGCAGAATACGGGACTCCGCTTTATGTCATGGATGAAGATGTGCTTCGCGCAAACTGCCGCACTTATGTGCAGGCCATGCACAACTTCTTCGGTGAGCATGCTGCTCCGTTATATGCAAGCAAAGCCCTTTGTTTCAAGGGAATTTATCCGATTATTGAATCAGAGGGAATGTTTGCAGACGTCGTTTCGCCGGGTGAGGTATACACAGCTTTAGCTGCGGGCTTTCCTGCCGAAAAGCTGTTTTTCCACGGTACAAATAAGACCGATGAGGATATAAGATACGGCGTTTCGAGCGGAATCGGCCGATTTGTCGTTGATAATATAAACGAGCTCAGATCTCTTGACCGTATAGCGGGAGAACTGGGCAAAAAGCAGAAATTACTGCTGAGACTGACCGTGGGACTGGATCCGCACACGCTAGAGGCTATCAATACCGGCAGGGTGGATTCACAGTTCGGTGTGCCTATTGATACAGGGCAGGCGGATGAGTTCGTACGCGAAGCGCTGGCATGCGAAAATATCGAAGTTACAGGCTTTCACAGTCATGTGGGATCGCAGATATTCGAAAGCGATTCATTTAACAGGCAGGTCGAGATCCTGGCCGGATATGCTGCAAAAATGAAAGAAGAGACCGGGTTCGTCATTAAGGAATTGAACATTGGCGGCGGACTGGGGGTCAGATATACTGAGGCTGATCCTCTGCTCGATATCCCCGGCAGAATAGCCGAGATTGCATCGCATCTCAAAAATGAGTGTGAAAGGCTTGGACTGGATGTTCCGAGAGTTTTCATGGAACCGGGACGCAGTATCGTCGCCAACGCCGGTCTTACTCTTTATACGACGGGCGGCACAAAAGAGGTAAAAGGCTACCGTAATTATGTAACTGTAGACGGAGGCATGGCGGATAATCCGAGATATGCCCTTTACAAATCGGAATATACCGTTTTGAATGCGTCAAGAATGGATGATGTTGCTGATTATGAATGCAGCATAGCCGGAAGGTGTTGCGAGAGCGGTGACCGTATTGCGGAATTTATAAAGATCGCAGAGCCTGAGAGAGGAGACATCATCGCAGTCCTGACGACCGGAGCCTACAATTATTCAATGGCATCTAATTACAACAGACTGCCGAGACCGGCCATGGTAATGATATCCGGCGGCAGTGCAAGACTTGTGATCAGACGTGAATCATTCGAAGATATGATAAGAAACGAGTTGTAGAACAGCCGTATTAATGAGATAATCTGTGCAAAGGTGTTTTTCGCCGGCGCACAGATTTTTTGCATATTATAACCATAATTGTAAAAATAGTATTTGCCGGTATGCATTTGTTGTAAAAGAGAGGGTATGTATATGTTATACAGAAAAGACAGATACGGCAATGAACTGTCGCAGCTGGGCTACGGTTGTATGAGATTTACAAGAAAAGGAACCGGCGTCGATTATGAAAAGGCGGAGCGGGAGATAATGCTGGCTATGGAGAACGGCGTCAATTATTTTGACACCGCATATCTCTATCCGGGAAGTGAAGAGACTCTGGGCAGGATACTTGATGAGAACCACTGCAGAGAAAAGGTCAGGGTCGCGACCAAGTTGCCTCAGTATATGATGAGATCCGCAAAAGCAATCGACAAGACATTTGCCGAAGAATTGTCCAGACTCAGGACTGACTACATCGATTATTATCTGATGCACATGTTTACTGATTATTCGGAATGGGAAAAACTGCAGTCGTTCGGCATTGAGCAGTGGATTGCAGACCGGAAGGCTGAGGGCAGTATCAGGAATATCGGTTTTTCGTACCACGGAGATACGGAAATGTTTCTCAGGATACTGAACGCCTATGACTGGGATTTCTGCCAGATACAGTACAATTATCTTGATGAGAACAGCCAGGCCGGGAGAAGGGGGCTTGAAGCCGCAGAGCAGAAAGGCATACCTGTTATCATCATGGAACCTCTCAGGGGAGGCAAGCTTGTGAATCTTCCGGAAAAGGCAAAGCAGGCTCTTGCTGACAGCGGTACGGGCTATTCTCCTGCAGAACTCGGACTGAGATGGCTGTGGGATCAGCCGGGGGTCACTGTGGTTCTCTCCGGAATGAATTCCGAAGAGATGGTGAGAGAAAACATCCGTGTTGCCTCGGATATGAAACCCTGCACTCTGACTGATGATGAGCATAAGCTGATAGAAAGGGTCAGAGATATAATCAGGGAAAAGGAAAAGGTCGGCTGTACGGGCTGCAGATACTGTATGCCTTGTCCGCGCGGCGTGGATATACCGGGTAATTTCCACTATTACAATCTGATGTACATAGAAGGCAAAAAGAATGCTGTAAGGATGGAATTCGCGCGTAATGTCGGTCTGCAGAAAGAGCCGGGATTCGCTTCACAGTGCATAGGATGCGGAAAATGCGAAAAACACTGTCCGCAGCATATACAGATAAGGGAGATGCTCAAAAAAGCGGATAAGGATCTGAGACCGCTCCCGTACAGGGCAGGTCTTGCGGTCGCAAGAAAATTCTTCTCAAGATAAGCAGATAAAGGAAAACAGCGAAAATCAGATCAGGGAATAACAGAAGGGAGACATAACATGGCAAGCGGGAGGATGGAATTTCACGCAAGAACAATAATGCAGCATGCTAATTTTTCATTTGTGCTGCCAAACGATGTTGAGATGGAGGAGGTCGAGGATCTCAGGCACTATGACAGGGAACCGATGAACCTCATATTGCTGCACGGCCTTACCGGGACTGACACAGACTGGCTCTACGGCGGCAATGCCCAGTGGATGGCAATACAGTACAATGTCAATATCTTTATGCCGACTACCGGCAATTCATTCTATCTCGACAAAGGATATGAGGGCGCAAATTACGCTTCGTTCATAGGTGAAGAACTGCCTGATTATATAAGTTCGACATTCGGTATCGAGCTGAAGAGAGAAAACACCTTGATAGGCGGTCTTTCGATGGGAGGATACGGCAGCATCCACACAGCTCTGGCATATCCTGATAGATTCAGCGCATGCATAGCTCTTTCATCTGCTCTGCACGTAAGAGAGATGGCTGAAGAACTAAAAAATAATGAAAGCGGCGGCGTGATCCCTGTCACTATGACGAGAGAGCTGTTCGGCGATCCCGGGAAGCTGCTCGATTCCGACAAAAACCCTGAATACCAGTATGAGAAGCTCGCCGAAAGAAAAGCAGAGATACCGCGTATATATCTTGCCTGCGGCACCGAAGATGCTCTCATCGGTGCAAACCGCGAATTCAGGGATTTCCTCAGAGAAGAGGATGCAGACCTCATTTATGAAGAGGGACCGGGCAAGCACAACTGGGTATTCTGGAATGAATATCTCGACCGCGGTCTTGCTGCTCTTCTTTCGGAATAAAGATAAAACAATTTAAATTGTTTCAATTCATTCACAAAAAACGGCCCGCATAGAGCGGGTCGTTATCGTGTATGACCGATCACTGTCTGCCGCCTGCGAGCTCGCGGCCTCTGTCAACAAGTGCGCCGGTTGCGGCAGCTTTTTTCATAAATTGTTTGTCGGAATACATTTCCGCATCGGCACGTCGGAATACTTCTTCAGCAGTTTCACCCGGCATTTTCTGATATACTGACATGCCTGCAGCGGCCGAATAGCATTCCCAGACAGGCCGGTTAGGGTCTTTTCTGGACTTGGAGAAGAGACCGCTTAGCACGCTGAAGCATCGGTCGCGCCTGTCATAATCATCATCTTCGAGAATAACAATGAATTCATCTCCTCCTATACGGTAGACAGGAGAGTGAGGGTAGGCGCTGCAGATCTGTCTGCATGATCCTATGAGATATGCATCACCTTTGGCATGACCGCAATTATCATTTATAGCTTTCAGGTGATTGAGATCGATCATTACAAATCCGAATCTGGCAGTACCGTCCATGATTTTATCATTCAGCTCCCTGATCTTGATATCATATGCAGCCTTGCTTCTGACCTGTGTAAGTGAATCCCTGAATGCAAGTGTGGACATATCCTCAGCCTCTTTCTTTGCGCTTTCGGCACGATCCTCGACATTAAGTATATCCTTGACATAGGCCTGCATATCTGAAGACATCTTGTCAATGGCTGATGCGAGAGATTCGACTTCGTTTTTGCGGCGTATCTCCGGCAGACTGAGCTCAAGATCTGCTATATCTTTCATGCGGTGACTGTTATCCGCAAATCTGCTTACACTTTCTTCGAGACCGCGAATAGGTACGATTATCTGCCTTCGCATCCAGAACAGTATTAGGGCGGCGAATACAATACTTAACAGCAGTATTGTAAAAATGACCGGACGGATGTAGCTCATTATCAGATCGCTGATATTAGTAACTGAGACATCAACGCAGATGAGTGCGATAGTCCTTCCGACATCGTTTTTGACAGGGATAGCTCCTGTATAGAACATGCCGTCCCATGTAAGTTCCTCAAAGAAAGTCACATCGTCATTTTTCCAGAAGGATGAATATCTTTTAAGTTCATCATTCGGAAAATATCCGTATATCTCGCCGATAGCCTTATGTGTTTCTCCGGCATCGCGGCCCTTTTGGCTGACTGCCGAAACAACATTTGTAATAGTCGTATTGGAAGGTATGATGCAGTAAAGATGTTCCAGATCAAAATCATCAACCATGTAATCGAACTGTTCCTGCAAATCTTCGTACTTTTGGGAAGCTGTTCTGGTACGTATGCATTCTTCAAGATCTGCTGTATCTATCTTATGTTCTGCACACATCAGTACATCTTCGAACAAATCCTCATATCGGCTGGTCAGAACGTCAGTAAGCACATAATAAGCATGCATCGAAAGAACGACGCAGACCAGTATGACGAAGATCACACTTCCTGCTATTATGTCCCTCTGAATAGGATGCTTTATTTTTTTTCCGGATGATGATTTGTCGGACATCTGTACCCTCCGAACTCTGTATCCTGCCTCATCAGGGCATACCTATACACAATAAGTCTACAACCTTAGACCGCTACGGGTCAATGTAGTGATATAATGTATACGATTTTCAGCCGACGAGCATAGCACTCTCGGTGACGGAAGCCTTCTCCAGGATGGCGCTGCCTTACAGTATATGGCTCTTGCTGTTTACTGTATTGTAACAGATTTCTTATTTATGCTTTCATTTTTGTCCGCTATGTGTTAAATTGTTGCAGACGGATGGTATTCCGTAAGGAAACTATACCCGGCAATGCACAGATATGAGACCGAGCCACCCGTCTTTTGCGTGGGCGGCTTTTTTGGTTTTATAAAGAAATACATTGATCGCAACGCATTGATCGTGACTCATTGACCATGCACCGGTGTCATGTATATCTGAAGTGTATTGCCTGAAACGAAAGGAGAATCATAATTGAAAAAGAAAGTAAAACTGACTAGGGAGCAAAAGGACCTGCAGATAAGAAAAGAGGCTAAGGCAACGCTTATCCTCTTTGCTGTCTGCTGCATATGGAACATAGGACTGGCATACGGACTGTCGGGAACCGGAATAAGGATAGCAGGACTGCCGCTCTGGTGGCTGCTCAGTACTCCGGGAATGTTCGTAATCGCAATTGCGGGAGTTGTGTATCTGCTCAAAAAAGTGTTTATTGATTTTGACCTCGAAGATGATGCGGAAGGAGGTGCGGCAGATGCTGAGTAAAAAGACTGCAGTTCTGATCATCCTGATCCTTTATCTGCTGATAAACCTCTATCTGGGGATACGCGCAAGCCGCCGGTCCGCAAAGGAGAATGCGGGCAGTGGATTTCTTTCCAATTATTTTGCAGGTTCAAGAAGTATGGGCGGTGTAGTTCTTGCCATGACGCTGGTAGCTACATATACGAGTGCAAGTTCATTTCTCGGCGGGCCGGGACTCGCATCGAGCTTCGGCATGTCATGGTCATGGGTAGCCGGAGTGCAGATAGGTGCTACATTCCTGACTCTCGGCGTGCTGGGCAAAAAATTCGCCCTTATCTCGCGCCGTACCAATGCTGTAACAATAAACGATTATCTGAGAGCACGTTATGATTCGCCTGCGGTAGTCATAGTATGCGGTGTTGCGATGGTCGTGTTCTTTACGACACAGATGATTGCCCAGTTCATAGGCGGAGCAACTCTGCTTCAGACCGTTACCGGACTGCCTTACTGGGCCGGCCTGCTGCTGTTCGGCGCTGTAGTTATAGTCTATACTTCGGTAGGCGGATTTAAGGCCGTCGTCACTACAGATACCATACAGGGCATTGTAATGACCTGCGGCACATTCCTGCTGCTATTCTTCGTAATCCATGAGGCCGGCGGGATGAGCAGTATTATCTCATCTCTTGACGCAGGCAATCCTGGCTGGGACCTGATGGGGAAAGGTGAATACGGTGCCGATATAGCGGCTCTGCAGCCGGGTGCACTGATATCATTCTGGGTACTGGTCGGAATAGCTGTACTTGGACTGCCGCAGACCGCTGTACGCTGCATGGGATTCAAAGACACTGAGTCAATGCACAGGGCTATGATTTACGGAACTGTCGTCATAGGCATACTTATGATAGGCATGCATCTTGCAGGTACTCTTGCATTTCCGCTGCTGCCTGAAGGCGGACTCGAGAGCACCGATCAGGTGATCCCGTATATAGTAATGAAGTACATGCCTGCATGGGCTGCAGGACTCTTCCTGGCAGCACCTCTTGCAGCAGTTATGTCGACCATAGACTCACTGCTGATTCTGGCATCGGCAACCATAATCAAAGATATCTATCTGCATTACATCAAAAAAGTTCCGGTCGATCAGGATGATTCCGATGATCCTGCATATGCTGATGCATACAGCAAGGTACCGAAATACAGCTTCGCTCTTACGGCAGCTATAGGCGTGATAGGATGTCTGCTCGCTCTTAATCCGCCTGATATCATAGTATGGATCAACCTTTTCGCATTCGGAGGCCTTGAGGCGACATTCTTCTGGCCTGTCATAGGAGGCCTGTACTGGAAGAAGGGAAACAGCAATGCATGCCTGGCCTCGACAATACTGGGGCTGGCTGTATTCATCTTCTTCAACAGGGTCAAGATACTGCCTTTCGGACTGCATGAGATAGTCGCTGCTCTTATCGTCAGCGGTATAGCATATTTCGCAGTCGGCAAAATGACGGAAAAAGAGCCGGATGCAGAGATGCTGCGCAAATGCTTCTGAAAACTTTTCGAGAGTGAGTGACCTGTGTGACTTTTGTTTATAAGTTTCATTGACTTTGTGTCGTCCAGAGGATAACATTAATGATGCCGGGTGCGGAACACCGTGTCCGGCATCATCGGTTTTTTATCAGAGATGAATCAAGAGGAGTGTGTCTTAAGAATGGGTGTACTTAGCAATATTGAACCTAAAGAAGTATTTGAATATTTTGAAGCGCTGTCAATGGTGCCGCGCAGGACATTCAGAAATGAAAAAATCAGTGATTTTTGTGTAGAATTCGCAAAGAATCACGGTCTTGAGTATGTTCAGGACGAGGTCGGCAACGTTGTTATATATAAAAACGGAACTCCGGGATATGAGGACTCTGAGCCTGTCATTATGCAGGGACATATGGACATGGTTGCAAACAAGATCCCGGGCTCCGATCACGATTTCGATACAGAGCCGCTCGATCTCTTTGTTGACGGCAATTTCGTAGGTGCCAGAAA
The DNA here is from genome assembly GCA_902774265.1 of uncultured Eubacteriales bacterium. Lineage (GTDB taxonomy): Bacteria > Bacillota > Clostridia > Peptostreptococcales > Anaerovoracaceae > Crickella. Next base: position 49,154 of record CACYHR010000022.1, read on the forward strand.
TACTACTCTCGGTGCTGATGACGGTATGGCTCTTGCATATACGATGGCAGTACTCGCCAGCGACGATATCCCGCATCCACCTATCGAAGCGGTTTTCACAACTGATGAAGAGATAGGCATGGGCGGAGCAGATGCATTTGATGCATCGATGTTAAGAGGTAAGCTGTTCATGAATATCGACGGTGAGGAAGACGGGGTGCTGACAGTCGGATGTGCCGGAGGAACAGTAGTGGATATCGTTATACCTGTTTCCCGCAGAGTACGTAACGGTGTTAAAGTGACGATAAAAGCGGAAGGCTACCTCGGAGGCCATTCCGGAAATGATATACAGAAGCAGAGAGGAAATGCTCATAAGGATATGGGACGTCTTCTGTACAGTCTCAGCAAGAAAATAGACTTTTCGCTGCTTTCAGTCAACGGAGGCGGTGCGGCAAATGTTATCGCTCAGTACTGCACTGCAGAGGTAGTAATGAGTGCTGACAGAGCTGAAGGCTTTATCGCAAGACTCAATGAGGCTGTAGAAGTGCTTCGTAATGAATACGGCAACAGCGAACCTGATCTGAGCATTACAGCAGAAATCGGCGAAGAGGATGCTTACTCGGTATTCAACTGGGAATGCACCATCAATGTTATCTGGTTCCTCTACGGCGCGATAGACGGCGTTCAGATGATGGACAGACAGATAGAAGGCGCTGTAGAGAGTTCTCTTAATACCGGAATAGTTACAACAGATGATACAAATGTCACTGTAAGATATCAGGCCAGGAGCTCTATTGAATCAAAGCGCGATGAAATGGTACAGAGACTGGGTCTCTGGGCTGAGATCGTTGGCGGACATGTCGAGGTCGATTCGGCTTATCCTGCATGGCCTTATAAGGCTGAATCAAAGCTGAGACCTCTTATGGTGGATGTATATGAGAGAATGTACGGTGAAACACCTGTTGTTAACCTGGTACACGGCGGACTCGAAGGCGGTATCATGATGGGCAAGAATCCTGAACTCGATATAGTATCCTTCGGACCGAACATCTTTAATGTACATACTCCTCAGGAGAGACTGGATATACAGTCGGCTCAGAAATACTGGGATTACATCAAGGCTATTCTTGCAGAGTGCAAGTAGTATAACAGACACCGGATGTCCCCCGCCTCTTAGGCGGCGGGTTCCATTTTCGACCATCAGTGGTGGGTAACAATCCCCCCACTGATGCTCTCAGGAGCTGCCTGAGATATGCCTCTGATCCGGCAGAAATAAGACATAAAAAAGCCGTTTAGAACTTTCATTGTTCCGAAACGGCTTTTTTGATGCGTTCAACCGGTATAGACATATTAACCGATCTCAGTCCTGAGACTTGAAAGTCTGTTGTCAGGTATTCCGTGCTGCTCAGAATGTCTTGCGCAGTATATATCTTCTTTTGCCTCCGTACAGATCTCTCTCATCTACTATTTCGAAGTTGAGCACAAGGAAGTTGCGGTAACTGAAAGGATTGTCAGGAGAGATGGTTGTCAGAGCTTCTGTCGCTCCCATCTCTGCTGCCATACCGAGGCGCAGCTTGTTGAACATTCTCTGTATCCCGAGTCCTCTGTATTTAGGTGATACCATGGTAAGATCCATGGATACCGTTCTGGCGAGCTGATCCCTGTCGTAATTGAAGTATTTGCCGTAGTTCTCCGGATTGTCCGGATCGTTCGGTATCATAACGGAGTAGCCCGCGACTTCGCCGTTACATTCGGCCATGATGCAGATATCATGCTCGAGCTGAGCGATCGACTCTTCCCTTGAGAATGTGGCATATAGATCCTTATCAGGCAGAGCGTCGACTATTTCATCCTGAAGAGCAATGACCTTGTCTATATCCTCCGGAACAGCCTTTCTGAAATCTATTGTCACCGGAACACCTTTGCCGCTTATCATTTTATGACTGAATGGAAGTGTTAACATATTCTCTTTCCCCCTTCCTTAACTGCTTCTGTAATTTTGAGACAATTCTATCATTAAAATGAGGAAAAATATACTGCTATGATTATTATGATAAGCAGAGCATTTCGCACATCGACAGTTTAGGAAAGGCCGATGGCTGAATTGTATCAGTCTGATTTTCGATAATTGAATTGCTTTGATATGCCCTGTGTTATATCATTTACAAAAAGATTGATATACCGACAGATGCTTTGGCAGTTCCTTTCATACCGGAGGCCGGAATGCGTACGGCAAAAAAACTATTATCTGTAATGCTTGCCGCAGTTCTTGTTTTTCAGGCGGGAGCATTCACAGTATCCGCCAAAAGTGCGGAGAATAAAAAGAGAATAATAACTATCAGCGACATCGATACATCGCAGCTTACAGGAGAATCCGGAAAGTCTTCGACAAAGATAGAGACTGAAGGCTTTTATGCGGGCGGCATCGAAATTGTCAGAGAAAAGTGGAGCGGTTCCGCGGAATATATCATAAGCGGCAGAAACATTACAATAAAAGACGGCAAATACAGCTACAGGCTTGTGATAAGATCGGATAAAACACTTACATTCGATAATGATCTTGAGATTTATTATCAGGGTGTCAACGGCAGATACAGGCTTCACTATGACATCGATAAGACCGACAATCATACGATGATAGTGACAGGGAGCTTCGACAATATAATTGTTTCAAGTCCGTTGCTTCAAAAAATATCCGTTTCTGACAAAGAGTGGATACTCTCGCATATAAGCGGGGACTCTTACTTTTATCAGCTCGTTCTGAAAACTAAAGAAGGTTTCTCCTTCGAGAATATGCTTCGCTTTATGTTTGATGCGAAGCAGTGCGGGTATTCCTTAAAATACAGATACGATCTGAAGAGTGACAGACAAACACTGGTAATCAGCGGTATTCCTGATAGTGAAAAGAGCTCATCCGGGAAGGGGAAGAGCACATCAGTTAAAAAGAAGCGTAAAATGACCGCAAAGAAATGCCGTAAGAAAAGGACTGCAAAGTGACTGCAGTGCTGCTGCGGAATGGATGAATACTGATTCAGAAATATTGGAGGGTTGGAGATGATGAATCTGTATGGAGTGACGGAACTTAAAATGGCGGTTAAAAACGAAGAGGATCTGTATACGCCGTTAAGTCCTGACAGCGAATTTAATATTGGCGTTAAAAACTATTTATCCTCTAAAGTGGCTTTAGCAGAGTTCAAAAACAACATCAGCCTGACGATTATATCTTCAGTTCCCCTCGATGAAGATAGATTCAGGTCGGCTATTGCAAACTGGATCCATGACGAGAAGATAGTATTTGAACAGACATCAAGAATAAGCAACCGCATGCTGATAGGAATGCTCCTTGTGGCTTCGCTGTTCATCACTGTGAGCTTATCTCTGGTAGAACATGCCAACGTGTTTTCCTATACAATAATACCCGTGCTGGGTTCGGTTGCTCTGGGTAAGGCTGCGGGAATATGCATCACGGAGATCCCGATTAATAACGCAAAGCTTAAATTGATCAATGAATTGGAAAAGAACAACACTATCATATTTAAGTATACAGATTCAGAATAGAAGAGAGTAACAAGACATCGCAGACAGTCAGAAGCCCCGATCAATATATGACCGGGGCTTTGATTATAACAGAACAGAGTTTGCAGGCTGCCTGTGGATTTTGCCGGATCCGATGAGGTTTCTGTTTTATCATATATTGGCGAGAAGACCCCGTCCTCTGCAGGGCGGGGATGAATCGCCTCTTACATATATACAAGTCCGCAGTTCTTTCTTAGTATCTTGC
>CACYHR010000023.1 GCA_902774265.1 uncultured Eubacteriales bacterium
CAGAGATGTAAATGCTGCGATCAACATCATGACAGAAGCTATGAGGAAGATCGCTTCGTAAAACTATAAACTGCAATTCATGAATGAACCGTGGGACACCCGGGGATAGCTCGTTGATACTGGCAGGGTCACCTGCCTTGAGCGAGAAGCCCCCACTTCTAAGCGAAAGCAAAAGTGGTGGGAGTATGTCACCTTTGATAAGTACACAGCGCCTGTTGACTATGAGCTGTTTGCCGGATCCGGCAGCAGCAGCATTTCAATGGCCGTTTAGTTTATAATAAAGAATTATTTTGCTGCGGCTCCGCTGATTCCGCCGGATCGCGGCATGATAATTCATTTTGTTCGATGAGGTTAAATTTATGGAACTGAGATTGGGAATTGATGTTGGCTCCACAACTGTCAAGCTTGTCCTTCTTGATGAGAAGGGCGATATCGTATATTCGAAATACGAGAGACATATGTCAAATGTCTTTGATAAGGCAGGCGAACTGCTTGAAAGACTCAGGGAAGAAAAAGGAAATATTGAGATCAGACCGGTTATTACCGGCTCGGGCGGCCTTTCTCTGGCTGACCTGTTCGGGATCAAATTCGAACAGGAGGTCATTGCCTGCAGCAAGGCTGTTGAGACTCTTATACCGCAGACTAATGTGGCAATTGAGCTGGGCGGCGAGGATGCCAAGATCACTTTTTATGACTCGACAGTAGAACAGAGGATGAACGGAACCTGTGCCGGAGGCACGGGCGCTTTTATTGATCAGATGGCTGTGCTGCTCAATACAGATGCAGGCGGACTCAATGAGGCGGCAAAGGATTATTCCATTTTATATCCTATAGCTTCACGCTGCGGTGTTTTTGCAAAAACTGATATACAGCCGCTGATAAATGACGGAGCGAGGACTGCGGATATAGCTGCATCTATATTCCAGGCTGTTGTCAACCAGATGATTTCCGGACTTGCATGCGGCCATCCTATAAAAGGAAATGTAGCTTTTCTCGGCGGTCCGCTCGAATACCTGTCGGAGCTCAGAAAGAGGTTTATCGAAACGCTTGATCTCAAAGAGGAGCAGGTCGTTTTTCCTCAGAATGCGAAATTCTTCGTAGCCATCGGAGCTGCTCTTCTTGCGGACAATGAAGAGCCGGTCAGCCTCGACTATCTGATAGATAAGCTAAAAAACGCCAATCCTGAAGATGTTTCGGATACCAAATATCTGAGGCCTCTTTTCCTGAACGAAGAGGAATACAAAGAATTCAGAGAAAGGCATGCATCGGCAAAGATTACAAGGGGCGATATCGCTAAGGCTGAGGGGCCTGTCTTCCTCGGCATCGATGCCGGTTCGACGACTACAAAGGCAGCGCTTACAGACAGGGATAACAGGCTGCTCTATGAGCATTACCAGAACAATGAGGGTGATCCGCTCGATGTCGTCAAAGCAGTCCTCAAAGAAATCTATGCAAGGCTGCCTGAAAAAGCATATATCGGAAGATCTGTCGTTACGGGATACGGCGAGGGCCTTATCAAAGCGGCGTTCAAAATAGATGACGGCGAGATAGAGACGATGGCGCACTACAAGGCCGCAAGGCAGTTCCTTCCTGAGGTCAGCTTTATTCTGGACATCGGCGGCCAGGATATGAAGTGCATGAAGATAAAGGACGGTGCCATCAGCAGCATCATGCTTAACGAGGCTTGTTCGTCCGGTTGCGGTTCATTCCTGGAGACATATGCCAAATCCGTCAGCATGACCGTGCCTGAATTCGCGCAGGAGGCTCTCAAATCGCAGAGGCCTGTGGATCTCGGCACCAGATGTACCGTTTTCATGAATTCAAAGGTCAAGCAGTCGCAAAAGGAAGGCGCGACAGTCTCCGATATCTCGGCCGGCCTTTCATATTCCGTAATCAAAAACGCATTATATAAAGTAATCAAGCTGAGAAATACAGAAGAGACCGGTCCGAATGTTGTCGTGCAGGGCGGAACCTTCCTCAATGAGGCTGTTCTCCGCAGTCTGGAGATAATACTCGGCAAGAATGTCATAAGACCTGAGATCTCCGGCCTTATGGGGGCTTACGGAGCTGCAATCGTTGCAAACGAAGGCTATAAGGACGGTGAAAGATCCACGGTTCTTCCTCTCGAAGAGGTGGATGGATTCAGCGTTACTACATCCAATGCAAGATGCGGACGCTGCGGCAATAACTGCCTGCTGACTATATCGAAATTCTCGGACGGCAGCCGTTACATCACCGGAAACAGATGCGAGAGAGGCGCAGGCATCACAACTAAGAAATCAGATCTGCCTAATCTGTACAAGATAAAGCAGAAGCTTCTTTTCGACAGACCGGTACTCAGCGAGGAAGAGGCAAAGAGGGGCGTTATAGGCATCCCGAGAGTTCTCAATATGTACGAGAACTATCCGTTCTGGCATGCATTCTTCTCCAAACTCGGATTCAGAGTCGTACTGAGTCCTCCGAGCAGCAAGGAGATGTATCAGAGCGGAATGGATACTATTTCTTCAGATACCGCGTGCTATCCGGCCAAGCTGGTCCACGGCCACATCAAATGGCTTGTGGAGAACGGCGTCAAGCGTATATTCTATCCTTCGATCAATTACGAGGCCGTAGAGGACAGAAGCGCTCCAAACCATTACAACTGTCCGGTCGTAGCGACATACCCGGAAGTCATCGACAAGAACATGGCGGATTATTTCTACAACAACGATGTAGAGTTCTATCATCCGTTCGTTCCGTATGATAACGATGCGAGATTTACCGAAGAAATGGTAAAATTCTTCTCGGGTTCGAGAAGTGTCGACCTTGCGAGCAAGGAAAATGTTGTCGAGAGTTATCATCTCGGAGAGGATCACAGAGAATACAGCCTGTACGGCATAGGCACAGATTCCCTTGAGATCCATCACGCTCTTAACGCGGGCAGAAATGCCCAGATGAACTACAAGCGCATGGTAGCCGAAGCAGGCGATGCTGCGCTCAAATATATGAAGGATCACAATAAGAAGGGAATAATCCTGTCAGGAAGACCTTATCATGTTGATCCGGAGGTGAATCACGGCATCGATGAAGTTATCATACAGCAGGATATGGTAGTTCTTTCCGAGGATTCCGTGAGCGGAAAGGTCAGAGCTGCAAGACCGATCAGGATACTCGATCAGTGGGTATATCATTCAAGACTCTACAAGGCGGCTATTTTTGCAGGCCAGCGCGATGACCTTGAGATCATCCAGCTGAATTCGTTCGGCTGCGGTCTCGACGCGGTAACGACAGACGAGGTCGATGAGATACTGCAGCAGAACAACAAGCTCTACACTGTACTCAAGATAGATGAGGGCGCGAACCTCGGTGCGGCACGTATCAGGATAAGATCTCTCAAGGCTGCACTCGAGGAGAGAGAAAAGCTCGGGACAAAGTCGCTCAGAGTAAATGTGCCGTATTTCCGCAAGAAATTCACCAAGCAGATGAAGATCGACGGATACACACTGCTGGTGCCTCAGATGTCGCCGCTTCACTTCCAGTATTTCGAACCTATACTGAATTCGGCGGGCTATAATGCAGTGCTGCTGCCGGCTGTTACAAAGGAATCCGAAGAGGAAGGACTCAGATATGTCAACAACGATGCATGCTATCCGACCATAGTAACTCTCGGTCAGATAATCTATGCGTTGAAATCCGGCGAGTATGACCTCAGCAGGACCGGAGTTTTCATGTCCCAGACCGGAGGAGGATGCAGAGCCAGCAATTATGTAGCTCTGCTGCGTAAGGCACTCAACGATCTCGGCATGGAGCAGATCCCTGTCATATCCTTCAACATGGTAGGACTCGAAAAGAATCCGGGATTCAAGATCACGCCTAAGATGATGGTGCAGCTCGTTTACGGTGCACTTTACGGCGATCTGATCATGAAATGCCTGTACAGGGTGAGACCTTACGAGATCGAAAAGGGTACGGCCGAGGCTGTTATGAATTCGTGGTTCGACAAGATCGTTGCCAACTGCCTCGATACGAACAAAAAACAGTTTAAAAAGAATCTCAAGGCCATAGTCAGAGATTTTGACAGCATCCCTATCCACGAGGATATGGTCAAGCCGAGAGTAGGCATAGTGGGTGAGATACTCGTAAAATATCATCCGAACGCCAACAACAATCTTGTTGAGATAATAGAGGAGGAAGGCGGAGAGGCTGTCGTACCGTCATTCATCGACTTCTTCGAATACGGATTTATCAATAAGATTTACAATTATAACAACCTGTCCGGAACCTGGAAGGACATGCTGCTTAACAAGGGAATGATCTCTTTTGTCGAATCATACCGCAAATACGTCAGGGCAGCGTGCGAAGCGAGCAAGCGTTTCATGCCTGATGCATACATCGAAGAGACCGCTCAGAATGCCGAAAAGATCATTTCTGTCGGAAATCAGTGCGGCGAGGGCTGGCTGCTTACGGGCGAGATGGTCGACCTGATCGACTCGGGCGTAAAGAACATATTGTGCCTTCAGCCGTTTGCATGCCTGCCGAATCATGTAGCCGGAAAGGGTATGCTCAAGGCTCTCAGGCAGTATGACGAAAAGGCAAATATTGTCGCGATCGACTACGATCCGGGCGCTTCGAATGTAAATCAGCTCAACAGAATAAAACTCATGATGTCTACTGCGTTTAAGAACCTTGAAGAAGAGCGCTCAGAGTAGTATAATTCTTTGTGAAAAGAAATCTTAATTATAAAGGAGGTGTCTCCATTGGGCAGACATGGGACAATAGCAAACAGAAAATCAGCGCAGGACTCCAAGCGTTCGGCGATGTTCACAAAGTATTCGAGACAGATCATCGTAGCAGCTAAGGACGGAGGAGATCCGGAATTCAATCCTTCGCTTAGAGTAGCGATCGATAAGGCAAAGTCAATAGGCATGCCAAATGACAATATCAACAGAGCCATCAAGAAAGGTACCGGCGAGCTCGGCGGTGAATCATACGAGGAACTGCAGTTTGAGGGTTACGGTCCAAGCGGTGTCGCTGTTATCGTTGAAGCACTCACAGACAACAAGAACAGAACTGCTTCGTTCGTAAGATCGATATTCGATAAGAACGGCGGCAACCTGGGTACACCGGGATGCGTTTCATATATGTTCTCACGCAAGGGCGTTATAGTTGTTGATTCAGAGGACCTTGATGAGGATGAAGTCATGATGGCTGCACTTGATGCCGGCGCAGATGATATGATCGTAAACGATGATAATTTTGAGATCAGAACTGAGCCTTCCGCATTCAATGATGTCCATCAGGCTATTAAGGATGCCGGTTATGAGATCGTTGAAGCAGAAGTAGAGCAGATCCCTTCGATGGAAGCAAATGTAACTGACGAGGCTGCCATCAAGTCGCTGACCAAGCTGATCACATCGCTCGAAGACAACGATGATGTACAGAAGGTTTATTTCAACTGCGATCTCGATCTTGAGTGATATGATCGTACATCAGTGAGGGATCACATCGGTGAAGCGGCATTGATAAACTGACTTTATGTCAATAACTGATAATAGCTGAAAATCTCCTGGAATATGCGTTAAGCTCACTTAATTGAACCTACACTAACTTAAAGGGATTCTGATGCGGAAGCATTATGTAAAGCCATCTTTGGAGTGGACTACAGAAGCCATGCTATACGAAGTTACCCACCTTATCAAGAACTGATAGGGCGTCAATTAACAGCTTAACGGTATCCCGGGAATTTTTATGCGGAGATAATTATGGTATACTCTGAAAAGGGTAAAAGGGATTGCTGTCAAGGAGTATTGATCAAAAATGAAAATGCGTAAAATCGAAGTCAATCAGATACAGGGATTCAGGCTCGGAAATGCTGAGAATAAGGACGCAGCAACAGGATGTACGGTAATAATCTGTGAAAAAGGTGCAGTCGGCGGAGTCGATGTCAGAGGAGGAGCACCTGCGACCAGAAATACTGATCTGCTTAAAAGTGAAAATAGTGTTGATAAAGTCAATGCGGTGGTGCTGAGCGGCGGTTCCTCATTCGGACTTGAAGCCTGTTCCGGCGTTATGAGATTCCTTTCGAAGAATGATGTAGGATACAGCGTGAATAACGGTCCGGCTGTTCCTGTCGTATGCGGAGCTGCACTGAACGATCTTGAGGTCGGCCGTTCGGATGCTTTTCCCGATGTTGAAATGGGAAGGCATGCCTGTGAGAACGCTTACAGAGGAGTCTTCGGCAACGGAAATAACGGAGCGGGTACCGGCGCCAGCTGCGGCAAATATCTCGGCATGGACAGGGCTATGAAAACAGGTCTGGGAACATTTGCGTGCGCTGACGATTATCTGCAGATAGGCGCGATAAGTGCTGTGAATGCCGTGGGGGATGTAGTCGGAGGCTCGGGAAAAATCACAGCCGGACTCAGGTCCGCAGACGGGAAAAAGATCAGCGGGACAGTCAAAGCGATGAGAGAAAAAATCCACAGCGGATACAGCGAAGACTCGTGGGACTTTGAAGCTGTCGAAAACGAACAAAAGATGGAACGTTCTATCAAGGAAAAACCTAGTAGGAAACAGTCAAGGTCCGATGGTTTTATTATAGAAAATACCAAAAATCATGAAAAGAATGATATAGCAGCTGCTATGATGGCTGCTTTTGAGAATTCCAAAGACCCGGATGCAAACGGCGTTGATAAGAGAGCTTATTCGCCATCTGACGATTCCGATCGCAGAAGATCGGAAAAAGATCGTGCGTCAAAAGGACGTGCTGCGCGCTCGTCATCTGCTGCAGCCTATGTTGAGGCTTTCAAAGCTGAAGCTCTTGCAAGAGCCAAACAGGCTTCTAAGGCAGCTCCGTCCACTGACGGCGGCAATAATAACGAAGCGGCGGTTATTATGGCAGGCGGAAAGCATGCAACAGCTGCTTTTGACGGCAGTAACAGCCATAAAAAATCCGGACCTTCGGACAATACATATTTTGATCTGACTGATCAGGTCAAGGCAGGCAGCACTGTTTCGGCTGATAATAACTCATATTTTGATCCGAGTGAAGAGTATTTAAACGAATACCTCAGCAGTGTGTCAGATCAGAACTCTTCTGTTTCGCGCGTTCAGAAACACTCAGCCGATGATCAGAGTGTTCAGACCGGAAATGCTGAAGGAAGAGGCATGCGAAGCTATGATGGCATAGCGGAAGATGGAGAGAAGGATGATGATCTCGGATATGATATTCCTTTCAACACCGTCCTGTCATGCCTAATTACCAATGCAAAGCTCAGCAGATCGCAGGCTAACAAGCTTGCTTCCATACTTCACGATGCCTATGCACGTGCGCTCAAGCCTACACATACGACTATGGACGGAGACACGATATTTGTACTGGCTACAGGCAAGCAGGAAGTGGATTTTGACGCATTCGCTGCTCTGGCGACTGATGTACTGCAGTACGCGATAATAGACGGTGCTCTTTCGGCAAGAAGCGCATACGGCCTGCCTGCAGCAAGAGAATTTTCCAAATAAAAATAATAGGACTGCAATATGAAAAAAGTTATACTAATTGACGGTAACAGTTTATTGTTCAGGGCGTATTTTGCGATGCGCCCTATGGTCACATCCAAAGGCATTCACACCCAGGGCGTGTTTGCCTTTATTAATATGCTTAACAGGATAATCAGGGATTATGAGCCGGATTATATGGCTGTCGCCTTTGATATGAAGGAAAAGACGTTCAGACATGAACGCTATGACGGATATAAGGCCGGAAGGCAGGCAACGCCTGTAGAGCTCCTGTCCGAGATACCGTGGGTACACCGCGTACTTGAGGCGATGAATATTGCTGTTCTCGAAAAACCGAGATACGAAGCCGATGATATAGTCGGTACAGTCGCATCAAGAGCTTCGAAGGAAGGATTCAGAACTCTGATCATAAGCGGAGATAAGGATGAGCTTCAGCTTGTGAGCGACAGCGTAAGTGTTCTCATCAACAAAAAAGGAATGAGTGAATTTGATCTCTACGATCCGGATGCCATGTTCGATAGATACGGCCTCACTCCTTCGCAGTTTATCGATCTCAAAGGTCTGATGGGAGATAAATCGGATAATATTCCGGGCGTTCCGGGTATCGGCGAAAAAAAGGGAATCGCTCTGCTGACTGAATACGGCAGCATCGAGAATGTGCTTGATAATGCTGACAGCATAAAGGGTAAGATGGGTGAAAATATCCGCGAAAACATCGAGACGGCCAGACTGTCCAAATGGCTCGCTACGATAGATACTGATGCGCCGGTCGAATTCACATGGGAGGAACTGGAATTCAGGGATCCCGATATAGATAAGCTGATCGGAGTGTATACCGAGCTTGAATTCAATTCTTTTATAAAAAAACTGCAGGCTGACGGGATTGCAGGATCTGAAGGAGGAGATGGAGCTGTTTCTGCCAATGCAGTTGATCTCAGTTCTGCACTAAGCGATGTCAGGCTTATGGATCTCGATAAATTCCTGAATACTGCGGCTAACGGTTCAGAAGTGTTTATCGAAGCCGCGACCGATAACAGCCATGTCAGGACGCCTGAAATCTCTGCTGTTTCTATGTATTCACCGGCTGATAACACTGCGTGTATCAGAGATCTGACTCCGCTTGACACCTCCATCGTATTGAAGGCAATAGCGGATAAGGAATTCAGGATATGCGGCAGCAGCCTCGATAAGATCATGTATACGGCTCTTGCTTCGGGCGGAGTCAGGCTGAATCCGTATTATGATGTCAGGGTCGCTGAATATCTGCTCGATCCGAACAGGCAGAAATACCCGCTCGATAAGCTTTTGCTGAGGTACTGCAGCTATACTGCATCTGCTGAAGAAACAGCTGTGCTCAATGAAAAGGCTGATGCCGATCTTTCGAAGCTGAGCGGCGATGATTGCCTCAAAAGAGCGTTCTATTCGGCTGCGGTCAGAGCAGAGCAGGAGAAGGCTCTTGATGAGAAAGAGCTTCGCACTCTTTTTGACGAGTGCGAAATGCCTCTTGTCGCAACTATCGCAGGAATGGAGACTGCAGGCATCAAGTGCGATCCTGAAGTCCTTAAAAATATCGGCAGTGAGATCACTGCAGGAATAGCGGATAAGGAAAAAAAGATCTACGAACAGGCCGGCACTGAATTCAATATCAATTCACCTAAACAGCTGGCATCCGTTCTTTTTGAAAAGATGGGGATACCTTACCCGAAGAATAAAAGCAAAAGCGGCAGCTATTCAACAGCTGCAGATATACTTGACAAACTGAAGGACAGTTATCCGATAGTTGCTGATGTGCTGGAATACCGCAAACTTTCCAAACTGAACAGTACGTATGTCGAAGGACTGCTTTCGGTAATAGGAGAGGACGGCAGGGTGCATCCTCATTTCATGCAGACAGTAGCTGCTACAGGCCGCCTCAGCTGCACGGATCCGAACCTGCAGAATATTCCGATAAGAGATGAGTACGGACGCATGATACGTAAAGCTTTCCCGGCATCGGCACCGGACATGTCGTTCACAGGCTCGGATTACTCACAGATCGAGCTCAGGATACTTGCATCACTCAGCGGCGACGAGTCCCTGATCAACGATTTCAAAGCGGGAAAGGATATTCACCGTGCGACCGCATCTCGTGTATTTGATATTCCTGAGAATGAGGTCACGGCTCTTGACAGAACCAGAGCGAAGGCTGTCAATTTCGGAGTGGTGTACGGCATGAGCGGATTCGGTCTCGGCGAGAGTCTCAACATAACGAGATCCGAGGGGCAGAAATACATTAACGAATATTTTGCGAAACACGGCGCTGTCAAGGCTTATCTGGACGGTCTCATTGAGACCGGTGAAAAAGACCGCGAGGTCAGGACATATTACGGCAGAGTCCGCCAAATCCCGGAATTCGCTTCGCGTAAATTCATGGAGCGGGAGCTTGCAAAACGTCTTGCAATGAACACTCCTATACAGGGAACGGCGGCTGATATAATAAAGAGAGCCATGAATTCCGTTGCGCATGAACTCGAGGCAAGAGGTCTTGAATCCAGGCTGATACTGCAGATTCACGACGAACTCATAGTCGAGGGACCTGACAGCGAGACAGAAGCGGTCAGAGAAGTGCTTGACGAATGTATGAGAGGCGCCGCAGACCTTGTAGTGGATCTGATTTGCGACATACATACCGGCAAGACCTGGTACGATTTGAAGTAATGTCTGACCCGCCGAATGCTGATGCGCAGATGTATTTCGTTCATAGATGCATAACGTACCGACGGGTGCTGAATTGATACGAAAAAGACACAGGGGAGATGAGAGAAAATGAAAACGATTGCGATAACCGGCGGGATAGGCTCCGGTAAATCAACTGTTACGGATTATCTGATCAGCAGAGGATATACCGTGATAGATGCGGACAGGATGTCACGCGAAATGACTTCGGCCGGCGGCAAAGCCATGCCGTATATAATGCAGCATTTCGGTCCGGATTACATCAATGAAGACGGAAGCCTCAACCGCCCGGCGATGAGGGATCTCGTTTTCAGTCACCCCCGGTACAAGGCTGTTCTTGAGGAGGGCACAACAAAGGTAGTTCTTGAGGATATTGAAAGGATCAAAGCCGAAAAGTCTGAAGCCGGCGAAAAGGCTCTGTTTTTTGATATCCCGCTGCTCTTTGAGATGCATCAGGAGGACAGGTATGATGAAGTTTGGGTAGTGACTGCCGATACGGATATTCGCCGGAAGAGGATCATGGAACGTGACAATATGGACTCGTCCATAATTGAACTGATGATAGATTCGCAGGAAGAAGATGATGTGAGGCTCAGCAGAGCTGACCGCATAATATACAACAACGGCAGCATGGAAGAGCTTTATTCTATTATAAATGAGGCGCTTCAGGCAATCTGAACGCCTTAATGCAAACTCCGCTTCACTTCGGACTGCAGAACTCCAACCGTTCGAACTGCCGCATACCCGTGCATTGCATCTGACACTCCGCCGAAAGCTGATACGCAGATTTGTTTTACTCTTAGATGTATATCACACAGGCTTAGTGCTGAATTGAAACAAAAGAAACGCTTAATGAAGAAATTTTTGCTGATTTTACTGGTGTCGATAATCATTATAGCCGGGCTGACTTATGGAACAGCCTGGTATTTGTATGGCCGAAATCCCGAAAGGATGCTGCCTTATACGAGTATCAACGGCATCAATGTTTCCGGTCTTACAGCCGCTGAGGCAGAGAGAAAACTGTCGGGGTATGTCAGAGGCCGGCCGTTCACTTTTAAATATGATAACGATATCTACACGGTGCCTATGGATTCGCTGGATTTTGACTATTCCGTCAGGTCCGTTCTTGAATCGAGAACCTATATTGATCCTGTAAGAAGTCTCCTGAGGATAGAAAAGGAGTATAAGATCCCTATGAATCCTGCTGCTTCGGAGGAGTTTCTGGCCGAGATCAGTAAGCTGCCTCTGTGTGACAACAGGGGCAAGGTGCCGACAGAGGATGCATATGTGGATCTCTCCGATTTTCAGTTCCGGACCGTAGAGGAAAAAATAGGAACCGAAGTCGATCCGACGCGCATCAGGGATATTGCGCTTTCGAATATTACAAAGGGGATTTTTACGGCAACTCTTACAGATGATGACATCGTTGTGCTGCCTGAGCTTGTTGCGGATTCTGATGAATTCAGACAGAGACTCAAATACTGCAAAGATAATCTGAATTTCAAACTGGAATATAAGATCGACGGCGAAACAGTACTGATCACGCCTAAAGAAGTCGATAAGATGGTGTCTTACGAAAAGGACAAGCCCGTTCTGAAGAAGAAAAAAATCAAAAGTTTCGCAACTGATGTTGCGTCTTTTTACAACGAATACAACGAGAATTACGTTTTCACTACCCATGACGACCGGGAGATAAGTGTAAGGGGCGTCAATTACGGAAAAGTTATAGATAAAAATGGCTTTATCGACGATCTGAGCGAAGCTCTTAAAAAGCAAAAATCCAAAACGATAAAAATCAACTGGGCCCAGACGACATACAGCGGAGAAAGTGAGATAGGGGACAGCTATATTGAAATTTCCATAGCTCAGCAGCATGTCTGGTGTTATAAGAACGGCAAGCTTATCGAAAGCTGCGACTGTGTGACCGGCGCACCGGGACATGATACATCCAGGGGTTTATTTATAATCCAGTATGTGACCGGCCCTACAACTCTCAAAGGCAGTAACGGAGACGGCACAAATTATGAAAGCCCGGTCAACTGCTTCATGCCTTTCTACGGAGGCCAGGGACTGCACGGTTCCAATGGCTGGCGAAAAAAATGGGGAGGCACTATATACCAGACCGATGGATCGCACGGATGTGTCAACTGTCCGGATTCAGCTGCGAAGAAAATCGCAGACAATGTGGGATATGGGTATCCGGTAGTAATTTACTGACGCGCGGCCGGTCAGCTGCATGTACACTATGACTCCGGCTGTTTGACCCGTTTCAGGGAAAAATCGGAAAAAATTAAAAAAATTTCAAAAACCCCTTGCATTTTATTTTTTCGGTGCTATAATCACAATTGTCGTGTGGATGTGGCGGAATTGGCAGACGCGCATGGTTGAGGGCCATGTGGGCAACCGTGCTGGTTCGAGTCCAGTCATCCACACCATTTTTTTATCAGAAAATGGTGCGGCAAAAAACGTGTAATAAATCATTAATAACAATATTCACTGACTGATCAAACAGATCACTATTGGAATTAATCTGCCTCTGAGCCGGTGTGGCGGAATTGGCAGACGCGCTGGATTCAAAATCCAGTGATGGCAACATCGTGTGGGTTCGAGCCCCACCACCGGTACCAATTATTTTTACGGGAGGAAAATATGACACAAAACAATGCAATAATGAACATTGGTTTACTCGTGGTCTTTATCCTCATGATTTATTTCATGATGATCAGACCTCAGAGAAAAAAGGATAAAGCTGACCGCGAGATGAGAGATAGCCTGAGAGTAGGCGATGAGATCATCACTATCGGCGGAGTTGTAGGCAAGGTCGAGAAGATCACCGAGAAAACGGTTGTTATTTCTACCGGAGCCGGCAGAAACAAGATCGAGTTTCTCAAAACTGCTATAGCTAATGTCAGCAGAACTGAAAGCAGCGCACCGGCACCGAAAAAGGAAGAGCCGGTTGAAGAAAAGGACGATACACGTCCTAACAAGGATAAGAAGGTTACTCCTAAGAAGCTGACAAAGAAATCAGATTCCCAGGAGTAGTTCCGTAGATCACATACGGGATTCTGTACGGAAACCGGGTATAGAAAATTATACAAGACATCCCTTAATGGGATGTCTTTTCAGTTGAAATCTCACACAGAATCAGATACAATAGGTTGAATATTTTTTATTAGTGGAAATATGCGCTGTTTTTTGTTGCGCAAATCTTTGAAAGGTTAATTGGAGAAAATGAAAACAGGTACAAAGAAAATTTTTGCAGTCCTGATTGTCATTCTGCTTGTTGCCTCCTGGTATGTTTCCATATTCGGGATAGGCAATAAGGTTGGCAATCTCGGCGAACAACTCAAGTACGGCCTCGATATCAACGGCGGTGTTTATGTACTGCTTGAGGCTGACACAAAAGAAACAGGCACTGAGCTTACTCAGATCATGAACCAGACCAAGAGCGTTCTCGAAAACAGAGTTAACGCCATGGGTATCAGCGAAGCTCAGGTGTCAATCGAAGGTAACAACAGGATCAGAGTAGAGATGCCTGGTGTTGAAAACGCAGAAGAAGCTATCGAACAAATCGGACGTACAGCACAGCTGCAGTTCTTCCTGGCTGACGGAACGCTGGCTCTGACAGGAGACGGCATCAGCGATTCGCAGATAGCTACAGATACAAACAACGGCGGATACAAGATCACCATTGATTTCACATCAGAGGGAAGCAATCTCTTCGCAGAGGCTACTGAAAAAGCCGTACAGGGCGTAGAAGCAACAATGACTGACGAAGAAGGCAATACAGTTTCGCCTAATGCTATCGTTATCGCACTTGACGATGAGGTCATTTCCGCTCCTACAGTAAGCGAAAAGATCAATTCAAGATCATGCGAGATCACAAGACCGGGCGGATTCTCAGAGACAGAGGCTTCGAGCCTTTCCGCTCTGATCAGAGGCGGTGCTCTTCCGGCAAACCTCACTGAGATCAATTCATCCGTACAGACAGCTACTATCGGTGCCAACGCTCTGACACTCAGTGTTAAGGCCGGTATCATAGGTCTCGGTCTTGTTCTGATACTGATGGTAGCAGTATTCGGAATGCTGGGTCTTGTTGCCGACCTCGCTCTGCTTCTCTATGTACAGATGGTTCTCTGGATCATGGCAGGCATGGGATCAGTCCTGACACTGCCTGGTATCGCAGGTATCATACTGTCGATAGGTATGGCGGTAGACTCCAACGTAATCATCTTCACACGTATCAGAGAAGAAATCACAAAGGGCAAATCCATCAGAGTTGCTGTAGACATGGGTTACAAGGCAGCTCTTACAACAGTTATCGACTCTCAGACAACAACACTGATTGCAGCATTCGTGCTCTATCTCTTCGGTACAACATCCGTTAAGGGATTCGCTCTTACACTGATGATCGGTACTGTAATGAGTATCATCACTGCTGTATTTATCACACAGCTTTACGTCGGTCTGCTGGCAGACAGCAAGAAATTCGGAACAAACGGAATGTTCGGAATGAAAGCTGACGGCACTCCGAAGGTACATATCAATTTCAATCTGAGATTCATCGAGAACAGAAAGAAATTCTTTGCTATCAGCGCATGTGTAATCATCATCGGTCTCGGATTCGCAGTGGTAAGAGGATTCAACTACGGTATCGATTTCACCGGCGGTACGATGATGCAGATCGAGCTCGGACAGGAAGTCAGCACAGACGAGGTAAAGGATGTTATCGCTCAGTATGACCTTGACCCGACAATCGTTTATGCATCGGATAACCACTCACAGATAATCATCAAGACCATCAAGGACCTCAAGTCTGCTGAGAGAACAGAAGTAGTAAATACACTTCAGGAAAAATACGGATTTGACGACAGCGACGTACTCGCATCTGAGGAATTCGGACCGACAGTAGGTAAGGATCTGAGACAAAACGCTATCAAGTCCATACTGATCGCTGCTGTCGTAATGCTGATATACATCAGATTCAGATTCAAGAACTGGCAGTACGGTCTCTCTGCTATTGCAGGACTTGCACACGATATACTGGTAACTCTGTCGATCTATGCGATATTCCGCATAACCATCAACAACCCGTTCATCGCAGGTATTCTGACAGTAGTAGGTTACTCGATCAACGATACTATCGTAGTATTCGACAGAATCAGAGAGAACAGCAAGTTCTTCAAGCGTAAGCAGGGCATCGAGCTTATCGACACAAGTATCAATCAGACTCTGTCGAGATCTCTGATGACATCGCTGACAACACTGGTTGTAATGCTGCCGCTGTTCTTCATGGCAAGCTCGGAACTGAGAGCATTCCTCATTCCGCTGATGATCGGTGTATTCGTCGGTACATATTCATCGATATTCCTCTGCAGCCCTGTATTCTATGAGCTGACTAAAAAAGAAGGAATATCCAAATACGAAGCTAATCAGATGAAAGCACAGAAAAACAAAAACACTAAGAAGAGAGAAGACGAGGGAATCGTCAAATAAAAAGTCAAAAAAATGGCAGTCAGAGAAATCATTGATCTATCAACCGAAAAGTTCATAAGGGATCTGAGCGCAATCAATCCCAAATATGACGATACGGCCATTGTCAAGGCATACGAAATTGCTCTGAGACTGCATGACGGGCAATTTCGGAAGAGCGGTGAACCATATATAATTCATCCGATCGCCGTGGCTAAGATACTGGCCGGTTTTGGCATGGACAATGAAACTGTCATAGCCGGACTCCTGCATGATGTAGTGGAGGATACTCCATATACAAGAGAGGAACTGGTTAAGGATTTTGACGAAAAGATAGCCGCTCTCGTGGATGGTGTCACAAAACTCGGCAACATTTCATACGATTCTACAGAAGCGGTTCAGGCAGAGAATTTCCGCAAGCTCTTTCTTGCAATGACAAAGGATATCAGAGTCCTCATAATAAAGCTGGCCGACAGACTTCACAATATGAGGACTCTGGAATATATGTCTCCGGAGAAACGTGTGACAAAATCCATGGAAACTCTGGAGATATATGCTCCTCTGGCAGGCAGGCTGGGTATATTCAGCATCAAGTTCGAACTTGAGGATCTTGCTCTCAAATATCTGCATCCGATCGAGTATAAAAAGCTCATGTCGGATGTCTCAAAGAAAAAAGAAAAATACGAAAAGAATCTCGTAGTACTGATAAGTGAGATTTCTTCCGAACTGGACGAAGCCGGTATACAGCACGATGTAAAGGGCAGATCGAAGCATATTTACAGCATATACCGCAAAATGGTGATACAGAACAAACAGCTCGATGAGATATTCGATCTGCTTGCTGCAAGAATACTTGTAAACAGTGTTAAAGACTGTTACGCTGCTCTCGGACTGGTCCACAACAGGTGGAAACCTATCCCGGGCAGATTCAAGGATTATATCGCTATGCCTAAGCCTAATATGTATCAGTCGCTTCACACAACTGTGCTGGGCGACAACGGAGAACCGTTTGAGATACAGATCAGGACATATGAAATGCACCGCATAGCCGAATACGGTATCGCTGCGCACTGGAAATACAAAGAAGGCAAGATAAGCGGTTCGGAAGACGAGAGCGAACAAAAACTGGCCTGGCTGAGGCAGGCTCTTGAGTGGCAGAAGGAAGCGGATGACTCGGTAGAGTTCCTCCAGACACTTAAGATGGACCTGTTTGACAACCAGGTATTCGTGTTTACGCCGCACGGCGATGTTATGGAGCTGCCGGCAGACAGTACGCCGCTTGATTTCGCATTCAAGATCCATACGGATGTCGGAGTCAGGTGCGTAGGCGCAAAGGTCAACGGCAAGATGGTCACTATCGACCACAAGCTCAGCAACGGCGATATAGTCGAGATCGTTACTTCGGCGAATTCATCCGGACCAAGCCAGGACTGGCTCAGGATAGTCAAGACATCCCAGGCCAGGGCAAAGATAAGGAACTGGCTGCGCAAATCCGAAAAAGACGACGACGTCAGCAAGGGAAAGTCCAATATCAATAATTACATCAAGAAGAAAGGCTATGATCCCGCGCTCGTCGCAAAGAACGCATATATACTAAAAGCCGTCAAGGATTTCAACTGCTCCAACGTAAACGAGCTCTATCTGCAGATTTCAAGAGGCGGCACGACGGTATCCAAGCTCGGACAGAAGCTCATCGAGTACTATGAGGCTGATAACGAAAAGAAAGACACCGAACAGGATGTCATTGAGTTAAAACAGAAGCCTGTAAACAGAGGAGCTGTCGGATCTGAATCCGGTATAGTCGTAAAGGGGTCCGACAATCTGCTGATCAGGAGAGCTCCGTGCTGTAATCCTGTACCGGGCGATACAATAATAGGATACATTTCCAAGGGCAAGGGAATAACCGTCCACAGGACCGACTGTCCGAATATCACGCATATAAGAGATGAGGATAAGGGCAGACTTATACACGTCAGCTGGGATACTCCTGATAACAGCCGTAAATACGTAGTTGATGTACAGGTTATTTCCGAGACCAGAAAGGGCATATTCAAGGATATTTCCAAGGTCTGCGATGATAACGAGATAGAGGTCGTGGGACTCAACCTCACGGACGGAGAGCCGGGTACAAGCAATACGCTTATCACGGTCGAGATCAGCGATATGCATCAGATGCAGAGACTTCTGACCGCTCTGAGGCAGATAGAAGGCGTGATAAAGGTATTCAGGCCGAGATAGCCTACGATGAGATAGCCTGCGATGACGGCAGCAGACAATGACGGTATAACAGACAGAGACAGAAGCAGCGAGGCAGACGACATGAGTTTTAAAGTAGAATGTTTCCCGTTAGGACCGCTCAGTGAGAATACTTATCTGCTTACTGATGAGGCCAGCGGTGATAAAGCAGTTATAGATCCGGGGTATTTCGGCCCGAGGGCGGAAGAACTCATCGGAGATAAGGACAGTCTCAAATACATACTGCTCACACATGGACATCATGACCATTTTGCCGCGGCTCAGGAATACATGGACGCTTATCCGGATGCAGTATTCGCCGCTCCGGAGAAAGATACATATCTCATGTACAAGGGCAGTGACAACAAGGATTTTGCCGATGACGAAGAGGATGCGGTCTGCCCTGAGGCACACAGGCTGTTAAAAGAGGGGGATGTTATATCTGTCGGAGAATCGGAGCTTCGCGTTATAGAGACGCCGGGACACACCGAAGGCAGCATCTGCTTTGTAAATGATAAGCTCCTGTTCTGCGGCGATTTGCTCTTCAGGCTGTCCGTCGGCAGAACTGATTTTGAGACCGGAGACTGGAAGACGCTTGTAAGATCCATAGAGGAAAAGGTCTACACACTAGATGATGATATCGTGGTTCTGTCAGGACACGGACCGGCCACGACGATAGGATACGAAAAGAAGGCAAATCCATTTGTATAGATTCTATATAAACAAGATCGAAAACGACTATCACTACGGAGAGCTCGCGAGAGTATTCCTGCCGGATGATGAGTTTGAGGTTATTCCGCTCGATGTAAGCAGCAGAAACCTTGCTCTTAGACCCGGCAGCTTTCTTGTTAATGCGAAAGGTTCTGCTGACAGGGACGAGATCAAGCGCGAGCTGTTTGGCTTGCTCGCTGATCTTTGCGGCAGATCATCTGAGTGGGGTACGCTAACAGGCGTAAGACCTCTGAAGCTGGCATACGAGATGCTTGCGGAAGCAGAGTCGGATTCCGATTCCTGCACAGATAAAACCGGCGGCAGCGATCCGAGCAATCCGATCAATCCGATCAAAGGTATGTGCGCTTTGCTTGCGGAGAGATATCTTATTTCTCCGTCAAAGATCGCTCTCCTCAGAGAGATAGCTGAATATCAGATCTCGTGCGGTATGGGCGATCCGTCGTCAAAAGCCGGAGTTTATATTGGGATCCCGTTCTGTCCTACCAGATGCGAATATTGTGCTTTTGCATCCAATGTTGCCGGCAGGGATGAGATAGCAGAGTATTTGACGAATCTTCTGACAGAGATCAGGTATATGGGACGGCTTGTCAGAGAACATGGCACAGTGATCGAGAGTATTTATATAGGCGGCGGCACACCGACAACTCTTGAAGCGGACCAGCTGAAACAGCTGATAGAGACTGCTGCTGATGAACTCGGTGCGGATCCGCGCAGTATAGAATTTACCGTGGAAGCGGGAAGACCTGACACTATTACGGCGGACAAGCTCGCTGTTATGAGAGAGCTCGGAGTCAGCAGAATAAGCATTAATCCTCAGTCCATGAAGGATGAGACTCTGAGAGCTATCGGCAGAGATCATACTGCTGATGACATACGTTCCGGTTACAGACTTGCGGCTGATTACGGATTTGATGTGATAAACGCCGATCTTATCGCAGGACTGCCGGGAGAGGACCTCGAAGATTTCAGGGCATCGCTCGAAGAAATCATTTCACTCGGCGCCAACAATATTACGGTCCATACGCTTTCGGTCAAAAAAGGATCGAGACTTCGTGAAAACGATCCCGAGTATTACAGACGAAACACAGAGACCGTGCAGTCAATGGTAGACTATGCAAGAGAGAGACTCTCAAAAGAAGGATTTGTCCCATATTATATTTACAGGCAGAAGCACCAGATGGGAGCTCTTGAGAATGTCGGATACTGCAGACCGGGCAAACATTCGATATACAATATCCGCATTATGGAGGAAAAGCAGACCATAATCGGCCTCGGAGCAGGTGCGATAGGCAAGGTTTACTTTCCTGATGAGGACAGACTTGAAAGAGTTGCGAATGTCAGCAATTACAGAGTGTACAGCGACCGTTTCGACGAGATGCTGAGCCGGAAGGATCTGTACTATTAGAGTCTTCTGGCATCTTGTATAACAGATGCCGGATGCTGATGCGCAGAGGCGTTTCGTATAACAGACACATGACAGCTGTAAATGTGAATTGTTGATTACTTTATATATAATAATGGAGGATAGAATGGCTATAAAAGCGCCTAAGGGCACCAAGGATGTTCTGCCGTCGGAATCGTATAAATGGCAGTATATCGAATCCAAATGGGCTGAAATTTGCGCAGAATACGGATTCAAAGAAATGCGCAGCCCTACTTTTGAAGCTACGGAGCTGTTTAACCGTGGTGTCGGTGATACGACTGACATCGTACAGAAGGAAATGTATACCTTCAACGATCTTGGCGGACGCAGCATTACCCTCAAACCTGAAGGGACTTCGCCGGCTGTAAGAGCTTTTATCGAGAACAATCAGTATGCTGAGACACAGCCGACCAAGTATTATTACAACACATCCTGCTTCAGGTATGAGAAGCCTCAGGCAGGCAGGCTCAGAGAGTTTCACCAGTTCGGCATCGAGAATTTCGGCACATCGAGCATGCTGGCCGATGCCGAGGTAATAGCTCTCGGAAACGATTTTCTGAACAGGATGGGTATCGAAGATATCGAGCTCCACATCTCGAGCGTAGGCTGCCGCAAGTGCAGACCGGTATACCGTCAGACTCTGCAGGATTTCCTCAGACCGCACTACGACTGCCTCTGCGAGACATGCAAATCCAGATTTGAAAAGAATCCGATGAGGATACTCGACTGCAAATCAAAGGAAGACAGAGAGCTTTGCAAAGGCGCGCCTATGATGCTCGATCATCTATGCGACGAGTGCAGAGATGACTTCGAAACTCTGAAGAAACACCTTGATGCCATGGGCATTAAATACATCGTTGACCCGACGATCGTAAGAGGACTCGACTACTATACAAAGACAGCCTTTGAATTCATCACAACGAAAATCGGCGCTCAGGGCACTGTATGCGGCGGCGGACGTTATGACCATCTGATCGAAGAGATCGGCGGGCCTGATATGCCGGGCGTAGGTTTCGGGCTCGGAAAAGAAAGACTTCTGCTGCTGATGGAAGCATCGGGACAGGATTTCGGCGGAACAAAGGGACCGCAGCTCTTCATCTCATGGATAGGAGATAATGCCCGCGAGTATTCCGTGAAACTTCTCTATGATCTGAGACGTGCGGGTATCAGGGCTGAGATGGATACAAAGGAACGCAATCTCAAGGGCCAGATGAAATATGCCAATAAACTAGGGGCAGCTTATACAGTCGTTATCGGCGATGACGAGGTCAGTAGCGGAGAGCTGACTCTCAAGAATATGGAAAACTCTGAACAGACTAAAGTAAGAAGGGAAGATTTGATCGATGTTATATAAGAGAACGCATATGTGCGGAGACCTGAGACTGTCGGATGAAGGCAGTCATGTAGTGCTGAACGGCTGGGTCGCAAAGGCAAGGAGTCTCGGTGGACTCGTTTTCGTTGACCTCAGAGACAAGACAGGAATAACACAGATAACTTTCAACGAGGATGTACCTGAAGAAATCAAGGAAAAGGCAAAATCGCTGCGCAGCGAGTACTGCATAGGTGTAAAGGGCGTCGTAAAAGAGAGATCATCAAGAAACGATAAGATCCCTACGGGAGATATAGAGGTCTTTGCCGATGATATCGAGATCTATTCAAAATCAGAGACACCGCCTATCTACATCAGGGATGATGACAATGTAGATGACAATCTGAGGCTCAAATACAGATATCTCGATCTCCGCAAGAACAAGATGCAGAGAAACCTGACTGTCAGACACAAGGTCGTCAAATGCGCAAGAGACTATTTCGACGAACAGGGATTTACCGAAGTCGAGACTCCTATGCTGATCAAGCCGACACCTGAAGGTGCGCGCGATTACATCGTACCGAGCAGAGTGCACAACGGAAGTTTCTACGCTCTTCCTCAGTCACCTCAGATGTTCAAGCAGCTTCTGATGGTAGCCGGTACTGACAGATACATGCAGATCGTCAAATGTTTCAGAGACGAGGACCTGCGTGCCGACAGACAGCCTGAATTCACTCAGATAGACCTTGAGATGTCATTTGCCGGTGTAGATGATGTAATCGAGGTTCAGGAAGGATTCATCAAAAAAGTAATGAAAGAGGTCAAGGGCATAGATGTGGAAACACCTTTCCCAAGAATGACCTATGCCGAGGCTATGGAGCGTTACGGTTCAGACAAGCCTGATACAAGATTCGATATTGAGCTTATGAAGCTCAACGATTTGTTCGAAGGCTGCGGCTTCGAGGTGTTCACAAAGACACTCGCCGAAGGCGGAGATATCAGAGGAATTTGCGTACCGGGCGGAGCTAAGGAATTCTCCCGCAAGAAGATCGACAAGCTGGTAGACGAGGTCAAGCACTACGGCGCGAAGGGCCTTGTGTGGATAAAGAATGAAGCATCCGGTATTTCATCATCGGTCGGCAAATTCTTCTCAGAGGAAGAGCTTAAGAATGTATGCGGCAAGTGTGGAGCTGAAGACGGGGATATAATCTTTATCGTCAGCGGAACCGCAAAGGTGACATATGATTCGCTCGGATTCCTCAGAAGACGCATCGCAGGTCAACTCGGTATGCTCGATGATAATCAGTTCAATTTCCTCTGGGTCATTGATTTCCCTATGTTCGAGCAGGACGAAGAGGGTAATATAAAGGCAATGCACCATCCGTTCACTCAGCCGAAGCTGGACGAACTCGATAAGCTCGATACGGATATACTCGGACTCAATGCCAATGCCTATGACATCGTTCTTAACGGCGTCGAGCTCGGCGGAGGCAGCGTAAGAATACACGATAAGGATCTGCAGGCCAGAATGTTCAAGGCTCTCGGCCTTACAGACGAGGAATGTCAGGAGAAATTCGGCTTCCTGATCGAGGCGTTCAAATACGGAGCACCACCACATGCAGGACTTGCATACGGTCTCGACAGACTCGTTATGCTGCTGCTCGGCGAGAAGAGCATCAGAGAAGTAATAGCTTTCCCTAAGAACCAGAACGCTGAGTGTCCGGTCTGCGAAGCACCGGCTCCTGCAGGCGAGGGACAGCTCGAAGAACTCGGTATCGAAGTCGTTACGGAATAGTTAGAGTTCAGTCTCAGAGCGTGAAACAGTCACAAAATATTTTTAGATTTGATGAACGAAGATATCCGGACAGATGTAGTAAATAAGAACTGCTTAACGGGCAGCACCAGGCGCTATGCGATATACGGCGGCAGTTTTGACCCGATCCATGCGGGTCATGCTGCACTTGCGGAATGCGCGGTCAGAGAATGCGGCCTTGATAAGCTTATCTTTATGCCTGCATACACTTCTCCGTTCAAACAGGAAAAGCATGTCACGGACGGAAGGGACAGATGCGGCATGATAGAGGCTGTTCTTAAGCTGAACAGGGCTTTCTGCCTGTCAAGATATGAGGTGACAAAGGCAGGACCGTCATACACAGTCGAGACTCTCAGATACTGGAAAAGGCTGCTCGGAGGCGAACTCAGCTTCGTGCTCGGATTCGATTCGGTCGTTCAGCTTGACAAATGGTATATGGGTGAGGAGATACTCCGGGATTATCCTCTTATTACTGCGAGGCGTCCTGATACCGATGACAGTGAAGGCTTTGAGATCATAGAGAGTTTTCGCAGCAGATATGCAAGCCGTATAACTGTTCTCAGTATGGAGCCTGTTGATGCATCGTCTACTGAGATACGCGACATGGTAAAAGCAGGACAGTCTCCGGGCAAAATGCTGCCGCCGGGCGTGGAGGAGTATATAATTGAGCACGATCTGTACAGACAGTAACAGAGAAAAACTGGAAGAATTCATGAGAGCAAATCTCAAAGAAAGCCGGTACAGGCATTCTCTGGGAGTCGAGAAAATGGCTGTAAAGCTCGCTGAGCTGCACGGCGGTGATGTCGAAAAAGCCGCATTCGCAGGCAGGTATCACGATATTGCAAAGTGTTTTGACAATGAGACCATGGATGAGTATATTGTCCTCTATGATCTGCCCCGTGAGCTTCTCGGAAACAACGCACTTGCGCATTCCAAGGTAGCAGCTGCCATACTAGAGCATGAATTCGGAGTCAGAGATCAGGAAGTTCTCGATGCGGTCAGATATCACACGACCTGCAGAAAGGATATGACACTGCTCGATGAGATAGTCTATGTCGCTGATGTCGTAGAGGACAACAGGACCTACAGCGATCTTGAGTACTATCAGCAGCTGGCCTACAGAGACCTCGATCAGGCCTGCCTGGAGATAATCGAGTACACGATAGGCGATCTCAGGCAGAAGGGCCGGAAGCTGGATAAGGATACCGCCGAGGCAAGAGCATATATTGTCGATAAAATCAATACGTCAGATTAGGTCCTCCGCGAGGCAAAGCCGACGAGCCAAGCACTCTCGGTGACGGAGGCCTTCTCTGGATGACGCGCCCGTACAGTCTTTAACTGATGATAAACAAAGTATTTCGCATACTATTGTTCATAATTGCTATAAAAGATTTAAGAATTTGAAAAAAGGAGAATTTAATGGAAAGCAAAGAAGTTGCGCAGATGTTAGCAGATCTGCTGAACCAGAAAAAAGCCAGAGATATTGTTATGATCGACATCGCTGAGAAATCATCATTCGCTGACTATTTCGTCAATGCGACAGGCGGTTCCGAGAGACAGCTCGGTGCACTTGCTGATGATATCGAAGATAAGCTTGCAGAGATCGGCATAACACCTAAGAGCAAGGAAGGCAGACCGGAAACAGGCTGGATACTGGTTGACGGAGGGGATGTCATCGTCAATCTGTTTACTGCCGAAACAAGGGATAAATATACACTTGAAAAGATCTGGAACGACTGCGAGTCGATTCTGGTAGACTAGGAGAATTTCTATGAAGGATAGATATGATTTTGCTGCCATAGAGAGCAAATGGCAGAAGATTTGGGAAGATGAAGCAGCGTTCAGGACCGATATGGACAAGGACAAGGAGAAATACTATGTCCTTGAGATGTTCCCGTATCCTTCGGGTAAACTTCATATGGGGCATGTAAGGAATTATTCCATCGGTGATGTTATCGCAAGATTCAAGAAGATGGACGGATTCAATGTCCTGCATCCTATGGGCTGGGACAGCTTCGGACTGCCTGCCGAGAATGCAGCGATCAAGAACAACATCCATCCTTTCACATGGACCAATCAGAATATGTCCGACATGCGCGGACAGCTCAAATCTCTCGGTTTCAGCTATGACTGGGACAGAGAGGTAGCTACATGCAAGCCTGACTATTACAGATGGATGCAGTGGATATTCATCCAGTTCTACAAAAAAGGCCTGGCTTACAAAAAAGACAATCCGGTAAACTGGTGCCCGAGCTGCCAGACAGTACTTGCCAACGAGCAGGTAGTCGACGGTGCATGCGAGCGTTGCCATACGCCGGTTACAAAGAAGCATCTCAGCCAATGGTATCTCAAGATCACTGATTATGCTGACAGACTTCTGAATAATCTGGAAGAACTGCCTGGCTGGCCTGACAAGGTAAAGGCTATGCAGAAGAACTGGATCGGCAGATCGGAAGGTGCCGAGGTCACATTCAAAATCGATGGATTTGACAAGGATCTCGTAGTATATACGACCCGTCCTGACACACTTTTCGGCGTTACTTACATGGTAATGTCACCTGAGCATCCTTATGTAAAGGAACTGACAGAAGGAACTGAGTACGAGGCTGCTGTCAATGCTTATGTTGAGGAAAGCGCGCACAAATCCGAGCTCGAGAGAACTTCTCTGACCAAGGAGAAGACAGGCGAGTTTATCGGTCACTATGCGATCAATCCGGTAAACGGCAAAAAAGTTCCGATCTATATTTCGGACTATGTAATGATGGACTACGGAACAGGCGCGATCATGGCCGTTCCTGCACACGACCAGAGAGACTTCGAATTCGCAAAGAAATTCGGTCTCGACATCATTCCTGTTGTTGATGTGGAAGGCGTTGATCTTGACAATCTCACAGAAGCCGCTGCGGCAGAGGGAACGATGATCAATTCCGGCGATTACAGCGGCATAAACAACAAGGAAGCCATCAAAAAGATCACCGGGGATCTCGATGCAAAGGGACTCGGCCACAAGACAGTCAATTACAAGCTCAGAGACTGGCTCATCAGCAGACAGAGATACTGGGGAACACCTATCCCAATGATTCACTGCGAGAAATGCGGCTGGGTACCGGAGAAAGAAGAGAATCTGCCGGTGCTGCTTCCTACAGACGTAGAATTCACAGGCAAAGGTGATTCTCCTCTGACTACATCCAAGACATTCCGCCAGTGCAAATGCCCTGTATGCGGAGGCGATGCTGAGAGAGAAATCGATACTATGGATACATTCCTCGATTCCTCATGGTATTTCCTCAGATACTGCGACGCAAAGAATGAGAACGAAGCATTCAGCAAAGAAAAAGCTGATTACTGGATGAACGTCGATCAGTATATCGGCGGAGTCGAGCATGCAATACTGCATCTGATGTATGCGAGATTCTTCCAGATGGTTCTGCACGATCTCGGACTCGTCAGCGCAGAGGAACCGTTCAAAAACCTGCTGACACAGGGAATGGTAATCAAGGGATATACAGACAGCGAAGGCAATTACATCAAGGCCAAGATGAGCAAATCGCTCGGCAATGTAGTAAGCCCTGCAGAGATTCAGGAGAAATACGGTTCGGATACCGCAAGGCTCTTCATTCTCTTCGCTGCTCCGCCTGAAAAGGAACTCGATTGGTCGGATGAAGGCGTAGAGGGAAGCTTCAGATTCCTGAACAGAGTATACAGACTTGTTTACGAATACATCACTGATATCCGCGGAGACAATGATGTTCCGGCTGATTTCGAAATTAAGAGTGCGGATGACAAAGCACTCAACTACATGATCAACGCTACTGTCAAGAAGGTAAGTGAGGATGCAGGCGGAAGATTCAATTTTAACACCGCTATCGCTTCGATCATGGAATTCGTTAACGAGATGTACAAATATAAGCAGCATGCTGAGATGAATCTGCCGCTCTTCAATAAGGCGATAGAAACTCTTCTCATAGTTCTGAATCCGTTCACGCCTCACATTACAGAAGAGATGTGGAGCGAGCTCGGCCACGAAGACAGACTGTACCAGAAAGCATGGCCGGGATATGATGAAAAAGCACTCGTCAAAGACGAGATAGAAATGATAGTACAGATAAACGGCAAGCTGAGAGATAAGCTCCTGCTGCCGAATAACTCAAGCAAGGAGGTTGCAGAAGAGGCCGCCAGAGGACTTGACAAGGTTAAGGAAGCGATCGAGGGCAAAAATGTCGTAAAGGTGATCGTCGTTCCGAATAAGATAGTAAACTTTGTAGTTAAATAGTTATACGGAAAAATCTACTGAATAAAAAGGAGACAGCATTTAGAGACGCCGGGAGCATCAGCTCCTGAGAGCGTTTGTCGGGGATTGATACCCGCCACCGACGGTCGAGCATTGAACCCGCCGTTTTAGAGGCGGGGGACAACCGGCGTCTGTTATGCTTTGCAGGAATACCGTTCGGCTGACCGCCGAACGGCAGTGAAAGGATTTTTCATAAATCAGCTATAAACTTTCAGTAAAACAGCGGCCTTTATATTATGGCTAATACACAGAAAAGAAATTACAGAAACAATAAATACAGAGTCAATAAGATCGACAGCAGAAATATAGCAAAGAACAGCGCTGACAGCAGCAGGAAAAAGTCCGCTTCAAAGAGCGGGGCAAAGCCGAAAGCAAAAGTCAGGGTCAACGAGAAGACCAGGACAGATTCGGCCACAAAAGCGAGGATAAGCACCAGCGCCGGCGTCAGATCCAAAAAGAGAAAGTCTGAAAAGAATCAGATCCCGTACAGGGTCATTCCGCTGGGCGGAATGAAGGAGATAGGAAAAAACTGCACCCTGATCGAATGTAATAATGAGATACTGATCATAGACTGCGGTTTTGCTTTTCCCGAATACGAGATGTTCGGAATAGATATAGTCATTCCTGATTTTACATATCTCAAACAGAATATGGAGAAAGTGAAGGGACTGATTATTACACACGGGCACGAGGATCATATAGGCGGTGTGCCGTATCTGCTGAAGGAGATAAATGTTCCGGTGTACGCAGCTCCGCTGGCTATGGGAATGATAGATCACAAGCTCGAGGAATCTGGATTGAGCTGCGAGCGTCATGTTATACATGCCGGAGATGTATTTCGGGCGGGATCATTTAAAATCGAAGCGGTACAGACAAATCACAGCATAGCGGATTCGCTGGCGTATTCGATTAAATTTCCGGGCGGACATGTATTCCACACGGGCGATTTCAAGATAGATTACTCGCCTATAGACGGCAAGGTCATCGATCTCAACCGTTTCTCACAACTTGGAAACGAAGGAATAGACCTCATGCTCTGCGACAGTACCAATGTCATGCGCAAGGGTTACACACCTTCGGAAGCTGTAGTGCGCAAATCGATAGATGACATATTCAGTAACACAGAGCAGAGGATAATCATCGCAACATTCTCTTCAAATGTGCACAGGATAAGATATTTCATGGAGGCATCGGTTAGACACAACCGCCGTATCGCTGTATCCGGCCGTTCCATGGAAAATGTTCTTTCGCTTGCAAGAGAACTCGGCTATCTTGACAATATACCGGAATCGGTTTTCGTCAAGATAAGCGATATAAAGAACATCCCTGACAGGAATCTTACGATAATCACTACGGGAAGCCAGGGTGAGCCGATGTCGGCACTGACGAGAATGGCTTACGATAACCACAAATCGGTCAAGCTCAAAAAGAACGATGTCGTTGTCTTCTCATCTTCACCGATCCCGGGGAATGAGAAGGGCGTCAGTCAGGTTGTAAACCAGCTGTATGAGAAAGGTGTAGATGTCGTTCTTGCATCGGCAATGGATGTACATGTTTCGGGCCACGCTTCGTCCGAAGAACTCAAGCTGATACACACGCTGCTCAGACCGAAATTCTTCATACCTGCTCACGGCGAATACAGACATCTGATCGAGCATTCGAGACTTGCACAGTCGCTCGGACAGCCGTCTAATCACATATTCGTTCTGAGCAACGGAGATTCACTCGAAGTGAAGGGCCGCACCGCTCATGTAGTTAGGGAATTCACTTCCGGTGAGGACGTGATGGTCGACGGATCCGGAATAGGAGATGTAGGCAGTGCCGTCCTCAAGGACCGCAAGTCGCTTTCGATGTCCGGCCTCATTACCATCGCCGTCGCACTCGACAGCGGGACAGGCTCTCTGATGGCGGTTCCGGAACTGAGAACACGCGGATTTGTTTATGCCGCCGAACACCAGGATCTCTTAAACGAAGCGATCAATATAGTTTACAACACTATCGGTAAATGCACTGAGGAGAATGCACTAGATGAATCATCGCTCAGCAGGGCAATCAAATCCGATATGAAATCATACATCTATAAAAAGACAAAGAGGAATCCGGTCATCATACCGATCATCCTCTATGTTTGATATCTAAGCAGGAGGTAAATCACATGAATGTATATGATCAGGCTCATGATCTCGCACGTGCAATAAAAGAGTCCGGTGAATTTGCTGAATTTGACAGAATGCGCAAGGCAGTTGAGACCGACAAGGACTGTTCGGAAATGCTTGCAGAATTCCAGAAGCTGCAGGTGGAGCTGCAGACAGCACAGATGACAGGTAAACAGCCGGAAGCTGATGTAATGAACAGACTTCAGAGCCTCAGCACAATGCTCGCCACCAAGCCGCTCGCAGCACAGTTCCTGCAGGCAGAAGCAGCATTTTCAGTAATGATGAATGATGTGTTCAAGATCATCGGCGAGGCAGTAGGACTGCAGTAGCACCGCACATTACAATTCACAGAATGTAAGGCAGCGACAGACAGAGAATCTGGAGGAACCGCTAAGAGTGCTGCGAGAAGGCTGCAGGCGAGCGGCTAAGGACCGGCCGTCGCAAGCGAAGCGAAAGCCGACGAGCCAAGCACTCTCGGTGACGGAAGCCTTCTCTGGATGGCACTGCCTTACAGTCTATGACTGATGATAAGCAGAGTATTTCGCTTATGTTTGAATCTGGCTGCTCAGTGAATTGTAACCTCAGCTAACTGTTGAGTTAAGTAATTTAGAAGAAAACTTTACATAGAAATAAGCTTTTTGCTATTATAGTAGTGTTAAAAAAGCTATTCAGAAGACTGAATCCGGCCCGGACTGTATATGCATGGGTTCCGCGGGCCTGCTGAATAGTTACCCATAAAGATTTAATTAAGGAGAGGTACGAACAAATGATTTATGCAAGCGATTTCAGAAAGGGTATTACTTTCGAAATGAACGGAGAGCCTCATGTAGTTCTCGATTTCCAGCATGTTAAGCCGGGCAAGGGTGCTGCCTTTGTAAGAACAAAGTACAGAAACATCCTCACAGGTGCTACAAGGGAAGAAGCTTTCAACCCTAACGACAAGTTCCCTAAGGCTCACATCGAGACAAAGCAGATGCAGTATCTGTACAATGACGGCGAACTGTATTACTTCATGGATCAGGATACTTATGATCAGGTACCGCTGACTGCAGAGCTCGTTCAGGAAGCTGTAAAATACATCCGCGAGAATGATGTTGCTACAGTTAAGTTCTACAAGGACAATGCTTTTGATGTCGAGGCTCCTAATTTCGTTGACCTTGAAGTCGTTGAGACTGAGCCGGGCGTAAAGGGTGATACGGCTACTAACGTAACAAAGGCTGCTACCGTTGAGACCGGTGCTGTTATTCAGGTTCCGATCTTCATCAACGAGGGCGAAAGAATCCAGATCGATACAAGGTCAGGAGAATATCTTGGAAGATCAAAATAATAAACCCGAATACAATGAGAGCTCAGGAGCGGAAGAGAAGGAATCCGGAAAGAAATCCATCAGCAGATTCCGTATCGTTCTTGCTGTCATAGCGGCAGTCATCGCTTTATCGCTTGTATTGGTGTTTGGAGTGAACGTTATGGCAAGACCTTATGACAGGACTTGCCATACATATTCCGAATTCACTGTGGAAAGCGGTGACCAGCTGGCTGATACGGCCGGCAGACTGGAAGAGGCGGGCTTCATAGGCAGTGCGTCTCGTTTTGTGATGCTGAATAAAATCCTGTTTAAGGAAAAATTCAAACCCGGTATATATCTGCTGTCTCCGTCAATGAATTCAATTGCGATATCGGATACCATGATAAACGGTATCACGACCAGCGAGGGCTTTACCATACCGGCCGGCTATACTGTCGAGCAGGTGGCGGCTGCGCTGGCAAGAGACGGTTTTGTCGACGAAAAGAAATTCCTTGAGATAGCGCGCACCTTCGATTTCAGCGATATCGATTTTATCGGAAAAGATATAAAGGGAAAGGATCAGCTTGAGGGATTCATGTTCCCTGACAGCTATTCCATCAACAGCAACGCCGACGAGATCATGATCATTGTCACGATACTCAATCAGTTCGGCAATTTCTTTAACGATGACTACAGAGCGAGAGCTGATGAGCTGGGGCTGACGGTCAGACAGGTAGTCTGCATAGCGTCGATGATCGAAAAGGAAACGGTTATAGACAAGGAAAAGGCCGATATTTCCTCTGTATTACATAACAGCGTCAACATGGGGCTGATCGATGAGGATGATCTGCCGGATGTTCCTCTGTGTTCGCCGGGACCGGAATCGATCGAAGCTGCTCTCTATCCTAATGATAACGAGTACACATATTATGTACTCGACAGCAGTCTTGACGGTTCTCACAAATTCACTGACGACGAGGACGAATACAAAGAGTGGCAGAAGGAATATGAGGATGCCCTGGCTGAAAGAGACGGAAACAGGGATGATCAGGCTGATAAGGACAAACAGGAAGATCAGTCCAAGCAGTCCGACGATACAGAAAAACAGGAAGAGGCAGAATGAATATAACCAGCGATAAGATTACTGATTATATCAACGGATTCTATGCCCCTTTGGATGATGACCTGGCAAAGTTTCGCGAGAGAAACGAGGAGGACAGGATACCCCTTATCCTCAGGGAGACGGAGACATTCCTGGCCTTTTTGCTTATGCTCGTAAAACCTGAGAGGATACTCGAGATAGGTACGGCGTACGGCTATTCCGCACTGTTTTTTGCGAAAAAGTGTCCGGATGCGCTCATTACGACTATCGACCGCAATGAACATTTCATACCTGTCGCGAGAGAAAATTTTGACTGCAGGGAAGAAGGCCGGAGGATAGATTTCCGCACAGGCGATGCCGATGCAGTCCTAGATGAAATGATAGAAGAATCTGCTGCGAATGACAGCTGCGGATTCGATTTCGTATTCATAGACGCCGGAAAGAGCCATTACCGCGAGTTCTTTGACAGAGCCGAGAAGCTGTGCAGGCCGGGCGCTGTCATAGTCTGTGATAATATATTCATGAGAGGATGGCTCGTCGACCGGAGCTATGAGGGTGCGAAGAGACACAGAACCAATGTGAAATACATGAGGCAGTTTCTCGATTATATAAATGAAAGGGATGACCTGAGCGTATCGCTGCTTTCGAGCGGCGACGGGCTTGCTGTTATAAGGCTCAGCGAGTGAGGTTCTGCATCTTTACTCCGCCGAATGCTAATCGTCAGTCATAGACTGTAAGGGCGCGGCATCCAGAGAAGGCTTCCGTCACCGAGAGTGCTTGGCTCGTCGGCTTTGCCTCGCGGAGGACCTAGTCTGACGCTTCGCTTGCGACGACCGGTCCTTAGCGACCGGTCCTTAGCCGCTCGCCTGCAGCCTTCTCGCAGCACTCTTAGCGGTTCCTCCAGATTCTCTGTCTGTCGCTGCCTTACAGTCAGTGAATTGTAATTATTCCGCCGAATGCTGATGCGCAGATGTATTACGCTATATAATAAATGTTAAATGATTTATACTGAAATAATGATTGAAAAAAAGAAAAAAATTGAATTGCTGGCTCCTGCGGGAGACCTTGAAAAACTTAAGACAGCCATAATATACGGCGCTGACGCCGTGTATTT
This sequence comes from uncultured Eubacteriales bacterium, assembly GCA_902774265.1. Classification (GTDB taxonomy): domain Bacteria; phylum Bacillota; class Clostridia; order Peptostreptococcales; family Anaerovoracaceae; genus Crickella. The sequence continues at coordinate 33,142 of CACYHR010000023.1, forward strand.
CGGCGGAGAAATGTTCAGCCTGAGAGCCGGTGCAGGCAATCTCAGCATAGATGAGATCAGGGAAGCTATGGATTTCATCCATGAGCACGGAGCAAAGGGATATATGACTATCAACATATATGCCCACAACGACGATATTCCTCTTCTGAGGGATTATCTCGCTAAAATCAGGGAAATACCTATAGATGCTTTTCTTGTGTCGGATCCGGGCGTAATGAGCCTTATCAGGGAAGCTATGCCGGATGCGGAGATACACCTCTCAACTCAGGCTAATACAACGAATTACCTGACAGCTCAGTTCTGGGTTTCACAGGGCGTTAAAAGAGTGGTAGCTGCAAGAGAAATGAGTCTTGAAGAGCTTCACACTATGAGAGAGCATCTGCCGGATGATATTGAAATAGAGGCTTTCGTTCACGGCGCCATGTGCATCTCGTATTCGGGACGCTGCCTTCTGAGCAATTTCATGGCCGGAAGAGATGCCAACAGAGGAGCATGCACACATCCCTGCAGATGGAAATACAAGCTGGTCGAAGAACAGAGACCGGGAGAGTATTATCCTATAGAGGAGGATGGCCGCGGCAGCTACATACTCAACTCAAGAGACCTCTGCATGATAGACCGCATTCCGGATCTGGCGGACGCAGGCATCGCTTCTCTCAAGATAGAAGGCCGCATGAAGTCTATGTACTATGTCGCAACTATCATTTCCGCATACAGAGCCGCGCTCGACGAATACCTCGCCGACCCTGAATCTTATGTATACGATGAACGACATTTCACCGAATTGTGCAAAGCCAGTCACAGAGAATTCACACACGGGTTCTATTATAATAAACCAACAGATAAGGATCAGAACTATCTGACCAGCGACTACACACGCGAATACTCATTCGTCGGACTGGTGAGAGAAACGGACCCTGAGACCGGACTTACGACGGTCGAACAGCGCAACAAATTCTCTGTCGGCGACACCGTAGAGATATTCGGACCGCGCACAGCATATTACGAAGAAACAATCAAAGAGATGTACAATGAGGAGGGCGAGCCTGTCGAATCGGCACCGCATCCTCAGCAGATACTCAAAATAAGATTTGATCGTGTTCCGGGAGAACACTTTATCATACGCAAGAAAAAGTGAACAGAAAACAGATAGTTTCCGTTCAAGCCGGCGGAATGCCGGTATGATCGTCAGTATGGATATATTTGGTGGAAAAAATGGATGACACAATACCCGGTTATTTACTGATAATACTTATAATTCTCATCATGATCGTCAACGCTCTGGTAGTCGCATCCAAGAGGGCTCTGGACTATATTGACAGAAATGTGATCAAGGATATGCTCGAAGACGAGCCGGAAAACAGAGATCTCATCGCGGTCAAATGGTTTCTTTCCAAACCGTCGAGATACCACTATGCAGACCATACAGCCAGTTTTTTGAACATACTGCTGTGCTTCCTGTTTTTCAATCTGTTTCTGACGGGCAGATACGATTTTTTGAGATCCGGGCAGCTGTATGATACAGATCACCTGATCCTGCTGCTCTGCAATATAGGATATTTTATCGTTTATACTGCTCTTTCGGACATACTGCCGAAGAAGCTTGCAGCGCAGTCCAGCGAAAAAACAGGAGTCGGTCTGGTTTCATTTCAGAAGTTCATATACTATATCACTTTGCCTTCGGTATTGATCTGTAAGGGGATCGCGAACATAGTTCTGAAAATAACGGGAAAGAAAACGGATGTAGATGATTCGTATTTCTCGGAGGATAAGGTCATGTCCATGCTTGACAGAGGCCAGGAATCCGGCGAGATCAAGGAGGAAGGCCGCAGAATGATCGACTCGATCTTTGAGTTCGACGATCTGCTCGCATATGAGATCATGACACCGCGTACAGACGTCTTCATGATAGATCTCGAGGATGATCCGAAAGAATATTTTGACGAACTCATGGAGCTCACCCATTCGAGGATACCTGTCTGTGAAGGCGATGCCGACAATATAATAGGCATACTGCATATCAAGGACTATCTGCGCCATGCGGCAAAAAACGGCTTCGAAGACATCGATCTGCGCAGCCTGATCAGACCTGCTTATTTCGTGCCTGAAACAAAGAACATAGACTCTCTGTTCAGGGAGCTGCAGATCGGCAGGCAGCATCTGGCCATACTTATAGATGAATACGGCGGATTCAGCGGCATTGTTTCAGTAGAGGATATAATCGAGCAGATAGTCGGTGATATCGATGACGAATTCGACGAGGAAGACAGGATAATCGAAAAAATCGACGAAAAAACATTTGTCGCTGACGGAAATGTATATCTTGACGATCTCGAAGAGGAGACGGGTGTTGAACTCGAATCGGAGACAAGCGAGACCATCGGCGGTTTCATCATAGATCTTATGGGAGAGATACCGCGCGAGGATACGAAATATCCGCCGATCTCATACGAAGACTATGATTTCACCATACTTGCTGTCAAAGACAGAAGGATAGACAAGGTGAGAATAGAGATCAGAGACAGGGAAGAGAAATCAGATGAATGACGAAGCCAGACTCTATGAAATCATAGAACAGGAGGTCCTGTCCTGCGAAGATGTCAGCAGATTCGATGAGGCGACTCTCACCGAAAAGATGCTGAGCGGAGGCAGAGCCGGTTCCGGAATAAAGATATCCGACGACGATGACGAAATAATCATCACGCTGAACATAATCGTATATTACGGCGTCAATATACCTCAGCTCTGCTATGATATACAGGTGAAGGTACGAAGAGCTGTATCCGAGGGAGCAGGCGTAAATGTCAAAGCCGTAAATATCAGTGTGGACGGCATAGATAAGAGACCGGAATAGATACTATAGTTATAGACTGTAAGGCTGTAACCACTCATACAGTATCATATTAATTAAAAGACTGATAATTATTTATATAGAGAGGAGGGAGCGGCGAACTGCTGCGGTCCAACGGACGGGCAGAATGCCGATCATCAATGAACCGGGAAAAGATCAGAGAACATACCATGCAGGCTATTTATCAGATGGATGCAACAGGTAATTTTGACTATACGGCACTGAACCCGATAACGGAAGCGGAAAATGCTCTTGCCAAGCCTCAGGCTGAAAAGACTCTGTCAGCTGTCAGAGATCACATAGGCGAGATAGACGAGCTGATCGCAGGAAGCCTGGATAAATGGACGATAGACCGTATTGCAAAGACGGATCTTGCAATACTCAGGAATGCGGCAGCGGAGATGCTCTACAATGACGACATTCCTGTAAAGGTATCGATAAATGAGGCAGTAAAACTGTCAAAAAAGTACGGAGACGAAAAGTCGTACGCTTTCGTTAATTCCGTGCTCAGCAAGATGGAAAAGAAGATCCAATGAGCGGACCGTTTTTTCTCGGCATAGACACTTCCAATTACAAGACTTCTGTCGCAGTTGCTGACTGCGACAGGTCGGTACTGTTCGAGAGATCCCTGTATCTGCATGTTGATAAGGGCAAACGGGGACTGAGGCAGTCAGAAGCATTTTTCATGCATTCCAACAGACTGCCTGATTTTATCAAGGATGTTTTTGAAGAGATCGATCCATCTTGTATAGCGGCTATCGGGGTTTCATCCAGACCGAGGCGTGTGGAAGGCTCGTATATGCCATGCTTTCTTGCCGGCATAAATGCTGCTAAGGAGATAGGAGCCGCACTGAGGGTTCCGGTATTTGAATTCTCTCATCAGGAAGGCCATGCTGCAGCAGTCATAGAGAGCAATATTGAGAACAGCAACAGTAGCGGCATCGCAGGCAGATCACTTCTCTTTCATCTGAGCGGAGGGACCAGCGAATTTCTGCTCTGCAGTCCGGATGAAATGGGATATTCTCTCGAGATAGTCGGGGGAACTAAGGATATAAGCATAGGACAGCTTATCGACAGAGCCGGCGTTGCCATGGGATACGGCTTTCCGGCCGGTATGTATCTTGATGATCTTGCATTGGATTATAATGAGAAACTTCCGGGCATCGTAAAGCCCGTAAAGATAACAGACGGATATTTCAATCTCTCCGGAAGCGAAGCGCAGATAATGCGCGCGATCGAAGCAGAGAGGGAGAAAGCCGGATATGATGCTTCATACGAATATTATTCTGCTTTGTCATGTGAACTCTTTGAAAGGATAGCAGGCCTGCTTGCAGCGGCTGCTGCGGAGCTTTCTGCTAAATACGATGTCCGCCGCGTGTACATGGCCGGCGGAGTCGCATCAAGTACATTTATACGAAATCGCATCAGTCAGTATATAAGCGATTCAACCAGGAGCAAAGCTCCAACAAGCTCGCTTGATTGGAGCGAGCGACGCCGTCAACAGACACCGGGAGCTTCAGCTCCTGAGAGCATCAGTG
>CACYHR010000024.1:0-1894 GCA_902774265.1 uncultured Eubacteriales bacterium
GAAAGAGATATAAGCGTTGATGAAGTTGTAGAAAAGGTCGCATCCGGTATCGGCAGCGGCAAGCTCCACAGTATAATCATCAGAGCAGAAGGGTATCCTGTTGAATCAAATGATCTTATTAAGGCTATCAGAGATAAGACCGGTCAGGATGTCAAACTCGTAGTCCTTTCATATCTGCAGAGAGGCGGTTCGCCGACCTTAAGAGACAGATTACTTGCCACAGAGTGCGGCGTCAAGGCGGTAGAACTGCTCAAGGACGGCATATACAACAGAGCTGTAGGCGAAGTAGACGGAAAGATACAGGACTTCGATCTGGGAGAAGCGCTTGCATCGCAAAGACCTATAAGAGACGAACTGCTCAGGGGCATCAAAATTCTCAGCATGTAGTCTGCGGATTTCAGCAAAAACAGCTGAAAAAATTTACAAACATGCTGCGCCCGATTACCCGGACGCGGCACGACTTATAAATCAAGGAGGTTATTGTTTTATGGCAATCAGGGGTAATATCATAGTGGGACAGTCAGGCGGACCGACAGCTGTTATCAATTCGAGTCTTGCCGGAGTTATAAAGGCATCATGGAAAGCGGGTATCCGCAGGATATACGGGATGCATTACGGAATAGAAGGTCTTCTTAATGAAGACATCGTTGATATCGAGGATTATATTATCAGCGGTCAGGATCTTTCACTGCTCAAGAGGACTCCGTCGGCTTTCCTCGGCACATGCAGATATAAACTGCCTGAGATCGAAGGACATGAGGATCTCTACGAAAAGATATTCGATATTCTTGATAAGAGAAATATAGAGTTCTTCCTGTATAACGGCGGAAACGATTCGATGGATACGATCAAGATGCTGTCTGACTATGCGCTTGCTCATCAGAAGAAGCAGAAATTCATCGGTATCCCTAAGACTATCGATAACGATCTGCCTATGACAGACCACTGCCCGGGCTATGGTTCGTCCGCAAAATACATTGCGACCTCGATGAAAGAGATCATCAGAGATAACGAGAGCTACGGAGTTTCCAAGCCTACAGTATGCATCGTAGAGATCATGGGACGTCATGCCGGATGGCTCACTGCAGCTGCAGCACTTTCGAGAGATATCGACTGTTCGGGACCGGATCTTATCTATCTTCCTGAAGTCACATTCGACATCAATGATTTTATCGCAAGGATCAAGGATCTCGCTGAGAAAAAGAAATCGGTAGTTGTTGCAGTATCCGAGGGTCTGCAGACAGCTGACGGCAAGTTCGTATGCGAGCTCGGTTCGAGCAACGATCACATCGATGCATTCGGACACAAGCAGCTGGCAGGAACGGCTGCATATCTGGCAAGCCTTGTTACAGCGGAAACAGGCCTCAAATCGAGATACATCGAGTTCTCGTCACTTCAGAGATGCGCTTCACACCTTGCTTCGCGTATAGATGCGGACGAAGCATACAATGTAGGTTATCTCGCAGCACAGGCAGCGTTTGAAGGACATACAGGCATGATGATCACCATCAAGGTGGAATCCAGAGAGCCGTATGTTGAGACCTACAGCATGTTTGATATTCACGAAGTAGCCAATGTAGAGAGAAAGGTGCCGGTAAAATGGATAACAAATGACGGCACATATGTCGGCGATGAATATCTGAACTATGCAAGACCTTTCATCATCGGCAACCTCTCACCGTCAACAGCGGGAGGTCTGCCTATGCACCTCACAATGCAGAAGAAGAGAAGGAAATAATTCATTAATCGGAAGCAGACAGAACCGGCGGCTCGTTCCGCCGGTTTTTGCGTGCCGTAAATAACAGACACCGGATGTCCCCCGCCTCTTAGGCGGCGGGTTCCATTTTCGACCATCAGTGGTGGGTAACAATCCCCCACTGATGCTCTCAGGAGC
>CACYHR010000024.1:1920-48252 GCA_902774265.1 uncultured Eubacteriales bacterium
TCGGAAGCATTGATCTCCGGAGGCTGAGCTCCTCCGATAAGTACGGCGTCGCTCGCTCCAATCAAGCGAGCTTGTTGGAGCTTTGCTCCTGGTTGAATTAAAATGACAGCGCAGCTCGATCACTCGATGGGCGTATACATGCTGTACTTCCAGTATCTTTGCTTAATGTTGTCGGCTGTGCTCATCTTCCTGCTGACCAAGGTGATTCTTGAACGCAGTGAAAAATCGATATCGATGGTAAAGATACTCGGTTACAGCAACAGAGAAATAGCCTCTCTGTATATTGTCACCACGACTGCAGTAGTAATATTGTCCGAGATAGTGACCGCATTCGCCGCAAAAAAAGCGATGGTAGTCATATGGAACGGTATGATGAGCAGGATGGAGGGATATTTCCCATTTGTAATAACAAAGGCCGGAATGCTCAGGATGCTGGCTCTGGTATTCGCCGGTTATCTCATTGTAATGCTGATAGATTTCAGGAGGATAAAACGCATCTCCATGGATGAAGCACTGAAAAATATAGAATGATAGTTACAATTTATGGCACTGCTGTTTACTGAATTTTAACGAATGATATGTTGCTATTGCATCTTTTTTTCAAAGTGGTACAATAAAACAGCCAAGACGGAAACAAATTAACTGCCGCCTCGACCAGCCCGCAGGGTTAAGCGAGAGCGGCAGCAACCATATGCGCTGATAAGAGACTCTGTGGATAAGAGATTCTTCTGAGCCTCAGCTATGCACATACGGATAATTGAATATTAAGGAGATAATAAGATATGTCAAAACAGGAAAGGCGTAAAGCGATAATAGTATTCGCAGTAATAGCCGCCGTGTTCCTGGCAGCATCTATACTGACCGGAGGAGGATCCGGCAAAGAGGAGACGGTACAGGAGGTCATGAGGGACGCTGTCCTGCATGATCTTAACAGGGTAAACCTGTTCGGTCTTGAGGTGAATCCGGGACTGCTGTCCGGAGTGATAGTCTCGACGGGGCTGATCATCTTTGCCCTCATATGCCGCATCTTCGTGATACCAAAGTTCAAGATGGTGCCGGGAAGGTTCCAGCTGGTACTCGAGACGGTGGTGGGACTTTTCAGCAACATGGCAAAGGGCAATTCTAAGATCAACGGATTTCTCGGTGCATATATATTTGCGGCCGGCACGTATATTTTTACCGGAACTCTGTTTGAGCTCCTGGGAGTCCAGGCTGTAACGGTGTCCGGACATTCCATTTCACTTCCGGCGCCTCTTTCGGATATAAACGGAGCAATAATGATGGGCTGCCTTTCATATCTCGTGATAATGTCGGGAGGAATAGCCGGGAACGGAGTAAAGGGAATAGGCAAGACTCTCAAAGAATACTCGCTGCCTATATCACTCAGCTTCAGGTTGTTCGGAGCTTTGCTCTCCGGTGCGCTGGTGACAGAGCTTGTCTACTATTACTCATCGCTCAGCTACGTGCTGCCGGTGCTTGTAGGAGTCCTGTTCACACTGCTTCACGCACTGATACAGGCTTACGTTCTGACAATGCTGACATCGCTCTTCTACGGTCAGGTATCGGACAACACGCCTAAGCCGCCAAAGGAAAAGCGCAAAAAACATAAAAAGCAGCAGACTGAAACTGCAGAGAAGACAATCGATACAGCGGACGCGCAGACAGCTGCGTGATCAATGAATAAAACGGAGGAACACAAAATGACAAGATCAAGGAAACTGGCAAGGCTTGCACTGGTACTCGGCGTAATCATAGTTCTGATGGGAACTATTGCTGCTATAGGCGTATTCGCTGACAGCGGCGCTGCAGGAACAGCGGCACAGACGACACAGGTGCAGACAGAGACAGGTGACAGCACTACAGGTCTCAAGGCCATCGCTTCGGGTATAGCTATCGGACTCGCTGCATGCGGCGGCGGCATAGGCATGGGTATATCCGGCGGAAAAGCGGCCGAAGGTATTTCACGTCAGCCTGAAGCCGAGGGCAAGATACGAACGAGCTTTATGCTTGGAATTGTATTTATAGAAACTGCCATCATCTATGCTTTGCTGGTAGTAATACTGATAATATTCGTATTGTAGGGAAATCACAGTTAATACAGGGAGACAAAAATGACAGGGGTTCCATTAAACATAGATCTGCAGCAGATAATGCTGCACCTGTTCAACTTTACCATACTGTTCGGTGCCCTCTATATACTGCTCTACAAACCGGTAAAGAATTTTATGGAAGGGCGTGAGCAGTATTACGCTGATATGGACAGCAAGGCAGAAGATGCTCTCAGATCGGCAGAGGACAGCCGCAAGGTCTACGATGACAAGCTGAAGGCGTTTGACGAGGAAGTTCGCAGTGAGAAAGCAAAGCTTCGTAAAGACCTCGACGCCGAGAGAGACCGCAGAGTCGCCGAAGCAAAGGCTGATGCGGAAAAGATACTGAGCGATGCGCGCACAGAGGCGGGCAGGCAAAAGGATGAGATCATTTCATCTGCTCAGAAAGAGATAACCGGCATGGTCACAGATGCCATGGAGAAACTGACGCTGGAGCAGTCCGCTTCGGATGCCTTCGATCAGTTCCTTGACGCCGCTGAGACTGAGGATAAGCAGCAATAGCTGTAATAGAGGTTATATAGCATGGATAAAGCAGAAAAAATCCTTGAAGCAAAGCTGTATTCGGCTGCAGAGCCGAACAGTCAGCAGCGCGCAAGGTTCGATAAATTCTTAGAGAATAAATACGGCAAAAAGATACCGCTGGAATGGATAAGCAGCGATGCTTTTCCGGGCGGATTCAGACTTGAAGTCGGCAGCGATATATACGACTGGTCCGTGGGCGGCAGATTCCGCCAGCTCAGAGAGACTCTCGTAAAGGTTCCGACTGCTAACGGAAATATAATCCCTCTGCTCAAAGATACTATCAGGACATGGACGCCTGAGGCTATGGCTGAGCAGGTGGGGTCGGTCAAAACCGTCGGAGACGGAATAGCTACAGTAAGCGGACTTGATTATGCCACTTACGGTGAGATACTTCTCTTCACCGGCGGCGTGCGCGGCATGGTTCAGGACCTGCGCGAAAACGAGATAGGCTGCATTCTGTTCAACGATGACGAAAGCGTAGTAGAGGGCTCAAGCGTAAAGAGGACGGGCAAAACAGCAGGCGTGCCTGTAGGAGAAGGATTCCTCGGCAGAGTCGTCGATGCTCTCGGAGTTCCGGTTGACGGTCTCGGAGAGATAGAAGCTGCAGGATACATGCCTGTAGAGACACCGGCTCCGTCAATAATAGACCGTCAGCCTGTAGACACTCCGCTCGAGACGGGTATCTTTTCTATTGACTCGATGTTCCCTATAGGAAGGGGACAGAGAGAGCTGATCATAGGTGACAGGCAGACAGGCAAGACCGCGATTGCCGTCGACGCCATGATCAACCAGAATGACAAAAACTGCATATGCATTTATGTAGCGATAGGACAGAAGACTTCATCTGTTGTGCAGATACAGCAGACTCTCAAAAAGCACGGAGCGATGGATCATTCCATCATCGTGACCGCCTCGGCCAGCGATCCGGCACCGCTTCAGTATATTGCACCATATGCAGGCTGCGCTATGGCCGAGTATTTCATGAATAAGGGAAAGGATGTCCTTATCGTTTATGACGATCTGTCAAAGCATGCGGTCGCATACCGTGCGCTTTCGCTCCTGCTCGACAGATCCCCGGGACGTGAGGCGTATCCGGGCGACGTATTCTATCTGCATTCGAGACTTCTTGAGAGGGCAGCAAGGCTTTCGGACAGCATAGGAGGCGGATCGATAACAGCACTTCCTATAGTCGAGACACAGGCGGGTGATGTTTCCGCATATATACCGACAAATATCATTTCTATTACAGACGGACAGATATTCCTCGAGGCGGACCAGTTCTTCGCCGGACAGAGACCTGCGGTCAATGTAGGTCTGTCGGTTTCCCGTGTCGGCGGAGATGCCCAGACAAAGGCAATGAAAAAAGCTACGGGAACTCTGAGGATAGATCTGGCGCAGTACCGTGAAATGGAGGTATTCACTCAGTTCTCATCGGATCTCGATGAACAGACGAGGGAACAGCTGGATTACGGACAGGGCCTTATGAGAATGCTGAGACAGCCGCAGTACCGTCCGAAGAGCCAGCATGAGCAGGTAATAACGCTCGTAATGGCTCTGGCTCATACCATGGTCGGACTGGATGTCGATGATATATCGGCATTTATTGAAGAACTGATAGGAATGTTCGAGACTGAACATTCAGATATTTGCAGCAGAATCGACAGCACGGGAATGCTTGACGATGATCTCAGAAAGGAGATCACGGATATTTCAGCTGCGTTCAGGGAGAAATGGACAAAGAAATAGCTCATGGCAAGCACCAAAGAGATCAAAAACAGAATAAAAGGCGTTCATGACACACAGAAGATCACCAACGCCATGTATATGATATCTTCGACCAAGATGCGCAAAGCCAGGCGATATGCCGAGCAGACAAAACCGTATTTTGATCTGATGAGGCGCGAGATGCGCAGGATGTTCGCCGTGAACCGCGATCTGAAGAGCCGGTACTATGATGCGGATATCGATGAATCGTTGCACGGCGGACGAAATGCCATACTTGTCATAACAGGAGACAAAGGCCTGGCCGGATCCTACAATCAGAATGTCATAAAAGCTGCTCTTGCTCTTGCGGATAAAAGCGACGAATACAAATTCTATATAGTCGGGGATTACGGATGGCGTTTCTTCAGGTCGCGCGGATACAATGTCGAGGAGAATTTCAAACATTCAATGATATTGCCGACCCTCGACATGGCCCGCAATATAGCCGTAGAAATGCTCAATGCATTCGACCGTCTCGAATTCGACAGGATATATGTCGTATATACCGATTTTACAGGCGGAATGGACGCAGGAGATGCCGTGCATGACAGACTTCTGCCCTTCGACATAGATGACTTTGTTCCTGAGGGAGATGAACACGCCAGCAGCGCCTCGGCTGTTTTCGAATATGAACCGGATGTAGAGACAGTACTCGCTAATGTAGTGGGACCGTATCTCATCGGATATACTTATTCCGCACTGGTAAACAGCTATTGCTCGGAACAGAATGCCAGAATGATGGCTATGGATGCGGCTAACGACAATGCCAACGATCTGCTGGCATCACTTGAACTCGAATACAATCATCTGAGGCAGAATGCGATCACTCAGGAAATCACTGAGATATCATCCGGTGCCCGCAGTCTCAAAAAGAAAAAACATCAATAATTATTCAGAACGGCTCACAGTGCCTGCAGGAATAATGATTTTCACAAGAAAAATTAAGGAGAAAATTTTATGACCGGACGTATTATACAGGTATCAGGGTCAGTAATAGATGTAAGATTTGAGGAAGGACAGCTTCCTAAGATAAATGACGCTCTTACTGTCACGCTTGACGGCAGAAAACGTGTCATGGAGGTCGCCCAGCATATAGGAAACAGCATGGTCAGATGCATCATGCTCTCAGGTTCGGAGGGACTGGGCCGCGGCATGGAGGTCGAGGCAACGGGAAGTCCTATTACCGTTCCTGTGGGAAAGAATGTACTCGGCAGGATGTTCAATGTACTCGGTGAACCTATCGACGGCGGCGAAGCCGTTCCGGACGGCACCAAACGCATGTCGATACACAGGAAGGCGCCGGGCTTTGATGAACTCAGTCCTTCGGTAGAGATACTGGAGACAGGGATCAAGGTCATCGACCTGCTTGAGCCTTATTCAAAAGGCGGCAAGATAGGATTGTTCGGCGGCGCAGGAGTCGGCAAGACCGTCCTTATACAGGAACTTATACACAATGTCGCCATGGAGCATGGCGGTTATTCGATCTTCACAGGCGTTGGAGAGCGTTCGAGAGAGGGTAATGACCTGTGGAAGGAGATGAACGAGGCCGGAGTCATGGACAAGACAGCTCTGGTTTTCGGACAGATGAATGAGGCGCCCGGAGTGCGTATGCGTGTCGGATTGAGCGGGCTTACAATGGCGGAGTATTTCCGCGATGAGGAAAACAAGGATGTACTGCTCTTTATTGACAATATATTCAGATTCGTACAGGCCGGTTCAGAGGTTTCCACATTGCTCGGCCGTATGCCGTCCGCTGTAGGTTATCAGCCTACTCTGGCTTCGGAGATGGGAGCGCTGCAGGAAAGGATCACATCTACAAAGGCGGGATCCATAACATCTGTACAGGCTGTCTACGTGCCTGCAGACGACCTTACAGACCCGGCTCCTGCTACGACATTCGCTCATCTTGATGCTACAACAGTTCTTTCGCGTAAAATAGCGGAACAGGGTCTGTATCCGGCAGTAGATCCGCTGGACTCGACATCGCGTATCCTTGAGGCGGATATAGTAGGCAAAGAACACTATGATACAGCGCGAAAGGTGCAGGAGCTGCTGCAGAAATATGCGGAGCTGCAGGACACGATCGCGATACTGGGTATGGACGAATTGTCAGATGAAGATAAAGCTACTGTCTACAGAGCGAGAAAGATACAGAGATTCCTGTCACAGCCTACACATGTAGCGGAGAAATTTACCGGCCTTAAGGGAGTATATGTTCCGGTGCAGGAAACAATCAAGGGATTCAGAGCCATAGCCGAAGGTGAGATGGATAAATATCCTGAAGCTGCATTCTTTAATGTAGGTACACTGGATGATGTGATAGCAAAGGCAAAAACACTATAGCAGAAGGGTTCAGGCATGGCAGATAATACTTTCAGATTACAGATAATGGCAAGCGACCATGTGGTGTATGACGGCGATGCTCTGTCGGCTGTGATACCGACTACGGAGGGTCAGGTCGGAATAATGGCACACCATTCCAACATCATAATGGCAGTCGTTCCCGGAATTCTTGAATATGTGCCGGCTGATGAAGACGGCAGAGCTCTTGAAAGGCACTATGCTGTAGTTGCAAACGGCCTGATCAAGGTTGAGAACAACGAATTGATGGTGCTGGTAGATACAGCTGAAGACCCTGAAGCCGTTGATGAGGCAAGAGCTGAGAGAGCCGAGGCCAGAGCCAGAGAGGAATTGAAACACAGCGATACGATGAGAGAGCATGCTATGGCAGAGGCTGAACTGTCGAGAGCTCTCAGCCGTATCAAGGCAACCAGAACCAGACGCAATCATAAAATATGACGGCTGTCAAAATATATTTACGCTTTCAGATACTGTTCGGATACTTCTTGTATACTGTATGTATGCGGCCGGTGCCAGAATGAACTCAAAAAAAGTGATCCGCTTCAGGCTTATGCTGAAGCGGATTTTTACTCAATCAGAAATACTATGATCTGATCTATGCAAGTTTATTTATACAGTGCCGTACAGTACCGGTTCATAATACTGATTCTCCGTATCTTAGTTGCTGCTGGTTGGCATGTACTGAGCCAGATTCAATGCCAGTGCATTGATCGGCATTGTCTGCAGCCATACCTTTCCCGGACCTGTAACAACTGTATTGAACAGACCTTCTCCGCCGAGCACTACATTGGTCAGTCCCTTGACTGTCTGAATATCCATCGAGCATGTAGCTTCCATAGCTGCTACATAGCCGCTGTCAACGATCAGCTTTTCGCCTGCAGCCAGCTCGCGCTCCTGTGCAGAGCCGTCGATCTCGAGCCATACAAAACCGGAACCTGAGTATTTCTGCATGATGAAGCCTTCACCGCCGAAGAAGCCTGCGGACAGCTTTTTCTGCAGGAATATATCCATATTTACACCCTCTGTGGATGCAAGGAAAGAAGTCTTCTGAGCAACTATAGGAGTCTCAGAGGTATTGAACATGATAATGTCTCCGGGACTGTGTTTAGCCAGTGTGAGCTCACCGTCTCTGTCTGCAACATAGCGATTGAGAGCAATCGATTCACCTACGATGGCTTTTTTGAATATTCCGCCGATGCCGCCCGTCTTGGTCTCCATTCTGATACCGTCAGTCATCCACGCCATTGCACCGCTCTGGCACTGTACAGATTCTCCCTTATCCATGTGCAGAGTAAGGACAGTAAACGGCTGATTTTTAATTTCATACTTCATTTCGGATCTCCTTTCTGAATATGAATATGACCTGTGCAGAAAATTCTGCTGTATACACATTTATTATACAGCAACTATCCTTAATTGGGACAAAAATTATTCGCATTATTTCGCACTCCGCCGGTGCGGCAGAGTAGTTCTGTTGACCATTTGTCTTTAAATCAACGGCAATAGATGATATACTAACTCAGATATGAATATCATAAAGATGAACGGAGAGAACATACTATGAAGAGAGTTATAACATACGGAACATACGATTTGCTGCATTACGGTCACATCAATCTGCTCAAGAGAGCGAAGGCGCTCGGTGATTACCTCATCGTTGCTATTTCGACCGATGAGTTCAACTGGAATGAGAAAAGCAAGAAGTGCTATTTCACATACGAGCAGCGCAAGGCTCTTGTAGAATCCATCAGATATGTCGATCTGGTCATTCCGGAGGAGGGATGGGATCAGAAGCGCAGCGATATGCATGAATATCATATCGATACCTTCGTAATAGGCGATGACTGGGAGGGCAAGTTCGATTTCCTCAAAGATGAGGGCGTTGAGGTTGTTTATCTGCCGAGGACACCGGAAATCAGCAGCAGCCAGATCAAGAAGGATCTTTATGATGCGAATGCAGTTGACGGTGAATCCAAGACCTCGCATGATGAAATAAATACCGACCCGGGTAAGTGATTACGGCAGGACAGATTATTTTGACGAGTGATTTTGGGAGATCAGCTTATTATGGACGAATTACAGACACAGATACAATTGGGAAACTGGGATAAAATAGCCGACAAGCTGATGGATTTCCTGGTGTCTGTCGGAGGACGGCTTATTCTGGCCCTCCTTATATATCTCATCGGAAGGCTGCTGATAAGATGGACACTGAAGCTGTACGATAAGACGGAGTCTGTCAGCAGGCTGGACGAGACGGCGAGAAGATATATACGCAACTGTCTGTGCGTAGTATTATACACGACGCTGATAGTTTCCATTGTGGCCGAAATAGGTGTTCCTATGAGCTCGGTCATAACCGTGATCGCGTCCTGCGGTGTTACTGTCGGACTGGGACTGCAGGGAGCATTTACAAATTTTGCCGGCGGTCTGATGCTGCTCATATTCCGTCCGTTTGCGGTAAATGACTATATTGTCGCAGGCGGTCATGAGGGCTATGTCAGGAGTATATCACTGCTTTATACCGTTATCAGGACCTGGGATAACAGGATCATTTCAATACCTAACGGCAGTCTTATGAATTCGCCTGTTGTCAATTCAACATGCGAAAAGCTGCGCAGGGTGGATATTTCCTTTAATATCTCCGGAGAAGAGCCGGTCAAAAAGGTAAAGGCGGAGATCATGAAGGTCATAATCAATACTGACCTTGCTCTTGCGAAGCCGTCTCCTGAGGTGCAGCCGGCGGAAGCAGTTCCGGGCGGACTTCGCTATGCTGTAAGAGTCTGGGCGGAGACAGAACACTACTGGGATGTATTCAATGAACTTATGGACGAGATACCTATGGCTCTGAACGCTGCCGGTATCAGGATGGCCGCTGCACCTGTCAGCGTCAATTATTAAGCAGGACCGGGATGATAAACAAAAAACTGTATTCTGTTTTGCAATGGACATGGGGACTGCCGCAGACTATGATAGGAGCGGCAGTTTTTGTCATTCATAAAAAAGATAAACACTTTGATTACGGAGGAGCGACCGCGACCGCATGGAAACGAAAGGACGGCGTTTCGCTCGGAAAATTCATTTTTGTTCCGAAGGAAAGTGTTTCGGAACAAGGCGTTTCCGGGCAGAAAGACGGATTTCTGCTCGAGCATGAATACGGGCATACCATACAGTCGATTGTTCTCGGACCGGCATATCTGTTTCTTGTCGGCCTGCCTTCGATCCTGTGGAGTCGTCTGCCGTACTTCAGCAGGATGAGGAAAAAAACCGGCAGATCATATTATTCGGCAGTTTTCGAACGAACGGCAAGTGAGCTCGGCAGAAAACATGCACAAAACGCAGCCATGCGATAAGCGACGACTTGCCTGAGAAGCTCAAAATATGGTATTCTCATAAGCGTGTTGACAGGGGGAGAGTTTTGCTAATTATTTGAGGTGAAGCTAATATGGATATGAATTATGATGTAATAATAATCGGAGCCGGCCCGGGCGGGATATACGCGGCATATGAGCTGGCAAAGGCTGATCGCGGTCTGAAGGTGGCCGTGTTTGAAGCGGGAAAAGAACTTAAAGACAGGAAATGTCCTATAGACGGAGATAAAATCAAGAGTTGTATAAACTGCAAGAACTGCTCGATTATGAGCGGTTTCGGGGGAGCAGGAGCATTCTCAGACGGCAAGTACAATATTACAAATGATTTCGGCGGAACTCTTCATGAGCATATCGGCAGGGAAAAAGCCATAGAGCTGATGAATTACGTTGATGAGATCAATCTGATGCACGGAGGAGAGGGAACGAAGCTCTACTCCACTGCCAATACGAGCCTGCGCAAAAAGTGCATGCAGAACAAGCTGCTTCTGCTCGATGCATCGGTCCGCCATCTCGGAACGGATATAAACTATGTAGTTCTTGAGAATCTTTACAGCGAGCTTAAGGATAAAGTCGATTTCAGATTTCTTACACCTGTGAGACATATTGAAACTGCAGAGAACGGATACAGGATCATAACGGATGAAGGCAGCTATACCTGCGGCAGCTGCATTGTTTCGGTAGGACGCAGCGGCAGCAAATGGATGGAAGAGGTATGCAGCGAGCTTGATATCCCGACAGAATCAAATCGTGTTGATATCGGCGTCCGCGTAGAGCTTCCGGCTGTATTGTTCTCGCATCTTACGGATGAATTATATGAGAGCAAGATAGTCTACAGAACCGAAAAATTCGAAGATAAGGTAAGGACCTTCTGCATGAATCCGCGGGGCAGCGTGGTAAATGAGAACACCAACGGTATAGTCACGGTAAACGGACACAGCTACGAGGATCCTGCAAAACAGACCAACTATACAAATTTCGCTCTGCTTGTATCCAAACATTTTTCAATACCTTTCAAGGACAGCAACGGATACGGTGAAAGCATCGCAAGACTTTCCAATATGCTCGGCGGCGGTGTAATAGTCCAGAGGTTCGGAGATCTGATAAGAGGACGCAGGACAAATCACAAGAGACTCAGCGACAGCTTTGTAACGCCGACACTTAAGGCTGAGCCGGGAGATCTTTCCCTCGTACTGCCTAAACGTATACTGGACGGCATTATAGAAATGATATATGCCCTCGACAAGATCGCACCCGGAACAGCAAACGATGACACGCTGCTTTACGGTGTTGAGGTCAAATTCTACAATATGGAGGTCAGCATTGACGACCACCTGGAGACACAGCATAAGGGACTGTATATCATCGGAGACGGCAGCGGAGTGACACATTCGCTTTCACACGCATCAGCAAGCGGCGTATTTGTCGCCAGGGAAATACTCGATAAAGCAGTCTGAATATAACGAGCATCAAAAAGGAGCCCGATCCTACAGCATCATTATCATAATGAACTGATCGAAGGCTCCTTTTTTCAACCAGGAGCAAAGCTCCAACAAGCTCGCTTGATTGGAGCGAGCGACGCCGTCAACAGACACCGGGAGCTTCAGCTCCTGAGAGCATCAGTGGGGACATCCGGTGTCTGTTATATGGATCAAATCAGGCGGCTGATGGTATCACTGTCGACTTGACCTTATTGAAAAGTTTTTTGGTCCGGTATGAGAGTAAACCTATAACTGATCCTCCTATAACCACTTTTACAAAGGCTGCAGCCAGCGGATAATTGTGCCAGTACAGCGGTGCAACCGCATCTATCGAACTAAGCCCGAGAGCCGTAACCATCAGTATCATTACATTGCGCTTGCAGAGTATCTTACGTATCGGAAGATCAGGGAAGAGTAGTTTTGCGGTGGCTGTAAAGAGACCTGTAAGAATTGCAAATCCTGCAGCAAATGACGCAATGAACGCCCCTACAGGGGTTGCAAATAATATATTCCACAGGAATGTGATCAATGTCATCAGCGCTGTCCCCAATGCCCACAGAGGAACTGCGAACAGTATGCGTACATGCTGAGGCATGGACAGTACAGCCTGTCTGAAGCGTGCCACGATGCCTGGCTTTGATTTCTCCTCTTCCGCCTCGTCGTCATCGTCAACTTCTGCACTGACAAAGTCATCCACGTCCATGACTATCGGAGCTGATTTGTATGCGTCCGCTGCTGCCTGATCATCCATGATATCAGCAGGACCGGAAAAGGCCAGCCCCGTAAGAAGAGACAGCGCCACGACCGCTCCTGCAGCACCTTTCAGAGCATTTTTTTTGATAATCTTAGCCGGGTCGTATGTCCCCTCGAGATAAGCATCTGCACGCGTGTTGATGCCGTCGGTAATGCGGCGTCCAGCATTGAGTATGAAATCTCCGCTGTTTTCGTTTTTCAGATTCTTATTACTTTTATCAGCCATATCCCTTACCTCCCTTGTTTTCGGTCGATGTAAAAGTGTGACATCATATATCTGCAATCTCCAGATCCGGGCAGCTTTCAAGTGCTGAGTCCGGCCCTGTGACGCATACACAGCCGTCTGATGCGAGTTTTTCAAAAGCACTGCACCATGACAGCAGATCTTCCGGCGTAGTCCCGAGTATTTCTCTGCGTACTCTCAGGCGGGATTCATCGCTGAAGCCCGAAATGACGAATTCATCTGCCATGCTGCCCTTTGATGCAGGAGAAACGAGAGGTTCTATCGATGCTATGGTGGAGATGATGAATCCATCCAGTTCGGTATCTTCTGAACCGGCCAGAGCCTGCAGGAAAGCGGAGTTGTTTTTGTATACATCAAGCGAGGCGGCAGGGCTCGGATCTCTGTATGAATAGCAGAACATGTTGCCGGCCCTGCTGACAGAAGCTGAGGTACCGTATGCTCCGCCCTTAACTCGTACTTCATTCCATAAATGAGCGAAGGTGATGATATTTGCAGCTACGGAAAGGCTTCCGGCCGGCTTTAAATCCATCTGCGCCAGATCATATGCCTGTACAGAATGCGATACCGATGAAGGAATCCGTATGCCTAATCTGCGCGGCAGCGGCGATGTGTAAGAAACAGGACGAGACCTCTGTTCACCAGGTTCAAACAGGCTGATCAGCCTTTCCGTATCAACAGGCGATGATGCAGTTACGCTTATTATCGAGTCTGCTTTTACAATTGTGCGTCTGATCAGATCCTTCACAAAATCGATGTAGGAATCGATCCTTTCATCGAAGTTTTTATTCATGTCATGCATATAACGGATGAAAGTGCAGCCGTTGATCGCTTCGGCTGCAGCATCCCTTGATGAATAATGAGATCTTGCGGCATAGATCGCAAGTTTGTGTCCGGAGGATACAGCATATCGTTTGCCTTCCTCATCTACCTGAGTAACCAGCTCCCGCATAAGAGACTTGTCGTCGAATCTGGTACGAGTCATGATCTCAACTATAAGATCTTCAGCATGTGTTAAATTCTCTCTGAGGACAGCGGCTCTTGCTCTCAGCACCGGAGTGCAGGACTCATTGTCGCCGTCTTTGGCATGGATACCCATACCGAAATGAAGCGATCCCACATATGTCCGGATCCTGTTTTGAAGCTCTGTCACGCCGTAGTTTTCTGTCGGAAGGTTCTTGTAAAATTCCGTCAGCAGCGCTGCAGCAGACAGTTCTTCATATGACAGATCGGTCATAGGGAAATACGCATTGATATACACTATGCCATTTGTCGGTATGGAGTGATAAAGAATTCTGACGCCGTCCAGCTCGCTTTCAATGGTCGGGATCAGATCCGGTTCTTTGTTTATATCATTAATATCCAGCTGAGGAATGCTTGCAAGGGCTTCCTCGCTGTCAGGCGTCATCTGCCATTCGGCGAGATCCTTGTTGAGCCTGTCAAGAGATGCCCGTTCATCGTCAGTCATAGAACTGATGATATCTGCGATCCTTGCAGCTTCGTCAGCTTCCTGCTCAGCCTCAAGTGAGGCCGAAGGAATAAGAGTGAGCCTGGAAAATCCGGATGCGTCAGCCAGATATTCAGCCGCGAATCTTTCAATCTCTCCGGCTGCAATCATATCACGGAGCTCGGATATAGCTTCGTTTGTCTTAAGGAAGAGTGCAGGGTCACCGCCGTAAAGCCATGAACTGAATACTGCGTTTGCTCTGTACAATCCCTGCGGTTCAGGATACTGTCTGAATCTGAAATCAAGCTGATTGACAGAAGCATTGAGGTCGTCTTCAGGGAAACCTTTGTCAGCAACTGCTTTAACTGTATCGCTGACAATGCTTATCAGCCTGTCTCCTGCTTTCTTTATCGCAGTTTTATATTCAGGATCATCCGAAGACAGACCGGCACTGCCATCCGGAGATACTCCTCTGAATATCATAACCAGATAAGGCTGTGCAATTCCGTCTGAAACATATATTTCCATATCTTCGGCCAGGCCGGAGGACAGGACCGCTCTTTTGAGCGGCGACTCGTTCGAGTCGGCAAGCTGCTCTGTCAGAACACTGAGAGCGAGCAGCTTGCTCCTGTCCTCCCAGGTCCCGATTATCCTTCCGAATACAAGCACTGCCTTTTCGTCTTCGCCGGCAGCAGAAAAATTCTGTGTTTGTTCACTGACCACCGGAATCTGCATATCAAGTCCGGGTACATCATCCAGTCTGTCATATTTATCCAGATAGGAACCGATCATCTCCAGAGTCTTTTCAAGAGGGATATCACCGTCCAGATAGAAATACGAATTGGAAGGGTGATAGAATTTCCTGTATCTCGCTATGAAATCCTCATATGTTAGATCTGGTATTGCATCGGGATCGCCGCCCGAGTTGTATCCGTAGCAGCTGTCAGGGAAGAGTATCTTGCTCATAGTACGTTCTGCTATTTGATCAACATCGGACATTGCGCCCTTCATTTCATTGAAAACAACGCCCTTATATACCGGTTCATCTCCACAGGTATCTATATGCCAGCCTTCCTGATAGAATATGTTGGGATTCTTCAGTATGCTAGGACAGAAAACAGCGTCAAGATAAACCTCCATCAGATTGAGATAATCCTGCTCCATGCGGCTCGATATAGGATAAAGAGTCTTATCCGAGTAAGTCATTGCATTCAGGAAAGTATTCATTGAAGTCTTGATAAGTTCAACAAACGGTTCCTTGACCGGGAATTTCTCTGAACCGCAGAGAACCGAATGCTCGATTATATGAAAGACCCCTGTATTGTCCTCTGGCAGAGTTTTAAACCCGACTGAAAAGAGCTTGTTTTCCTCGCTGCTCTTCGCCCAGACCAGACCTGCACCCGTGCGGTCATGAGTCATCTCTATCAGCTGACCCTCAAATTCTTCTATATCCCTTATTGAAGTAACGGTAAATCCGTACATTCTGTCATTGATTTTAAGCACTGCAAAATACCTCTTTTTTCAATCTGTAGTATCGATATGCTGAGACATTTCATCTGAGGCGCCTTGCCGTCGGGTATCAATTGTCTCATCCTTAAGTAAAAGCCGTATATAAGATTTAAACCATTATAACATCCTTACAATTCAGTTAACAGACAGAGTCATAAATAAAATAGTGAAATACTCTGAAATACTCTGCTTATTCATCATGAGCTGCGTTCAGTACACTGCTGCTCCGCCGAATGCTGATGCGCAGATGTATTTCGCGCTCCAATGCATTATGGAACTGGCCGGGGTTGAATTGCAACGTATGTGCCGGCGGTATGCAAAACTTCTGCAAAATAACTTGAGATGCCGGTACTGCAGGTAATAAAATCATAGGTGATAACAGCTGATATGAATATAATGCACAGGTTTCCGGCAGACATGTATCGAACACAGGAAGGAGAAGGGGTATGACAGATAACGGAATGATATATTTTGCAAGAAGCGGGAATGATGCAGAGTCCCTCGGTGAAAAAATATGCATGCGTCCCGACAGGGCAAACAGGCATGGCTTTATATGCGGAGCTACCGGAACCGGTAAGTCTGTGACACTCAAGGTTCTGGCGGAAAGCTTTTCTCAGATAGGTGTGCCGGTATTCATGTCTGATGTCAAGGGAGACATGGCCGGTATTGCCGCTGCCGGTGCAGATAATGAAAATATACAGAAAAGACTGGATCGCTTCGAAATCCGTGACAGCTTTCAGTTCAGGGAATGTCCCGTTTCCATATTCGACATATATGCGCAGAAAGGCACACCGCTTCGCACCACTGTATCAGAGATGGGACCTCAGCTTTTTTCGCAGGTACTTGATCTGAATGACACTCAGACCGAGCTTATGCAGGTCATATTCAAGATCGCAGACGATCTCGGCCTGATACTGACAGATACAAAGGACATGAAGGCAATGCTGCAGTATGCGGCAGATCATTCGGCGGAATTCAAAATGGATTACGGCAATATCCCTCAGCAGTCCGCTTCCGCTATAATACGCGCTATTGTTGCTCTTGAAGCAGAAGGAGCAGACTGTTTCTTTGGCGAACCGGCAATAGACATAAGAGATTTCTTCCTGACTGCTCCGGACGGAAGAGGTGTTGTCAGCATTCTCGATGCCGAAACGCTCATAAACAAACCAAGGCTTTATTCTGCTTTTATGCTGTATCTGCTTTCGGAACTCTTTGAGGTGCTGCCTGAAGCAGGTGATCCTGAAAAACCGAAGATCGTATTCTTTTTCGATGAAGCTCATCTGATGTTCAAAAATGCATCAAAGAGTCTGCTCGAAAAGATCGAACAGGTCGTAAAGCTGATCAGATCAAAAGGCGTATCAATTTTCTTTGTGACACAGAGTCCGGGAGATATTCCGAATGCTGTTATGTCGCAGCTGGGAAATAAGATAGAACACGGACTTCATGCTTATACGCCGGCGGAACAGAGGGTCGTGAAGGCCGCTGCCGATGCCTTCAGAGTAAACCCTGAGTTCGATACAGAGGAACTGCTGCTCAATCTCGGTACAGGAGAAGCCGTCGTTTCTCTGCTGGATGAAAAGGGTGCGCCGTCCATGGCACAGCACGCATTTATACTGCCTCCGGAAAGCCGCATGGGTCCTCTCAGCGATGAGGAACGTTCCGCGCTGGTGCAGGCATCCTTCCTCAACAGCAAGTACGAAACAATGGTAGATAATGTTTCTGCTTACGAGGTGATTACAGGGCGTGCTTCGCAGCCTCAGACGGCCGGAGCAGATGCCGGAGGCGGTTATACATACAGTTCGGATTTCAATTCGCCGGTAATGTCTGAGGAAAGCGCGGCTGCAGGCACAGAAATAGCTGCGGACGAATCCCCGGGAGACATCAGTTTTGACATAGAGATAGAGAATTCCGCCGCAGAGAATGTTCAGCCGGCAAGATCGCCGCAGCGCGGAAATACTCAGAGCGGAAATACTCCGAAAAAATCGGCATCAAAGAAATCATCTGCGAATCAGGATGACGACGAGGATACCGGTTCGTCATTAGGAGATATGGCGGATAATCTGCTTGGAAAATCAGGGACACGGCAGGTCGTAAGGTCTACGGGCGGAAGCATCGGCCGTGAAGTCGGCAAAGCGATAGGTGAGGCTGTTCTCGGCAAGAAGGGCAGGACAATAGGCGGTAATATCGGATCAAGTTTAGGCCGCAATCTCTTCGGCACACTGCTGAAGAAATAACAGAATGAAATTATTATACGAAGGAGAGATAAAATGTCACTGACAAAAGAAGATGTAATAAAGCTGCTGGATGACAAGAAGATCAAATACGAAATAGCAGAACATAAACCGGTTTTCACAATAGACGAGATGCTTGAATGCGGTTTGCCGCATCCGGAGCAGATCGCAAAGAATCTGTTCATCAGGGATGATAAGAAGCGCAAATACTATCTGATTACATGTCTTGAGGATAAAAAAATAAACCTCAAGGAATTTCGCAGGGAGCACGACACTCGTCCGCTGACTTTTGCATCCGAAGAGGATCTGATGGCCAAAATGGGACTGTACCGCGGTGCGGTAACTCCGTTCGGAATACTCAATAACGAGGAGAAAGACGTAGTCGTTTTCATCGACAAAGACTATGAAAACAAACTGATGGGAATACATCCGTGCGACAATACGGCGACCGTCTTCGTAAATACACGCGACGTCGTCAAGCTGATCAAAGCCAACGGCAATGAAGTACATTTCATCAAAATGTAAGTTTGCAGTATCGCTTATAACATCTAAGTCAAGCCTGGGCGCTAAAAATTAAAAAAACAGTGCAGATCCGGACAATAAGTATGGATCTGCACTTTGTTTTCTGCAGCAGTCAGTTGAAAATATAACAGACACCGGATGTCCCCCGCCTCTTAGGCGGCGGGTATCGATCTCCGACCGACGTGCTCATGAGCTGAAGATCGAGGCGTGCATTTATGCGAACAACGCTGTCGATAGATATCTGTCTCCCGAATCAGGAAGGATAACAACTATATTCTTACCTTCGTTCTCCGGTCTTGCAGCAAGTATGGATGCAGCCTTGAGAGCAGCACCTGCCGAAATGCCTACAAGTATTCCTTCGGCAGCAGCAAATTTCCTGCCTTCTTTGAATGCATCGTCATTTTCAATGGCGATTACTTCGTCATATACTGAGGTATCGAGGGTGTCAGGGACGAAGCCTGCTCCTATACCCTGTATCTTGTGTGAACCTGCCTCGCCTTTGGAGAGAACAGGACTCGTAGCAGGCTCGACTGCCACAACTTTGATGTCAGGATTTTTTTCCTTGAGATATTTTCCTGTTCCGCTGAGTGTGCCGCCTGTTCCTACGCCGGAAACCAGAATATCTACCTTGCCGTCTGTCTGTTCCCAGATTTCCGGACCTGTTGTATCGTAATGAGCAGCAGGATTCGATGGATTGATAAACTGACCCAGTATAACCGATCCTTCGATCTCTTTGTTGAGCTCTTCGGCTTTTGCGATAGCACCCTTCATTCCCTTTGCACCTTCTGTAAGTACAAGCTCTGCACCATATGCCTTAAGCATAGTCCTGCGTTCAACACTCATGGTATCAGGAAGTGTCAGTATCGCTCTGTAACCTCTTGCAGTCGCAACCGCTGCAAGACCTATACCCGTGTTGCCGCTTGTCGGTTCTATAATAGTAGCGCCTTCTTTGATGATGCCGGCTTTTTCCGCATCTTCTATCATTCTCAAAGCGATCCTGTCCTTTACAGATCCGGCCGGATTGAGATACTCTAGCTTGGCGAGAATAGCTGCACCTGTAATGCCGCTGACCTCACTGTATCTGTTCAGTCTGAGAATAGGTGTTTCGCCGATAAGTTCTGTCATACTGTTCTTGATATTTGCCATCGTATTTACCTCCATATCTAATACCCGTTGAATGAATTTCAAAAAGAATATCTGTTCGCTGTTGTTACTGGTATTGTAATTGTAATTGTTATTGTTATTGGTATTGTTATTATAATGATTCTGTTGTGATTGTGTCTGCTATAGCATTTTGATAAGCACGAGTGTAATAATATTACAAGAATTATAATATTATTATATTATCTTTGCCGATTTTGCAGGTTTTCCCATATCGCTTTGCGCTGATACAGCGGCTTGTTAACGAATAACAATTATGCGAAAATAGCACATGCTTTATGTAAAATAGTCCGCAACGCAATACGTAATGCAATAAAAAATGAGAGGACTACCTGCGGTGCCTCTCATATCAAGGGAAGTGTTCTCAATTATCATTGGATGTCCGGAGGCACCTGATCAGCAGCATGTAAACAGACATCCGGGAACACTCCCTTCATACAGATGCAGCAACACATGTCCGATACATAGATCCTCATCAGGACTCCTCCTTTCTGGTATACTGACCCGGCCTTTATGTTTATTTATTCATCAAGGCTTAATTCCTATCAACTAAGTAGGAATATACACCCTGGTGTGAAACTTGTCAATAGGATGATGCATTTTTTTACCTCGAGGCATTTTAGCGCATTTTAGCGGCAGTGCGCCACCATACTGAGTATGCATGAAGGGCCGATCCAGAGCCGGAAGCATACGGCCGGAGTGCACTGAACGCAGGCGCCTGATGATACACGGAGTACTCCGCAAAAACAGGCCGTCAAAATTGGTTATTAAGAAGGGTTAAGAATACTTTAGATTCACAGTGAAAAAATGTATTATTTTATTATACAGACCGGTATTGCACGGATACTATACAGGACAAAGATTATGGATACGACAATGATAAACGAAACAACAGAGGCTGCAACAGATATCACAGCTGAGGCCGCAAAAATAAGGGTCGTAAAGAAATCCAGGACTCTCAGGTATCCGGCATTATCGGAGATCAGGCTGCTTCCGGGTACGCCGTTTTATGACAGACAGCAGGATATGAATGAATTTCTGCTCGGACAGGATGATGACAGCATGCTGTATAATTTCCGGACTGCAGCAGGCCTTCCGACTCTGGGTGCAAAAGCTCTGAAGGGATGGGATGCAGAAGACAGTAAGCTGAGAGGGCATACTACAGGCCACTATATGTCCGGACTGGCTCTCGCATATGCCGTGACAGGAGACGCAAGATTTAAAGACAAGCTGGATTACATAATAAAAGGGCTCGCGGAATGCCAGGCAGCTTTTTCGGGAAAAGAAGGCTTCAGACCGGGTTTTCTCAGTGCCTACAGTGAGGAGCAATTCGATCTGCTCGAGCAGGGAACCCCTTATCCGGAGATATGGGCACCGTATTACACTCTGGACAAGATCATGTCCGGACTACTGGATGCATATGATCTGACGGATAATGAACAGGCGCTTGAGATACTTATACCTCTCGGGGACTGGGTATATAACAGACTTTCCCGTCTCAGCAGTGAAGCGAGGAATACGATGTGGGATACATACATCGCGGGAGAATACGGCTGCATGATAGTGACTATGGTCAGGCTTTACAGGATAAGCGGCAAAGAGGAGCATCTGAAGGCTGCGAAATTGTTCAGCAATCCGGTCCTGTTTGAGCAGATGGCCGAAGGACTGGACGAGCTTGATAATATGCACGCCAACCAGCACATTCCGCAGATAATGGGGGTAGTTGAGCTATACGAAGAGACCGGTGACTGCAGATATTATGAGATGGCCTGCAATTTTGAAGAAATAGTTACGGCCCATCATTGCTATGCCATAGGCGGGACAGGGGAGCAGGAAAGATTTCGTGCTCCGGACAGGGAATGCAGACTTCTGACAGAAAACACTGCAGAGAGCTGTGCAAGCTACAATATGCTCAGACTCACTTCCGGTTTGTACAGATACAATACAGACCCGCATCTTATGTCCTATTATGAAAATACCCTATTTAATCATATTCTGGCATCCTTCAGCCACAAGCCGGACGGAGGAACAAGCTACTTTATGCCTCTCGAACCGGGCAGCTTCAGGCATTATGACAGAGAAGATGAGAATTCCTGCTGTCACGGAACAGGGTTTGAGACCAGATATCGCTATATGCAGCAGATCTTCTCCTATCATTCGGAACCGGATGCAGAGCATGAGATACTGCGTATCGAGCTTCCGATATCCGCAATCCTGGGCGGAGATGAAAAACTGACATTGAGATTTGATGTCGATGGTACTTTTACCATCACGGCGGATGCAGACATGAAAAGGCGCATTGCCGTGCGCGTTCCGGCCTGGACAAAAGCAGATGAGATCGATTACGATGGCAGACCGGATGCCGAATTCAAAGACGGATATATGACTCTGACAGATACGCTTACCGCCGGTGAGAGCGTAAAAATGACTGTGCCCGTGCAGGTCAGAATCAATGCCGTTTCGTCGAATCCGCATTATTGTTATCTGTCATACGGTCCGTATATACTGGCTGCAATGTCTGATCGCAAGGATCTAATGCCGGTCCCTGATCCGGCTTCCATGACACCGATCCTTATATCACATGCTGTGCCGAATAAGGGGTCCGCCGGGTCAAATAAAAGATTATATCCTGTATCAGGAGCCGATAATAAGGGAATATTCAGTGCCGGAGAAATTATGTTCATGCCGTTCTATATGGCGGATGAGCAGCCGTGCCATGTGTATCTGTATAGCAAATCTGCAAGACGCTAGCACGGAAAACGGCGCAGAATCGCACTGTATCAGAGTTGGGACGCGTTGCATAGAGATCAGGTTTGCGCTGCACCGGAGACGCTGTACCGGAGTCAGACCGCGCTGCGGTATCGTCCTTTTCGTAGAATCAGCTTTGTGATACAATAAGCAAGTCATGGCAAAAACATTATTTATAGACGGACTTGCGATAGAACTGACGCGCAAGAAGATCAAAAGAGTGAATATGCGGGTAAAATCCCCGGATGGACGAATCTGTATCAGCGCACCATATGGCGTACCCGAGAAAGATATCATTTCTTTCGTGAGGGAGAAACGTTCGTGGATCGACAAAAGTATAAGCAAGGTCAGGACGCGATCGGAAAATAATCCGGCTGCAGCTCCTGTATCGGCAGCAGAAAAAGAAAGGCTTCGGAGAAATCTCAGACGGCGCATAGCCGTCAGACTGCCGCTGATGGAGCAAAAGACCGGGCTGAGAAGCAACGGCTGGACGGTAAGAGATTCGCACACGCGCTGGGGCAGCTGCAATACAAAAACGCATCATATCAATTTCAGCCTGATGCTGGCGGCAAGATCCGACGAGGAGCTTGATTATGTGATACTGCATGAACTCGTCCACACCATCGTTCCGAATCACGGACCGGATTTCTACGCTGTGATGGACAGATTCATGCCGGGCTGGAAGGACATCCGCAGAAAAATGAACAGATAGAATGCCGGCATCCCGAAGCATGAACAGACAGAGTGGCGGTATCCCAAAATATGGACAAACAGGAAGCCGGCATCATCAAGAGCTTGCAATAGCTGCTGCGTAAAAATTCAGCTGCGCAAAGTACAGCTACGCATCATAATTCAAATCAGACTTATCGGAGGAAGAAAAAATGAAAAAATTCACTATCGAGATGGAAGACGGCGGTGTAATGAAGGGCGAACTCTACGAAGATATCGCGCCAAAGACAGTTGAAAATTTCGAAAAACTGGCAAACTCGGGATTCTATGACGGACTTATTTTCCACAGAGTTATTCCGGGCTTCATGATACAGGGAGGATGCCCGGACGGTACGGGAATGGGCGGCCCGGGATACAGCATCCGCGGCGAATTTACATCCAACGGATTCAAAAATGATCTGAAGCACGAAAGAGGAGTTCTCTCCATGGCAAGAGCTATGGATCCGAATTCGGCCGGATCACAGTTCTTCATCATGACCACGACTTCACCTCATCTGGACGGTCAGTATGCATCCTTCGGCAGAGTAACCGAGGGAATGGAAGTCGCTGACAGCATAGTCAACAGCAAGCGCAATATGAGAGATAAGCCGCTTGTCGATCAGAAGATGAAGAGCATCAGAGTAGAAGGATAATCCTTTGCAAAGGAAATAAGAATAGCAGAGGAGATAAGGATAATGGAGAGTAACAGTAACGCCTGGAAAAAACTGCAGAAAAAGCTGTTTGATATGGTGTCGATAGGCGTAACGGGCAACCGGCTTAATCAGGGCTATGACATAGTCAGTACCCTTATGCTGATTGCCAATATAGTGAACAGCTTTGCGTCTACTTTTGAGAACCTGCAGGAACAGTATCACACATTGTTTTACTGGGTCGAGGCGATTACTGTTCTTTTCTTTGCCATAGACTATATACTGCGTGTACTTACGGCGGAATTGCTGTATCCGGGTGAAGACCGTCCTGCGGCTGTACGAAGATATATGACATCGGGATACGGGATAATAGACCTGCTTTCCTTCCTGCCGTATTATCTGCCGGCGTTCTTTCCGGCCGGCGCGTCAGTATTCAGGATGTTCCGCGTTATCAGGATATTCCGTCTGTTCAGGATCAATGCATATTATGACTCGCTGAATGTCATCACAAATGTAATCAAAGGCAAGAAGACTCAGCTGCTTGCGTCGATATTTATAATCGTAATGCTTATCCTGGCATCAAGTCTGTGCATGTACAGTGTTGAGCACGCGGCGCAGCCGGATGTATTCAAAAATGGCTTTTCAGGAATTTGGTGGGCGACATCGACCCTGCTTACGGTAGGTTACGGAGATATATATCCGGTCACGGTAATGGGGCAGCTGCTTGGAATAGTGATCACCTTCCTCGGAGTAGGGATGGTAGCTATCCCGACCGGTATCTTATCTGCGGGATTCGTTGAAGAGTATCAGAAGGCCAAGACCCTTGCCGATGTAGAGGCGCAGAATGGGATACATTTCATTGAAGTGGTCATGAGAGCGAATGACAGCTGGGTCGGCAGGAGAATAAACGAACTGGGAATGCCGCACGGAAGCCTGATCGCTATCATAACAAGAGGCAGTGAAACTATAATACCGTACGGTGAAGTAAAGATCCTTGAGGGAGACAAACTGATAATCTGTGCCGATTCAGCCGGCGAAGGCATGTTTGAGAACCTTACGGAAATAGTGCTTCACGAACACCATCCGTGGAACGGGCAGATGATAAAGGAACTCGACATATCAAGGCAGACATTCATAGTGCTCATCGTAAGGGGCGGCAAGTGGGATCTGCCGACAGGCAATTATATGCTCGAAGAAGGAGACCGTCTCCTTATCTACAGCAAGGAAAGGATCGACAGATACAAATACGAACCGAGATTCTGAGCGGGTTGTCCCCTCGCTGCGATGTTCCGCACCGGCGGGCGCGTCGGCATCAGTTATACGCTTGCGTCGGATTTCCAGAAATTTCTGAAGAACATCATCAGCAGAGGATAGATCTCAAGTCTGCCGGCTATCATCAGAATGCACATCGTCAGTTTGGACAGCGGCGTGAAATTCTCTGCAAGTCCCGGCATATCGAGCTGGCCGATAGAAGTACCGGTGTTGGTGATCATAGCCTGGGAGTAGTTCAGAGCATCGATGACCTCCATGCTGTCAAATGAAAGCAGCAGAGCACCAAGTAAATAAGTAATCATGAAGAGCGCAACGAAAAGATTCGCACGGATCACGTAGTCGCTCTTCATTGGTTTTTTGCTGAATGTGAGTGAACGTACGCTGTGCGGATGGATCTGCCTGTATACGGTAAAAGCGATAGTCTTGGCTAAAATAATTATGCGGGCACCCTTGATCCCGCCTCCTGTCGACAGAGCGCATGAACCGATGAACATCTGAAGCAGAATAAAAAATATGCATATGGACGGCCAGTTTCCGCAGTCGGTGATGATATAGCCTGAAGTCGAAATGAACGATATAACCTGCATAACGGCATTTCCGAACACCGCAAAAATATTTTTTTCCGGATCGCCCAATATGATAAATACTGTAATAATGATGCATGATATCAGTACGCGCCAGAAATAAAACTGCAGCTCGCTGTTTTTGATAATATCCCTGTATTTTTTTCTGATGCAGAGCAGGAATACTGAGCAGTTGATCGATCCGAGAAAAGCAAATACTGTGATTATTATCTTGACCGGAATCGAAAAGGCGATGGCTACACCGTTATCTATGTGCTGCAGTCCCGAAGTGCTTGTATTTGAAAGAGCGGTAAGAACCGACATAAACGGCCCCATACCCGCTATGACCAGCAAAACGAACTGTACCAGTGTTAAAGCACCATATATCGCTACCAGCTTGCGGTAATCCGTCCGGAACGGAGAATCGTTCTTCAGGAAAGTCGGTCCCGGAAATTCAGTGGAAGCAAGGTTCCAGCCTATGAATTTACGCGACGAAAGTATCGCAAGTGTGACCATTATTATGCCCATACCGCCGAGCCAGTTGCATATGGATCTGAGCAGCTGAAGAGACATCGGCAGAGTGGATGTATCATAGACCCCTATACCTGTAGTCGTCCAGCTCGCTGTCGATTCAAGCACGGCATCGATTACAGAGTATCCCGGTATTCCGAAATAGAAAGGAACAACGGTGATTGCGATAAGGAGCAGCCAGGTAAACAGGGTAGTCATATAGCAAATCCTCGGCCTTACCTGATGTATGCTGCTTCGGATCATCCTGCGTCCTATGAATCCGCCTATCAGTGAAGCAAGGCATACAAGAGCGAGAGGGAAATAATCCATATCCTCATGCATGACCGCAGCCACTGTAATGCACGGAAGAAGACAGATACCGTAGATCTCAAAAGCGGCGCTTATAATATTCAGTATGAATTTTTTGTTGTTGTTCAGTCTGATCATTATTACTACACTTCATCAGGATGCCGGAAAAAGCGGGAGAACAGTATAAAGAATGTACTGAGCTCGAGTCTGCCGGCTATCATGACCATTGAGAGTATAAACTGGTTGAATCCGTTATAAAAACTGAAATTGCAGGTCGGTCCGACCAGATCAAGGCCCGGTCCGACATTGCTGATGCATGTCAGCACTGCTGTAAAATTGGTGATAAGGTTGCCCTGACCGGTGACCGATATGAGGAAGGTCCCGCTTATCAGGGTAATAAGATACATGCTGACAAAACCTATGATAAATATAACCGTATCAGGAAGCAGCTTGCGTCCGTCAAGGGCAACGTCATTTACTATTGTATCGTGAAGCTTGATCCTGATCTCGCGCTTGATCATCTTGAGCAGGACCAGTACGCGGACCATCTTGATACCGCCTGCCGTGGATGAACTCGATGCACCTGTGATCATGACCAGAAGCAGTACCATCTGACAGAATGCAGGCCATATATCGTAATCCGCGGTAGCATATCCGGTAGTCGAAATGATCGTAGTGACCTGAAAAGCCGAATCCCTGAACGCTTCTCTGAAATTATTATAGGTACCCTGATGCATGAGGCTTGCGGTTATGGCAACAGTCGCAATCACTACGATCGATGCATATAATCTGAATTCTTCATTTTTGAGAGCTTTGAGCGGATGCCCGTAAGCAGCAACAAAAAAGAGTTCAAAATTGGTTCCGGCAATGAACATGAACAGTGTGATGACCCACGATATATAATTGCTGTGAAAATGAGCGATGCTGTCATTATATGTGGAGAATCCGCCCGTAGCCATAGTTGTGAAAGCATGATTTGATGCATCATAAATGCTCATTCCGCCTGCCAAAAGCAGCAGCATCAGCGTTCCGGTAAAGATCAGATATAATACATACAGCCTCTGAGCTGTTCCGGTAAATCTTGATGTAAGCTTTGTTACGGTAGGTCCCGGCGTCTCTGCGCTTGCTATATTGCGCGCTTTTATACCGAATCTCGGCATAAGAGCCACAAAAAGAACTATTATACCCATGCCGCCGAGCCATTGCGTCAGTGAGCGCCACATCAGGATGGAGCGGGGCAGGATCTCTATATCATTTATTACCGTAGAGCCTGTAGTAGTAAAGCCCGAGCATGTCTCGAAAAAAGCGCCGAAGAAATTCGGAATGCTGCCTGTCAGAATGTATGGTATGCAGCCTACAGCAGATGCCAGCAGCCAGGATATAGTAACGATGAAATAGCTGTCGCGCGGTTTCAGGCTGATATCGTCGATATTGGCTTTGTAGAAAAACCGTATGGCAGCGCCGGGCAACACACAGAGTATGATTGTAAGACAAAAAGCCCTGACAGACGAATTCTCGCCATAAATCAGAGCAACAATAAGGGGGAGTACCATGAATGCTCCCAGCAGCATCATAAATTGTCCGAAGAAATTAATAATACGGCGTGCGGCCATTTTTTCTATCGCCTGATGCTGATTCGAGCAGCAGGTCTTAAAAGCTTTTCAACGTATCCGATATCCGAGACCAGACAAACGATTATGACACGGTCTCCGTCCTTGATAACTGTATTACCGTCAGGGATGATAGTCTCAAGGCCTCTTCTTATAGCAGCGATGATTATATGATCAGGCAGATCAAGCTCCCTGAGAGGGATATTGATCATGGTCATCCTGTCTGAAGCATAAATCTCTATTAACTCAGCCTGACCCTGAAGCAGTACTGATGAAAGTACACGCTTCGATCCCCTTATGGCTCTCAGGATCGCGCTTGCTGAGATATCCAGCGGATTGAGAACGATATCTATACCGAGCTTGGAGATAAGATCCTTGTAGCTCTCGTGGCTGACCTTGGAAATGACATCCTCGACACCATGGTTCTTTGCAGTCAGAGCCAGCAGCAGGTTCTCCTCATCGTATCCGGTGCAGGTTACGAATGCATCCATGTTGTCCAGATCCTCTTCCTCAAGAAGATCGATATTAGCTCCGTCTCCGTTGAGCACCATGACATTTCTCAGTTTGTTGGTGAGATAATGGCAGCGCTGGCGGTCACGCTCGACGATCTTGACATGAGAACCGTATTCGGACAGCCTTCTTGCCAGATAGTATCCGGTCTTTCCGCCGCCGATGATCATGACCCTGCGGGCGTCCGTGTGACGTGATTTGGAGTGGACTTTTTTTGCAAGCCTGAATACTTCCTGCTTTTCACCTATCAGATAAACAAGGTCGTTCTGTTCAATGATATCCGGACCGTGAGGAATAAGCATCTTGCCGTTTCGGGACAAGCCGATCACCAGGAATTCCGGCATGATCGAACGGAAATCGATAAGACTCTTTCCGATGATCTGAGGGAGCTTTGTAGCTTCAAACTCGATAAGAGCTATGCGGTCAAATGTATAAATGCCGTTGCTCAATGTGTATTTTTCAATGAGGTAGCGGTAGATCTCGCCTGTAATAAGAAGGTCCGGGTTAACGAGCATATCGATATTGTAATGCTCGCGTATGAATTCGAGCTGGTTCATATGCTCGGGATCCCTGACTCTCGCAGCCGCATATTTGCAGCCGAGTATCTTGGCAAATGATGCCGCCAGAATATTGGTGTCATCAGATGTGGTCGCACTGAAGAGAAAATCGACATTTGCGACATCGATCTCACGCAGCAGTTCTACGGTCTTCGCATCGCCTGTCACAGTCATGACATCATACTGCTGAGCAATACGGTTCAGTTTCTCATCATCTGAATCTACCAGTGTTATATCGTAGTCACCGTCCAGCAGAGCCTCAACAAGTCTGAGGCCGAGCTTACCGGCACCGAGAATAGCGATCCTCATAGATCATCCTCCAAAAAAATTTCCCCAGATAATACAACAAGCTATTATAGCCCTGTTAATGGCTGATTGCAATGATTTAGGCAATAAAAACAGCTGCTTCCTACAGCGGCTGCCTTGAAATGAGGAATACTCACATACGATGCGTCTCTGTGTATCACTCTTGGCTGTCCGGCCACACAAATTCGGCGCTGCCGGCCTCCCCGCCGTCAATAAGAAGATTTTGCCCGGTCATGAACCTGTTTGTGACCGCGACGAAATAGATCCATTCCGCGATCTCGACAGGTTCTGCCCAGCGCTTGAGCGGCGTCAGCTCCATTATCCTGTTCCACATCTTTTCATCATCCATAACACAGCGGTTAAGCTCTGTCCGCACTCCGCCCGGATCTATGCTGTTGCAGATCGCACGCGGCGCCAGCCTGAGCGCAACATTCTTTGTATATGCCAGGATGCCGCCTTTACTGGCAGCATAGTATGGAAATTCAGAACCTGTATGCCCGCTGGCGGATCCTATCATCACAACGGACCGGATACTGTCATTCTGTATCGCAAATCTTTCGGTCACATTGACAGTACCTTTAAGATTTATTTCTATGTCGCGCTCCGGATCGCTTAAATTCTGTGTTCCGGCGCAGTTAATGAGAACTTCGGGAACAACATCCGCGGGAAATGTAGATGTATCCGTCACATCCGAAATGTGATGAATGTATCCTTCTCTGTCTGCAAGAGATGCAGGTACTGCGGAAATGTCCATGCCGTGCACCTCATGGCCTCTGTCCAGAAAGTATTCTGCTGTAACGCTGCCGATCCCGCCGGCAGCTCCTGTAATTAGAATTTTCATTTTTGATCAATTTCTGATTATCGGTGCTTATTGATGCGCAAACTGCAGATATTGCGAGCCGACATTTTCGCTTTCCCATCTTTCACTGACCCTGTAGCCGATAGGGCTGAACAGCACCTCGCAGAGAAGTTCTGCGATGGCTCCCGTAATCGAGCAGATGAGCACCTGTGCAGCAGTCCATCCGAAGAAATGGTAGGATACTATCAGCGCGAAGGTCAGATTGTCCACAAACTGGGCGATGCCGGTCGAGATGAAAGAACGGGCGGCAAATGCTTTGTAGCCTTTTGTCCTGAGTCTTTTAGCTACGGCCTGATTTATAAACGAATTGGTAATCGCAGCAGCGACCATTGCAGTACTGCTTCCGAATACGACAAACCAGCTGCCGCCGAACGTAGCATTGAGAGCATCATTTACTTCCGTCATTCCTGTGGAATAGTACTCGCCCCACATTCCCGGAGCAAAAGAGATCAGCTTGAATATTATACAGACCGCGAGATTGATGACCATGGCCAGTATCGATATCTTGGCGGCCGGCTTAGGTCCGAACCTCTTGCAAATCATATCCATGCAGAGGAAACTGACCCAGCTGAGGAGGAATCCGCAGTCAAGCGCAAAATACCTGACCGATATGAATTCCTTATTGGCAAGAAGGTTCATCAGTATTACACTGATAACGAAAAACGTGACAACAAGGCTCGGGACATTCCGCAGCAAAATGCGGTAGTCTTCGAGCTCCCTTTTAATAAGACTCATTTGATTGTACTCCTTTGGTTTTGATCTTTAGCGAGCAGGATATCGGACCCGAACTGCTCGTGCCTGTATTTGGCATAATATTCCGGGAGGACATTCCCCCGGAATATTAGGTAAATAGTGTGACAGTGAATAATTGTCCCGTAACACTTCATGCATGCGACGGGGTGTATAGCGGACTGCGGTCCGCCTGCTGATGCCGCATGCGCAACAGATTCTACCACATCACCGCCTGGCAGTCAAAATATTATTAGCAGAATTCAAAAGCTTATCCGCGGTGTTAATAGTTATAAGACTTTGGTTGCAGCTCAGTAAACCAGTAACAATTCTCAGAGCGGCCTGCATCATAGTATATAGCGAAATAGTGCATAAAGCGAAATAGTCTGCCTGTCGTTTTATTTGTAATCCCTGTGATGAAGGTCAACCACCTTGCCTATTATCCTGACCGGCAGATCTCTGATGGATATATTGCTGAAAAAAGCAGGACCCGGATTCCTGGTCGGAGAATTGAGTATTATGCCTTCATTTATATGTAAAAGTATGGCGCAGACAGCAGCATCCTGACCGATGCATGCGATCACACTGTCTCCTTCCGACGCATCATCCTGTCTGTGAACGATAACAATGTCTCCGCTGTATAATTCGGGAGCCATATTATTATCCGGAACTGTAAAGGCAAAAAATTCATTCGGATGCTCATATCTGTCCGGGAGAACAATATAGTCATATTTATCCGGATCGTAATCAGGATCCGGTTGACAGATAAATGAATCATTGCGTATCTCTTCGGATTTATAGACACGAATATATCTTTTCCTGTCACTCCTGATTCCGGACAGCTTGCCATAGGATATGCCGTCTGTTTGTATGTGCTCAGAATCAGAATATGAATCAGTATCTGAATCAGTATCTGAATCTGAATCAGGTCGGTTACCTGCTGCATATCCAAAAAGAATACTGATATCTTTTCCGGTTGCCTCTGACATTTTCTTAAGCGAATCGGTACTTGGAGTGCATTCTCCGTTTCTCCATTTTGAAAGAAGCCCGCTTGAAATGCCGGTGAAACGTGAGAATTCTCTGTCCGATTTAATACCGAGTTCCCGTTTGCATGCGTCTATCCAATCTGTGATGACCAAATAATTCACCTCTTCTAATTGTATACAGCATTATGATGAATGAATTCATCAACTTCAGTTGACTAAACGCAGTTTTGTATATAAAATCATCAAATAGATGAACGGATTCAGCGTATACACCCCTGAAGTCGTTGTTTTCATTGTCATAATTAAGTGTCGCAGCTCAATTCTGACATAAACATCGTGCTTTTTCAACATTACGCTGAATTTGTTCATTTTTTTGTTGCTTTTCTGATCGTGCAAATCAGCAAGCGGCAGGCGTACGGGGTACGAAACTTCCGTCCGAAACGTGAAAAATCGCAAAAAAGGACGGAAGTCGGCATGCATACGGGGTACGAAACTTCCGTCCGAAACGTGAAAAAACGCAAAAAAGGCGTAAGTCAGCAGGCCGATAAGGTACGAAACTTCCGCCCCAAACGCCGCTAACCGGCCTCCGGGACGGAAGTCTGCAGCTGAATAAAAAAAGAGGGACAGACATTAAGCCATCCCTCAGATCCCATATACATCTTAGTCCTGTATTTCTACAAAATTTCTATAGTATTCCTACAATATTCCTACAATGTGAGGTCTCCGTCTTTGACCCAGCCGAGTTTGCGGCAGCCCATATTGATCAGCGGAGCAAGTATTGCAGGCAGAATGAAGCTGATCAGGATCAGACCAAGCCAGTCCATGCCTGTTATTGCTGCCTTTGCGCCGGATGTAACATCTGCAACCCAGCCGGAATATACGCCGATCTGTCCGACGAGGCCGCATGTTCCCATGCCGCTTGAAACAGGCGCGCCGTTCATCTGAAGATGGAAAAGGCATGTCGCTATAGGACCTGTAATTGCAGATGTCAGTGTCGGAGCTATCCATATGCGCGGATTTTTTACGATATTTCCCATCTGCAGCATCGAAGTTCCGATGCCCTGGGATATAAGGCCTCCCCATTTGTTTTCTTTGAATGACATTACCGCGAAACCGATCATCTGAGCACTGCAGCCGGCGACAGCAGCGCCTCCGGCAAGTCCTGTCAGACCGAGTGCTGCACAGATAGCCGCGGAGGAGATAGGCAGAGTAAGAGCCATTCCTACGATCACGGATACCAGAATTCCCATCATAAACGGTCTGAGCTCAGTTGCCCACATGATCAGAGTGCCGACTTTCATCGCGGCTGCTCCGAGTCCCGGAGCCCACCATGCCGCAAGTCCGACACCGATGCCGATAGTTACAAGAGGAGTGACCAGAATATCGACCTTTGTTTCTCCCTGAACGGCCTTGCCGAATTCCGCAGCGATTATGGAAATGATCAGAACTGCGAGAGGTCCGCCTGCACCTCCGAGCCCGTTTGCGGCAAAGCCTACGGTAGCAAGTGAGAAGAGAACTAGAGGAGGACATTTCAGAGCATATCCTATCGCAATGGCCATCGCCGGTCCGGTCATTGCAACTGCAAGTCCGCCTACAGTATATGAAGTGGTATCATTTACAATCCATACAGGCTCAGTGAGAAAACCGATGTGAAACTGTGTTCCCAGCGTGTTGATTATCGTTCCGATAAGCAGAGAACAGAACAGACCCTGCGCCATTGCACTGAGAGCATCGATGCCGTATCTTTTGGCGCTTATCTCGATATTTTTGCGTTCAAGAAATGATTTGATAGAACCCTTTGTCATTTTGGTGTCCTTCCTTTATAATAAACATAAGAGGCGTTTTACCGCCGTGAGTCGCAGATACGAACACTATTGTCCATATCTGCGGTAGATTATACCACAACAACATGCTGTTTCAATCAGCGCAATTCTGTCACACTGAAAAAGTATACGAAAAGAGGTCATTTATGCGAAGCGATAAATATCAGGATACTGATTACTCCGCAACATACCACAGGAAGAAAAAGAAAAAAACCGGCAAGGTACTTCTTGTCATAATCATTATTCTGCTGGTTCTGGTACTGAGCGGCGGTTATTATACGATGGGTATAAGGGCAGTTGAACCGGGCAGCACCGAAGATGTTGCCGTTACTATTCCTAACGGTACGGGCGCGTCTATGATAGTCGAGCTTCTCGATGAAGCAGGACTCGTCAAAAACAAGACCTGTGCCAAGATCAACACCAAGATTGCAAGATACAACAACCTTCAGGCAAATACGTATATATTCAATAAGGGAATGTCGTTCCCGCAGATCATGAATGTCATCAACACCGGAGACTTCGATTACATTTCCAAAGAGTCGGTAGAGGTTGCTGACGGTGCGAGACTTCAGCAGGTCGCAGCGGCCGTTTCCGAGCATCTGCCTTATTCAGCTGATGAATTTCTCGATAAATGGTCTGATAAGGACTATCTGAATCAGCTCATTGAAAAATACTGGTTCCTCACAGATGATATACTGAACGAGGATGTCATGTTCCCTCTGGAAGGTTATCTGTATGCGGACACATACTATCTGACCGATAATATGACTATCGAGGGCTTCACGGAAATGTGTCTCGACAGAATGGACGGGGTGCTGACGGAGAGAAAGGATCAGATCGATGCATCAGGATTCAGCGTACATCAGTTCCTCACCCTTACATCCATAATCACAAAGGAAGCGAGGGCAGATGACCAGGCCAAGGTTGCGGGAGTGTTCATAAACAGACTTAATGACGGAACCTCGCTGGGCAGCGATGTAACAGTCTGCTATATTTTCCAGGAAGACAGAGTAGATCTCAAGCAGAGCCAGCTCGACAGCGATAATCCGTACAATACACGTAAATTCGCAGGACTGCCGCCGGGGCCGATTTGTCAGGTCATAGACGGTGCAATGGATGCACTGCTCAACTATGAAAAATCGGATAACATGTTCTTCTTCGCGGATGAGAA
This sequence comes from uncultured Eubacteriales bacterium, assembly GCA_902774265.1. Classification (GTDB taxonomy): domain Bacteria; phylum Bacillota; class Clostridia; order Peptostreptococcales; family Anaerovoracaceae; genus Crickella. The sequence continues at coordinate 36,700 of CACYHR010000024.1, forward strand.
CGGAGTGGTACACTATTATAAAGATTCCGATTCCTTCTATCAGGGAATAGAAGATGAGGGACTGCTGCACGACGAATAGCATTGCAGCATAACAAACTAAATTGTAACACCTGTCACGGCTGTGACCCGTCAGGGTCATGCCGTGATTTTGAATAAGGATTATGAAAAAAACAACTCTTTGTTACATAGAGAATGACGGATGCTGGCTGATGATGTACCGTGACCGCAAGCCCGGAGATATGAACGAGGGCAAGTGGCTCGGTGCTGGAGGCAAGATCGAGCCGGGTGAAACAGCTGATGAATGCAATGCAAGAGAGGTCCTTGAAGAAACGGGCCTGAAACTCAGAAGCGCACACTTCTACGGCATAATCCGTTTCCGAGCCGACAAATATGAGGATGAGGACATGTATCTGTATTCGTCAGACGATTTTGAACCTGCCGATGAAGAGGCCTGCCGGATATACAGAGAGACAGGAAGATACGATCCGCCGGCATGCAGTGAAGGCCGTCTCGAGTGGATACCAAAAAACAAAGTGCCGGATCTTCCATTGTGGGAAGGCGACAGGGCTTTCATAGCAAGGATACTCGAGGGCTGCAAAAAAATATCGATGACATTGTCATATTCGGGGGACAGCTGTACAGTCATAGAGGAATGAGCAAACAGGAAACGACAAAGGAAAAAACAGTAAATAATAAAGCTGAGAGCAAGCGCAGTGACCGTGTAACAAGAGTGAACGGTATCGATGACGACGCCTGGAAGACCAGAGTCTATGAAAACGATCTGGCCCGTATGAACCGCAAGCATACATGGATAGGCGAGGAGGATGATGCCGAAAAGCTCAGAAATGCCTCTGTTGGAATCAATACGGATGCGACCGGACGGGAGACAAGAGTGTTTGAAGGCCCTCAATTCGGCAGGCAGTATGTAAAGCCTGAGATAGAGCCGCCTCTCAGCGAACAGAAGCGCGAATCCGAAAAGAAGGAAGCAAATGCAGACAGCGGAGGGGAAAGCCGTCGCAGGACCAGGTCTATGCGAAAGATACGGATAGGCGATCGTAAACGCTTCAGACGACTTCTGATAATTCTGGCCGTTATTGCGCTGGCCATAGCGATCGAAGCAGGCTACTTTATTATGGAGGCGCGTGTCGGCAAGCTGCCTGAAGAAATAAAAGCGGTGAACAAGCAGACCGAGGACATCAAAGCAGATAATGCAAAACTGCAGAAAGAAAACGATAAATTTGGAGACGGCGAAAGCAAAAAGGAACTCAAGGAATCATGGGAGAGACTGAGAGACAAGGTAAAAGAGGCAGTTGGGGAAATTTCATCCTGATATTAATCGGCATAGTTATGCTGGCCGTCATATCTGTCGGCATTGTTGTCGTGCCAAAGTACGGAAAACTATTCAAAGAATACCGTAAATACTCTTCTGAGTTGAAGGAATCCAGATCTGAACTTGCAGAGGCTGAGAAGGAAAATAAAAAGCTCCTTGCTGACAGAGATGCTCTGCAGGCGCTTGACGGAGATGTTCAGAGCATGCAGGCCGAGACCTTCAAATACGCTGCGGAACTTGAGGCAGCCGTCAAAAATGGAAGCAGCAGCAAGAAGATCTGTTACATAACCCTTGATGACGGTCCGTATTACCGGGGTAAAAAGTTTCTCGATATATTTAATAAATACGATGTAAAGGCAACATTCTTCCTGACGACAGCAAACGGGGACACTCTTCCGGACAAGGGAGATGAGACGGCATCATCAATGTATAATGAATATCTGAAATACGGTCATACAATAGGTAATCACACATACTCACATAATTACAGCGCAGGCGGCGTTTATTCGAGCGCGGATTCCTTTATGAAATCAATCAGGAAGCAGGATAAATTCACCGAAAAAGCGACTGGCGGATATAAGCCGGTAATTGTGCGTTTTCCGGGAGGATCGGGAACAGCCGGTTCTGTACTGGGAGATATAACGGAAGATCTTAAAAAAGAGGGAGACGGCTGGATAGACTGGACTGTGGATTCGAGCGACAGCTGGGGAACAGACAATACGAGTCCTAAGATAATAATGAAACAGATCAAAGAAGCTGCAAAAGAACAGAAGATAATGGTAATACTCTTCCATGAATGGAGTGAGAACAGCGAAAAAGCCATGCCTCAGGTGATAGAATATCTTGATAAGCAAGGGTACATATTCCTGCCGCTCTTCTATGACAGCGTGATGGTGGAGAAATAGCTGTATTCAACCATAGTCTGATATATCGAAAAGATAGCACCGGGTCCGCTGCGGTTAGTGCAGGATCCGGTGTCTGTTATATGTCTCCGCCTGTTTACTGAATTGCAACAACAGATTCAGATGGTTAGAATTATTTAACCGGGAAATATTGAAAGTATACCGGATTTAGAGTATAGTTCCTTTGATAATTGTATTCATTTAAAAGATAAACAGATTATTACATGTCTTTCGAAGATTCGCGAATTCTCAAAATCGAATTCACAAGTCGAATTGACAAGTATTATTGACAAATCGAAAGGAGAAATAATATGAAATTTTCAGTAAGCGGTATGGGATGCGCTGCATGTCAGGCGAGAGTAGAAAAAGCAGTTCAGGGAGTTGAGGGCGTTACAGATGTAGCTGTAAGCCTGCTGACAAATTCCATGAATGTTGAGGGCACTGCTTCTGCCGATGCCATCATCAAGGCTGTAGAGGATGCCGGTTACGGCGCTGCCTGCGAGGAAGAAGCTTCTCCCAGTAAATAGAAATTATCTTGAAAAAGTCAAGCGTCAGGAGGATGCGCTGCAGGATAAGGAAACACCAAAGCTCAAAAAAAGACTGATGTCTTCTGTTTTGCTGCTCCTGCTACTGATGTATTTCTCGATGGGTCACATGATGTGGGGCTGGCCTGTCGGGCCTGAGGAAAGCGTTACTGCTGCAGGAATAGGCATTATCGAAATGCTGCTCGCGGCAGTCATAATGTATATAAACAGAGCCTTCTTTACGAGCGGATTCAAAAGCTTTATGCACGGTGCTCCGAACATGGATACTCTTGTAGCTATGGGTTCGGGCGTGTCTTTCCTGTGGAGCGTTTATGTGCTGGCGGGAATAATCACCGGAGCGAACGGTGCAGTATCGGCTTCACCGCATGATCCTGCAAACATGGCGTCCCTTCACAATCTGTATTTCGAGTCTGCAGCAATGATCGTGACTCTCATTACTGTAGGAAAAATGCTCGAAGCCCGGTCGAAAGGTAAGACAACGGATGCCCTCAAGGCTCTTATCAGCCTCGTACCCGAAACGGCACAGGTCGAGAGGGGCGGCGAGGAACTGACTGTCGGAATCGACTATATTCGCGAAGGTGAGATCGTAGTCGTGCGTCCGGGTGAAAGGATACCTGTGGATGCTGTCATTGTCGAGGGATCGGCAGCGGTAGACGAATCAGCGCTTACAGGCGAAAGCATGCCGGTCGACAAGGAAGTCGGAGACAGCGTTTCTGCCGCGACTATAAACAAATCCGGATTTATACGCGCGAAGGCAACGAGAGTCGGCGAAGACACGACTCTTGCGCAGATAATCGAGCTGGTATCGGATGCGGCTGCAACAAAGGCACCGATAGCAAGGACTGCGGACCGCATTGCGGGGATTTTCGTACCGGCCGTACTGATAATAGCCGCGCTCGTATTTGCTGCATGGATGCTGCTCGGAAACGGAGTTGCCTATGCTCTTGAGAGAGCAATAGCCGTGCTCGTCATCAGCTGTCCGTGCGCTCTGGGGCTTGCGACGCCTGTGGCAATAATGGTCGGCAGCGGAGTCGGCGCCCGTAACGGCATATTGTTCAAGACTGCAGCAGCACTCGAAGAGACCGGCCGTATCGAGATCATGGCACTCGATAAGACGGGAACCATCACCGGGGGAGACCCGAAGGTAACAGATGTATTTGCCTGCCGCGGAGTCAGCCGTGAAGAGCTGCTGGATATCGCAGCTGCTGTCGAGGCGAGATCGGAGCATCCGCTGGCGAAAGCGATCAGCTCATATATAAACAGCACAACCCTCAGGATAAGCGATTTTGAGGAAGTGCCGGGCGGCGGTGTCAAGGCAGTCACCTGGGATGGCAGCAGAGCCGTCAAACTGGCAGGCGGCAACGCCGAATTCATGATGAAAAATTCTGTGCCTGAGGATGAGGTCATCAGGCTGATGAAGGAAACAAGTGAATACGCCCATGCCGGGAAGACATCGGTGTATTTTGAGAAAGGCGGCAAACTGCTCGGGGTCATAGCTCTGGCGGATTCCGTAAGAAGCGACAGCAAAGAGGCTATCGCAAAGCTAAGGGAAATGGGCATAAGGACCGTCATGCTTACCGGTGACCGTAAAGCTGCCGCAGAATCGATAGCCGCTGAGGTCGGTGTCGATGAGGTGGTTGCGGAAGTCCTGCCTGACGGCAAAGAGGAAGTAATACGCGGATTGATGGAGCAGGGCAAAACTGCAATGGTCGGAGACGGTATCAATGATGCGCCGGCCCTTACGCGTGCAGATGTCGGTATAGCGATCGGGGCAGGAACCGATGTAGCTATCGACGCAGCCGATGTCGTGCTCACAGGAAGCAGCATAAATGATGCAGTAAAAGCGGTCAGACTGGGACGAAAGACTCTCAGAAATATTCATGAGAATTTGTTCTGGGCGTTCATCTACAATGTTCTCCTCATACCGCTCGCAGCCGGGTTATACACTCCGCTATTCGGCGGATGGACACTGAGCCCGATGATAGCCGCTGCAGCGATGAGCCTGTCATCATTCTGCGTCTGCACCAATGCCCTCAGACTCAATCTCGTCAATCTGGATAAGTAATTGATGGGACAAGCGAAGGAAATAGTAAGGGAATAATAAGGAATGTTTGCAGCAGGCTGATGAATTTCGCCTGCTGCATCTATCTGCGGTCTGTAACCGTCGTCTGTAAATGATGTCATTTTTGCAAAATAAGCGCCGTCAAAATAGCGATACAAAACAGATTGGTACAAAAAAGATAATAAATTGTGATTGAATTCTGTATCACAGCTGTGGTACAATAAACACCGCTGTGGAGAGGTACCCAAGTGGCTGAAGGGTCTGGCTTCGAATACCAGTAGGTCGGTAGTACCGGCGCGGGGGTTCAAATCCCCCTCTCTCCGCCATCGAACCGTTGGAATTCCAACGGTTTTTCTTTTTTTCTCTTCTAAAAAGTGTTACAAACTTGTTACAGCTTGAAATTTCAATGGGTTGCGGGTTTTCCGCGGGCAATTGCGGAGTCTGCAGATGTGGAGCCGGATTTTTACTTGGTTATTTTTACTTTGATCGTTTCTGTGATCGTTTTCCCGATTGTTGCTGATCCGATGACGGAAGTGCTGCAGCCATTTTTTCGAATGATTCGAGCTGATTTTTATTTGCGTAGACGTAAGAGTTTGACAGTACTGTCTCTGTATTACCGACAATAGCACAGATTGTAGCAGGACTCAGATAAGGCTCTAATGCCGTACAGACAGTTTTCCTTGCCTTATGTATGCTGCGGACGGGGATACCTATCTCTATGCAGTATTGTGAGAACAATTTCTGTAACTGTTTGTAGGTTTTTTTTGGCTCGTTATTGATTGCCAGTATATACCCGTCAGTGTCCATTCCGAGTTCCTGTCTGAGCTGAAGTGAAGCTTCGATTGCTCTGGCGGCTTCCGGAAGGAGAGGGATATAGCGGTCCTCAATGGCACTTTTGGTGTGTTCAGTGATTTCACCAGTGTCGGGGTTGACCATTCTGCCTACATGCAGGGTGCTGCCATTTACATCCTCGTATTTGAGAGCGGCGATCTCACCTACTCTGAGACCTTCGGTCAGAGCGAGTATGACCCCAAGAGGGACGAATAATTGAACTCTGCAGCTCCTCTTCTGAAATTTAGTCCACGCATGTTTGATCAGGGCGATGCGCTCCTCTTCTGTAAAGGTCTGCGTTTCTGCAGGCTTTTTCTTTTCGGGAGTGAGTACGCGGCGTTTGTCTATTCTCACATCCAGGAAACGGTTTTTTTCTATTAATTCAAGATCTACTGCATAATCGAGCATTTGACGTATGATCAGTGAGAAGTTGCCGTATTTGTGTTTTCCCATATTGTGAGTTCGTATCAGTCCGTGCACCCATTCATCAAGCTCCAGTTTTGTGATCTTGCTGATAGGTTCATCGACTATTGGAGCATTTTCGTAATACTTGTTCCAGTCTTTTTTGACTCGTAATATTGTGCTCCCGGTGACATGCAGGGCTTTGTGTTCCAGCCACTGAGGATACAATGCGCGAAGTGTCATTTCTTCTGCTGCATGCAGGTCGATAATGTAATCTTCCAGCTCTTTGAGGCTCTTTTTTGCTATGAGTTTTTTCTTGCCTGTGGGAGAGTCTTTATCAGGCAGGCGGACCATGTAGCGGCCGTCTTTTGCCTGATAGATCTTGTAGTGTGAGAGTATCTCCTTTCTCTTCTTTTTGTTCAGATAATCCATAAATTCTTTTTGCACATCATCCACGGTGTGTACGTTAATATTATATTGGTCAACAAGAAAAGACAAGCAGTTATCCATGAAATTATCATGAATGTTTTCTTCATATTCTTTTTGAATATTTTTACGATTGCTCATGGTAATTGCCTGTCCTCATCAAATGGATTATCTGAAGCGGGGATGCTTTTTTTCATCTCCGCGTGTATAGGTTTGAGTTGATTCAGTTGATTGTCAACAGTTGATAGAGTTTATTCAGTTGATTCAGTTAATAGTTTTGCCGGATGCGGCGGGTGGATCGTTTTTTTGGGGTGTCGGCCGGGGAACGTGTGCAACCAGGAGCAAAGCTCCAACAAGCTCGCTTGATTGGAGCGAGCGACGCCGTCAACAGACACCGGGAGCTTCAGCTCCTGAGAGCATCAGTGGGGGATAGCATCAGTGGGGGATTGTTACCCACCACTGATGGTCGAAAATGGAACTCGCCGCCTAAGAGGCGGGGGACATCCGGTGTCTGTTATAATAGTGATACCGCACGGGGCGACAAATGGAGCAGAAATTGAAGAGATCAAGAGCGGCATGATCGGTGGCAGATGAAAAACATCCATATGAGGCATGGGATGTGATAAAATAATTAGCAGGTGATGGGCTGTGAAATAGAGAAAGTGGAGGGTCAGTGAGATGAGAGCATATACGTTAAAAAGAGTGATTTTGATAATCGTACTGAGTATTCTGATCTGTTTGTGCTATGTCATGATTACGGGCTGCGTCTATGCGAATCAGGATAATCAGAACAGGTTTTCAAAGACTTATCTTCTGAGTGGAAAAGGTGCGGAGGATATGGAAAGTGTTGCAGTTAGTCAAATTGATAAAGAGCTTTCGTACAACTTAGGATATACTGTCTTAAATTTAAACTACTGCTCTTGTTTTATTATTGACCCGTTTATTGAGTTTATTACAGATTGTGCAGAGCTTGCAGGACAGGAAGAAGCGTTTAAGAATGCTTGTCACGCTGTGACTAAAGAATTATTTATTAAGTCTCTTCAATATTATGATGGCGCTGTGGAAGTGACAGCACCGGAAATGGGAGATATTGTTGTTGGCTGGCGCAAAGGTGATGAAGATAGTTGGGTTTTCGGCATTGCGAGTAGGGACAGTACGTTCATAACTGTACCTGAAATGTATTCTGGTAGTACACCTTTTACTACTTATATTGATGAGAAATTTATCTCAGAATATGAAAGTAGAAATTATATAATGAGTTACTACCGGCCTAAGTATCAGGACAGGCCATCGGCTTGCGGTCCGATGGAGATCAAGGGAAAGACGGTTACTGTAAGCAGGTCTAAGCTTAAGAAGAAATCACAGTCATTCAGTATCTCTAAGGCTCTTTCGATCAGCGGCTGTAAGGATGGTCTGACATTCAAGAAGATCAGGGGCAGCAAAAATATAATTATAAACAAGAAGAACGGCTGGGTGACGGTAAGAAAGGGTCTGAAGAAGAAGACTTACAAGGTTACAGTTGAAGTCAGTGCCAAAGGTGCAGACGGAACTGAACCTCTGACAGCTAAGGCGACGTTCAAGGTACGGGTCAGATAAGAAGCTGCAGATCCGTCTGAGATCAGGCCGGGGTATTCAGAATATGAGGATGTAAAGTAAAAAAAACGATCCATCTGCCGGATGCGGCGGGTGGATCGTTTTTTTAGGGGTGTCGGCCGGGAGTGACGGAGCTGTTAAGCGGTGAAGTGTTTCGTCATTCCCGGCTTTGTTGAGTAATAGGATATTCTGAAGCTTTTGTGCTTGCTGTCTGATGACAGTGAAGGTGGCTTTTGAATTGTTTCGGATATCCTGATGTTATTCTATTGTTTGTGTATGGTGTTTTACTGATTGTTTATTGTGTTTTGATTGATGGCATGTTGTGGTTTAGCGGTAGCTGATGGTGGCGGTGTATTCGTCGAAGATGGGGCGGAGGGTCCTGAGCCAGCCGTAGAGGGTACGGTATGGGATGTCGAGGATGCGGGAGGCTTCGGTGAGGGTGTATTCGTGGCCGAGGAGTTCGACGAGCCGGGCGCAGCGGCTGCAGCGGGGGTGGTGGATCCTGATGTAGTCGATGAAGCCGTAGAGCATGGAGATGTAGTGATCGGCCGTGTCATACGGGTATGGTGATACCGGCTCGAATGGTTCTTCTCTGCCCTGTGTATCTGTGACTGTGAGCATTGAGAAAAGGACATGGGATCTGCGTGCTCTGTAGGATATATGGTGCGGGCAGCAGCTGCAGCAGTTAGATATAGTACGGGTGGTGTGCTCGTGATTGTTGTGTCTGTAATCGAGGTGTTCGGGATCTGTGTATTCATGATCTGTGTATTCGGGGTTGGGGATGCTGAGGGGGCAGAATCTGGATCTGCCGTTATGGCCGCAGATGATGCAGCGGCTCTCCTGTCTGCGGCGGTGTTCTTCTTTCCACTGGTCTCTCTGGATGGAGTCGTATCTGCGGTCGTCGGTCTCGAGTCTGATGGCAGGGACTATCCTGCCGGCTATGTGCATGTGTGCGAGTGATGTTCCGGCTCGTTCTGATTTTTGAACAGAATTATATATTTTTATCCCTTCATCATCTGTTTCAAAAAGGATATAATTCTTATTGCTGCGGCTTGTTTCGGAAATGTTTGATGACATGATGATCCTCCTGCACTGTCTTGTGATAGCTGCGAGGATCTGTCCGGGACCGGCTTTTTTAGCGGCGTATTTTTGTAAATAGGCGCACTAAAATAAACAGGTGATTAGATCCGGGAATCTGTGTTGATTCAGGGGTGTTTCAGCGTCCCCGGATGTGATCCTCCTGCTTAAGCGCGCTTAAGAATCTTCAGCATTAGGTATTAAGTGTTTAAGTATTTTGTTTTGGTAATGCGATGATTGAGTTGATTCAGTTGACAGTCAACAGTTGATTGAGTTGATTCAGTTGATGGCAGTTTATTTTTACTAACAAAGGAATAATGGTATGGAGAATGTAACACCCCTTCGCTTTTGCGGAGGGATATTTTTTGCCTTGATTCTGAAGGCAAGGAAGGTGCCGGTGAGACGCCAGGAGGATTGTTTCAGAGATCTGCTGGTGATCTATGATCACGGTGCTAAGGGGTTACATGGGACTACACTGAGGACTTATGCTTCGAAGTTCAGGAACTGCGATAAGAGCCTGGATACGGAGTACATCAGATTCGGGGATGGTGCGGCGCTGGCTGCGTTCGACGAGAGGATCCGGAAGGATCATGATGCTGTGCTCGCTGAGATGAGGCGTTTCATCGATGAGACTGTTGACGCGGAGGCGAACGGCAAGTGGCTGGTACGCGCTGTGCTTGAGATGATAGAGTCTGATGAGAGCATCGGGGATGATACAGAGTTTTACATAATGCCGGGGAATGTACCGGTCTGCAAGTCGTGCCTTGGGGAGCTTGGGAGCGTTGAGCTGGATCGGTTCCTGCTGGGGGTATGGCGGTATGTGTGCACGCACTGCGCGGATAACGGCGCGGGTGCGGAGACTTATCTTGCTATTACTGAGGATGCCGGCAGGAGCAGGGGCAGGATCGTCAGGAGCAGCATCGGGCTGTCCGGGCATGAGGATATAGATGTCATTTATGCTGGCGGTGAGCGCAGGGGCGGTGCGGATCCGGCGGCTAATGGAGCGTATGCCGGTGTGCGTGGTCTGAATGATATGCATGGCGCGCAGGGTCTGCAGAGCGGCAGCGCGGGCGGTGCTGAGCGAAGCGATATTTCTGCAGAGCGTTTTGCAAATTATCTGAACCGGGCGGCTGCGAAGTACAGCGAGCGGAAGACATTTCTGTACGAGACGAGGCGGCCGTTCTATGATTTCTTCGTGTGCAGCGATATCCTGAGGCGGAAGAAGATGCCGGCGCATCGCATGCGAAAGCATGGATTGGCGGACAGGCCGATCACTGATGCGAGTATTGAGAAGATCGCACGTTATAACAGGTTCGTGATCCTGGCCGGTTCGGGAGGACTGGGGAAGTCGATGATGATGAATCATCTGATGCTGGAGTGCATCAAAACGAGCAGGATGACGGGAAGGGTTCCGGTGCTTGCGAATATACGGGATTTTGATCCGGAGCGGGGAGATCTGGTGGATTTCCTCTATGATGAGTTCAGCCGTCACGATCCCGGGCTGGAGATCGGGGATATGACAGGTCTGCTGGCGTCGGGCAGGCTGGCGGTGCTGCTGGACGGACTGGATGAGGTGGATGGAAGATGCAGGGATATCTTCGTGAATGAGGTGAATCATCTCGTGGACAGTTATCCGGAATGCGTTTATATCCTGGCATCGCGGCCTATAATGAGTCTGCAGTCTCTGGAACGGTTCTCTGTGTATGATCTGATGCTGATGAGGAAGGAGCAGGCTGTGAGCATGGTGAGCAGGATCGACAGCAATGTCATTGCTGCGGATATCAGGGAGTCTTTTGCGAAGGCGATCATGGAGAACCGGTTCAGGCTGAGAGAGAATGAGAAGGCTGATTATCTGGGGAATCCGCTGCTGCTGACTATCATGCTGCTGACGTATTCGGATACGAAGAATATACCGGAGCAGGGGTACAAGTTCTACGAGAATGCCTATGCTGCTCTGGCGAGGAGGCATGATGAGACGAAGAATCTGAAGAGAGGTTTTGCGACGGGTCTGGAGACGGACCGTTTCAAGTATTATCTGAGCGAGCTGTGCGCGATGACGTATGAGAAGTGCATGTATGAGTTCTCTCATGAGGAGATGGAGACTCTCGTCAGGGAGGTCATAAGGCTGAATGAGCTGGATGTGGAGATGCAGGATTTCGTTGACGATGTTACGGGGAAGCTGTTCGTGATACGCGAGGAGGGGGACCATTACGAGTTCGTGCATCGTTCTGTTCAGGAGTATTTTACTGCGTATTATATGTCGAAGCAGCTGGAGCGGAAGAGTGGGGCTGTGATGGATATACTGATGGATGATTTCGTCACGGATAGCGAGAGCGCGGTGCTGCCTATGCTGCATGCGATGGATACGAGGAAGACGGAGATGCG
>CACYHR010000025.1 GCA_902774265.1 uncultured Eubacteriales bacterium
TACCGAGACCAGCCTTCGTGTTGTGATAATAGGGATCACTGAGGATGAAGTCGAACTGCTGAGTCAAAAGCTAAAAAGGAAGATCAATACCGATGCTGTGTTGATCACCAAAACAGAAATAGAGTACTGTTATATCTAAAAGTAAGAGGGTGGAACGACCTCACTATTAAAAGGGTCTTGTCGAATGAAACTTACATGGGTGACAAGCTCCTGCAGAAAAACTACTCCAACGACATTCTGGACAAGACCCGCCGCAAAAACGAGGGACAGGTTCCGCAGGTCTATGTGGAGGGCTGCCACGAGGCAATCATCCCGGCACGGACGTTTCGGCGGGTGCAGGAGGAAATCGAGCGGCTTGATATAGAAAAGACAACAATAAATTCAGGCTTATGGAGGAATATACTGAGGATCTATTTGTGGAGTATATGCCGCTTATAGAAGTCGAAGATGGTTTTGTTCAATCTGGGTAGAAAGAAACAGGGTGGGCAAAAAAATATGATAAGGAAGAGAGACACAATGACTGATGAGCAAATATTAAAAGAAATCAATCCGGTTTTTTTAACAGCACGTTCCTCAATCTATCGCTTTGCGCTTTGGGGAGACGAGACTGCAAAGAAAATTGTTGCTTTTCTTGAGAAGGACGGACCGAAGGAATTGTTCAGGAATGTACCGGATAAGATTACAGATCCGGCCAGGCTGGTGTTGACGTCTGTGCTTGAAGCCAGATACAGGACGATGGGAGAAATCCTGAATAAGGAAAATCCGGGAGTTCTGCTGGATATCCCCTGCGGTTATACCATGCGGCCTATAGAGTTTGCCGGAAAAGGGATCCGCTACTTCGGAGCAGACCTGCCTGCGACCATCGCTGATATGACAGGGGCGGTGGATGCCATTCTTTCAGAAAGTGATAAGAAATATGTCCACATGGTCAGCGTCGATGCTACGAACCCGGAATCTGTAGAGGAAGCTCTTGCGGGGGTGGAAGACGAGGTATGTATTACTACCGAAGGACTGCTGTCCTATTTCACGGATTCTGAGATGGATGCCATCTTTGAAACCATGCGGCTGGTAATGAAAAAACGCGGAGGATGCTGGCTGACGCCGGACAGAGAGTTTGGCGATTATATGCAGATTGCCGCCCGGGTTGTGGCGAATGGGGATGATGAAATCCTGGAGCGATTCAACATGTACCGCGCGGAGATTGCAAAAAGGGCGCAGAGCAGTCTTGGAAAAAATGCTTTTATGTCAGGGACACTTGATGAGAGTATTCAGTACGCGAACAGGAAAGGTTTTCATGTTGAGCGCATCAATATCGGGCGGTATCTGCCGGATCTCAAATCTTTTGAGGGCATACGTGATGGCCTGATGGATGAACTGCGTGAAGCATGCATAAATCTTTCTGTCTGGAAGCTGACTCTGGAAGATAAAAGTAATGAAGAGAGAAAATCTGTAGGCTTCCAAATCGATACATACACAGAAGGGGATACATTGGTGATGGAGGTCTCCGGAAGACTGGATACCCTGACTGCGCCGGAGCTGGTGGCCCGGTTTGGTGAGGCTGGGAAGGTGCGGATTGATTTTTCTTGCCTGGATTATATCTCGTCCGCAGGACTCCGCTCACTTATGATCATACTTAAAAAAGTCGGCAGAGAGAATATGTCTGTGGTAAACCTTAAAGAAAACGTGAGGGAAATTTTTGAAACCACGGGATTTGCTGAACTGATGCTGTAGTTTTACTGCCCGGACAGGACTATGTGATTCTGCCTGTTTCTACAGAGGAAGCCGAAATGGCTGTCCGGAGAAGAAGTGTACGATATTTTTGTAGCTGTCTCAGACAGACTGGTGGGCCTGGGTATCTATGAATATGCATCTTTCGGGACAGGAAATGCTCTTGTTGAAAAGTTGATCCGGTTTGGAACAGCTCTGTAATTTCCAGTTTGTCGTATTAAGCAAGCGTCTCTTCTACGGAGGAGGCGCTTTTCTCTTGGAAATTTCACCCCACTCACGCGGTCCGGATTATCAGTGTACGGACGCGGACGCTTTGCAACAGCCTTGATCATGGCAAACCACGCGATCACCGCCGCTATAAGAAGAGCCAGCTTCTGCCCCGTTTCCTTTTTACTTCCCGTTCCATAACAGTTCTCCAAAATGCATTAGTTTTCCATCCGGAGCAGAGATTCTCCGCTTGATCACGATTAGGAAGAATTATATCTTAAATCATACTTGAAAGAGTTTCGCGATCGACCATATCAGATTTCCATGCTGTCATCAGCAGTTCATCCTGCAGGCAGAAACCGTTCATGGCAGGAAGCAGATAACCGATCGTAGATGCCACTATGACGGCAAGAGGCATAAGGGACATATCCGTTCCGCAGGCCGAGAACAGGATAGGCATGACAGCAAATGCCGAGCCCGGAATAGGCGGCGCCGCTATCGCCACGACCATCGATACAAAAGCCACCTTGAACACAGCGCCTGAATCCAGAGGACCATTCGTCATGACAGCCAGCACCCACGCGATCGAGCCGAGCATGATAGCACCGTTAGGCATATAAATGACGATGCCCAAAGGCAAACCGAAATCCACCATTTTAGAATCTATGCCGAATTTGTCACGGCAGCACTTAATGCTTTCAGGCAGCGCGGATACCTGTGAACTCGTAGTAAGGTTAATCAGGAGCGACGGAAGCTGAGCGGAGAACAGTTTCCCGAACGGTATCTTAGTCATCCACACTGTCCGGATTATCGTTATTAAGATAACCGGGATCTGGCAGACCAGCGAAAGGATCACTATCTGTGTAACCTTGCTGATATTGCTCAGACGGTCTCCCAGGATAAGATCGCTTATGCCGAGATATACAAAGAACGGCAACAGTCTGCAGATGGCAATCATCATCCTGTTGACGACATCGCCCACTTCGGAGATAAAGCTGCTGACACGAGTGACCTTTTCGCCCAGTTCCAGCATGATCACGCCAATGAATATGCTCATGACGATCACCTGCAGATCGTTATCGGTCGCAAAAGGTTCTATAACATTGTTAGGAATCATATCCAGCACGAGAGTCAGCATATCCGTAAACACATTTTTGCCTGCCGAACCGCTGCGCAGGCTTGCAAGTCCCATTGCCGACCCTGCAATGACCATGAGCATCGCAGCAATACAGTATGTAAACATCATACGTTTAAGCAGTCTGCCTCCGACCTTTCCGAAGGAGACCACATCTCCCAGCCCTGTGATACCGTTTATGACAGCGCAAAATACCAGCGGAGTAGCGGCTGCGCTGAACAGAACTGTCATTTTGCTGAAAAATCCGGAAAGCGCCGGCTGTATGTACTGACTGCCGATTCCTCCGGGAAGAGCCGGAACAAGCATTCCGGTCAGCACAGCCAGCAGCACGGCAGCAGCCAGCTGTATCAGCAGTTTGTTCTTTTTTGCCGGCAGCCGCACCGGAATCGCGACTATATTCAGTCCATGCTTCGCCCGATATGAATATCTCGGCCTCAGATCCAGCTTCTCCAGGATATCGTAGCTCAGACTGATATTATCTATATCAAGAGGATTGATCTGTTCGCCTTTTTGCGAGATAACGAACCTGAGGATTCCTCTGTATTTTTTGCAGCTGATGTTGCATGGCTCATCTTCACCATAAAGCTCTCTGAAACGCATAAGCAGCTCTTCAATGCCGAGCCGCACCATATGTGAATGCTTTTCTTTTTCACTCAGGGCATCTTCATATGCCTTTTCAGCCGCTGCGGTCCATTCGGCTATCCTTGCATTACTTAGAACGCCCTTTTCATTCATCACGAGCATTATTCAGTACTTCCTTCCTTTGATAAAGCATTTATTTCTTGTCTTTGCTGCATTGCATACTATTTAATATTAGCACATGTGTCAAAGATCCTGCCGAGGTTTATTCCGACATCTGCCGCAATCGCTGCAGCCGTTGCAGATCAGCTTCATGGCGCATTCCCTGCAGTTGTCACAGTAGTGCTTCACATACAGCTTCTCCTCCGGGACGGGCAGTCCCCAGCTGTCCACCAGTTTGAAGTCCGTTGCTTTTCCCTGATAATTCATGCCGGACCTGAGAGCCTGACTCGTCTGCAGGCGCTTGCCCTTAAGTATATAACGTCTGCCATCCTTGAGGAATACTGTTCCGGTCTCCATGAAACAAAACGTTATATCGCGCGCCTCGCATTCCTCACGCAGAGATCTGATCCAGTCGAAATCGCACGGCCTTTTTCCACCGTAATTTTCGCCGCCGCAGACCACCCGCTCCATTATATGGGCTTCGGAGACTTCTCTACTCTATGGAGATAGCAATTATCGGCAGAGCCCAGTCAGAAGGGATATTCTTCGATCTGATGGAAGGTGAGAGGTGAATGTGAGGCATTAAGGCAGGAACTTACCTGTATAAGTAATATCCCTATAGAATATATAGATCCCTATCCAGGTCATCCATTCTATGTTGAAAATGACGAGGATATACGGGGAATGTATGGTAAGGCAAATGATATACGTATTTCATTTTGAAAAGAAATCGAGTTATCTTTTTAATATGTTTTTTAGTTTGTTTCACAGTATATCCGGAGAAAATGTGTGCATTTTCCCAAACGAGGCTCGCGGATTGAAAGGGCTCGGTCGTGTTTCGGTCGGATTTCGAAGATGACAGAGGATCGCCCGGGATCAGTGAGTTGCTGGGGATCCGATGGAACTTTGCTGTTTATTGAGGGTCTGAGGCGAGATTCGTTTATGAATGAGGTTCTGAAGTGAAATTCTCGCGGGGGGATGAGGCTTTGGCGAGGTGCGCGGGTGGATGGATGTTTTTTTCGGGGATGGGATGACGGAAAAGGGGGGATTATGAGTACGGTATCTGAATATTTCGGTTCAATGGTGTTCGATGACAAGGTCATGAGATCGATGCTTTCGGCGGATGTGTACCGTTCGATGAGGAAGACGATCAATCAGGGCGATCCGCTTGACCCGGATATTGTCAATGCTGTCGCCCAGGCGATGAAGAACTGGGCGGTGTCCAAGGGCGCGACTCATTTTACTCACTGGTTCCAGCCGCTTAACGGCGTTACCGCTGAGAAGCACGACAGCTTCATACAGGAATCACCGGACGGCGGAGTCATCATGGATTTTTCGGGAAAGGAGCTTATCAAAGGCGAGCCGGATGCGTCATCTTTTCCGTCGGGCGGCCTGAGAGCGACTTTTGAGGCAAGAGGATACACAGCGTGGGATCCTACATCATACGCTTTTATCAAGGGCAAAACGCTCTGCATTCCGACGGCGTTCTGTTCGTACAGCGGGGATGCTATGGACGAGAAGACGTCGCTTCTCAGGTCGATGGATGCACTTAACAGGCAGGCCATAAGAGTTCTCAGGATACTCGGTAATGAGACGGTGAAGAGGGTGCATGCTGTTGCCGGAGCAGAGCAGGAATACTTTCTGGTGCCGCTCGAGCTTTACGAGAAAAGGCCGGACCTGAGATTTACGGGCAGGACTCTGTACGGCGTTATGCCGCCGAAGGGGCAGGAGCTCGATGATCATTATTTCGGACCGATCAAGCCTGAGATCACAAGATTCATGGAAGAGCTGAACGAAGAGCTGTGGAAGCTCGGAGTTCTCGCCAAGACAGAACACAACGAGGTGGCTCCGTCACAGCACGAGCTCGCCTGTATATATACCAAGGTCAACGTGACGATAGATCAGAACCAGCTTGTCATGGAGATGATCAAGAAGGTAGCTGAGCGTCACGGATTCGTAGCGCTGCTGCATGAAAAACCTTTTGACGGGGTGAACGGCAGCGGCAAACATAACAACTGGTCACTCTCAACCGACAAGGGCGGCAACCTCATAGCTCCGGGGGATACACCTCATGATAACGCGCAGTTCCTGCTTTTCCTGTGCGCAGTCATAAGAGCTGTGGATGAGTATCAGGATCTGCTGAGGATTTCTGTGGCATCGGCTAGTAACGACCACAGACTCGGCGCCAATGAGGCTCCGCCTGCAGTCATTTCGATCTTCCTGGGAGATGAACTTACAGACGTGCTCAGGTCGATCGAGGAAGATGCACCATACACCAAAAGCGAGGATGTGCTGATGAAGCTCGGTACTGTGGTCCTTCCGAGATTCAGCAGGGACAACACAGACAGAAACAGGACATCGCCATTCGCTTTTACAGGGAACAAGTTCGAATTCAGGATGCCTGGATCGATGAGCAGCCTGGCTTTTCCGAATGTGATCATCAACAGTGCGGTAGCAGATTCGCTGGAATACTTCGCAGACATACTTGAGGGAGCGGAGGATGTCAGAGGGACGCTGTATGAGCTTGTAAGGACGACGATAAGAGATCATAAGAGGATCATTTTCAACGGAAACGGCTATGATGACGAGTGGATCAGAGAGGCAGAGAGAAGAGGGCTTTCCAATTACAGGACGACACCGGACTGTGTACCTCATCTGCTTGATGAGAAGAATGTCAGCATGCTTACAAGGCATAAGGTCTTCTCGAGATCTGAGCTCGAATCAAGATGCGAGGTAATGCTCGAGAATTACTGCAAGACGATCACGATCGAAGCCAGGACTATGAGATCCATGGCGATCAAGAGGATAGCTCCTGCAGTTGAAAGCTATACTGCTGAGCTGGCGGCCAATATGACTGCCAAGAGAGAGGCAGTCCCGGGACTGGGCTGCAGATTCGAAAGCGAAACTATAGCAAAACTTTCAGAGCTTACGGACAGCATTTACGAGGGGGTCAGGGCTATGGAGGAAACCCTGGCCGGACTCGGAGACGGGGACTATCTTGCGGATGCACAGGTCATCAGGGATTCACTTCTTCCTCAGATGCAGGAGCTGAGAGCCTTCAGCGATGCTGCGGAGAAGAACACATCCAAGAAATACTGGCCGCTCCCTAACTATGGCCTGCTGCTGTTCGGTGAGAAATAAGGGGTATGGTATGTGCACGATAATGACGACAACAGGGTCAGCAGTGACCTTTACAGAATTCGAAGAAGCTTTTGCCAGGACCAAGTACAGAGGGCCGGATGATACCAGAGTCATGACTGCCGGAGAAGGCATCATGGGTTTTCACAGACTGCCGATCATGGGACTTACGCCGGAGGGCATGCAGCCTTTCGAGAAGGACGGGTGCGTCACAGTCTGCAACGGAGAGCTCTATGGTTTTGAGAAGACAAAAGCAGGGCTTGAGGCAAAAGGATACACTTTACGCTCGGGGTCGGACTGTGAGATCATCCTCCCGCTCTGGTTCGAATGTGGAACAGATATGTTCGCAGCGCTGGACGCAGAGTTCGCCTGCGTAATATACGACGGAAGAACTGATGAGTTCATAGCAGCAAGAGATCCGATAGGCATCAGACCGCTTTACTACGGGTACGACAGAGAAGGCCGCATAGCTTTTGCAAGCGAGCCTAAGAGCCTGCTTGGGATATGCAGCAAAATCATGCCGTTCCCTCCGGGATGTTACTGGAGAAGAGGGGAATTTACAAGATATCGCGATATGACCGAGGTAAAAGAAATCGTCAGTGGCGATCTTGGAGATATCTGCAGGAGCATCAGAGAAAAGCTGACAGAAGGGGTCAGAAAACGTCTGGTGGCTGATGCCCGTGTCGGGTTCCTGCTTTCGGGCGGTCTCGACTCGTCTCTCGTATGCGCGATAGCAGCAAGGGAGAGCAGCGAGCCGATCAGGACTTTCGCAGTAGGAATGGATTTCGATCCTATAGATCTCAAGTACGCAAGGACAGCGGCTGAACATATAGGAAGCGATCACACCGAGGTCATCATGAGCAGGCAGGATGTCCTTGACGCACTTGAAGATGTCATATACCTGCTAGGGACCTATGACATCACAACGATCAGAGCTTCGATCGGGATGTACCTTGTGTGCAAGGCTATCCATGAGACCACTGACATACGGGTCATCCTGACAGGCGAGATTTCAGACGAGATCTTCGGATATAAGTACACGGATTTTGCTCCGTCCGCGGAGGCATTCCAGGAGGAGGCGTGCAAAAGAGTCAGGGAACTCCACATGTACGACGTGCTGAGAGCTGACCGCTGCATATCGGGAAACAGCCTCGAAGGAAGAGTGCCTTTCGGCGATCTTGATTTCGTGCAGTATGTCATGTCGATCGCTCCGGAACTCAAGATGAACACATACGGCAAGGGCAAATATCTGCTCAGAAAAGCTTTCGAGGAAGGCGATTATCTTCCGGATGAGATCCTGTGGAGAGAGAAGGCTGCTTTCTCGGATGCTGTAGGGCACTCGATGGTGGACGATCTCAAAGATTATGCAGAGGCTCAGTATACAGATGAGGAGTTCGAGGCAAAACGAAGCAAATACAGCTTCGCCCGGCCTTTTACCAAGGAGTCGCTTCTCTACCGCGAGATCTTCGAGAAATACTATCCGGGGCAGGCAGAGATGATAGTCGACTTCTGGATGCCGAACAGAGAATGGGAAGGCTGTGATGTCAACGACCCGTCAGCAAGAGTCCTGTCGAACTACGGCGATTCAGGCAAGTAATACCGGAGATACAGGGAGGATGTGGACTATGAGCATGAAATATATTTTTGTGACAGGCGGTGTTGTATCCGGACTTGGCAAGGGGATCACTGCTGCCTCGCTCGGCAGACTTCTCAAGGCAAGGGGCCTCAGAGTCGCAGCCCAGAAGCTGGATCCGTATATCAATGTGGACCCGGGCACGATGAGCCCTTTCCAGCACGGGGAAGTCTTCGTTACTGAGGATGGTGCGGAGACGGACCTTGATCTCGGGCACTATGAGAGATTCATAGATGAGAACCTCAACCGCTTCTCCAATCTGACGACGGGGAAGGTCTACTGGAATGTCCTGAGCAAGGAGCGAAGAGGCGAGTATCTCGGCAGCACCGTTCAGGTCATACCGCATATAACCAATGAGATCAAGGAATTCATCTACAATGTCGGCAAGGAGAGCGACAGTGACGTCATAATCACTGAGATCGGCGGTACGGTAGGAGATATAGAAAGCCAGCCCTTCCTTGAAGCGGCAAGGCAGGTGAGTATAGAGCAGGGCAAGGCCAACTGCCTGTTCATACATGTCACCCTCGTGCCGTATATAACAGGCTCCGGCGAGCACAAGTCCAAGCCGACACAGCATTCGGTCAAAGAGCTTCAGAATATGGGGATAACGCCGGACATCATCGTGATGAGATCCGACAGGCATATCGATGAGGACATCTATGACAAGATCGCGATGTTCTGCAACGTCAAGAGAGACTGCGTCATAGAGAACATCACTCTGCCGGTATTGTATGAGGCGCCTCTGATGCTTGAGAAAGCGCATTTCTCATGGATCGTATGCAGGGAGCTTGGAATTGATGCCGGTCCGTGCGATATGGAGGACTGGAAAGCTATGGTAGAGAGGATCAGAGCAGAAGGGAAAAAAGTCACGATCGCTCTGGTCGGTAAATATATAAAGCTTCACGATGCGTATCTGTCAGTAACCGAAGCTCTCCGCCATGGAGGCTATGAGACTGGCTGCAGTGTGGATATCCGGTGGATAGAGGCGGAGGACATCACAGAGGAGACTGAGGATGAGATCCTCCGTGATGCGGACGGCATCCTGGTGCCGGGCGGCTTCGGCGACCGCGGCATTGAGGGGATGATCAGAGCGGCGGGATACGCAAGGCGAAACAACATACCATATCTCGGGATCTGCCTGGGGATGCAGATCGCGGTAATAGAGTATGCCAGGAATATCCTTGGGTACAGTGATGCCAACTCCGGCGAGTTCGATGAGGGCAGCGCCCACAAGGTCATAGACTTCATGCCTGATCAGTACGGGGACATACCGAAAGGCGGAACTATGAGACTCGGCGCGTATCCATGCATCGCACCGGAAGGATCTGTGCTGAGAGAGATCTATGGCACAGATGAGATCAGCGAGCGGCACAGACACCGCTATGAATTCAATAATGATTTCCGTGAAGAGATGATATCTGCGGGGCTGGAGATATCAGGGACTTCTCCGGACGGGCGCCTTGTAGAGTCAGTGTCCCTTCCGGGCAGCAGCTTCTATGTAGGAGTGCAGTATCATCCGGAATTCAAGAGCAGACCTAACAGAGCTCATCCGCTCTTCAGGGAATTCATAAGAGCTGCAGGAAAACAGGGGGAATAGAAAATGAGTAATTGCGCAGTTGTCGGGATCAACTGGGGTGACGAAGGCAAAGGCAGGATGACAGACCTTCTCACCGAAGAATACGATGTAGTCGTAAGATATCAGGGCGGAGGCAACGCAGGCCATACCGTTATCAATGAGAAAGGCAGATTCGCGCTGCACCTGCTGCCTTCAGGGATCTTCAGGGACGGTGTCATGAATATCCTCGGCAGCGGAGTAGCCCTTGACCCTGAGAATCTGTGGAAAGAGATACAGGATCTTGAGGCAAAAGGCGTCAGTGTCACTCCTGACAATCTCAGGATAAGCGACCGCGCGTCGCTGCTGATGCCGTGGCACAGAGATCTCGACGGGCTCGAGGAGGCAAGACTTGCAGACAGGCATTACGGCTCAACAAAACAGGGCATAGCACCTTTTTACTCAGACAAATACCATAAGAAAACAGTCCTTGCAGGAGAGATATTCTTCCCTGATGAGATGCGTTCTCACATCAGAGACCTCCTTGAATGGAAGAACCTAACTCTTACAGGTGTCTACGGTGCAGAGCCGTATACCATGGAGATAATCGAAGAGTGGATCACGGAATACTGCGATAAGATCAGGCCATACATATGCGATACAGGCATGGTCCTGAGAGAAGCTCAGGAGCAGGGCAGGAACATCCTCTTTGAAGCTCAGCTCGGGGCACTTAGAGATCTGGACTTCGGTATCTGCCCGTATACGACATCATCCAACACACTGGCAGCATATGCACCGGTCGGGGCAGGGCTTCCTTCCGCGAAGATCGATGAGATCATAGGCGTGGTAAAAGCATATTCGACATGCGTAGGCGAAGGGCCTTTTGTCGGTGAACTGTCGGGACAGGAGGCAGACATGCTTCGCGAAGCCGGAGCTGAATACGGAGCCAAGACAGGAAGACCTCGGCGCGTCGGGCCGCTTGATCTTGTGGCTACCAGATACGGGACTGAGATGCAGTCAGCGACAGGCCTTGCGGTCACCAAGATGGATGTTCTCAGCTATCTTGACGAGATACCGGTCATCACAGGATATATCGTGAATGGCAGGAAGACAGACAGATTCCCGTTCCCGGCACTTCTGAGCAAGGCGGATGCATACATCGAGTATGTTCCGGGCTGGAAAAGCGATATCTCAGGGGTCCGTGAGTGGGATGATCTGCCTCCTGAAGCAAGAAACTACATCACTATGATCGAAGAATACACAGGCTGCCCGGTGACATATATCTCAGTGGGTGCTGAGAGGGACGGCATAATCAGGAGAAATACACATGACTGACAGATATGAATCACCTCTTTCATCAAGATATGCGTCGGACTACATGCTGAGGCTTTTCTCACAGGACAACAGGTACCAGACCTGGAGGCGGCTGTGGGCATCGCTTGCAAGGCATGAGATGGAGCTCGGGCTGCCGGTCACAGAAGAGCAGGTGGCAGAGCTCGAGGCTCATATCACAGATATAGACTACGAAACAGTAAGGCAGAGAGAGAAGGAAGTGCGCCATGATGTTATGGCGCACATTTATGCCTATGGAAAAGCCGCGCCGTCTGCTGCGGGGATCATCCACCTCGGGGCTACGAGCTGCTATGTTACAGACAATGCAGATCTGATCATATACAGAGATGCACTCCGCTACATAAGAAAGGAGCTTCTCAGGGTCATAGCTAACCTTGCGGCCTTTGCTGACAGATACAGATCGCTTCCGGCGCTCGGATATACGCACTATCAGCCGGCCCAGCCTGTTACTATCGGAAAGCGCGCGGCTCTGTGGATGCAGGATCTTGTATCTGATATTGAAGAAATAGATTTTGTGCTGGGATGCATTAGATTCCTAGGCTGCCGGGGCACTACCGGAACAGAGGCAAGCTTCATGGATCTCTTCGAGGGAGATGAGGCGAAGATAGACGAGATGAACCGCGGCATAGCATCGGATTTCGGCTTTGCCGGGTGTTTTGATGTGTGCGGACAGACTTATCCGAGAAAGGTCGACAGCAGGATACTGAACGCGCTGTCCTCGGTTGCCCAGAGCTGCTGCCGCATGGCTAATGATATAAGGCTAATGCAGCACGACAGGCAGGTCGAAGAGCCTTTTGCCAGGGATCAGATCGGTTCCTCTGCGATGGCATACAAACGCAATCCGATGAGATGCGAGAGGATATGTTCGCTCTCGAGGTATCTTATGGCTGACGCAGCCAACGCTCCGGCGACGGCTTCTCTTCAGTGGATGGAGAGGACTCTTGATGATTCGGCGAACAGACGGATCTCCATGCCGGAAGGCTTCCTCTGCGCTGATGCAATCATTCGTCTTGCGCAGAATGTGACGGCAGAACTTCATGTCAATGAGAAAATCGTGGAGAAGACGCTTCGCGAATTCCTGCCGTTCATGGCTACTGAAAACCTCCTCATGGAGGCTGTAAAGCGCGGTGGGGACAGGCAGGAGCTGCACGAGGTCATCAGGAGGTGCTCTATGGCGGCGACCGCTGAGATGAACAGCGGCGGGGAATGCGATCTTCTTGAGAGGCTTATGGATGAAGCGGTGTTCGGACTGAGCAGAGAGGAAATAGAGGATATCATGAAGCCTGAGCTCTACATCGGCAGGTGCTCTGAGCAGGTAAGTCAGTACCTGGCCAGAATAGCGCCGCTGATCGAGGGTATAAATGAGAGCTCTTCTGTGATAGAGGTATAATTCAAATGTTATTGCGGGCGGGCTGTAATGGTCAGCCCCTATTCTTTTTTGAATTGAAACAGCGTAAAATATGCTAGTATATGATATACTTCATCTAACATAATTAACACAAAGCGGAGAATCCTGAAAAATTGCGGAATAATTTATGAGAAACTTGACAGTTTATTCAAATATAAATATGCTCTTGAACGGAACGGAACGGAACGGAACGGAACGGAACGGAACGGAACGGAACGGAACGGAACGGAACGGAACGGAACGGAATAGCTGCGCCCTTTTGCGTCTTGCGGTAGCGAGGCGCTTGAACCCGGATGCTGCATTCGCAATGGATAACCGTCGGATCTGACGGGGTCGGTGTACCCTGTCAGGTTCGACGGATTTTTGATAGTTTATTTTTACGCAGCAAGAAGTGGAACGTATTGAATGAACGTACTTTGTGTAGAACAGAATAGGACCAAGCTCAGACAGATGAGCAAGGATGCAAGAAAACTCGTCCCAGGAGTGTGCATTATCCCTTGTCGAAATCCGAACAAAGCGGTAGTTGCGGCAAGAGCCAGAGGCTGCGACGTGCTTATGACTGAAGTTGTCTTCGACGGCTTCAGCATGAACGGAGTCATGCTGGCGAAGCAGATACAGAATATTAATCCCCGGGTCAGCATCATTTTTATAGCCGACCATGCAGATACATCTGCGGCATACGATGCATGGGAGATAGGAGCCAGTGCTTTTCTCCTACGTCCGTACGAGAAAGATCAGCTGGCAAAAGCGTTTACCGACCTGCGCTTTGCACCTGTAAAAGAAACGACTGAGGAAGTATAGATCACATAGTTTCTGCTTTCCACTGGTCCGTGTTAAATACGGTAAACATCCATTCGAAAGAGTATGTTACAATAATGCATTGGATAAATTATACTACATATGATAAATGTATAGTGTTAATTTCATTATAATTCTGCATATCTGCAGAGAGGATGAAGATATACTGGTTGAATTGATCTCGAGTTTTTTTCCAAGAGGGAAGTAAAGGAATCTGAAAGAAGGATTGTTTATGCATTCGATAAAAACTAAGATAACTGCTATGACGGTCAGTGCCATTGTGATAGTGATGGTCATCGCCATGTTTTTTGGTGTGACAGCTATACGGGATATTGGAAACCGTGATGCAGAGCAGACATTGCTCCTTCTATGTGAAACAGGCCAGAAAGACCTGAACTACTATTTTCAGAATGTAGAACAGTCGGTAGAAACAGTATCATCCTTTGTTGGATCTGATTTGAACGGGACAGATGACGAAAGCCTTCAGGCCCATATAGACCGGGTAAGCGATGTTTTCCAACAACTAGCATATAACACTAATGGCGTGTTGACATATTATTACCGGATCGATCCGGAAGTTTCTCAAAACGTTAAAGGATTCTGGTATGTCCATTCAGATGACAATGGATTCCAACAGCACGAGGTGACTGATATTACCGAATATGACACGAATGATACATCCGCTATTGTCTGGTTCACTGTGCCAAAAGCGACCGGAAAAGGCGTCTGGCTATCACCATATATTACAGATAATCTGGGCGCCCGAGTGATTTCCTATAATGTTCCCGTATTTCATGAAGGGAAATTTATTGGTGTCATCGGCATTGAGATCGATTATTCCACGATGGCGGAAGTCGTGAATCATATTACTCTCTACAATAATGGATATGCCTTCCTTAATGATGATGATGGAAAAATCGTCTATCATCCCCAAATGGATGTCACAACAATGGAAACACAGCCAAAGGTGCCCGATGGACTTCTAAGCAAAGATAAGTATATCCGTTACTCTTATGGCGGTGTAGAAAAGCAGGCGGTCTGGCTTCCTTTAAGCAATGGGATGCGTCTCAATGTCACGGTTCCTGTAAATGAGATCAATGCTGCCTGGTACAAATGGATCGTTGAGATCACGATCGTCTTTTTTGTACTGCTGGCTGTCTTCATCGTATTTATTATGACCTTCACCGGGCGGATCACAAACCCTCTTTTGAAACTGACAAAAGCTGCTGAACAGATAAGTGAAGGCTATTATGATACAGAGCTGGATTATGAAAAGAACGATGAAGTTGGCGTTCTCACGACATCCTTCAAGAAGCTCATCAGTAATCTGAATGTATATATCAAAAACCTGAACGATATGGCATATGTCGATACTCTCACAGGAATTGGGAATCGTCTTGCGCTTAGACGTGATTACGATTCATATCAGGGTCATGAAGTTACGGTAATGATGATGGATCTGAATGGGTTCAAACTGATCAACGACACACACGGCCATGATGAGGGAGACCGTGTTCTTCGGGAAATAGGAAAACTGCTCTCAGATACTTTCGGAATGGAACACTGCTATCGATATGGCGGTGACGAATTCCTTGTTATTTTAGAGGATGTTCCGAGTTCAGAGTTCAATGAGAAACTAAAATCCCTGGAACAAAACAAGCCTGCCATTGATAATACTACCACTGCCGGTTTCTCTATAGGTTTTACCCGTGCATTCGTGAACGATTCAGATATGCTGCGTGATATGATCTCCAAAGCAGATGAAAAAATGTATGAATCAAAGCGGGAGAAGAATCGCAGTAATGCGTTTGAGTGGGGAATATCTGAACCACAGATGAGGCCTGCTGAGTTTACAGTTAAGGAACTGAAAGAATTCCTTAATGAAATGGCAGGAAAGTATGCGCTGGCCCGCGTGGTAGACCCGATAGAATGCCGTATTATTGAATTGCAGGATGATGGCAGGATCAATTTGAATGAAAGCTGCTATGGCATATGGAATTCAGAACAGAAATGTGTCAACTGTTCCAGTGCATTGGCTTGCAGGACCGGATGCTCTCAGGAAAAGGCGGAACATTTCAAAGACAACTATTACTTCGTTCAGTCGAATCCGGTAAAACTTAAACTTAAAAGCGGAAGCGTATATGATGCAGTTGTGGAGCTGGTGAATGTTGAGAAAGAGAGTGATGTAGCAGCAAATAACAGAGAAGCAGAAAATGTAGGTAACAGAGCTGCTCATTACCTTGCTCATCACGACAGTTTGACCAATGTACTCAATGCAGATGCATTTTATGAACTTACCCGTGGGATGATAAAAAATAGTCCGGACAAGTCATGGGTAATGATAACCTCAAATATCATGAATTTCAGACTGATCAACACATTGTTTGGGGATCAAAAGGGTAATGAGGTCCTGGCAAGAACAGCATCAATGCTAAGAGATGTTTCGGAGACTTCGAGAGGTCTATGTGGAAGATTGGGATCAGATCAATTCGCTTTGCTCATTCCGGGAAGTGTTTATGAGGAAGAACGTCTGCTCTCAATAGCGCAGACACTTGCTGAAATCTATAACAGCGGAATCTACACATTCTATATTCATTTTGGCGTTTACAATATTGATGATCCGTCGATTCCGGTATCCGTAATGTGTGGAAGGGCAAATTCGGCACTTCGCACGATTCGAGAGGATCTGACCCATACTGTGGCATATTTTGATGATACCATTCATCAGAAGATCGTTATTGAACAAACAGTACTTGGCAGTTTTGAAGAAGCTCTCAACAATGGAGAGTTCAAAATGTATCTTCAGCCGCTTGTCAGAAAAGATGGGAATGTGATAGGAGCAGAGGCTTTGGCAAGATGGTTCAGGCCGGATGGCACAATGATCATGCCGGGAGATTTCATTGAAACTCTTGAAACGGCAGGTCTGATCCATAAACTCGACATGTACATGTGGGAACTTGCGGTGAAGCAGCTGAGTTCATGGAAAGGGACAGAGAAACAAAATCTGACAATTTCCGTCAATGCTTCCGCAAAGGATTTTTACAATATTGATGTTGTTCGTGTTCTGACAGAACTTGTCGACAAATATGGTGTGGACAGCCATCTGCTCAGACTTGAGATCACAGAGACGGCACTTCTTGGAAGTCCGGAAAAATGTGAAAAAATAATATCAGAACTTCAAAAGAAGGGATTCCTTGTGGAGATCGATGATTTTGGAAAGGACAATTCGACTCTGAGTTTCCTGAAAGATGTAAAAGCTGACGTGCTGAAAATCGATATGAGCTTATTACATGATATAAAAAATAGTGAGCGGAACCGAATCGTCCTGAAGTTTGTGATCAGCATGGCAGATTCCCTGGGTATGGATGTGATCACAGAAGGGGTAGAAACAGAAGAACAGCTTTACATACTTACAGAACTGGGCTGTAATCATTTCCAGGGGTTCTACTTCTGCCGCCCTGTTCCGGCAGATGAATTCGAAAGAAAAATAAAGTAAAGATATTGGAGCAAAAGACATACAAACCTATACAGAGTGTGCGCGAGACAAGCTCAATGACCACACAGCAACCTACCTCATGGTAAGGTATTATTGCTTGATGAAGATTACGAGAAGCGTAAGTCATGAGTATCATATTAATATCAGAATATCCAGAAGCTTTAGACAAAATTGGCAAAAGCTCGGATAGTACTTCAAATCAGCATTTAAAAATGCTAAAATCCATATATGCCGAAAAGGCACACATATAAACCTATACAGAGTGCGCGAGAGACAAGCTCAATGACCGCACAGCAACCTACCTCATAATGGCAAGGTGCTAATGCTTGATCGATAGGGACCACAAAAGAAGATAATTTATTATCCTGTCTCCCTGTCGATAACGATAGGGAGATTTTTTCATTTGCAACAATGACTGGAACAACCATCACTGTCCCTCCGCCCTCTGTATGCATCAATCACATGATCATCGGAGAGGAGGAACAGAAAACGATGAAGAAGAAAAGTATTGAAAACCTTAGAAACAGCTTTGACGGGAAAGTCTATGTGAGATTCAGCTCAGAAGAGGTATTCCACAGATTCCTGAGTGACGCAGAGTCCGAAGGATACACACTCGGAGGAAAAAGACCGAATATGGCCTGCCGTGCCGGCGGAGAGAACATCCATGTCGTAGATTATGAGAAATATACTAACGGTGATGATGACTACGAGGAGAAAAGATAATGCTGGCTTTATTAGGAAAGGCAGTCCTTGCACTGCTGATAGGTGGAATAATCGGTTTGGCATTTGGGGCTGCTTTTCATGATAATGGAGAAAGCAGCCGTAGTAATACGAAACGGAATGATATTGACGGCAACGAGGACGATATCATGGATGACATTAGATCCGGAAGCACAGTGGAAAAGTATTACTGACCCTTTGGATCTGTTTTGAGAGGATTAGCATAACAGACACGATGGATAAATTCGGGATGAAAATCATCATGCTGATTAGTCAGATTATAGAGGAATTTACTTCGACTGCGATTTTATGTTGCATAAACGTATAGATGAAGAAAGAACAAAAGCTATAAGGTGTCTTATTTTTTGAGGGATACTCAAGTTTCTCTCCCTCTGTCAAATAAAAGAAGCAAATGATAGTAATAATCATAAAAGGTAAGTGTTTGCCTCGTAGCCAAGGTCCTGAAAAATGTTGGTTCATAAACTGTCAATTCACGATATAATAAACTATATACGCGAATAGCATTGCTCGATATCCGAACGGAGGGATAGTTTCCATGGGAGACAAGAGAAAACTCAAGCTAGAACGTAGAAGAAAAAGACTGTAATATGGAGATTTTCAATAATACTACAAAGGTTGTCAGAGATGACCTAAAGAAGAGAATACAGACCGGTAGCAAAGTTTCAATTGCAGCGGCGTGCTTTTCGATTTATGCATATCAAGAACTAAAGGAACAGTTGGAATCTTGTGACGAATTGAGATTCATCTTCACATCACCGACTTTCGTTGCTGAAAAGACCAAGAAAGAGCGTAAAGAATTTTATATACCAAGGCTAAAGAGGGAGAAGAGCTTGTATGGAACGGAGTTTGAGGTTCGCCTTCGCAACGAACTCAAACAAAAAGCGGTTGCTAAAGAATGTGCAGATTGGATGCGTGAGAAGGTCAAATTCAGAACTAATGTAACTCAGGAGGGCATGAATAACTTTCTCTTGGTTGATGGTAATGAAGATACATATGTATATTCTCCGCTAAACTCTTTTACCACGGTTGATCTAGGCTGTGAGAGAGGGAACAATCTTACTAACATGGTGACTAGGCTTGAAAACCCGGCAAGCTCTGAGTTCCTCCGCATGTTTGATTCTGTGTGGGCAGATCAGGATAAACTTGCTGATGTAACAGAAGATGTCATCGAAATGATTTCAACTGTATATCAGGAAAATGCACCGGAACTGATATACTTCATGACTCTATACAACATATTCAACGAGTTCCTAGAAGATATTTCCGAAGATGTACTTCCGAATGAAGCGACTGGCTTCAAAGATAGTGTTATTTGGAACAAATTATTCAATTTCCAGAAAGACGCTGCGCTGGCAATTATTAATAAGCTTGAGCAATACAATGGTTGTATTCTTGCTGACAGCGTTGGGCTTGGTAAAACATTCACCGCGCTTTCGGTTATTAAGTACTATGAAGGCAGAAATAAGAATGTCTTGGTACTCTGTCCTAAAAAGTTGTCAGAGAACTGGATGACATTCAGGGGGAATCTGATTAACAACCCACTTGCGGCGGATCGTCTGCGGTATGACATACTCTATCATACAGACCTTTCAAGAGATCGCGGTAATACTGTTATAGGTCTGCCGATAGATCGCATTAACTGGGGAAATTATGACTTGGTCGTAATAGACGAGAGCCATAATTTCCGCAACGGCAATGGCACTGATAGTCGCGGTGGAGAAAAAGAAAATAGATATATGCGTCTTCTCAATAGAGTTATTAAGCCAGGAGTCAAGACAAAAGTTCTGATGCTTTCCGCTACTCCAGTTAATAATAGATTTTATGATCTCAGAAATCAGCTCGCTTTGGCATATGGAGACGAGCCATCAGAATTTAATGAAAAACTGAATACAAAATCGGATATCGATGTCATTTTCAAGCAGGCGCAAAAAGTATATAACGCCTGGTGCAAGCTACCGGAATCTGAGCGCACAACGAACAACTTGCTCTCAAGACTTGATTATGACTTCTTTGAGGTTCTCGATAGCGTTACTATTGCAAGATCGCGCAAGCATATTCAGACCTACTATGACACTGCAGATATAGGTACTTTTCCAGACAGGAATAAACCTATTTCTCTTCGCCCTAAGCTTACTACCCGTAAGGATGCAATTAACTACGAGGAAGTCTTTGAACTGCTATCACAGTTGCAGTTGACAATATATACTCCTACGACATACATTCTTCCGAGCAAGCTTAGTAAGTACCTGGATGAGTCGGAGACAGAAAATTTCCGTAAAGGACGTGAATTTGGTATTCAACGTCTTATGAACATTAATCTTCTAAAGCGAATGGAGAGCTCTGTACATTCATTCCTTCTTACCGTTCGCCGCATATATAAATATCTGGAAGAAACATCAAATGCTATCCAGTCGTTCATGGATGGTGATTTTTCATTTGAGCTTGATGAGGTGAGAGATCTGTCAGGGATCTCGGCAGATTTTGATGATGACGATCAGAATACTGACTTCTTCAGCGTTGGCAAGAAGGTCAGGATAGATCTCCGTGATATGGACTATATCTCTTGGAAGAGGGACATTGATGCGGATAAAGATGCTTTGCAGCTGCTTATTCTAATGGTGGAGGACATCACGCCAGAGTACGACTACAAGCTGAACGAGCTGTTAAGGGTTATAAAAGAAAAAGTCAGCTCACCAATCAATGAAGGAAATAAAAAAATCCTAATATTCACTGCATTTGCAGATACAGCAGACTATCTATATGAGAATGTAAGTGCAATAGTAAAACGGGAGCTGGGCCTCAATACTGCAATAGTTACAGGTTCAACTGAGGGAAAGACGACCATTCCGAAGTATCGCACTGAGATGAATCATGTTTTGGCAGGCTTCTCGCCAGTATCTAAAGACAGAGCTATCTTATATCCTGATGACAAAGACGAGATTGATATTCTCATTGCTACTGACTGCATATCTGAGGGACAAAATCTTCAAGATTGCGATTACTGCATCAATTATGATATCCATTGGAATCCTGTACGGATAATACAGCGGTTTGGTCGTATCGATCGCATAGGCAGTAGAAATGCTGTTATACAGCTTGTCAATTTCTGGCCTGATCTTGACCTTGATGAGTATATAAACCTGAAGGCCAGGGTTGAGACCAGAATGAGAATATCTGTAATGACATCTACTGGAGATGATGACTTGATCAACCAGGAAGAAAAGGGTGATCTTGAATACAGACGAAGCCAGCTTAGGCGTCTGCAAGAAGAAGTCGTTGATCTTGAAGATATGACAAGTGGAGTATCGATCATGGATCTAGGATTGAACGAGTTCAGAATGGATCTCTTGGCTTATATGAAGATTCATGGTGACATAGATCATACGCCGTTTGGTATACATGCGGTCGTAGAGGGCGATAAGCCTGGCGTAATCTTTGTGCTTAAGAATGTTAATAAAAGCGTCAATATTGAGAACCAGAACAGACTGCATCCGTTCTATATGGTATATATCGGGAATGATGGTGAAGTAATTGCTAATCATCTACAACCCAAAGATACACTTGACATAATGCGGCATCTTGCTCGGGGCAAGAATACACCTGATAAGAAATTATGTGATGCTTTCAACAAAGCAACCAATAATGGCAAGAAAATGGACAGGATATCTAAGCTATTGGAGGAATCGATAATGTCTATCATCAGTGTAAAGGATGAGAGCGACATCGACAGTTTCTTTGGAGGAGGGAAGACCACATTTTTATCTGGAGGTTTTTCAGGGCTGGATGATTTCGAACTAATATGTTTCATGGTGATTAAATGAGAATAGTATTTCCGGAAGCTACAAAAGTACATAGACGAATTCCCAAAGAAGCTTTTTATAAGCGATTGCAACTTTCAGCTGCACTCAAAGACAAGTTTATATCAGATGTAGATCGCATATTTGTAGAAAACAGTTTAACAGTTGATAGCCTCAACTTTACTACTGAGGCAGATGTAAAAGAAATACTGCTTCTATCAGTAACTCTGAAAAGAAAGGATTTTGATAAGAAAATCATAGAGGCAATAGCTAGACAGAATCCGCATCAACTTGTGTTCTTGCTCATCCATGACAATGAATGCCAGCTGGCGTTATACCATAAGAAGCTATACAAAACAGAGTGGATACCGGATAATACATTGTCTTTGGAACTTAGAGGTCAGACCCTTGACGATATATGGTGCGGCCTGATTGAGCAGATAGCGTTGTATGAAGAACGGGCAGAAACAGTAGTAAGCGAAACAATAGAAAAGCGCCTTGAGACTCAAGAAAAGATTTTGAAACTGGAAAAGCAGATACAAAAAACTGAGGCTGCAGCATGGAAAGAACAGCAGCCCAAGAAACGATTTGAACTATATTCAAAACTACAGGAATACAAAGCGAAACTGGAGGAATTAAAGCATGGACAATCTTAAAATGCACACACCTGATCTGGCAGAAGAAAAATATAGAAAGCTAGCAGAACTGTTCCCTAATGCAGTGACCGAAACTATCAATGAAGATGGTGAAGTTGTCCGTGCAATTGATGCTGATGTGTTGCGTCAGGAGATATCCACGACGGTTGTCGAGGGACCTCAAGAAAGATATCAGTTTACATGGCCAGATAAGAAAAAATCCGTGATTCTTGCAAATTCACCTATATCCAAGACTTTGCGACTTGATAGAGAAAAGTCGGTTGGTAGAGATGGAACGCTTGGTAGTATTGACACGGAAAACATATACATTGAGGGTGATAACCTTGACGCGCTCAAGCTGCTTCAAGAGACATATCTTGGTAAAGTAAAAATGATCTATATTGATCCGCCATATAATACGGGAAATGACTTTATATATGAGGATGATTATTCGACGTATTTAACTGATTATATTTACAATAGCGGTCAATTTGATGAGGAAGGAAATCGGCTGGTTCAGAATACAGAGAGCAATGGCCGATTCCATACTGATTGGTTAAATATGATGTATCCTAGATTACGAATAGCAAAAGACTTGCTATCTGATGATGGAGTTATTTTTATCAGTATTGATGATAATGAAGCGACAAATTTAAAGAAAATATGTGATGAAGTCTTTGGAGCGGGTAATTTTGTAGCCCAGTTGGCTGTCCAGCTGAATCCACGAGGGAGGAATCTGGATCGTTATGTAGCTAAAACACACGAGTCGGTACTGATATTTGTAAAGGACTATCTGAATACTAACTGTATAAGTGGTGTTGAAAAAGAAGGAAAAATGATAGATGAGTATAACAAGGAGGATACAAGAGGCAAATATAGATTAATAGGGTTAAGAAATAGAAATCAATCATTCAATCCTACGACTAGGCCAAATCTCTACTATCCTCTGTATGTCAATCCTAATACTAAAAAGGTTTCTACCGTGCACTCTGACTGTTATACGGATGAAGTGTGGCCGGACACACCAGATGGAATAAAAACATGTTGGACATGGATGCAAAGTAAGGTTGAAAAAGAAAATGCATTAATAACTGCAGAAAAAACTGGGAATGAATGGAGAGTGTTTAGAAAAGATTATCTCGTTTCAGATGATGGTAGTGTAGCTACAACATTAGTGAAATCCATATGGACAGATGGAACAATTAACAATGACTACGGAAAAAAGTCAATAAAGGAGCTCTTTGGAGCGAATGTAATGAGTTTCCCTAAGCCCCCAGAACTAATAAAGAAGTTGGTTGCCATTGGAAGCCGGAAAGATTCTTTAATAATGGATTTCTTTTCAGGCTCCGGTACAACTGCCCAATCTATCATGCAGATGAATATGGAAGACGGCGGAAACAGGCACTTTATTATGGTACAACTTCCTGAGAAAGTGGGAGCAGACAGCTTGGCTTTTAAAAATGGATACAATACGATTGCAGAACTAGGAGAGGAACGAATACGACGTGCAGGGGCTAAAGTCAGAAACGATGGAGGAATAAGAGCAGACGGGATTGATATAGGATTTAGGCTGTTAAGAGTAGATGAGAGTAATATGAAAGACGTCTACTATAGTCCAGCAGATACACAGCAGAGCATTTTGGATATGTTGGCAGATAATATCAAGCCTGACAGAACACCTGAAGATCTTTTGTTTCAAGTGATGCTTGATTTAGGAATTCTTTTATCATCAAAGATCGAAGAAACTGAAATCGCAGGCAAAAAAGTGTTCTCGGTAGCAGATGGGTATTTGATCGCATGTTTTGATAATGATGTGACTGAAACGACTGTTACAGAAATAGCTAGGAAGCAGCCGTTCTATGCAGTATTTCGCGACAGTGGGATGGCAACAGATAGCGTAGCAACCAACTTCGATCAGATATTTGAAACTTATAGTCCGAAGACTCAGAGGAAGGTGCTGTAATGGCTGATATGAAATTCAAGTTTACAATACAGCCGTTTCAGACGGATGCGGTAGATAGCGTAGTTGGTGTATTTGGCGGACAACCATATAATGACAGATTTAAATACAGAAGAGATGTATATCAGGCAACAGACATTATATCTCCTGATGATGAGGCATTAATGGGCTTTGCAAATGCCAAGATCCAATTGGATAAGGGCCAACTATTCGATAATGTCTGGAGAATTCAGCGGCGAAATAACATTAATCTTGACAGTGAACTTAATAGCAATGGACTTGGAGCAGTATCCCTTGACGTTGAAATGGAAACCGGAACAGGGAAGACATATGTATATATCAAGACTATGTTTGAGCTCAACAAACAATATGGCTGGAGCAAGTTCATCGTGGTTGTTCCTAGTATTGCTATTCGTGAAGGCGTTCGGAAGAGCTTCGAGACGATGCAAGATCACTTCATGGAGTATTACGGTAAGAAAGCCAGATACTTTGTTTATGATTCCAAGAATCTGTCAGAAATCGACAATTTCAGTCAAAGCTCAGATATTAACGTAATGATTATCAATATCCAGGCTTTCAACACTACCTTTGATGAAAAGAAGAAAAATAGTGTATCGAAGATCATAAACTCCGTAAGAGATGACTTTGGAAGCAGAAGACCTATTGATGTCATTGCTGCAAATAGACCAATCGTGATAATGGATGAACCGCAGAAAATGGGTGGTTCGGCAACACAGGCTGGCATCAAGCGATTTAATCCATTGTTTACATTGAATTATTCTGCTACTCACAAGCAGCACCATACTCTGGTATATGTGTTGGATGCACTTGATGCTTACAATAAAAGGCTTGTAAAACGGATTGAGGTCAAGGGCTTCGATATCAAGAACTATAGGGGAACCGATAAATATCTATTTCTTGAGAGTATTGTAATATCACCCAATAAGCCACCGATGGCCAGAATTGAGTTTGAGATTGGATATAACAAATCGATAAACAGAGAAACTAGGCTGATTGCTGTGGATGATGACCTGTTTGCTCTGTCAAAAAATATGGAGCAGTATCGTGGATATCACGTCAATGACATTGATCCTATAAAGGGAACGGTATCATTCACTAACGGCGAGGTCATTCGAGCAGGTGAAGTGGTAGGTGATATTTCAGAAAAGGATCTTCGCCGTATTCAGATAAGAGAGACCATACGATCCCATTTTGAAAAAGAAAAACAGCTTTATGAAAAGGGCATAAAAACATTATCCCTTTTCTTCATAGATGAGGTTGCAAAATACAGAAAGTATGATGAGGATGGGAACGAACTCAATTCTGAATATGGGGAAATCTTTGAGCAGGAATATACAGATATTTTGAATGAATATCTTACAATCTTCAATACACCATACGAGCAGTATCTTCGCAAAATAGATGTCGAAAAAACTCATACCGGCTATTTCAGTATAGATAAAAAAGGGAGAAAGATAGATAGCACGTTGAAACGTGGAAGTGACGAGAGTGACGATATCTCAGCATACGATCTGATACTCAAAGACAAAGAGAGGCTACTTTCATTTGACAACCCGGTGCGCTTTATTTTTTCTCATTCTGCACTTCGCGAGGGTTGGGATAACCCTAATGTTTTCCAAATCTGCACACTGAAGCATGGTGGCAGTTCTCCTACACAGAAAAGGCAGGAAGTTGGAAGAGGGCTAAGATTGTGTGTTAATCAGTACGGAGACCGTATGGATTCAGATATGCTCGGAACGCAGGTGCAGCAGATCAACCAGCTTACAGTAATAGCTTCTGATGGATATAAGGATTTTGTAGCAGATCTTCAAAAAGGTATCAGAGACGACCTGTATGAGAGGCCAACAAAAGCTACATTCGAGTATTTCTATGGCAAGACACTCGTCTTGGATGGGAAAGATGTCAAAATCGATGATAAGCAGGCAAGAGACATTTATCGTTATCTTGTCAGAAATGACTATATCGATGATGAGGATCAGGTAACCGATCAGTACAGAACTGACCTTGCTAATGATAATCTCGCGGTGCTGCCTGAAAGCTGCACCGAGATCACAGAAGGTGTGCATGCACTTATACAAAGTGTCTTTGATAAGCATGCGTTAGATAACATGATCACTGATGGTCACGATACCAAGATTCAAGAAAATGCTCTTAATAACAATTTCTATAGGAAGGAGTTCCAGACTCTATGGAATTACATTAACCATAAGTATGCATAGACAGTTGAATTCGACAGCGAAGAACTAATTGAAAAGTCAATAAAGCATATAAACAATAATCTGTTTGTGTCCAGATTGCAGTATACAATTACCATTGGAACTCAGGAAAAGGACTGGTCTGCCGATCAGGTAAATAACAAAACTTCTTTTGTTGCAGAAAAGAGCAGGACGGAATTTCTGAACAGAGCCGAAAGCAGTCAGGTGCCGTATGATCTGATTGGCAAGATTGCAGAAGGGACTAAACTGACAAGAAAAACAACGGCACGGATACTTGTGGGATTGATGCCACATGTGTTCAGGATGTTTCGCGACAATCCAGAGGAGTTTATATCAAAAGTAATCAGACTTATCAACGAGCAGAAGGCAACTGTAATCGTTGAGCATATCAGCTATAACCGCACAGACGGAATATACGACAGCGAAATATTTACGGCAGAACGTAACACCGATTATTCCAAAGCCTACAAGGCAAAAAAGAATGTTCAAGACTATGTGTTTACAGATGGATATGCTAGAGATGGGCAGAGCATTGAGCGAAAATTTGCACAGGATATGGATCTCGCAGAGGAAGTATGCGTGTACGCAAAGTTGCCAAAGGGATTCTTTATCCCGACACCGGTTGGGAACTACTCACCAGACTGGGCAATAGCCTTCAATAAAGGAACTGTAAAGCATATATTCTTCATTGCTGAAACAAAAGGTTCAATGGAGTCCATGAATCTCAAGCTGATTGAGCAAGCTAAAATTGACTGCGCCAAGAAGCTGTTCAATGAGCTATCTACAGAAGATATAGTCTATCATGAAGTGAAGGATTATCAGACATTACTGAATATAATGGAAAGCCTTTAAACTTGAAGTGTATTGCTTATGTCAAAAATAGCCATCGAATTATTAGAGAACAAATTGAAAACATCAGAAAAGAATAGATGCACATATGCAGGAGGTATGGCTTTGTCCAAAAACGGCAAAAGATTACTAATGTGGATCTTGGTATCGCAGCATATCACTTTGAAGCAGCGACAGGAAAGGCAGTGGAAATAAAAGGAGGAACTGGGAGATGAAGAAGGAAGCGTTGGAAGTACTGAAGAACAGAAGAGCGATCAGAAAATATAAAGCTGATCAGATAACAGAAGAGGAACTGAACGCAGTTCTTGAGGCAGGAACATTTGCACCAACCGGCGCAGGCACGCAGGGTGTGAAGATTGTAGTTGTGCAGAGTCCGGAGTATGTAGCGAAGGTTGATGCGCTGAATGCAAAAGTGATCGGAAAGGACATCCATCCGTATTATGGCGCGCCTACTATAATCTTGGTGTTCGAGACGGCTGAATGTTTCACACATGAACTTGATGGAGCAGCAGTATGCACAAATATGCTCAATGCAGCATATGCAGCCGGACTCGGATCATGCTGGATCCACAGATGCAAGCAGATGTTTGAGCTGGAAGAAGGAAAGGCGCTCCTTAAGGAGTGGGGCCTGCCTGAGGACCTTGTCGGAGTTGCATCAATGGCTCTCGGCTATGCAGACTGCGAACAACCTGTACCAAAGCCGCGTAAAGAAGATTACATAGTCAGAGTATAGAGAGGAATATGCTGCAATGGCTGCACCGATCATCAATGTGGATCTGCACGGGCTTTACCGGGATGAAGCGATCAAAGTGATCGATAAAGCCCTGAAAAATGCGGATGAGAGCACTTATCAGATCAAACTCATTCACGGCTACAACCGCGGAACCAGCTTAAAGAATATGATCATCGAAGAATACAGGTATCATCCTAAGGTCAGGCGTATAGAGCCGGGCGATAATCTCGGGACTACTATACTTGTTTTAAGGGAGTTGTAGGATAGAGAAGGGAGTTGCGTGGAAATGAAAAAAAGAGTGATAGCTGTTTTGCTGATAGCGCTGATATTCTCGGCTGCTTTTCCGCTTAGTTCGTTTGCAGCGAAGAACTGTCTGAATAAAACAAAAGTGAATATGACTGCGGGCAGCAGTATCCAGCTTAAGCTGAAATGCAAAACCGGAAAGGTCAAATGGAGCAGTTCAAAGAAATCGGTCGCTACTGTTTCAAAAAAAAGGAAAAGTAAAAGCGCATAAAAAGGGCACGGCATACATAACGGCCAGGGTGCGCGGAAAAATGAAGTTGTTAGCCATCAATCTACGTATTCCCATTGTATGAAATGGCTCATCATCCACAACTTTGATACTTGGAGCAATATATTCAAGTTTTGCTATTTCGTTTCGGATTTCACGCACATATCTTAACGCAGTCTCAGGTGCAAGAAGCTCTTCTGTAATATAGTCACGCAAATCAATAAGATCTGATTCGGCATCAGGTGTGATAATGATTTCATAAGAATCCATTATTTCAGAATCCCTTCAATATCGTCAAAGACTTCGCTGAAAGGCCGGCCCTTTCCTTCAAGCGCCTGAGCATAACTGTGCTGCAGTCTGGCAATAAGTTCTTCATTGCTCATTGAATCAATAGTATTAGGGACTTCAGGGATAGTTAGAGAAAATGGGATTCCATTTGTAAAAATGATTTGTCGATACAGAGAGTTTATAACTACAGAAACAGGTATCCCAAGTTTCTGTAATATATCTTCTGCCTGAGTCTTGATGTCATTCTCGACTCTTGCACTTACAGTAGAATCTTTCATTTCGTTCACCTCACTTTCAACAATAATGTAATACATTTGCAAGTAATTAGCAAGACATAATTCAAATACAGATGAGCCGGAGCAGCGCTTTGAGGCGCCTGACGGTT
The DNA here is from genome assembly GCA_902774265.1 of uncultured Eubacteriales bacterium. Classification (GTDB taxonomy): domain Bacteria; phylum Bacillota; class Clostridia; order Peptostreptococcales; family Anaerovoracaceae; genus Crickella. The sequence goes on from CACYHR010000025.1 coordinate 29,326, forward strand.
CAGATCCGGTTTTTGATGTGGACTATTACGGCAATAAACGGCCGGTTCCATGATGATAAACAGAGTATTTCGGAAATTACATAGTCCACCCAAAAATGCTAAAATAAATATGTGCCTGAGCTGTATATACTTAATGCAGATACTATTACGAGTATGAGGATTATGAAATCTGCAGGAATTGTCATGCGGAGCATTGTAACAGAGAGAAATGTGCAAAAAAACTTTACTATCATTAATAATTCCAACTTACAATTGTGCAGAGTATATAGAGGAAACCTTAGACTCTGTCCTGTCGCAGCTGCCCGCTGACTGTGAACTGATTCTGGTTGATGACGGATCGACGGATCATACAGCTGAAATTCTCAGATCCTATGAATCCGGAAGAGTCAGGATAAAACTTGTCCTGTGCAAACATTGCGGTGTATCAGCAGCCAGAAATACCGGGATAGACATGGCAGAGGGAGAATGGGTCGCCTTTATGGACTGCGATGACTGTCTGAAGGCGGGATTCTTCGAAAGATGCATGCCCCTTCCTGAAGATAATGCAGACCTGTATATATTCAGCTTCGAGCGTGTGGAATTTCTGCCGGAAACCCAATTCGTAACACCGATGATGCTTGATGACCGGGTATATGATACCGCACATGATTTTGCAGACGACTATATACGTAAAAGGCATCTGCTTGTTTATTCGGCATGCAATAAATTCTACAGAAAGAGTATACTCGACGATTACGGGATAAGGTTCATCGAAGGCATGTCTTTCGGAGAGGACAGGATGTTTAACTATGAATATCTGATGCATGCAGGATGTATTATTACCTCGCGGATAGTGATGTTCCGATATATGCAGAGAAATCCTGACTCTGCATCCAGGCGGTCGTTCCCTGATTATTTTGAAACTATCATGAATCTTCACCGTGCCAAGATGAACTGCATACTGAAGCTGTCACAAGGCACTGACTCAGAAGAGAAAAAAGCATTTATCAGAGCAGATATCTATAACGAAATTGAGCGAATGATAGATCGTTTCGAAGAACATCCGGAAGAAGCAAAGGATAATCTGCCGAAAATAAATGAGCTTATATTCGGCCGTACTGATGATATAAGCGGAAGATTTGATGTCGTTATCGTGCTGGGCAGCACAAACTGCGGATACAGGCTGGACCGGGCTTATGAAGCGGCCGCAGGTGATCCTGATACCATATTCCTTGTGACGGGAGGTAATCGCCATATAGAAGGGATATATTCTGAGGCTGAGTTTATGGCGGATCGTCTGAAAAAATACGGGATACCTGAAAACAGGATCCTGAAGGAGACTGAGGCCGGAAACACATACAGAAATCTTGAATTATCGGCTGAACTGATAGAAAAGAACATGGATACGGACGATTTGTGCATAGGTATAGTCACCGGAGCATTTCATATTCCGAGGACGAGGCAGATGACTGCTGCTATACCATGGTATGCGAATAAACAGATTGTTTTTATTCCTGCTTATGGTCCGAATACCGGACCGGATAACTGGTTTATGAATCAAACAGGAAGAGATATATGTCTGGGGGAAATAGCAAAATGTTTTGGCAATGACCCTGCACCGGATTCGGGGGAGTGAAGGATGTCATACGAAAAGGAATTTAAAGAATACAATGATGCTTTGAACAGAGCTGTAAACGCTAAGAAAAGATACCTTTCTGCGGCTCTCAGGGCAGAGACAGAGGAATACCTTTCGCAGATTGGAGGATTTACGGATCATGAAGCATACAGAGAAAAAGTGCTGCCGTACTGGGAACGGTTCGGATATAAGCCTGATGAGTTCTGGTTTGAGTTTTCGGGTTCACGGGATCAGGTGATGGATCCCGGATTCATGCCGCTGGATTTCCTGTATAATGAGATCGTTCCGTACCTAAACAACATGCAGTTCAGAACTGCGATCACGGACAAGGCGTATTATGATGTTTGGTTTCCGGATGTGAAGCAGGCCGTGACTGTCTGCCGCAGAGTAGCGGGTATTTATTACGATGGCGGTATGGACATCATCAGCGAAGCAGAAGCTGTGGAGCGGTGCCTTAACAGTTCATGTGTTTTGTTCATAAAGCCTGCGCTGTACACATGCGGCAGCAAAGGAATTATAGCGGTGGATCCCTGCGATCTGACTGCCGCGGATCTGAAGGGGATGTTTTATGATACAGGGATGAACTTTATTGTCCAGCAGGAAATAGAGCAGCATCCGGAACTTGCAGTATTGAATCCGGATTCGGTATGCACAGTGAGGATCAATACGCTGCTGATGGACGATAAAGTGCACATACTGACAGAGGTCATGAGGGTAGGAGGCCGCGGCGAAAAGGTACCGCTGCATGGAGAAGGAAACTATTTTGCACAGATACTTGATGACGGAAGGCTTCACGAAAAAGTACTCGTTAGAGATCCGGATGAGAGCAGCTTAATAACAGGCATCCATATAGCCTGGAGGAGTGCGAAGGAGTACGGCCTGTATGACGGATCATACAGAGTGCCCGGGATCGATGATCTTCGGGAACTCGCAAAAAAACTGCACATGAGGCTTGCGCACTTCAGATTCATAGGCTGGGATCTGACTCTGGATAAGGACGGGGATCCGGTGCTGATAGAATTCAATCTGTCTCCCGGAACAATTTGCGGACAACTGTCAGCATGCACACCGATATTCGGTGATATGACAGACAGGGTCCTTGAGGATTTCTTCTTTGAACGCAGCCTCGAAAACACTCAGAAGAGGGGTCTGCTTGTACAGTGATCCTGAGTGTAAAGAATAAAAGGTAGGGAAACGATATGACAAATACAAACAATGAAGGGAAAATCAGATACAGTAAAGCTGTTTTGAATGACTACAGAAGAGACGGCAGTTTGCTGAAGAGGAAACTCATTGCTTATCTGCCTGCCATGATGATGACCAACCTTTCCAATCTGCTGCTGGTTTCGGTTGACGGTGTCGTTGTAGGTAACTTTGTCGGCAGCGACGCTTTTGCTTCTGTAAATATTTTCGGACCGATCAACCGTCTGATTGGTGCGATCTCGGTTCTGGCTGCAGTGGGAATATCGACAACTCTGTCTACAGCTATAGGCAGTAACCGGCAGGAGGAGATAAACAAAGCAAGAGGAGCAGCGTTTCAGTTTATGGTCATCATGGCTGTTCTGGTGTCGATAGTTCAGATCCCGCTGATACATCTTGTGATCGCTTCATATCGTCTGAGTCCGGAAATAAATGATTTAGTGTGGCAGTATGCTATCGGGATAATGATATGTTCACCGCTCGGTATGCTGTCAACTATAGGCGTCTATCAGATGCAGATAGTCGGAAAAATGAATATGCTCATGAAACTTTCTGTACTTGAGGGCGTATCGAATCTTGTATTTGACCTTCTGTTTGTGGGTGCTTTTGATATGGGTGTTGCCGGAGCCGGTTACGGGACGGCATGTGCCAATCTGATCAGAGCATCTACCACCGTATACTTTCTCTCAAAGTATACAGATATTTACAAAAGAGACGGATACAGGACGGATATCAGAGATTTCGTTAAAATAATACGAATAGGAGCTCCGGATGCCACATATGCTCTTATGACTGCGTTTCAGTCATATTTCGTGATGCAGATCCTGCTCAGTAAATTCGGATCTGATGGAGCTTTGATCAACGGTATTTGCTCCTTCTGTTTTAACCTGACATGCGTACTGACAAACGGCCTGCAGGGAAGTATGAGGCCTCTTGTGGGATTGCTTACGGGAGCTGATGACAGAAAAGGTCTGAGCACTCTTATGAACATCGGATTCAGTTTTAATCTCACATACGGTGGAATATGTACGGCTGTGGTGATGCTGTTTCCTGAGATTTTTTTCAGCATGAACGGTGTAAAGACAATACCTGAAGGCGGAATAGAATCTCTTCGCATCTTTAGCCTTGTTTTCATAGTAAAGGGATTCAATGTCCTGCTCAGGCTGTATCTGGCTAACCGGAAGGATTCAAAATTTGCCATAAAGCTCAATCTCAGCGGTTCAGTAATAATGCCTTTAACAGCATATATCATATCAATGCTGGCATCTCCGCCGTGGATTTTTCTGGCATATACGATAACCGACACCCTGATCTTTGCTGTGCTGAGCAAACGCTATATCGCATGGAAAGAAAAAGATAAAAAAGAGGATTACATGGAAGGGCAGCAGGTCGTATTGTATATGACGGTTGCTCCGGACGTAGCTGTATCTGCTTCAAGAGATATCAGAAAAGTGGCTGATGAATATGATATCGATCCTAAGATAGCAAACCGTGTCTCTCTCAGCATGGAGGAGATGGTAGCTTATGCCGAAGAGGTCAGGGATGACGATACAGGAAAAGGGCACCGCAGAAAGAAGAAGAACGAAGAAGAGGACGTATTCAGTGTTCAGGTCATGATAAGGTTCAGGGGCGAAAATGCAGCCACAGTTGTTACATATGATGACGGCCACAAAATAAATCTTGATATGGATGAGGATAAACGTGAACTGGCTGTCAGCAATTATGAGCTTCTAAGGAGACTTGCCAAATCGCTTGAATACCAGTATGTTCTTGATATGAATTATACTACCATCAGATTTGAGGTATAGTTGAAGAAATAGAATAACAGACACCGGATGTCCCCCGCCTCTTAGGCGGCGGGGTCCATTTCGACCATCAGTGGTGGGTAACAATCCCCCACTGATGCTCTCAGGAGCTGAAGCTCCCGGTGTCTGTAAATGCTTCTATAATGCATCTATGCTTTTGATATAAGTGTCGTAGACCTTCGGATCCACCTTGCTCTGTATGCTGTCGCGTACCGCTTTGCTCGCATCGACTATGGCCTGATGTGTTTCTTCATCGACCTTCAGAATTTCGGTGCCGCTGTCTTCGATAGTCTTAATCCTGTCTGCTATCCTGTCATCCGAGGCCTGCCGCGCGTATTCGGTCGCAGCAGCTGCGGCTTCCTTCATGATATTCTGATCTTCCGCAGGCATATCCTTAAAGAACTCGTCATTCATGATCAGAGTGATAAGGTGCGGCAGATGATTGGTTTCCACCACGTAATCCTGCTGCTCGTAAAGCCTGTTCGACACGATGACTTCGTAAGGATTCTCCTGAGCATCTATCGTATGCTGCTGCAGTCCTATATATACTTCGGCAAAGCTCATCGGCGTCGGATTGGCTCCTATGGATTTCCAGAATGCCAGATGATACGGGTTCTCCATTGTCCGGATTTTCTGTCCTTTGAAATCTCCTGCAGCCTTTACGGCTTTGTTCGTACTCATCACGCGGAATCCCTGGTCAGCTATGCCGAGCAGCTGATAACCGCCGTTTTCATATACACTGCTTATGACAGAGCTGAAAGACGGATCATCCAGCACTTTTCTGCAGTCTTTCAGGTCTTCGAATGCGCACGGCACATCAAAGATCGCAAGATCCGGCATAAATGTGACCTGCGGCGCTGTGTTCTGCACTACGAACGGGATATCCCCGTCTTTGCAGGATTCGAGCAGCTCCCGGTCACCGCCGAGCGTAGAATTGGCGTAAACCTGTATTTTGATACGTCCGTCGCTGAGTCTGTCCACTTCTTCTGCAAATTTCTCTGCGTATATCTGCGTTACAGTATCTTCCGGACTGGCAGTCGCAAGGGGATAAGCATATCTCTGTTCTCCGTCATTGCTGCTGCACGAAGCCATGAAACCGGCTGCAAGCATCAAGCTGATGCAGAGTACAGCGATCCTGAGCAGCGCGCGATATGATTTTGATTTCTTCATAACCATAACACCTCCATTGCACCAGTTACAGCAGCGCCAGCGAGAATGCCGGCACGAAAGTGAACAGCAACAGCGCGACGAGGAACAGACCTATCATCGGCATCGCTTTCTTTGCTATCTCCATGACCGGAACATCCGTAAGAGCGCTTGCAACGAACAGATTTACACCGATCGGAGGAGTCACGAACCCGATAGCCAGATTTACGACCATTATCACGCCGAACTGTACCGGATCCATACCGATCCCCTGCGCTATAGGCAGCAGTATCGGTGTCAGTATCAGTATCGCAGGCGTCGTATCCATTACCATGCCGACCAGCAGCAGGAATATGTTAATAACAAGCAATATGACGACCTTGCTCGAGAAATTTCCGAGGATAAACGAGCTTACTGTCTGTGGGACCTGCATCAGAGTCAGCACTCTCGAGAAAGCAGTTGATGCCGCCAGTATGAACAGTATAGGCGTAAAGGTCTTTATCGCTTCAACCAGTATGCCCCATAGATCGCCAGGCTTTATCTCTCTGTATATAAAGAGGCTGACGATCAGCGCGTAAAACACCGAGATGACTGCGGCTTCCGTCGGCGAGGTGATCCCCGAGTAAATGCAGCCGAGAACTATGACCGGGCTCAGTATTGCCCAGAAGCTTTCCCTGAACACTTTTCCGAATCCTTTTTCATGGAGTTTTCCTATCTCCGCCTGTATCCTGACCCTGTCTTCACCGTTCTTTTTGCAGAAAAATACGGCGTAGCCCATCAGCAGTACAGCTATCACGAGGCCGGGTATTATGCCTGCGAGAAAAAGATCGCTTACCGATGCACCTGATGCCATTCCGTACATGATGAAAGGAATGCTCGGAGGAATGATAACGCCGAGACCGCCGGCGACCGCTACGACAGACGTAGAGAAGGTCCTGTCGTAGCCCAGCCCGATCAGGATCGGGATGGTCATGCTGCCTACGGCAGCAACGGTCGCCGGCGCAGAGCCGGAGATCGCGCCGTAGAACAGGCAGGTTACGATCACAGCACATGGCATTCCGGCAGTGAATCTGCCGAAAAAATAAGCAAATATATCAAATATCTTGCGCGATATCCCGCCTTTGGCCATGATGATTCCCGAAAGTACAAACATCGGGACCGCCAACAGCGGGAAGCTGTCAAGTCCGCCGAACATAGCCCTGATGAGATATTTGGCTCCCACCGTGAACGACGGATCGAATATATGAGGCAGTACAGCGGTTATTCCAAGTGTAATGCCTACAGGTATTGCTATTACAAGAAATATTACGAACAGTATGAATAATAATCCTACCGGCATGATCACTCCTTCCCGGCATCGGCCGATGCTGCCGTGCCTGCTTCAATAAATGATTCAGGAGTATTGCGTTCAGGGTGCGCCGGGTCATAAACATTCTGTCCGAGCGAGATCCTGAATTCTATGATCCACCTCTGTATGATCCTGAAAGCTACCAGGATAAATGACACAAATGGAGCCGCCTGTATATAGTACATCGGTATCCCCAGGGCAGGACTCACCTGCCCGCTCTCCACCGCAGACATCATATACATGAAAGCAAACGGTATCATGTATAAAAAGAATGCCAGCTCTATTGTATGATTTATGACTTTGATGAACGCCTTTTTGCGCCTTGAGAATCTTGCCACGAACTGTTCTATCTTGATCGAGATACATCTCTTGGTGCAATAGCTGACGCTGAGAAAACCCGACCAGATAAAGAGATATCTTGTCAGTTCCTCTGTCCACGACAACGACGCTCTGAGTGCGAAGCGCGAGAAAACCTGTATTCCCATTATGACTGCCATAGCCAGCAACAGCAGGGTCAGCAGGAATTCCTCCAGATTGTGATCAAGCCATTTTATTGTTTTTGTCATGGCTCTATACCCTTTCTTTAAAAAGCGCTCCGTCCCGGAAGAACACATGTCATCGGGAACGGAGCGTTAACGAGCATTATTTAGAGAGCTCCGTGCAGCAGTGTGAGAACCTGTTTCAGATCCTCTACTCCCATCTGTCCCGGAGCCGATGCCTTTGCAGCTGCTCCGAATGTAAGTGCCGAACCGAACACCTCGCCTGCGAGACGGCTTATAACGCCTGTCCCCGCCATAGACATGGTGATTATAGGACGATCAGCGTGTTCTCCTGCCATTTCCTCTGTTGCAGCGAGAAGTGTAAGAACGTCCTTCTTGTTCTGAGGCATTACAGCGATCTTAGGTATGTCTGCGCCAAGCTCCTGCATCTTGCAGAGACGGCCGACTATATCATCTTTGTCCGGAGTCTTGTGGAAATCGTGGTTGGAAGCTACGACCTTGACGCCGGCAGCATGCGCGCCATCGATGATCTTTCTGACTACCTCATCGCCTGTGAATACTTCGACATCCACCATATCTATATAGCCTGTCTGAGCAGCTCTGATATTGATGTCAGCATAAACATCATCTTCGACAGCCTTCTCTCCGCCTTCTTTTGAAGTACGGAAAGTCATGAGTATAGGCAGATCGCCGAGAACCTCCCGGAGTTCCTTCATCACATCCTCGAGTGCATCGAAGTCGAACACGTTTTCAAACCAGTCTATGCGCCATTCTACTACATCTGCAGGCAGTTTGGTGATAGCACGGGCTTCCTCCAGGATGGCTTCTTTTGTTATTCCTACGATAGGCACGCAGATCTTCGGCATACCTTCGCCAATCACGGTATTTCTTACTTTTACAGTGTTCATCTCACTTTCCTTTCTGTTAGTCAGGTCTGTTATGCTGCATCTATTCAGATCTTTTATGCTTCCTCAGCATTTGCGAGCATCTTGCTGTAGTTCATGTTTACGAATACTCCGAGCAGTACTCCGATTCCTGTCAGAACGATGTTCATGATCATTACTCCGCTCGGAGTCATTGATGCAGCAGCTGTCAGGATAGTGTAGTTGCAAAGTGATGAAGCGATCATTACGAGTGCTGTAACTGTTCCCTTGATCTTAGGGAAGAGCATGTTGCATACGGAAGTTGCGATCTGCAGCAGTCCGCCTGCTCCGAACCATCCGAGAACGAATGCGCCGACTTTGAGTACGCCCTGTGAAGGTGCCATAAGAACGATTACCATCATTGCGAGGCAGACAGCCGGATAGATCATTACGAATCTTACATCCTTGATCTTGCTTGTCAGAAGAGCTGTAACGACGAGGCCTATCATTGTTCCGATAGCATAGAACGACTGCATGATCTGAGGTTCAGCCCAACCTGCAACATCCTTGGCATAGTTCTGTGCGCAGTTCAGCCAGAGCTGGAATGTACCTGTGCAGGTGAATCCGATGAGGATCATAGCGATCGATCCTGCGGAGAAGTGCGCATTCTTGATGCTCTGCAGCAGTCCCTCTTTTTTCTCGGCCTTGCTGTCTGAATCAGGCAGAGGCAGGAAGAGAATGAGAGCCATCAGTACGAGATAAGCAGCACCTACGATGTAGAACAGCATGTTGTATGTAACCAGTCCGCCTGCAGTTGTTCCAACGGTAACGCCGAGGAAGAACGGCAGCAGGAACTGCGAACCCGAGATAGCGAATTTTATTCCCATTGTAGCAACGCCAGGCGCCTTGTTGATGATTTCCGCAACAGCAGGATATATTCCGGTGTCGAGGAAAGAGTTAGCGATTCCGCCTACGATAGCGCATACATATGCGATCTTGTAGCCGCTGCCGCCGCCTGCGTTGAATGCCAGAGCGAGTCCGATCAGATAAACGGCATATGAGAATCCGCCGATAGCTGTCGATATCCTGCGTCCGAGTTTGTCGGAAAGAGGACCTGCGAAAGGAAGAGCGATCAGTCTTCCGAGTCCGAGAGCAGCTGCGATAGCTGTGATCGACATTGCTTCAACTCCCCAGCTTGCTGAGAGAGCATCCTTGATTACGGCCTGTCCGAGGACGGAGCATCCGATGCCGTGCAGGAAATAGTTCAGATAGAGAACTATCACACTTGGTAAGTATTTTTTATCAGTCATGGTTTTTCCCCTTATTATTTATTTAATGATTGCGATCTTCATTCAGCCGGCTCACATCTGTCTGTGCCGGCAGGTGTATCTGCGGACAAATATCCTTTCAAGCCTTATCAGTCATCGTAGCTGATGCCGAGGACTTCCTTCATATGCTCGATTGGCATCGGCTTTCCTGTCCAGAGCTCGAATCCTGCTGCTCCCTGGAAGAGCATCATCCCGAGTCCGTTCATGGTCTTGCAGCCGACTTCTTTAGCCATTTTGCGCATCTTTGTGAGCAGTGTTCCGTAAGGTACATCTACAACGATGAGTTCCGGACGGAAGAAGCTCTTGTCAGGAACAACGGAAACATCCTCGAGAGGCTTCATGCCTGCGCCTGTAGCATTTACGAAGAGGTAGCTGTCTGCCATCTCCTCGCGGAGTTTCTCTGTGTCAGCGAGGTCATACATAGCGGCCTTGCAGTTTGTGTTCTCGTTGATTTTTCTTACGGTATCTTCGCCTACTTCGTAGAATTTATCTTTGATGTTGAAGATGGAAATCTCAGCAACTCCGTCCAGAGCAGCCTGGATCTCGATAGCTGTAGCAGCGCCGCCGGCTCCAACGATAGTCATTTTTTTGCCGATCGGGTCGATGCCGTTATCCTTGATAGCTGCCATAAAACCGATACCGTCTGTGATATATCCCTTAAGATGGCCGTTATCATTTACGATAGTGTTAACTGCTCCGCAGAGCTCAGCAGCAGGATCCAGCTCATCGAGGTACTGACCTACCAGAGTCTTGTTAGGCATTGATACATTGGAGCCTCTCATCTTGAGTGTACGTATAGCCTTGACTGCATCCTCGATCTCATCAGCGCCGACTTCGAATGCGAGGTAAGCATAATCAGCTCCTACTTCTGCGAAAGCTTCATTCTGCATTGCAGGTGAGCTGGAATGACGGATAGGGTAAGCCATAAGCCCTATGAGTTCTGTATGTCCTGTGATTCTTTCTGCCATTGTTCTTTCTCCTTATAAATGATCGTTCTTTTAAATGATTGTCCTGTACGACGGTCTGCAGCTGACGTTTCCTGCAAAAACCTCTGATTCACCACAAGTCAGAAGACAACTTTGTTAAAACTATAACTATTTGTTGTGTATATTGTAGCTCTCACATATGATACCGTCAAATGCTATTATTTGTAATTAATGATAGCTTCAGGCTATCAAATGCATCCGCAATGTGATATATTGATTATGGATTAATTGAAACTGCATCGCAACGGAGGAAAAATCAATGACCCTGAATCAGCTGAGATACTTTCAGGCGGTAGCCAGGCTGCAGAACTTTCGCGCTGCAGCGGAGGAACTGTATATCTCGCAGCCGTCTCTCTCCCGTTCGATAGATTCACTTGAACAGGAGCTCGGCGTAGTATTTTTCGAGCGCTCGGGAAGAGGCATTGCTCTTACCGGAAGCGGCAGACTCTTCCTCGAATATACAAACCGCATTCTGGAGGAGTGCGATATTGCTGTATATAAGATGAAGGAAATGTCATCGTCCGGCGGCCGTATCGACATCGGATATGTATTTCCGCTTGCCAACTACTATATTCCGCATAAGGTACGTTCCTTCCTCGATACACCCGGCAACGAACACGTTACATTCGGTTTCACCCAGAACAGAACTTCCTCTATAATCAGGGATATCAAGAACGGAAAGCTCGATGTGGGATTCTGTGCATACTCGGAGAATGAGGAGGAACTTGAATTCGTACCTCTTCTTAAACAGGAGATGGTTATCATCACCTCCAATGAGCATCCACTGGCCGAAAAAGATGATCTTTCCATAATGGAGCTGACAAAGTATCCGGTGATAGGCTATGACAGGATCTCCGGTCTCGGAGGCTATACGAAAAGGTTGTACAGAAATCTCGGTATCAACCCGGATATACTCTGCGAGTGTTCCGATGAGAATTCCATACAGGCGCTGGTAAGAGAGCAGTTCGGAATTGCTCTTGTTGCAAAGGTCGATATTCTCAATGATAAGTATCTTAAGATACACAGCGTATCTGATGCGGAGCTCATCCATTATGTTAATATTGTCTGGCTCAAAAACCACTATCTCATGCCGGCAACAAAGAGATTTATTGATTTTATGATACAGGGATCCGATCTCGATTCTGATATATTGAAAACGACTATTTGAACAGCATATATTATTGACTGTATCGATTTCTACTAATTGATACCTTCAGGCTATCAAAAATAGGCATTAAAGATAATTTTCTTTTGCCTGTTTTTTATTTATCATTTAATTACCACAAGACAGTAAGATAACCGCCTGGAGGAATACGAGATGAAAAAGGATTATCCAAACATTTTTGAGCCTATCACCGTCAAGCGTACTACATTCAAGAACAGAGTAGTCATGACTCCTATGGGAACCAATTACGGCGAGCCGGACGGTCAGATGAGCTATCAGCACATCAATTACTACAGATTAAGAGCAAGAGGCGGCGTCGGCCTCATCATCGTTGAGAATGCAAACGTTGATTATCCTACAGGATCGAACGGCACAAGCCAGATCAGGATCGACCACGACAGCTATATGCCGAGATTCTATAAGCTTACGGAAGTGCTCCACGATGAGGGCGCCATGGTAGCTATACAGATCAACCACGCAGGAGCATCTGCTTCTTCCGCACGTACCGGAGTACAGCCTGTTTCCTCATCAAACATCCCTTCAAAAGATGGCGGCGAGACACCTCGTCCGCTCGAAAAGGATGAGATCGAAGCTATCGTAAAGAAATACGGTGAAGCTGCAAAAAGAGCTATGACAGCCGGTTTTGACGCTGTAGAGGTCCACTGCGGTCACTCCTACCTCATCAGCCAGTTCCTCTCACCTATATACAACAAGAGAACTGACGAGTTCGGCGGCAGCGCTGAGAACCGCGCACGTTTCGCAAAGATGGTCATCGAAGAGGTCCGCAATCAGGTAGGTCCTTTCTTCCCTATCATCTGCAGGATAAGCGCTGATGAAATGCTCGAGGGCGGCAACACTCTCGAAGACTGCCTCGAATATCTGCAGTATTTCGAAAAAGAAGTTGATATATTCAATGTTTCCGCAGGTCTCAATCAGTCCCTGCAGTATCAGATCGACAGCAACTGCTACGCTGACGGCTGGAGATCATACATGGCTAAGGCAGTTAAGGAAAAATACGGCAAGCCGGTCATTACAATGGGCAATATCCGCAGTCCTAAGGTCGCTAACGACATACTCGACAAAGGAGATGCTGATTTCATCGGTATCGGCCGCGGTCTTATCGCTGATCCTGATTGGGTCAACAAGGCTGAATTCGGCTGCGAGGATGATATCCGCAAATGCATTTCCTGCAACATCGGATGCGCAGGAAACCGTATCGGCAACAATCGTCCTATCAGATGCACAGTCAATCCGGCTGTTCTCGTAGGCGATGAATATAAGAAGCTCAAGGTAAATAAGGACTGCAATGTCGTAGTTATCGGCGGCGGAACAACAGGTATGGAAGCTGCATGCACAGCTGCAGAAGTCGGCTGCACGACATTCCTGGTCGAAAAGGCTGATCACCTCGGCGGACTCGCTGTAGAGATTTCCAAGTTCCCGGATAAGAACAGACTCAGAGATTTCCCTGACTATCTGCAGAGACGTATGGCCAAGCTCCACAACCTCCATACATTCCTCAGCACAGAGCCGACTGCGGAATTTATAAAGAGCCTCAATCCTGATATCATCGTCAATTCGACAGGTTCGCTTCCGCTGATCCTCCCTATTCCGGGGCTCAAGGAGAACGTAAATGCAGAGGGCGGCAAGATCCACACAGTACTCGGTATCATCAACAATCTGCCGAACTATCCTGAGGATATGACAGGCAAGAAGGCCGTAGTTATAGGCGGCGGCGCTGTAGGACTCGATGTAGTGGAATATTTCGCTCCAAAGGGCGCAGACACAACAGTTATCGAAATGATGCCGTTCATCGGAGCAGGACTCGATCCTATCACAAAGGTAAGCATCGCAGATCTGATGAAAAAATACAATGTTCACCAGAGACCGTCTACAGCTCTGCAGGAGGTAAGACCTGACTGCTTCGTAGTCAAGAATCCTGACGGAAGCATCGAAGAAGTCGACTTTGACTACGGATGCATCTGTATGGGTCTCAAGTCCAACAATCCTGTACTCGATATGCTCAATGAAGAGTTCGGAGACGGAAGCGTTGAGATAATGAACATAGGCGACTCAAAGCGTCAGAGAAGGATCATTGACGGCACACTCGAAGGCCGCAACATCATAAAAGTCCTCGAAAAGAGAGGATTTATCGGCTAACGAACAGAAGCTGACTTTTACAAATGCATATATTGAAACTGCCGTTTCAATAGACATAATCGAATCTCCCAAAAATAGGTCTGCAGGCATGGAATCTGCAGGCCTGTTTTATTTGTGAAAAACGAAGGAAACATAAGCATTGGAATGCCGATATCAGCAGCAGGCTACCGCTTAATCCCGTATTTCTACCGCTTAGTCCGCCGGAGAGGTATAGCATTTTCATTTTTAGTAAAATAAATTCGTATAAGTATATCCGGGCTCACCTGCAGGGTATCATCAGGATTGTACTCAGTTGGACATGAGGGGGGAAGTGAAGGATATGGACAGAAACAGTAAAAAAAGAGGAAAGATAAGCAGGTTTGCGGTCATGCTTTTGGCAATTGCGATGAGCATAGCGATGATGCCTTTCGCTGTCTTCGCTGATGCGGGAGTGTCGAATGAAGCAACAGAAACTGAGCGATGGGCGGATGCTGTTTACGTGCTTGGAATACAGATAAATGAGAGTAACTGCAACAATGTGCTCGGAGACGGCACGGTCAGCTATGACAGAGACAGCAGGACGCTCACTCTTAACAACGCGTCACTGGATCTGTCTGATTACGACGACAGCGCGTTTACCGAAAACAATTATGTTTGCGGGATAAGCGCATCGATGGGTGAGGTGAATCTGATCCTCAAAGGCAGAAATACGATCACATCCTCTGCGGCATCCTTTGAAAATGATAAAGAATATGTATACGGGATCAGTGCGGATGATGTGCTCAATATAAGCGGTAACGGAACTCTGGATATCAGCATCAATACAGAGGCGCAGGATATCAAGTTTTACGGTATATACAGCAGCAGACAGCTGAATGTGGATGGGAGCAGCCTGAGCATAAACATGAGCGGATCCGGTGACAGCAACGGTATCTTTACAGGCTGGAAAGGCTTTGCATTAATGAACAGAGCTGACATAAGCGTTTATTCGACAGGCGGAAACAGCTGGGCTGTATACGATGTTTCATATAGAAAATCAGGTGTAGAGTACGGATCAAGCTTTGAAATGATATCGGATCATCCCGCATTTCAGGCAATGAGTCTGTCGGATTCCTTAAAAGAGGGAAGCATTAAAGTAAATGAGAATGCGACTGCACTCGGCGCGTCCGAATGGGACAAGGAAACAGCGCTGAGCTCATTCAGATATGTCAAGCTGCTTGGCAACAGCGGCGGCGGATCGCGTCCTTCAGGAGATCTGTATATTCTGGGCAGAAGTATAACAGAAAAAGGTATAGTATCCTCCGGTACTGTACCTCACAGCGGAAAGATCGAGTATGATCCTGCATCAAATACGCTGACGCTGACGAATGCAAGTATAGATCTCGACAATTTCATAACCCCGCCTCCCGGGAATCTCTGTGCGGGCATTTATGCGATGTCTGATCTTAACATAATCCTATCGGGCAGCAATACTATAACAGCATCGGCGGATAATTACGCTGATGGTACAGAGTATGTGTCGGGTATAGAGTGCTGGGGCAGACTTGTGATCACCGGAAGTGCCGATGATTCTCTTTCTATAAGTCTTGCAGGCAATAACGCTAGCGGAAACAGCAAAGTGCAGTTTGTCGGAATAAGCAGTGATGAATCGCTGATCGTAAACAAAGCGCACCTGTCTGTGAACATGGGAAGCTATGGCAAGTGTACGGGAATATACGGATGGGAACCGATCATCGTCAATAACGGCGCGATAGTAAAAGTCGATGCCGTCGGAAGCGGCGCTATGGCTGTGAATGGTGTCAACAGTATCGGTAATACAGAGATAAACGATAATTCCGAGTTCGAAATGTCTGCGGGCGGAGTCGCTTTCAATTGCTGGGTGCCGGGTGCCTCGCTCAAAGCAGCAAAAGCAGAGGTAAGCGTCAATCAGGATGGATCGGAACTCAAAGACTGGGATAAATCATCGAGACTTACCGGATATAAATATGTTAAATTCACAGGCAGAACAGGTGAAGCCTATGATGAAGACAGCGGAGAACGCTTTGGAGACGATATTCTCGTTCTCGGAAAGCTGGTGGACGAAGACAACTGCGATGATATACTCGGTGACGGATCGGTCAGCTATGATTTCGATACGAAGACCCTGACTCTAAACAATGCTGATCTGGATCTGAAGAAATTCCATCACAGATATGATGATTCGGAGGATCCGGATTCAGGCTGCAACTTCGCAGCGGGTATAGATGCTGACGACAATATCACTATTAAGCTTGTCGGCAGGAACAGGATTTATTCAACAGCCGAGGATTATTCCAAGCCTAAGCGGGAATATATTTACGGCTTAAATTCAGGAACGATGAACAGCATTACCATTACGGGAGCGGGTTCTCTGGATATATCTTTGGATAAGGATATAGAGGGCCCTTCATATACCGGTATAAGCATGGGAAAGGACTTTATCCTGGACGGTGTGGCTGTGAATGTCAGTCTGTCAGGCGTTCAGAAGGGTACCGGCATCGATGATGGTATAGGGGATCTGAAGATAATAAATAATGCATCGCTGAGAGTGAGCGCATTGGGCGGATCGAGCACGGCGTGCTACTATACTTTTGCGGATGGGCTGACTATCGGAGACGGTTCGGTGTTCGAAATGAAAGCGGATGGAAAGGCATTCACTATAACCATGTACACGAACTGATGCACTTTGAGGCAAAGAGCGCAAGCTGCATCGCGCCGGGCAATACGGAATACTGGGTATGCTGGCACTGCGGCAGCTATTTCTCGGATAACGGGAATACAGAGACAGATCCTGATGAGATATTCCTTCCTAAAACGGGGCACAAATACCTTGAATGGAAGAGCATCAGCGATACGCAGCACGAGAGAGTCTGCGAATATGACACAAGTCATAAGGTGACGGCCGATCATACATTTGACGACGGCAAAATCACCAAAACAGCAACTTTGCTGAGAAAGGGTGAAAAAACATATACATGTACCACTTGTCACGGAACGAAAACCGTTGAGATATCGCTGAGGGAAGAAGTAAAAGAAACCACTCAGAAGGTCGCAAGAAGGATCATAGAATGGATCCGTAATATCTTCAGCAGAAACGATGCGGGTGCTCCGGGCGCGATATTGAGAGTTACTCTCTCTCAGCCTGCATTCACATATAACGGAAATGTGCAGATGCCTGCGGTAGAATCCGTCAGAGCCGGTGACATGATACTTGACCGGGATGAGTACACTGTCTCCTATTCCGATGATAATTCAAGAAATGCCGGCAAATATACAGTAACTGTAACCGCGGGTGAAGGAAAGCAGATTGTATCCGGAACTGCGGGATACACTATAGAAGAGGCCGACATCACAGCTGTTGATGCCGGAACACTGTCTTTCGCATATGACGGCAGGATACACAAACCGACTGTCAGATCAGTTAAAGCCGGTCTTCTCAAACTCAGATCATCTGACTACAATGTGGTGTATCTTAACAGAAACTCAGCAAAAGCAGGAAAATACTTTGCAAAGATCAAAGGAAAAGGCAATTTCTGCGGAGCGGTGTTAGTTGCTTACACTATCGGAAAGGCAGTCAATACACTTGCCGTACATGGTAAAACTGCAGCCGTAAGTCACAGCAGGCTAATGAAAAAGGCGCAGGTAATCAAAGCTTCGGAGATAATGAAGATCCGCGGTGCAAAAGGAAAGCTGATGTTCGCACTTGCAGGAGTATCTGCTGCAGCATATAAGAACTATTTCAAAGTTGATCCGCTGACAGGCAATCTGACCATTGGCAGAAATATCAAAAAGGGAACATATACGCTGAGAATCAGAGCCAAAGCAGCAGGAACAGTCAATTACAAAGCTGCAGCAAAAACTGTAAAATGTATCATCAGGATCAGATGATCGCTGCGATAATCAGGAATCATCATCGCGGCAGAATAGAATAACATAATTTCAATGGCTGAGGCGCCTGACCACGGGTTTGAACCGGGAGGAAGTAATATGAATAACAAAAGAAATAAAAGCTACAAACAGTGGACGCCGGCAGTAAGTATAGCTGCGGTAATCGTATTCTTCATATGGGGATTTATAGAAGGATCTTTCAAACACAGCTGGTTGATATTCATTGTGTCCGGTCTTGTTATAGTCGTTTTTGGCATTCTGGACAAGAATAACGGCGGGGATAACAGTGAAGACATAAGCGTGGACATAAGCGTGGACAAAGACGAGGACATAAACGATCAGTGACGCGAAATGATAAAAACGCAATTTAAAGAAAAAGACGGTATTCAGGATATTGAGGTTGTGATCACCGCATCAGAACAAAGTGATGCGGTGAAATCTCTGATGAAAAGGATTGAGGATCCGCTGGCGGGAACTCTGCTGGTTTCTGATGCCGAAGGAATCACGACCGTCCTTGATGAAGAGAGCATAATCAGTATATCGAGCGGCAGCAAAAAACTGATTATCCGTGCAGATGACGGCTTATATGAGCTTCGCATGTCTATGCAGGATGTCGAAAAGCAGTTGAATCCTTTAGCCTTTATCCGGATATCCAGATACGAGATCATAAATCTGGGTAAGGTCAGGAGATTTGATTTTTCGGTAACAGGAACTCTGCGCATAGAAATGAAAGACGGAACTGAAACATGGGCCTCAAGACGTCTTATTGCTGTGATCAAAAAAAGACTGCAGGGAGGGCTGTGATATGAAGCGGAAAATACTCATACTTGCAGTTATTGGCTTTGCAGCCGGACTGGTTATGGGAAATCTTATTGCATTTTTTACTAAAAACAGCGAAGCGCCTATCGTAACTCAGGTGCTCATTGAAAGAACCGGCGGCCTGACAGCTGCAATGATCGTTCAGACCGTGCTGTCAGGTGTATATGGAGCTGCTGCGATGTCCGGAGTCATCTTTTATGATATCGAGGAATGGAGTCTTCTCAGGGCGGTACTTTCGCACTATTCACTTATAATGCTTGGGTTCATACCGTTCGGTCTGGTGCTTGGATGGATAAGACCGGAACACTTCCTAACAGACTACGGCGCAGTATTTATCGGACAGACCATCGCCTTCCTGATAATATTCTTCATAATGTGCGCCCGCTGCAGAGCCGAAGTGAAGGAACTCAACCGATTGATAGAGAAAAAAGACAAAGAGAACAATTCCGGTAAATCCTGTTGAAAGATGCGCAGATGTATTTCGCGTTTAGATGCTTAACGCTCCGGCTGAGTGCTGAATTGCAACGTAGCAAAAACCTGCAGCACCGGAATTGCCATGTCAGATTGAAGCAAAGACTCATATGTGCTAATATAGCAATAAACTAAGGGCGGTCTCCCGGCGGTTTGCAGCCGGGTGTACGGATAAACGTAGGACCTGCCTTTTTTCATTAGGTGAAAGAGTAAACGGGAGGAAAATATAGGATACAGCATGGAAGGAAAATGGTCGGTATATTTTCAGAATCCGGAGTTCATTGAGCAGACAAGAATGAGTATGGCTCTTCCGGAGTACAAGCCCCTTATACGGAAATGGTGCGGTATCAGGGATGGAGCCGAAGTGCTTGATGTCGGCTGCGGTACAGGTTATTTCGCGCGTCTGCTCGCGGGCGGTGATGAGGATGTTACTGTTACCGGTATAGACCGTGATGACATATTTATCGATTATGCAAAGAGAAAGGCTTCGGAAGAAAGTCTGGATATAGATTTTGTCCTGGGAGATGCCCTGCATCTGCCTTTTGAGGATAATAGCTTTGATGTGGTCGGAAGCCATACGTTTCTTACTAGCATGCCCGACCCGAAAGGAGCTTTTGACGAGATGAAGAGGGTAGTCAGGCCGGGCGGAATCATAGCATCAGTAACGTCTATGAGTTTCTACCCTCCCGGGATCTCGCTTGGAATATATCCTGAGGAATGCGATGTATGGAAAAAGGAAATGGATACCCTTCTGATCAGGCTCACAAGGGCATACATGAAGATCGATCCGATCTCCGAGCGCGCTTCAGGCGTGGCTCCTGCGGCTGTACCGCACTTCTTTGCCGAACAGGGCATGGAACGTGTTTCTGCATATCCTGTAGGTCACATGGTTTCTGTTTCGAATGCTGCGATGCCGGTCGAAGACAAGGTCCGCTGGATAGAGCTGTACAGAGAATCAGAGATCAAAAAGCTGGACGCGTTTATGGAGCTCCCTGAGATGTCTGAGATGTTCAGCCCTGAAGAAGCGGTCAGATACAGGGAACTGCTGGATCGGAAGTGCGACTTCCTTCTCTCAGACCTGACGGAAAACCGCATATGGGACTGGAGAGGCAATGCGAATCTGCTGGTTACGGGAATAAAACCCGTAGAATAAATATAATACCCTGCTCATTCGGGCAGGGTGTTTTTTTTTAGAAAAAATGTGGATTTTTCGGGCATTATTCTTTATACAAATTACAATTGCTGTGTTAAAAATGTTAAACTTTACAGCAAAGTAAGGGGAATATCTGAGAGGATAACAGCCGTTAATAAGAGAATCTAAGGAGAAGCGTATGAAGAGTAATAGGATATTTAGCATGATGCTCAGCCTTATGCTGTTACTGGGGATGATGCCGGGACTGAGTCCGGCAGCATATGCCGATGACGGCACAACATGGAGCGAGAACCGGATCTTTAATGACGATGTAAGTTTTAATAATGGTGTCAGGATCAGTAACGATATCACAGTGACGATTGCTGCAGGCAGGAAGGTGTCTGTTAATGGCGGAATCGATGCGGAAAACAAGACTCTTACTGTCAATGGCCACGGTATGTTGATTGTCAACGGCAGTAACGCCTACGACAGCAGCGGTGACGCCGACGATGGCAGTACCGGCTTTGCAGGAAACATCGTTGTTGAGGGTGCTTCAATCATTGTGACGGGCGGCCGCGGTGGCGATGGCGGCGACAACAATTATGGCGGCCACGGTGGTGACGGCGGCCGTGGCGTGAGCGGCGATGTTACAGTCAACAGCGGTTCTGTAAATGTGACCGGCGGCAACGGCGGCAACGGCGGTAATGGAAAAAGCTGGAGCAACGGCGGCAACGGCGGCGAAGGAGGCATGGGAGTAAGCGGAGAAGTTACAGTAAACGGCGGCTCTTTAAGTGTTACAGGCGGCAATGGCGGCAATGGCGGTAATGCAGAGAGCGGCGGCTACGGCGGCCAGGGTGGTGACGGCATGTTTGACACTGTTACAGTTAATGGCGGTTCAATCATTGTGTCAGGCGGTGATGGCGGCAGCGCCGGCAGCGGCAAGGATAGCACCGAGGATGGCGTTGATGGCATCGGCGGCTTCGGCATATACGATGACATTATCCTCAACGGAGGAATTGCAGCTGTGACCGGCGGCAATGACAGACAGGCGATCACAGGTAAAATCGGCGGACCATACACTGAGATCAGGGAAAGCGATGATGGTGAAAACTGGTCTCTCGTTTCCGGCACATCTTCAGAAAAGAAGTATGTTAAGGCGGAAGCTAAATATCCTCTGTGGATCGGCGGCACTCAGGTGACGATAGCGAACAGGAATAACGTGCTGGGTGACGGCAAAGTGAGCTTCACCCCGGCATCAGGCAGTGTTCCTGCCACCCTGACGCTGAAAGGTGTTGATCTCAACGGAGATTCTGACGGATGGACAGACGACGGTGGTTCCGGATACAGTACGATAAGAACTGAACTGAAAGACCTGACTATCATGGTGGAGACTGACAGTACGGTTACCGGTCCGAGCAGCGGGGAAAAAACTTACAGCTATGGCATATTATCAAACGATAATCTGACTATCAGAGGCAGGGGTACGCTGAATGTCAGTGGAGGAAACCATGGATATAACTTTGGAATCAGCGCTGATAATATCATTATCGATGGTAAATTATCCGCCAATGGAGTCATGCCGACAGTGCATACTGATGCAGACAACAGCGGCGTTTATGTCCATACCGGAATTACCATCAACGAGGGAGCGGAATTGACGGCTACAGGCGTCGGCAGCAACGGAATGGCAATCGTCGATGCTGATGATGCAAAACTGGTAAATGCTGTCGACGGCACGGGGTGGACAGACACAGCAGGTACAAAAGAAAAGACGGAAATTGTCAAAGGCAATCATAAGCTTGAAGAACTGCAGAATTATAAGAAGGTGCAGTTCCCCGGAGTGCCTGAGCCGGCAAAAAAATATACTGTTACATTCACAGACGGACAGGGGAATACTCTGGATGTCCAGTCTGTTGAGGAAGGAAAAGCAGCGACAGCTCCTGCAGACCCTGCAAGAGAAGGATATAGCTTCAACGGATGGGATACTGATTTCAGCAAAGTCAGATCGGATCTGACCGTAACAGCTAAGTGGAAGCAGATCATCGTGACCCACAAGGTGACTTTTGAAGACGGAATGGGGAAGGTGCTGGATACACAGGATGTTGTCGATGGAAGACCTGCGACAGCTCCGGCAGCTCCGACAAGAGCCGGATATATTTTCGCGGGCTGGGATACAGACTTCAGCAGTGTCACGACAGACCTGACAGTTAAGGCACGCTGGGAGAAAGAGTCTGCGAAAACCGACTCATATAAAGTCGTATTTGTGCTCGGGTTCGGATACGATCCGGTCTCTGTGGAGGTCGGCAAAGGAGGATCGGCAGCAGCTCCTGCGGTTCCGAAGGTAGACGGATTCACATTTATCGGATGGGATAAAGAATTCAGCAACGTCACAGAGAATATGACGGTAACGGCTAAATGGGAGAAGGATACACTTGGAAAAGTGCATACAGTTGTATTCGTGGATGGTTACAATGTAGTGCCTATACGTATACAGCGCGTAAAAGACGGCACAGCCGCCGTTCCGCCGGCAGATCCTGTAAGAGAAGGCTATACTTTTGACGGATGGGACACGGATTTCAGCTATGTCACATCAGATCTGACTGTCATTGCACAGTGGACACAGAACGCAGCGACGGTAAAAACCATCACGGTCAATTCCAAAACGGTAAGCGCAAGTGTCCTGGATGCAGCAGTTAAAAAAGCCGGATGCAGGAGAAATACAATTACAACGATCACTCTCGGCAAAAAGGTAAAGAAGATCAGCAAGGGAGCGTTCAAAAATTACAGAAATGCAAAGACCTTGATCGTAAAGACAAAGAAGCTGACGAAGAAATCCGTAAAGGGTTCTCTCAAAGGCTCTAAGGTCAGGACGGTAAAGATCAAAGTCGGAAAGAAGAAGACCAATAAAAAGTATGTTAAGAAGTATAAGAAGATCTTTACAAAGAAGAATGCCGGCAGGAAAGTCCGCGTAAGATGATAAAGAGGAAAATTAAGTGAGCAGACATAATTTCAGAAAAACAATCTTAATCGTAGTGGAGATAGCTCTGTTGCTATTGCTTTCTTTTTTTCTGTGTCTGCATTTTCAAAAGCCCGGCAGGGAAAACAATGCTGTAGCAGTAAGCAGAATTATTACAGATTCCATGGATGAAATAGTGCCTGATTTCCCACTGGTTCCCGAAACAGTAGATATAGAGATTACTAAGGATTTCAGAGAAGAATTCATCCATGGTGACAAGGATCGAAAGTACCAGAAGTATATCGTGTTACACGACACGGAAGTTGACAGCTCTGCACAGTCCATTATCGATATGTGGGACAAGAACGAGAACAAGGTTGCGACTCATTACATCGTTAATAAGGACGGAAGTATCTACCAGTGCGTGCCATTAAGCAAGATCGCTCATCACGTTGGCTACGGGAATACCGGTAACAATGAGAAGTACGGTGTGCAGGATGAGAGCAGGGACGACAAAATCGGAACCGGAGAGCCGAATGAAGGAGTAACTGACTATGGAATGAACTCATATTCCATAGGAATTGAGATGGTGCATGTCGGTGGTGAAGGAGATTATCCTGAGCCGCAATTGGAAGCATTGGACAAGTTAATAGAATACATAGATGAGTATTATGGCTTTGAAAGTGAAATAATAGATCATAAAGCCTGGAGACGCGGTAATTCTGATACATCGCCTGAATTTGAAAAATATTTTAACAACTACAAAAAATACAGAAGGCACAGTAATAATTAGCACAATTATACCATCGAGAGGATAATACAAGGGGGACTGAAATGAGAAGCAAAAATGCATGCCTTGTGTGCGGCAGACCGCTGAAATACTTTACAAGTCCAAAACAGATGGAGTGCTGTTTTTGTCATAAGAAATTTCTGAGTTATGCATGCTGTGAAGAAGGGCACTTCGTTTGCGATGAATGCCATTCTGAAAAAGGCATAGAAGCTATAATCAGCTTTTGTCAGAATACTGACTCATCAGATCCGATAAAAATCGTACAGACCATTATGAAAGATCCGTACATATACATGCATGGTCCGGAGCATCACACGATGGTAGGAGCGGCACTTTTGACAGCATACAGGAATGCAGGCGGGGATATCGATCTGCCTTCAGCACTGGCTGAAATGCATGAGCGTGGCAGGCAGTATCCCGGTGGTTCCTGCGGATTCTGGGGTTGCTGCGGCGCTGCAGTAAGTACAGGAATGTTTATGAGCATAATAACAGATACGACTCCTCTGTCGACCGGGACATGGGGTTATTCCAATGAGATAACTTCACGTGCTCTGGCTGAGATTGCTACATATGGAGGACCGAGGTGCTGTAAGCGCAATTCCTTTACTGCGATCCTGGCTGCAGCGGAATATACAGCAGAGAAAACAGGCGTAGAGATGGAAATTCCGGACAATGTTATTTGCACCTTTTCAAGCGAAAATCACGAATGCTTAGGAAAGAAATGTCCATATCATAAAAGCAGTAATATGATCTGAATAGAGCGCGGAGCAGCGGACTGCAGCTCTGTGGAGGAATATGTTGATAAATAGAAAGGCAAAAACAATGGGATGTAAATATAACAAGTATAAGGACAAAGAACCTGAGGATACCATATTCAGGATACAGGAGATACTCAACAGGGCGGGCCTGTTCACCGTTATGGATTGGATGGAAACCGGAAGTGACGGTGCTTTCTGCAATCGCGTTACTTTGTATCCATCGGCACTCGGAACTAACGGTAAGGGCACGGACAGGCTCTATGCGAGCGCCAGCGGATATGCGGAACTGATGGAGAGGATACAGAATGTCATGCTCAGTATATCAGCAGTACGCCCGAGAGTGAAGGGACACGGAGACTTTGCCGTATTTCCTGACGAAAAGGATGTCCCGGTTAAGGAACTCGCGGAACAGGGCGACGCGTTT
Organism: uncultured Eubacteriales bacterium; assembly: GCA_902774265.1. Lineage (GTDB taxonomy): Bacteria > Bacillota > Clostridia > Peptostreptococcales > Anaerovoracaceae > Crickella. The sequence goes on from CACYHR010000025.1 coordinate 54,674, forward strand.
CTTGAGTATATGTTTGAAAAGCTCGGATGCAGTGATCCTTTCTCGAAACAGGTGACCCTTAAGAGTTACGCGGGCATTCTCGAGAAGAGAAATGACGGAAAAATAAGAGTCGTGCCGTATGCTGACATAAGCGAGGGCAAAGTCGTATATCTTCCGGATACTGTAGTGACCTCTGTGTGCGGATCAAACGGAATGGCAGCGGGCAATACCATAGAAGAAGCGATAGTGCAGGGTATGTGCGAGGTGTATGAGCGTTATGTCAACAAAATGCTCCTTACCGGAAAAGCCGTGCCGCCTGAGATACCCGAAGGCGAACTGAAGAAGTACAGCATATGGGATCTTATAAAAGAGATCGAAGGCGACGGAAGGTATCATGTATCCGTGAGGGACTGCTCTCTGGGAAAAGGCTATCCTGTCGTAGCTTCGATAATAACAGACCGTCATAACGGCAGCTTCGGAGTCAAGCTTGGCTCCCATCCGTCGATGGCGGTGGCTGTTGAGAGGACTCTGACAGAAGCCCTCCAGGGCAGGAGCGTAGAGAGGATAAGCTCTGTCAATTCTTACGGAAGCAAAGAGCAGGCCGAATCCTATCACAATATCCCTAATATCATGAAGGTAAATGTCGGAGTCTACCCGGCAGCGCTTCTGAGCAGCAAAGCTGATTGGGAATACAGACCTTGGACTGAGTGGGAAGGCGGGAGCAACCGGGGGTTTGTTGCCCGTATGATCAGCATGGCTGAACGTGACGGCTGGCATATGTATATCAGGGACAACTCGCACATGGGCTTTCCGGCAGTCCAGATAGTGGTGCCGGGGTATACCGATATGTACACGATCGACCGCACATATTTCAGATCACTCAGGACCACCTGCAGTGCGTATGATGCCTTCTCGCACTTCCCGGATATTACATTATCTGAAGAGAAGAGCATACTCAGTATAATACGCTTCAAGGAAAACTCGTTCATCGAGAACACGCCTGCTCTCATTATCGGACGGCCTGTCACCGACATCAGAATGCGTACCGACAGGATTGGTGCATTTATCGCATTCAGGCAGGGGAACTATGCGGTCGCAGAGCATTTATTTGCCAGACTTGTGTCCTATTATCCGGAGGATGATTGTATATATTACAAGGCTCTGATAAACTGGTGCAGGGCATTCGGTCTCGGACTGGATAAAGAAGGAGCCTTCGGGCTTGTTTATTCACTGTTTGGAGAAGAGATCGCTTCGCGCGTCAGAGCTGAGGCGGAGGATCCGGACGGAATACTGAAACGCAATTTCCCGAAGATGAACTGTTTCGACTGTGAAAATTGTGAACTGAACGGAAAAGGTTGTAATAATATGATCGAGGAAGAGATTTATATCCGGATCAAGGATGCTATGAAGGGAAGCGGAGTTTCGCAGCAGGAGCTGCTTGACAGACTGAGTTCATTGTAAACAATGCAGCGATTAAAGAATAAGAATCGGATTTTTTCAGAAGCAAGGCAATATAGTTTTTGGCCTCAAAAGTATGTTATAATTACATAACAATCGGTGATTGAATACGGAAGGAGACCCAAAGATGAACGAGAATATAAAAAAATTTGTTGAAAAAGCTATCAATGACAAGGCGCTGCAGGATAAGATGGCAGCATGCAAAACTCCTGAGGAGGCTTATGCAATCGCAAGTTCCGTACAGGATGGATTTACCATGGAGGAATTCACAGAGGCCATGCAGCAGTTGTTTGATCTGACACATGAGAACGAGCTTACTGATGAGGATCTTGCAAAAGCTGCGGGAGGCACATCTGAAGAGGATGACTTTACTATCTTTCTCACCATGAGCGGGATCGCCGTATCAGCGTCGGCTGCCTTGTCTGTTGTGGAAGCGGCATCTGCAGCAGCAGGATGCGCTGTATGACAGAAAATAAGAGGTGAGGGTATGAAAGAAGGCTTGATTATGGATAAGATAGGAATAGACGAGCTTAATAACGTGACAGGCGGATGTTATGGCGGAGATCTTGATTTCGGGGATGATAATGATAATAATAATCCTCCGGAAAACTTCGGTAATGAGGGCCTGGATTTCTGGAAGACTGAGACACAGCAGAAGATCGAAGATGCGACAACTAATCCGCATTCAAAGAAATACAAAAACAAGGCGAAAAATACTCTGAAATACTAAGAGGGCTTACGATGCTCCGCATGAGGAACACATTGCAGGAAACAGTTTGTCTAAGAGATGGACTGTTTTTTTGTTCTTGCAGATGTATTTCGCTTTACATGGTTACGGATGTTCGTTGAATTGCAGCCATCCCGCTGCAATAAATACCGACTGTAGGCAAATAGGCAACATAAACCGGCTGAAATGTGATAGAATCAGTCTGGTTATTTATATTCGTTACAACACAAGGGAATCAGTATATGTCAAATCCATTCAGAAAATCAGTAATAGACAAGCTGTCATCTCCGGAGAAGCTTGACCAGTCAATCATAATAATAGCTCCGTCATTCTGGGTCGCCGCTTTGGGCGGGCTGCTTGTTATAGCAGTCGCTCTTGTATGGTCGATAATCGGAAGGCTTCCTGTCAATGTCAGCGCCGGCGGCATGTACATGGGCGCAGGAGGTCTGCAGTCTGTTGTGGCGGAAGCCGATGGAGTGGTAGATACCGTGTATGTGAACGAAGGAGATGAAGTTAATAAAGGCCAGAAGATAGCTCAGCTCGACTCAGCTGTTTTTGATGAGCAGATATCTGCTCTGCAGACACGGAAGACAGATGTGGAGAGCGTCACATTCTGGTCATCAGACGATCCCGAAACTGCGGATACCAAGCCTCTTTTAGAAATAAAGGCACAGGCCGGTCTGGCCGATACAAACCTTACCGCAGATCAGATAGCACTCAGAGAAAGATCGAAGGCCCTTTCAAAGCAGAGAAAAACAACTTCGGAAGCCAAAGCAAAGAAAAATTCAGCTAAAAATACTTATCGTAAAAAGCAGGCCGCTTATGCCAAAGCACAGAATGCATACGAGAAAGCAAGTGAGGCATACAAAACTGCAGCAGCTGAATTGCAGGAAGCAATCAACGAAGGCAAAACCGGAGATGAACTGATTCCGTATCAGACAGCTGTCGAAGAGACGGAAAAGGCTCTCAAATCTGCTGAAGGCAGAGTGAAATCTCGTGAACTGGCATTGAAAAATGCTGAATCGGCATACAGCATGGCAGTACAGACATATAACACTGAGAAAGCGACTAAGAAGCAGCTTGCGGATACTGTATCCCAGATGGAGGCGAAAGTAAAAGCCGATAAATCCGGAACGGGCAAGCAGGTAACGGCGCTCGAGAAGCAGTTCAACGCGGCAAAGGGCGGATTGCTTGACCAGATAAATCAGGAACTCAAAAAGCAGCAGAGTGCAGCAGACAAGCTGACGCTCAGATCGAGATTCGACGGCAGGGTCACCGGCGTCAGTATAGCTGAGGGTAATGCAGTGCAGGCCGGAATGTCGATATGTACGATCAACTATGACGCCGAGGGAGAAGAGACAGTCCTTTTTTTACCTGTATCCGAAGGAAAGAAGATAAAAAAGGACATGCCCGTTATAGTTTATCCATCAACAGTGAACCGCCAGGAGGCCGGTCACATGGAGGGAAAGGTTACAGGAGTCTCAGATACAGTCGTATCTGCTCAGGAGATGATCAATCAGCTTGGCGATCAGTCACTGGCACAGGCATTCCAGCAGAGCGGACCTGTGATCAGAGTCAGCTGCAGTCTTGAAAAAGACGAAAACACAGCAAGCGGCTATAAATGGTCGAGCAAAAAGGGGTCTGAGATCGAGCTTGATGAAGGCACTATAGTACAGGCGGATATCGTGATCGAAGAAAAGGCTCCTATAACGATGCTTATTCCTCTTCTCAAGGAGAAACTCTCAGTAAACAGAGAGCAGAACGGGCAGAATAACGGACAGGCATCGCAGTCAGCTGAAGGAAATTAGGAGGCAGGCATATGAAAAAAAATTACGCCAAAACGCCTACTGTCTATCAGATGGAATCGACTGAATGCGGAGCCGCTTCTCTTGCTATGGTGCTGGGGTATTACGGCAAATTCGTTCCTCTCGAAAAGCTGCGTATAGAAACGGGCGTCTCGAGGGACGGATGCAATATGGTGAATATAAAGATAGCTGCGCAGAAGTTCGGCCTTGAGGTGCGTGGTTACCGCAAATCACCCCAAACCCTGCTCGATCTTCCTGTGCCCTGCATCATACACTGGAATTTCAATCACTTTGTTGTCTGGGAGGGTCACAAGGGCGACGCCTGCTATATAAACGATCCGGCAATGGGCCGGCGCAAACTGACAATTCAGGATATAGACGACTGTTTCACAGGCCTGGTGCTCACCTTTAAGCCGACAGAAAAATTCGAGAAATCGAATGAAAAAGAGAGTCTGTTAACATTTGTAAGGGAAAGGCTCAGAGGCCAGAAGGGCGCGATCGCAGGGCTTATACTGCTTGGCTTTTTCCTCCTTATACCGGGTATAGTAGTGCCGATATTCTCGAGAGTGTTCATAGACGATATACTGCTTGGAGGTAACGACGACTGGGTCACTGCGCTTCTTGTGATCATGCTCTTCACCGCATTATTTCAGTCGTTACTCACATATTACAGAGCGCAGACCCTGCAAAAGCTGCAGGACAAAATGATAATGATCAGTGCCTATAATTTCCAGTCTCATATGCTGAGACTGCCTATAGGATTCTTCACACAGAGATATGCGGGTGATCTCTCAAACCGTATAGAGAATAACAATAATATCAGTGTGTTTCTGACAAGCCAGCTGGCCGAAGCAGTACTCAACTGCATAATGGCTCCGCTTTATCTGATTCTGCTGCTGTTTTACAGCCCTCTTCTGACGCTTATCGGAGTCGTAATTACTGCTGTCAATCTGATAGTGATGCAGCGCAGTTCAAAAGTGCTGGGAGATATGTCTATGAAAGCCCAGCAGGATCAGAGCAGGATGATAGGGTCGCTCTTCTCAGGCATAAAAATGAGCAGTACTCTGAAGTCATCGGGTACAGAAAGTGAATATGCCGGCCGTATACAGGGCAATTACGCAAAAAGCATACGTATGGAGCAATCAATGGGTCTGACACAGGAAGCTCTGAATGCGATACCTGAAGTATCGCAGAACATACTGACGGTTCTCACTCTGGTGATAGGCGGGGTGCAGGTTATACACGGAGATATGACCGCAGGCATGCTTGTAGCATATACCGCTCTGCTGAACTCTTTCACGGCGCCGGTCAATTCGCTTGCAGGCTTTATTATGAATATACAGACCACCAGAGCCGATATGGCCAGAGTCAACGACATAATGAAATACGAACTCGACGACAAATATGCCGAGGAAGAATATGCAAAATTGAGTGATAAACTGCTCGGAAAGGTCGAACTCGACAATGTATCGTTCGGCTACAACGTACTGGATCCGCCGCTTGTGGGAGCATCCGGCAGCGGCAAATCTACTGTCGCAAAGCTCTGCTCCGGTCTGTACAGACCGTGGGGCGGTGAGATCAGGTTCGACGGATGCCCCGCAGTGAAGGTGCCGCCTGAGGTGATGTCGGCAAGTCTGTCGACAGTGAGTCAGAACATCTCGCTTTTCTCCGGCACCATAAGGGATAATCTCACCATGTGGGACAGGTTTGTCACCGATGAAGATATAATCCGGGCAGCAAAGGATGCATGCATCCACGACTTTATCACCACCAAGCCGGGTGCATACGAATATGAGCTGACAGAAGGCGGAGGAAACCTCTCCGGCGGACAGAGGCAGAGAATGGAAATAGCAAGAGCTCTTGTGAGCGGCCCGAGCGTGCTGCTCATGGATGAAGCCACCAGCGCGCTTGATCCTATAGTTGAAAAAGAGATAATCGACAATATCAAGATGCGCGGATGCAGCTGTATCATAGTAGCTCACAGACTGTCGGCCATAAGAGACTGTGACGAGATAATCGTTCTCGATCACGGCAAGATAGTACAGAGAGGCACACACGAAGAACTGTCGAAAGTGCCGGGCCATTACCAGAGACTTACGGAAACGATGTAAATGAAGCAGATTGTTCTCAAGGGTGGGGATATCCACTACACAAATAAAGACCGCGCCGTATACAGTATTGTTAAGGGACCTGTCCTTGTTTATCTTATACCGTTCAGAGACGGAGTCGAGGGCAGGAGGTTTTTGCTAGGCAGATTTGAAGATAACGAGTCGATACCGGGCTTCCACCATAAGTCCGATCTTTTCGGTGAATGGAAATTCGGATTTGTTGCGATGGATCTCGCGGGGCTGATTCTGGAAGACAGTGAGGCTGATGATGGGCTTCTCATGGACTTTTCTGAAAGCATCGGCATGAAACTGCCGAGGGCAGGGGCTTTTGATGAGCAGATCATAGAACGATATGAACGCATAGCGGTAAAGGAAAAGGGATATATATACGCCGCAAAGAGGGAGCGTGCCCGCACAAAGCGCAAGACGCTCGGGATGATATCCGACTACTTTGACAAGCAGCGGTCTAAAGAAAAGGCAGCAGGCTTTACGGAGACCGGTAAACCGCTCTACGATGCAGCTGCATATATCTGTGCTCGTGAGAAGATAAGCATCGCGCCGATTGAGCGCATCAATGAAGCATGCGGCCGCAGATATGATATAAACGATATCGCCAGAGTCTCGCATTTCGTTATCAGAGAGGTAGTGCTCGAAGAGGAATGGCAGCGAAAGGACTCAGGATCGGTGCTGGCTTTCCGCAAAGAAGACAACAGCCCTGTCGCCTGTGTGCCGAAGGGACCGAAAAAACACAGAATGTACGATCCCGGGGCAGGAATAACAAAGCTGATGAACAGCGATGACGTATCAGAGCTTGAGGGAAAGGCGTACATGTTTTACAGGCCTTTTCCTGAGAAAGCCATTACAAAGATGGATCTGTTCCGATTCGGCATGCAAAAAGTATATCCGGGCGATCTGGTGAGACTCTTCGGTCTGGCGCTGCTCGGCACACTGGTCGGGCTTCTGATCCCTTACATGAATGAACAGGCATATGACAAATTCATACCTATGGGCAATTCCTCCGGTCTGATGCAGATCGGTGCAGTTCTGCTTGCGTGCTCACTCGGTAATATATCGTTCACGGTCGTAAAAAATCTGGCATCATTCCGGTCGATGAATACGATGGAATATGCGGTGCAGTCAGCGGTGATAGACAGACTGTTCAATCTGCCTGAGAGCTTTTTCAGAAAATATGACGCCGCGAATCTCGGACAGCGGGTTATGGGCATAGCGCAGATATACAATGTGCTGGCGCAGAGCCTCGTCACGACACTTTTATCCGCAGTATTCTCGCTGCTGTATCTCTGGCGGATGTTCAAATATTCCCGTGCGATGTCTGTCTGGGCAATAGTAATGCTGGCTGTAGTGATGGCATTTGTCCTTTATATGGGCTTCAATCAAATTAAATATGAAAAGCTGAAGCGTGATGCGGATGTGAAGATACAGTCGATCTCATTCCAGAACATCCTCGGTATCAATAAGATAAGAGATGCCTGGGCGGAAGACCGTGCTATAATGCGTTATTTTGAGCCTTTCATAGAATCACGCCGAATCAACAGAACCAAAGAAAATTATACAAGAGTAGTAAATGCAGTAACATCGTCAGCATCGATCATATTCTCGATAGTCTTTTTCTATCTGATGATCCGTAAAAGCATAGGTCTTACTATCGGTGAGTTCACTGCATTCACGTCGGCTTTCGGTTCTTTCTCGGCATCCATGCTCACGATAGTGCAGAACTTCCTTGTGGTGAATCAGGTAAAGCCTCTGTACGAATTCGCACAGCCTGTGCTGGAGAGTATTCCTGAACTGTCCGAAGAAACCAGACTGCCCGGCAGACTTGAAGGAGAAATAGAAATAAACAACGTCACATTCTCATACGATCCCGGTGAGCCGCCTGTGATCGACGGCCTCAGCCTGCATATCAAGCCGGGTGAATACATAGGAGTCGTGGGTTCTTCCGGCTGCGGCAAATCGACCTTGCTGAAGCTGCTGCTGGGATTTGAAACTCCTCAGCTGGGAAAGATATATTATGATCAGGCAGATATAGATGAGCTTGATAAAAGAGAGCTCAGAAAGAAATTCGGAGTAGTGCTGCAGGATGGCGGCCTTATATCCGGAAGCATATCCGATAACATAACAATAACAGCGCCGAATACGGGCAAGGCCCGCGTAGAGGAGGTAATAAAAGAAGTCGGCCTCGAAGAAGATATAAAGAATATGCCTATGGGACTGCATACCATGGTAGCCGAAGGAGCCGCCACCATATCCGGCGGGCAGGCACAGCGCATACTAATAGCTCGTGCCATAGTTAATAAACCAAAAATTATATTCCTCGATGAAGCAACAAGCGCACTCGACAATGTGACACAGAATCAGGTGGTGGAGACACTCGAGAGCATAAATGCCACAAAGCTTGTAATAGCCCACAGGCTGTCCACGGTGCGCAACTGCGATCGTATAATCGTGATGGATAAAGGGCAAATAGTCGAACAGGGCACATATGATGAACTTATGGCAATGAAGGGACTCTTCCACAGCCTTGCGGTCAGGCAGATATCTTAAAGGTTACAATAGCATTGTAGTTATGCCGGAAAAAGAGCAGATCGGGATAAGTAATGGACAGGGCTTCAAAAAAACACAGATCGCTTAAAACCAAAACCATAATAGTTATTCTGCTGGTATCACTGCTGATGATTCTTGTCGGCAGTGCCGGCGGTCTTGTTCTGTACAGCTATTCCACTCTTAAAAGCTACAAAAATGAGGCCAGAGATCTTATCTCCTATACGATGTCGATGCAGGACGGCGAATATATCGAAAAAATATTCAGAGAGACCCACAGGGTATATGAGAGCATGCCCGAAGAAGTCCGCAGTGATCCGACTTCAGATGAGTTCATTGAAGCTGTCATACCGCTTATCGATGATGATTACTATGCGGCGCGGAATATCCTTGTAAAGTGCAGGGAGGAGACTGTGAACCGCAATATGGCTCTTGTGTTCACCGATCCTGAGTCTTCGGCCCTGGTATATGTTATAGACGGAGATGTCAGAGAATGGGCGTACCTGCCGTGTCAATGGCAGGTGGAAGACCTTGCGCAGCTTGAGTCTGAACAGAGATCCTCATGGAGACTTATTATGACCTATGAGAAGGAGTACGGCTGGATCGGAACCGACTGTGACAAGATATACGATACAAACGGAAATGTGATCGGATATGCTGTAATGGATCTGGACATCAATGATTTTCTGAACAGCGTATTCCGTTTCCTGATCGTGCTGCTGCCTGCATCTCTGCTGATAGTTGCAGCTCTGGCATTTCTTTCGGAAAATCTGCTGAAAAAGCACATAATATCTCATCTGACATCCATGGCTGATGCTGCCAGGGAATATACAGCGATGGACAAGGTGGATCTGGATGAGCAGACTCGGTCGGTGTTCGAGCCGCTGGGAATCAATACCGCAGATGAGCTTGAGGATCTGTGGCGCAGCATGAGCGCGATGGAGAGCGATGTCAAAGACAGCATCATCAGACTGCGTAAGATAACTGCCGAGCAAGAGAGGACCGAAGCCGAGCTTGCCATAGCGACAAAGATACAGATGGGCGTGCTGCCTGACAAATTCCCTGACAGAAGTGAGTTTGAACTGCATGCTTCCATGAACCCGGCAAAAGAAGTCGGAGGCGATTTTTACGATTTCTTTATGATCGATGACGAACATCTCGCTATAGTCATTGCTGACGTATCTGATAAAGGGATATCGGCTGCGCTCTTTATGGTCATTGCCAAGACACTTATCAAGAATGAGACGGAGCACGGAAACGGAGATCCGGCCGAAATATTTTCGAATGTCAATGCCAGGCTTATGGAAGTCAACAAGGCGTACATGTTCGTTACTGCATGGCTGGGTATACTCGATATATCCACCGGCGTTGTGAAATACGTGAATGCAGGTCACGAATGTCCGGCGATATGCAGAGCCGGAAGTAAGTTCGAAGTCATGAAGGATGCACACGATGCTCCGCTTGCTGCGCGCAGAAAAACAAAATTCAAATCGAAGATATTTACACTTGATACGAATGATACATTATATGTGTATACTGATGGCGTGACAGATGCAAGAAGCCCGGAGAACGAAATGTTCGGGCGTGATCGTATGCTTCATGCGCTTAACAGAGAACATGATGCGCATCCTGAAACTATAGACAGGAATATACAGGAGAGCATATCGGATTTCGTTAACGGCGCTGATCAGTTCGACGATACTACAATGCTGTGTCTGAAGTATCTGGGAGCAGACAGGGATTAGAAAAAAAAGAGGAGGTAATGATCGTTGAAATTAGAAAAGATAACAGACGGTAAAAAACTGGTCATAAAGATAGAAGGTGAGATAACTGCGGTCAATGCGCCTGAACTGAACGAACTGGTCGACAGTGTGATCGACGATACAGATAATCTTATATTTGATGTCTCGGATATGGATTACACCTCTTCGGCCGGACTGCGGGTTTTTCTTAAAGCACTGCAGATTATGGACGAAAAAGACGGATATACGGAAGTCGTCGGGGCAAATGATGTAGTGATGGAGATATTCGAGGAAACAGGTTTTGTAAACTTCCTGAATATTGCGGTCGGTGATTGATGCTGCGGATAAAAATACCGGAAAGCAAACCTCCCGAAAAGGAGTTTTTTTTGCATGAAGAGATATTCAGTATCTTTGAAAACGAATATAAACCGCGTCGCGGAGTGTGCACCGGGTTTTTACCCGAGGAGAGTGAGTCTGTTTTGTGTCGGGACCGGTATCATCTGATTGCCATTAAATTTACGATTTAGTACAATGAGAGAAAATGACAACAGGAAAGGGGAACTGAGTGGCCTGACTCCGGAGAAAATCCATCGTGAGTATGCTTAGGGCTCTGGATAAGGCCGCCATGTTTGAATGATAGTTATTCAGGGGTATACAGGATATGGAATATGAAGGTCAGATATGCAGGGCTCCGATGGAGCGTGCCGCTTATAAACTTCCTGTAATGGTCGGCTGCTGTTATAATAAGTGCAGATTCTGCGATCTTTTCAAGCACCTGAAATTCAGAGTGATCCCGATCGGGGAAGTTGAAGCGGATATCAAACGTGTATATGATGCGGGAGGAAAGCCGCGAAAGATTTTCCTTGGTGACGGAAGTGCTTTTGCACTGCAGACGGATCATCTCCTGGAGGTGCTGGATATTATACACAGGTATTTCCCGGAATGCGGAGAAATCAATATGAATGCTACAGTATCGTGCATACTGTTAAAGAGTGATGATGAACTGCAGAAGCTTGCGGCAAACGGAGTTAAACATCTGTACATAGGATTGGAAAGCGGACTTGAAGACGTTCTCGAATTCATGAATAAAGGAAATACAGTAGATCAGCTCAAAGAAGCAGTTAAGCGGATCCGGCAATTCGGGATGTGCTTTGATGCTCATATAATGACGGGGTCTGCAGGTCACGGACGGAGCACGGAGAATGCGCAGGCTACAGCAGCTGTATTGGCAGAACTGGAAGCTTCAAGTGCAACAAATTTCTCTATGTTTATACATCATGAGACGCCTTTGTATAATGATATGCTGGAAGGAAGATTCGATGCAGCCTCAGAGTATGAGAATCTGCTCGAGGAGCGGGAACTTATCAGTGTCATAAGCGACAGACTTATCAAAAACGGTAAGCACAGCATGAAATATGAAGGCTTTCATGATTTCATATCATTCCATGTCTGGGGCGTTTTACCTCGGGACAGGGAAAAAATGCAGATCAAACTGGATAAGATCATAAGCGAATACAGCGCAAAAAAGGATGTGAGATCGATCATAGGCCCGGACAGTAAATTTGAGATCAAAAGCGCTTACTGATTTTTCCGGCGCATGCCGGCGGCGGGTAAGCTCGCAGACTTTGTGGTTCTGAACGATGATTTCAGCCTTGGATTCGTTTACATAGGCGGCATCAGAATATCAGGATCGACAGATCAGGGATGGTGACGATAATGATCGATTACAACAGACCGGTTCCGATTACAGAATTCTTATCCGGCAAAATTCCGGTCACTCATCCGTCGGACGAGCCTCTTGTATGTATGAATGACAGATTTATCTGCGATTCGAAGTACTACAGATGGGCTGAGACAGGCGGAAAAGCTCTGCCGGGTTCCGGTCCTTATATCATGTGCCGCAGGACTGTGTTCGAAATGCTCGAAAATGCTGAAGCTCTGCTGCCCGAAGGCTATAGATTCATAATATTCGATGCATACAGACCTGTTGCTGTACAGCAGGCATTATGGGATTATTACAGAGGAAGATTCAGAGAGCAGAATCCCGAAAAGACGGAGGAAGAGATAGATGAGATGACTTTATTCTGCGTATCACTACCGTCTTATGATATTCTGCTTCCGTCGCTTCACAACACCGGAGGCGCCGTCGACCTCAGTATAATCGGACCGGATGGAAAGGAACTCGATATGGGCTGCGAATTCGATGAATTCACTGATGCAGCCTGGACGGCATACTTTGAGGACGGACAGACCGGTGACGGTGCCAATATCAGGGCGAGAGATAATCGCAGGATGCTCTACAGCGTTATGACCGGGGCCGGCTTCACCAATCTGCCTTCGGAATGGTGGCATTTCGATTACGGCGACGAGAAATGGGGACTTTATACAAACAATGATCCTGTATATGCCGGTATACCCGATGCTGATGCTGCGGAGATGATCCCGCAAGGCAGTTTTATAACAAAAACAGAATGATACCGGGCAGTGTCATATACAACAAAGAAAGAAAAAAACCAAAAAACAGGAAGGAAGCTTTCGATTACAATGATACAGTTGCTTATAGATAATGAATCCGATCTGTATAATCCCTATGATCCCTCACAGAAGAGGATCAATGAGGGAGTTTACCGATATCTGAAATCATATTGTTCGCCTCTTGAATCCGCGAAACACGAACATGACACGCTTCAGATAATTACGGACAATCCTATAGATGTGGACAGATTCCGGAATGTTCTGCAGGATGCTGTTAAAAGAGATATTGCGGAATTTGACAGACAGATCGATTTGAACAGAAGGAGAGCTATATGGGAGAGCATCTTCGGGATCTTATTCTGTGCCCTCGGAATAATGCTCTCGGTCTATCTGGATGAACTGCTTCTGACGATCATTTCGCTTCTCGGTACGATGGGCGTCAGAGATGCTATACAGATTGTTACTACGATCAATCACGATCTCAAAAATCTGAAAAAACTGATGCATCCGATCAGTGATATAAAACTGGAAGTGGTTCAGCGCTCATAATACTTTGTGCACTGAATGCAGTCGTGCTGATAAGCGGTTGAATTAAACGCAGAAAGGAAACGGTAAAACAATATGAACAAGAGATCAAATGCAGCAGCAGTAATATCATATATAACATGGCTGGGATTTCTCATAGCGATACTCGCAGGCGACAGGACCGACAGATTCACTATGCATCATATCAACCAGGCGCTCGTGCTCAATCTGGCAGGACTCCTGGGCGGTCTGCTTGCGGTCATACCGGTGCTTGGATGGATGGCAGCGGGAATCATATCTGTATCAGTCTTCGTTCTGGAATGTATGGGAGTATACAGAGCAGCGACCTGGAATGATGAACCTCTGCCTCTGGCAGGAGAATTTCATCTGATCGGATAGTTGCTGTTCTGCCGGGACAGGATCATCAGCGAAGCTGCGGGCTATGTCTGCAGCTTTTTGGATATTAAATTGCGCTGATATGCAAATTAGGATATAATTTGCATATCTAACAAAGATCTAATGAACATATGTGGATAAAGCACGGAGGACGAGTATGCACCCGGTAAGAGAAAGTATAAGACCATCAGCTGATCTGAGAAATCATTACAGTGATATTTCCCGTCAGTGTCGTGAGGAAAGAGAAGCGGTCATAATCACAGTTAACGGGAGGGGCGATACGGTGTCTTTGAATTATGATGAGTACAGACGCCTTATTGCCAGACTGGAGCTGCTGGAACTGCTGGCTGAGGCCGAGGAAGATGTTATGAAAGACAGAACAGCACCAATGCAGTCAACATATGACAACATACGGGCAATGCTCAAGGGAGAGTAGCAGATGTATACAATAATACGAACGGACACTGCTGATGCCTGTCTCACGAGCATAATCCTTTATATTGCTGAAAAATTCGGCAATAATACCGCTCTTGAAAAACTGGATGAGATCGAAAAGAGCATAAATACTCTTGCAGATGATCCGTATATCGGCATGGATCCTAAGTATATGATATTTAAGAGACAGGGATTCAAGGTCCTGGTATTGGAGAAAGACCTTGTTTTTTACAAAATCAATGAAAAAGAAAAAAACGTCATTGTATACGCGGTTACGGACCATAGACAGGACTATATGAAGATACTTAACGGTATGTAATTGTTCAATACTGTGCGGGATGGAACAATACACTAAAAGTCCGGAATGCTGTATAATGTAACTAATTACCGGCGAACTCAGCTATGAATATGGCACTGAAAGGAAAGACGCGAGAGGAAGGTGGATCGTATGTCAAAAGAAGATAAAAAGGACAAGCAGGAGGAAAAACAGGCCCGTAAAGCGGAACTCAAGGCTCTGCGTGAAAAGCTGATGTCACAGCAGCAGGAGATACGGGATAAGAAGCTGCCGGTCATCGTGCTGGTAGAGGGATGGGCTACTGCCGGCAAAGGAAATCTGATCAATGAGATCATAAGCGAGCTCGACCCGAGATTTTACAATGTAACCACGAACAGGATCGAGCCGGAAGCTAAATCGCGATATCCTTTCCTCTATCCTTACTTCAAAAGCATCCCGGAAAACGGCAAGATCATGATATATGACTCCGGATGGATGGAGGACTGTGTGCAAAAGCTGATGGGCCGTGAGATCACTAAGGGTGAGTACAAAAACCGTATCCGCACTGTCAATGAATTCGAGAGGCAGCTGCGTGACGGAGGTTATCTTATACTGAAACTCTTCCTTGATATCGATGAGGAGGAACAGGAAAAGCGCATACGTGCAATACGAGATAATATCGAGACGGAGTGGCGTGTATCCGGTGAGGATTTGCGGCAGCATCGGGAGTATGAGCTTTTCCGCAAGACATACGAGTCCTTTATGGAAAAGACCGGAAAGCAGCTGCCATGGCATGTGCTGGATGGAAAAAAGAAGAACGCCGCTGCGCGTGAGGCCCTGAAACTCCTTACGGATATG
This sequence comes from uncultured Eubacteriales bacterium, assembly GCA_902774265.1. GTDB lineage: Bacteria > Bacillota > Clostridia > Peptostreptococcales > Anaerovoracaceae > Crickella. Next base: position 70,015 of record CACYHR010000025.1, read on the forward strand.
GTGGATAAAGCGCTTTCAAAGGGCCGCTATACCGGTAAGCCGTTCGAAGAAGAATTTCCGCTGCTGAAAATGCCTAAGCTGGCCGATGTGGATCTTTCTGTGGCGCTGACAGACGAGGAATACCGCGAGCAGCTCAAGCCGCTTCAGAAGCGCCTTGCAAAGCTGCATAATGTCATTTACCGCAAGAAAATCCCTGTCATTCTCTGCTATGAGGGCTGGGATGCCGCGGGCAAGGGCGGAAATATACGCCGTGTAGCACGGCCGCTGGATCCCCGCGGTTTCGATGTGATGCCGATCGCATCACCTGAACCGCATGAGCTGGCAAGACAGTATCTCTGGCGTTTCTGGACGAGACTGCCGCGGACAGGCCATGTCTGTATCTTTGACCGCACCTGGTACGGCCGTGTAATGGTTGAACGCATAGAGGGTTTCTGCACTGAGGATGACTGGAAGCGCGCATACAACGAGATCAACGAATTCGAGCGCCAGCTCACCGAATGGGGTGCTGTCATATTGAAATTCTGGATCCATATAGATCAGGACACACAGCTCGAGCGTTTCAATGCCCGTCAGAACAACCCGGAAAAGCAGTGGAAACTGACTGAGGAGGACTGGCGCAACCGCGAGAAATGGCCTGTCTATGAGGAGGCCATAGATGAGATGCTGCAAAAGACCAGCACAGAAAACGCTCCATGGGTAATTATCGAGTCCAATGACAAGAAGTATGCCCGTATCAAAGCTCTTAAGATAGTTATCGATGCGCTTGAAAAAGCCATCGAGTCCAGACTGTAGTAAAAAAGGACTGCTGAGGCAGGAATATGGCAGGCAAAGATATGGCAGGCAAAGAGAAAAAAAGCAAGAGCAATAGCAAAAACGATAATCGCAGCGAGTCTGAGAATATATACATCAACCGTGAACTGAGCTGGATGGCGTTCAATCTGCGGGTGCTTCAGGAAGCAGCCGACACGTCAGTTCCGCTTTTGGAGCGTTTGAAATTCCTTATGATATACCAGTCTAATCTGGAGGAATTCTACCGCGTGCGCATCGGGATACTGACCCACAGGGCCATGCTGACTCCGGATAAGAGGGATACTGTCTCAGGCATGCTCCCGGAGACAGAGATCGATGAGATCCTGCGTGTCACGCGCGAGCAGCAGATCATGATGGAAAGCGTCTGGAAGGCAATCCGGGAAGAACTTCATGCCAATAAGGTGGACGTGCTGGATTTCAGAAAGATCAGCAAGGTGGACGAGCTGATGAGCAAGAAGCTCTTCGGCGATATTCGCAGACTGCTTGACCCGAGAATTATCAGCATCGATCAGTCGCTGCCGTTTTTGTGGGACGGTGAGTCCTGCATTATCGCATTTCTACGCCGCGGCTCGGAGCAGATGCTGTGCGTTATACCGCTTCACCGCATACCTGCTTATATGAGCTTTGAGATAGACGGCTGCCAGAAGATCGTGCTGACCGCACAGCTGGTGCGCCATTTTCTGCCGCAGCTTCTGAAAAAAGAGAATATCACTATCGTACAATCGGCCGTAGTTGAAGTAACGAGAAACGCGGATGTGTTTCTGGCTGATGCAGTCAACCGCTCTGATGAAAACCTGCGCGAAAAGGTTTCGGCCATGCTCAGCAAACGCCGCAGGGAAATGCCTGTGCGAGTGCGTCTCTACGGCAAACTGAATGATTCCGCACGTGCCGTGCTGGTCAGGAAACTGCGGATTCCCGATAACAGGATCTTTGTGCAGAATGTGCCGTTCGATCTGTCATTCCGTTCCTGCATAGGCGGGCCGGCCGATTTCCGCTATGAGGAACGCCGTCCTGCAAGAGATATCGGTCTCAAAAAAGGAGAGTATTTTTCATATATAGAGAAGACTGACCTTTTGCTGAGCACACCTTTCCAGAGCATGCTGCCGTTTGTCGACATAATTTATGAGGCGGCGGACGATCCGGAAGTGCTCTCAATCAAGATCACGCTTTACCGCATGTCCGGCAGCAGCAAAATCGCTGCTGCTCTGGCCTATGCTGCCGACAGGGGCAAGGATGTCCTCTGTCTTCTCGAGCTGCGCGCCCGCTTTGATGAGCAGAATAATATTGACTATTCCGAGATGCTTGAGGATGCGGGCTGCCGCGTGATATACGGATTGCCGGATTTCAAGGTCCACAGCAAACTCTGCGTCATTACACGTCAGCACAACGGTAATATATGCTATATAACTCAGGTCGGTACAGGGAACTACAACGAGGTAACCGGCGAACAGTACACCGATCTCTCGCTTATAACGGCGAGAGAGGATGCCGGCATTGATGGAGAAGCAGCTTTCGCTGCGCTGCTGAACGGAGAGATCCCGCCCGAAGCAAAAAGTCTCTGGATCGCACCTCTCAGCTTCAAGAGCCGCGTTATAGAGATGCTGGACCGTGAGATCGCAAAGGGAGAAGAAGGACATGTTGCCATAAAGGTAAACTCCCTGAATAACATAGATATCATGGAAAAGCTGATCGAATGCTCTCAGGCCGGTGTAAAGGTAGAACTCTTTATACGCGGAATCTGTTGCCTGCGTCCGGGCGTGCCCGGCAAGACCGATAACATCACGGTCAGGAGCGTAGTCGGCCGATGGCTTGAACATTCGAGGATATACTGCTTCGGAGAGGGAAGCGAGCAGAGGATATTCATCGGTTCAGGCGATCTGCTTAACCGTAATCTGGAACGCCGCGTGGAGGTATTCATCGAAGCGGTCACGCCGGATACCCGAAAGCAGCTGTGCCGTGTGCTCGATGCACTGCGCGAGGATCGTGAGAAATCACGCAGAATGCTTCCCGACGGCAGCTATGTGCGCGATCCCGATGGAAAAGGTACATCCTCCCAGGAGGCGCTCTACCGGTATTTCAGTACACTGAAGGTATCAGCGGATGATAAGGGATCAGCGGACGATAAGAAATCTGCTGACACAGAAGCAGCTGATGCAGCAGCTTCGAACAAAAAAGGCTTATTTAACTGGCTGAAAAAACCGTTTCTCAAATGATCAGCAATACAAGGAGGATCCGATATGAAAATCGCAATGGCAAACGATCATGCAGGTACACGCATGAAGAATGAAATCAGGAAGCAGCTGGAAGCTATGGGTCATGAGGTCGTTGATTTTGGGACATATGATGAAAATGCAGCTGACCTCCCGGATTATGTCTATCCTGCCGCTATTGCTGTCGCAAAGGGCGAATGTGACAGGGGTATTTTTGTCGATGGCGTAGGTTACGGAAGCGCTATGATAGCTAATAAGATAAACGGCATATATGCGGCAGTATGTCAGGATCCGCTGTGTGCCGCCCTCTCAAGACAGCACAATGATACGAATGTGCTCTGCCTGGGGGCAAAAATCATAGGAACGCTTATCTCGGCGGAAATAGTCAATGTCTGGATGAATACAGATGCTTTCACGGCAGAAAAATACGTAAATCGTGTAAACAAGGTCAAAGCAATCAATGACCGGCACTGCGTTCCGCTCGAAGAAATCGCGGAGTGATCACACAGCGTCACTCGCTGGTTACGGTATTGCAGTATGAGTCTGCGCAGGGCTCGGAGATTATGTCAATGTGGACGAGGAAATATAAAATGGCAGAACAGTTAATGTATCAGGTATCGACGCTGCAGGCGCTTGCTATGGGATATTCCAGAAGTGTTATAACTGTGGAGGATCTTCTCAGGCACGGAGATATCGGACTGGGAACATTTGAAGATGTAAACGGAGAGATGATAATGCTGGACGGAGGTTGCTTCCGTGCAACAGAAGACGGCACTGTTGTCATGGCTGAGCCGGACAGGGGCGTGCCTTTCTGCGCGGTTACATTCTATTCAGACGGTTCTGCTGATCCGATAGGAGAAATAAGTGATATTGATCAGCTTAAACAGCTGCTGGACATACGCATAGATGAAGATTTCAGCCTTAACAGCATGCATGTAGCGCGCATTGACGGTTTTTTCAGAAAGGTAAGCGCAAGATCGGAATCGGCTTACAGATCGCAGCATGTAACACTGAAGGATATTCTGGGAAATACACAAACCGAGTTTTACTTCAGTGATATCAGGGGAACGCTGGTATGCGTTCACTTCCCTGATTATATGGACGGGATAAACGCGCCCGGCTGGCACCTGCACTTTGTTTCAGAAGACAGGAAGTACGGCGGCCATGTATTTGATCTGGATATGGAAAAAGGAACAGTGAATATCAATAAGATAAGTCAGATACATATTCAGCTGCCGAATGCGCTTGACTTCGATACATATTCGCTTAAGGAAGCATCACAGGACGAGATCAAAGAAGTAGAGCAGGGAAAGTAGATACTGCAAAAAATTAAAGAAGCTTATTTTCGTTATGCAAATCTGATATCATATCTTTATTATGGAAGAACAAAACTCAGTATTCAGAAAGAAAACGCTTGAGCGCATCTCATCTCCGGAGCAGCTCACTGACTATCTGCATGTAACCGGACCGGGCATATGGATCATGCTGATAATAATAATGCTCCTGCTCGGAAGTCTTTTTACGTGGGCTGCGATCGGTACTCTTGAAACAAAGGCGGATGTCAGTGTGGATGTAAAGCAGCACAATGCGGTAGTCATCGCACCGGGCGGAGAAAAGCTCGCAGAGGGCATGCCTCTTCGCGTATCCGGGCAGGATACAACGATCGCTTCTGCAACGGCAGATGAATATGGCAGAACGGTAGGAGTTGCAGAGGTCGCACTTCCGGACGGAAAATATGAAGGCGCGGTCGTAACAGAGACTGTGCATGCCATAGATTTTCTGATCGAAAGCAGGTGAGATCTTGTCAAAAAAAAGTATCAGACCTACTATAAGAAAAGGTGTGGCCAAGGTTCCTGTGGTGATGCAGCTGGAAGCGCTTGAATGCGGAGCTGCATCTCTTGCCATGGTCATGGCTTATTACGGTAAATGGGTTCCGCTGGAGCAGGTCAGGCTGGACTGCGGGGTCTCGCGTGACGGCTCCAAGGCAAAAAATATATATATGGCGGCTGAGAACTACGGATTCAATGTCGAAGCTTATCGTATGAGTCCGGAGGCGCTGCAGCACGAAGGACTTTTTCCGTGCATAATTCACTGGAATATGGACCATTTTGTTGTGCTGAACGGCTTCAAAGGCAAATGGGTCTATATCAATGATCCGGCAAGAGGTTCTGTCAAAGTCAGCTTTGAGGAATTCGATAAATCTTTCACCGGTGTTGTTATAATTCCGGTTCCTTCTGAGAACTTTGAGCCCGGAGGAAAGCGCAGGAGTACTTTTTCATTTGCACGCAAAAGACTCAAAGGTGCAGGCGCAGCCGCTGTTTTTGTGATGCTTACTACTGCAATCACATATCTGTTCGGTATTGCGAATTCCGTAACTGCCCGTATATTCATGGATCGGCTTCTCACCGGTATTAACAGCGAGTGGCTGTATCCGTTTTTGTCTGTTATGATATTGCTGGCGGTGATACAGATAGTCGTTGCATGGGCTCAGGCAATCTACTCACTCAAGATCAACGGCAAAATGTCAGTGATCGGCAATACCACATATATGTGGAAAGTGCTGCACCTGCCTATGGAATTTTTTTCACAGCGGCTGGCCGGAGACATCCAGAGCCGTGCGCTCATGAATGCATCGATAGCCGGAACTCTTGTGAATACCTTTGCGCCGCTTCTTCTGAACAGCGTCATGATGATCTTTTATCTGTTCATCATGCTGAGGCAGAGTCCTTTGCTTACTATGATAGGCATCTCCGCAATGCTGCTCAATATCATTGTTGCCCGGATCATCTCTTCGAGGAGAGTCAACATCACGAGGGTCCAGATGAGGGATGCCGGAAAGCTTGAATCAGCTACTGTTACAGGGATCAGTATGATTGAAACTATCAAGGCCAGCGGAGCGGAGGGCGGTTTCTTTCGCAAATGGGCCGGCTATCAGGCGTCTGTAAACACACAGACCGTCAAGCTGATAAAGAATAATCAGTATCTCGGGATGCTTCCGGAGTTTTTCGCTTCGGTTGCGAATTATTCCGTTCTTGTAGCAGGCGTATACCTGGTTATGAAAGGCTCTTTTTCTCTGGGTGCTGTGATGATGTTCCAGGGCTTCCTGACATCCTTTATGTCACCTGCCATGATGCTTGTTACGGCAGGACAGACGATTCAGGAGATGCGCACTCAGATGGAAAGGGTAGAGGATGTCATGGAGTATCCGGATGATTCTGCTGTTCTGAACCATGAGACAGACTCGCAGAATCTCAGCAAACTGAGCGGAAATATAGAGCTCAGGAACATAAGCTTCGGCTATTCCAGACTTGAAAAACCGCTGATCAGAGATTTTTCACTGAGCATGAAGACCGGCGACAGGATAGCCCTTGTCGGCAAATCGGGCTGCGGCAAATCTACCATATCCAAGCTTGTATCCGGAATATGTCAGCCGTGGAGCGGCGAGATACTCTTTGACGGTAAACCGAGAGAAGCCTACCCGCGCGAGGTTATGGTAGGATCACTTGCTGTAGTTGATCAGGACATAATACTTTTTGAAGATACGATCTCAAATAATATAAAGATGTGGGATGAAAGTATCAAGGACTTTGAAATGATACTTGCGGCAAGAGATGCTAAGCTGCATGATGATATAAGCGCGCTGAACGGAGGCTATAATCACAGGCTTGTCAACGGCGGAAAGAATATGTCAGGCGGACAGCGCCAGCGCATGGAGATCGCGAGAGTCCTGGCCCAGGATCCTACAATAATTATTCTTGATGAGGCCACATCCGCGCTGGATGCGCGCACGGAGTATGAAGTAGTCAATGCTATCCATGACCGCGGCATCACATGCATAGTAATTGCGCACAGGCTGTCAACAGTGCGGGACTGCGATGAGATCATAGTGCTGGACGGCGGTCTGGTGGCTGAACGCGGCACACATGACGAGCTGATGGCAAACGGCGGCATATACGCCGATCTTGTGGCAAATGAGTAAGGAGCGAAGTAATGGGATGGTTTGAAAATCAGATCGAAGAACGCAGAGCATCCGATCAGCAGCTTCTCGAGGACTCATTTGACAAAGTTGCCGGGGTCATTCTCGGTGAGCGTAATGCAGAGAGACTGCGTGATGAACGTATCATAACAAAGGATGCGATCGAAGAAATACTTAAATACTATCACTGCAAACCGGTAGAGATACCGGATGGCCTGAATCCCAAGGAACAGCTGGATTACTGCATGAGACCGTACGGGCTTATGCGCCGTGATGTAGAGCTGACGGATGGCTGGTTCAATGATGCGTTCGGACCTATGATTGCTTTCACAAAGGAAGGCGGCCTGCCGGTTGCGATGCTGCCCGGAAAGGTCAGAGGATATACATTTACCGATCCTGCGACGGTAAAAAGGCAAAAAGTCAAGCCGCGGAATTCGCAGCTGTTTGAAAGAGAAGCGATATGTTTTTATCATCCGCTTCCGCAGAAAAGCCTCAAAATACATGATCTGCTGAAATATATGAGGAAGTGCACAGGTGCCGGTGATGTCGCGCGCATCGTATGCGCAACACTGATGCTGACACTCGTCGGTCTTGTCATGCCCCGCATGGTAAAGCTGCTTACAGGTCCCGTGGCTATGAGCGGCAGTCAGAGAGCTCTAGTCGGGATAGCTGTCTGCATGATAGGTTTTACGCTGACAAATCAGCTCATTACCAGTGTCAGAAATCTGCTCATGTACAGGCTGAATATAAAGATATCTATAGGGGTTGAAGCGTCGATGATGATGAGGCTCCTTAGCCTGCCGGCAAACTTTTTCAGAGAATACAGTCCCGGAGAACTGAAGAGCAGGTCGTCATCGGTCTCGCAGTTGAGTGCTGCTTTTACGAATATTTTCATGACTGCAGGTCTGTCATCTCTTACTTCGCTGCTGTATGTCACACAGATCTTCAGCTTTACTCCGGCTCTTGTGATACCATCGATAGTTATAGTGCTGATTACGGTAATTTTTTCGGTTATTTCCACTCTTGTACAGGTTAATATCAGCCGGAAACTGATGGAAGTGAATGCAAAGGAATCAGGACTGAGTTACGGACTGATTACAGGTGTACAGAAACTCAAGCTGTCTGGAGCGGAGAAACGCAGCTTTGCCAAATGGCTTGATATTTATTCCGAAGCTGCGGAACTGCAGTACAACCCGCCGATGTTTATCAAGATCAACAGTGTAATAAGCACTGCGATCGGTCTTATCTCGACGATAGTTCTTTATTATTTTGCTATCATAAGCGGTGTCAGTCAGTCGGATTACTTCGCTTTTACATCGGCCTACGGAATGCTGATGGCAGCATTTATGATGGCATCGGAAATTGCGCTTACAGCCGCGCAGATCGGGCCGATTCTCGAAATGGCCAGGCCTTTCCTCGAAACAGAGCCGGAGACAGCTTCGGGCAAAGAAATCATCACAGAGATATCGGGGCGCGTGGAACTCGAGCATGTGTTTTTCCGCTATGATGAACAATCCCCGTATGTGCTGAATGATATGTCACTCCGGATAAGACCGGGAGAATACATAGCTGTTGTAGGCAAGACAGGCTGCGGTAAATCCACCCTGGTGAGGCTGCTGCTCGGTTTTGAGAAACCGGAAAAAGGCTCTGTATATTATGACAGTAAAAATATAGACAGTCTCGACCTTCCTTCTCTCAGAGGCAAGATAGGAACGGTCATGCAGGATGCCGGACTGTTCCAGGGAAATATTTATTCCAACATAGTAATAACGAATCCGGAGCTTACCCTCAATGATGCGTGGGAAGCTGCGGAAAAAGCCGGTATTGCGGATGATATACGCGCCATGCCTATGGGTATGCACACTGTTGTATCGGAGGGCCAGGGAGGGATCTCGGGCGGACAGCGGCAGAGGCTGATGATAGCCCGTGCGATCGCTCCTAAACCTAATCTCCTTATATTTGACGAGGCTACATCTGCGCTTGACAACAGAACTCAGAAGCAGGTTTCAGAAGCGCTGGATGGCATGGGCTGTACACGTATTGTCATAGCACACAGGCTTTCGACCATACGCCACTGCGACCGCATCCTGGTCCTGGACGGCGGATCGATCATAGAAGACGGCACATATGACGAGCTGATTGAAAAGGGCGGCTTTTTTGCCGAACTCGTCGAACGGCAGAGACTGGACGTTTCGGCTTCGCGGTAAATGGCTGAAATGCAGCATAAATAAGACACAAAAATCGGCGGCAAATCCGGATCATGGAAAGCCGCCGCTTTTTATTAATGTTCAATCAGTGCCGTTTAGTGCTGCTTAGTGCTGCTACCTCTGCTTTGCAAGCATGTCGGCATATCCTTTTACGACATTGTCCGATCCGATGATGCGTACATCTCCTCCGAAGCGGAACACCCAGGCGTAGAAAGCCGGGCTGATATCCGTATAGACCTTTGCGATAAACTGATCATCGGATATCCTTGTTATGTCGAATTCCATACCGAAAGTATCGATAATATCATTTATCGTATTATTCCTGCAGCAGAGTTCAGCATTGGACACATTTTCTGCAGTCGGATCGAATACCTTGACTGCATATTCATCCACATTGAATTCGGCAGGTAAGCTTGTGTCCGCAGCATCTTTAAGAGAAAGATCTGTGATCCTGCTGATTCTGAACAGCTCGATATCAGTTTCGCCCTCGGTCTTTCCGGCAATATAGTAATGATTGGCAGTCCATATCAGACGGTATGGTGTCATCTCGATGAATTCATCGCTGCTGAGAACTTCTTTTTTGTTAAGATCGTATTCACACAGGCGGAATCCGATTTTTCGGCCGGTCTTGATAGCGATGGTCAGCAGATTGAGCTTTTCACGGCAATGCGATCTGTGCTGCCTGCAGCGGTCGCTGTTGATAACTTCACGGTCGAGCAGGGATGCCATATGGACACTTGTGAGATCTTTGAGCTTTGCGATAAGCTGACTGCTGGTTTTTGAATCGATGAAACCGGATGTTTCAATAGCGTCGGCTATCGTTTCCAGTTCATCGAGCTCGAACATTCTGTCGACCCATCTGTATTTATTGGGTTTGCCTTTTTCCTTTTCAATTCCGTATCCGAGATCTTCGGATATGAATCTGATATTGGAATCGATCGTCTTGCGGTCGGGGCGGCTGTGGCCCATCTGCTCAAGCGCGTCGATTATCTGATATGTATTCATGCAGTGATCTCGATCGGTGTTCTCGTACAAAAGCTTGAGAATATCGGTCACTTTACGTCGGTTATCATTCATTTTATCAGGGGACCTCCATGAAATTGCATTTTGGTTATGATTAGTATAACACAACTGGTTAAAAAGGATTGTCAAAATAAACGGACAGTTGATGATAACGGTTGTATTTTTCTGATTATTTGGTTAGAATGTCGTTGCGCTGTAAAAAATGATCGTAAGCAGGGTGATCGGAAAGGAGAGTGTTCATGACTGATTACGAATTAATGATAAAGCAGGCGGAGGCGCTGACAGCGGATACAGAATGGGAGATCTCATCGCTTGCAAATATTGCCGCGCTGATCTGGGAGTCTCTTGAAGATATCAACTGGGCGGGCTTTTATATTATGAGAAACGGCAGGCTGCATCTCGGGCCGTTTGAAGGCAGGGTCGCATGCACTGTTATAGATGTCGGCTCAGGTGTCTGCGGTACAGCAGCAGCGCAGAATGAGACGCAGCTCGTATATGATGTGCATGAATTTCCGGGACACATAGCCTGTGATTCTGCAAGCAATTCGGAGATAGTCATACCCCTTCATCGTAAGGGAAGCATATACGGCGTACTTGATATAGACAGTCCCCTGACAGGCCGCTTTACTGACGGCGACAGAGCAGGGCTTGAAAAGCTGGCGAAGGTCATAGAGAATATGCTTGATGATGTGACATGCCGTAACGGAGAAGAAAAACAGGATGCTTAACAGTAATTATCTGATAATCAACAGAAAACCTCAGAAATTTGAAAAACTCAGGATTGCCGGACGGGCGGCGGTGTTCATCGATGATGCGGGAAAGGTGCTCGACAACGGAGTGCTGGCTCTTGACGATTCTGTTTATGCAGCTCTGTACTGCGATGAAGTGCGTAATATCACTATAGTTACAGACAGGGGCGGAAGACGTGATGTTTTTACCATACTCTGGTTCAGCGAAGAAGGCTATCGCAATGATTCGGAATCGCTGCGTAAAGCATACAGCGGCAGGTTCAGCAGACAGAATCTCAAACTCAACCGTTATGCAGAGTCGATAGCGGAGAAGCTTGACAACGGCGTACGTCTCAGAGTCACTGATGCTGTCGATGAATCCGGAATGAAAGTGTGTCCGGAATGCGGAATGATGAATCCTGTCGAAAGCGGGTATTGCCTTGAATGCGGAGCAGAGATATAATATACGGGCGCATGCATAAGAATCAGTGACTGAAAAGTCAAAATATAAGTTAATTGCAAAGGATAAAAGATAATGGAAGACAATAAGGATATCAGGGAAAACACAGAAGTTACAGAAACAAAAGCAGCAGAAGCTGCTGAAACAAAGGCCGCAGAAACTGCAGAAACAGCAGAACAGGCTCAGCAGAAAGCCAGCACGGCAGCCAAGAGGGCAAAAAAGGCGGAAAGACGTGAGGCAAAGGCTTCGCGTAAGGCAGCTAATATAGTTGAGGAAAAAAGGAACAGACCGAACAATCTGCTGCTTGCGATACTTATATTCGGCGTTCTGATCGGAATGTTCGCATTTGTCAAGGGATACAATTATTACAAGCTGGAGCCGTCCATCCAGTCGTATATCAAGAATAACGGCGGCAAGGACACTTATGGCAGCATGATGGTCGATGAACATACAACAGCTGCAGTCACAGCTAAAAAGAACAACATGAAAATAGTTCTTACATGCGAGCCGGATAAAGGTGAAGAAAAAGAATATACAGATTTCTATAAAGGCGAAGACGGCATGGATCAGATCAAATACATCGGCGCTTATATGCTGACTACCATGAAACCGGAATGCCGCGGATTCTCTGCAAATGTTAATGTCACAGCCAATGTTGCAGGAAAAGAAGTAAACAAGGTCAGCATGACATATAACGAAGCAAAGAAGTATCTCGAAGAGCAGGAAAAGAAAGCTCAGGAGGAACAGGAAAAGGCTAAGGAGGAGTCAAAATCTGCTGACAATCAGGCAGACGCTGAGGATACAGAAGCAGATGCCAATGCCGATGCAAATGCATCCGGTGCGGAAACAGATAAAGCTGACGAGTAAAAAAATTCATCAGAAAAGCGGAGAGATCGTCTCCGCTTTTTTGATGAATTATTCTGTTTAAACAGGTTATATAGTGAATCTGTAACCGAGGCCTCTGACTGTGATCAGATATTTAGGATTGGAGGGATCGTCTTCGATCTTTTGCCTCAGCCTGTTTACGTAAACCATGATAGCGTTTTCATCGATAATAGTCTCTCCCCAGATGACGCTGTAGAGCATATCCTTTGAAAATATGTGGTCGACATTGTCGATAAACAGCTTGATCATGGAATTTTCTTTTGCTGAAAGAGGTATCTCTACATCGTTCTTATAGAACCTCAGAGTGGATGTGTTATAAGTGAAAGGTCCGGCTGTGATGATATTGCTGCTGCCCGGCATAGTGCTGCGGCTACGGCGTATAAGAGCTTTTGCCTTTGCGACGAGTGTTACCGGATTAAAAGGTTTGATTATGTAGTCGTCTGCGCCGATCTCAAGACCGTATAGAGCATCCTTGTCCTCCTTGCGTCCGCTGACCACCATGACCGGAGTGGACAGACCTCTTCCGCGTATCTGCCGGATCACTTCAAAACCGTCGATTCCCCTCATATTTATATCGAGCAGTATCAGATCGTATTTATTTTTGCTGAGCTGCTCCAGGGCAGCTTCGCCGCTGATAGAAAGATCAGCCTCGATACCGTTGCTCTTGAGCGCTTTGAAAAGCATTGTCAGTATCGCTTTGTCGTCATCTACGACCAGAACCTTGTCCGCCATATAATTACCCCCCTGCCGGGCTGTCGCCCGTATTGTAAAAATCCGGTTCCTATTTTAACACAACAATACGCTTTTGTGGTAGAGCTATAATGTGGTAGAATCTGCCAGTACGGAGGTAAAATAAATTGAAAAGATCCAACTCCAGAACTGTACTCTTCACACTTGCCTTTGCTTTTGCGATGGTATGCATAGTCGGCGGCATATACGGCTGCTGGTCGGCGTTCGTGCGTTTTGACGAATCCATATTGCAGGAAAAGGACAGCCAGTTCTACAGCATACTGAATACCAGCGATGTAAACATCGATAATTCGCTGGATGCATTCTGCAGGGAGGCTGAGACGATATTCAAGAGAAGGGCGCTGGACGAGGCTATCGCCGGGTGGAGAAATACCGGCGACAAAAGTCAGCTGAAAGAATTCTTTAAAAACAATTCCCTCAAGGCCAACCCTATATATGCCGGAATAGTCATGTATCGCAGAGATGATGCCGTTGTTTCGGAAACAGTCTCCAAAAAGATCGATTATCTGGAGAAAAAAGACGGCCAGGGTATCAGGATTTGTAAAGATGATAACGGCAAATACCTGATCGCATATGAATACAGCAGAAATAAGAATATCAGTTTTGACGCTCTGATAGATCCGCAGCAGCTGTATATGAGCGCGCTTGGGCCGGACTCCGACGAAGGGCTGATACTGCTGGATAAATCCTCGCATGTAACACTGATAAAACCGGGGACTGAGGTTATCGTCTCAGGTACTGATGAAAATGCGGATCCTTCATCCCGTAAATGCATAGATAATATTATCCGCTGCCAGAAGGCGCACAAATCTGGAGGCGTCTCTCTTGAACTGACCGATGAAAAAGGCAAGGAATATACAGCGAGAATGGTCGTCATTACTGCAGATGATACATCGAACGGAGAATTTGCGCTTGGCATCACGGCAAATTACGACCGTGCGGCAGCTCCTTCGAGAGCAGCGGCAAGGACTATACTGCTGTTCGGCGCGGTAGCGGTATTCGGCATAATGATCATGCTGATACTTCTGCTTCTCCTTCACAGAACCAATACCGCCAACCGGCAGGAGCTTGAGACTATAAAGAAAAAGAATGAAACTCTTGCAGAGATCAATCAGCAGATGCAGGTTCTTTCACATCATCAGAGACTGGAGACCATAGGTACTATGACAGCCAGCATAGCTCATGATTTCAACAATCTGCTGACTCCGATCATGGGATACAGCATCATGACAATGGAAATGCTGCCGTCTGATGCCGTTGACATACAGGAAAACCTGATGGAAGTATACAACGCTTCGGTCAAGGCGAAGGACATGGTTCAGAGACTCTCGGATCTGTCCAAAAAAAGCAGAGTAGAGGATTATACCGAGCTCAATCCGGATGAAGTGGTCAGGAATGCTCTCAAGGTTACTCTTCCGGCAAAGCCCGAGAACGTAGATGTCAAGGTCCGCTTCAAATCCGGACGAAACAGGGTAAAAGGAGATAATACCCAGATTTCACAGCTTGTCATGAATATAGTCCTGAATGCATACGACGCAATGAGGGAAAAAGGCGGCACCATACTCATCTCAACCCGTGCGACAGGAGGCAACATAGAACTGAGATTCAAGGATTCCGGTGAAGGAATGAGCCCGGAAACTGTTTCGCGAATATTCGATCCTTTCTATACAACAAAGGAATCAGGCAAGGGAACCGGCCTTGGACTTGCCATAGTAGCTCAGATCGTCGAAACACACGGGGGCAGGATATATGTCGACTCACAGCTCGGAGAAGGAACTGAATTCAGGATACTCCTTCCTGTATCCATCAGCACTGATACCACGGAACTCGCCCGGACAAGAGTTATCCGTCAGAAGGATATAGACGACGCACTGCATTCATAAAGCTCAGAAATGTGCTCATAAATTTGTATACGCAAAACATTATAATATGAGGAATTTAATCATATCTTGTGATATAATTACCGAAGGCTTAAAGATAGCTGTTTATTACTGATAATGAAAAACGAAAGGAAAAGAGAAACATGATAATTCTGGTAGTCAACACAGGCAGTTCATCCCTCAAATACCAGCTCTTCAACATGGACGATCAAAAAGTCCTTGCAAAGGGGCTCTGCGAGAGAATAGGCGAAGACGGACACATGAACTACAAGACAGATGCAGGCACTGTATTTGACAAGGACATTGCTCTGCCGGATCACGGAGTAGCTATGCAGCTCGTTATAGATGCTCTTACAGACAAGGAACACGGCGTAATCTCCGATATGAACGAGATCGGTGCAGTAGGACACAGAATAGTACAGGGCGGATATCTTTTCGACAAGTCAGAGATTATCACTGATGAGGTGGAGGCAGGTATCGAAGAACTCTGCGTTATCGGACCTCTCCACAATCCGCCTGCTCTTGTAGGTATCAGAGCATGCAAAAAGGTTCTTCCGAACACACCGGGAGTAGTTGTTTTCGATACAACATTCCACCGCACAATGCCTGATGAATGCAAATACTACGCAATCCCTTGGGAATATGCTGAAAAATATCATGTACAGAGATACGGTGCTCACGGAACGAGCCACCGCTATGTTTCCGAGAGATGCGCTGAGCTGATGGGAAAAGACCCTTCAGAACTCAACATAATTACATGCCACCTCGGTAATGGTTCGTCCATTTCAGCTGTAAAGGGCGGTAAGTGCTACGACACATCCATGGGACTTACCCCGCTTGAAGGACTTGTAATGGGTACACGCTGCGGCTCCATTGACCCGACAGTTGTCAGCTTTATCTATGAGCAGACAGGAATGCCGGTCAAGGAGATCACAGACATGATGACCAAAAAGTCCGGACTCCTCGCTGTTTCCGAGATTTCCGGAGACTGCAGAGACATCGTCAAGGCTGAGGCTGAGGGAAACCACAAGGCTCACGTTGCAAGAGAGATGCTGCTCAGATCGGTAAAGAGATTTATCGGTGCTTACGCTGCTGAACTCGGTCACGTTGATGCTATGGTATTCACAGCAGGTATCGGAGAGAACGATATCGAGCTCAGAGAAAAAGTCTGCGACAACCTCGGATTTATGGGCGTTAAGATCGACAAGGAAAAGAACAACTGCAGAGGTGAAGAAGTAGAGATCACCGCTGAAGGAGCTTCGATCCGCACATTCATCATCCCTACTAACGAAGAGCTGATGATTGCAAAGGATACTCAGGCGCTTGTCGAGGCTATGTAATTATCATATTCATATTGCGGGAATAATTGTTATATATATAATTATTCGTTAAAACTTATCACTTTTGCTTTTCAAATCATTTTTCAAAATTATTAACTAAGAGGAGATGAAAAAATGAAGAGACAATTCAAGACTATGGATGGTAACACCGCTGCCGCTCATGTCTCCTATGCGTTCACAGAGGTATCGGGCATTTATCCGATCACTCCGTCTTCGCCTATGGCTGACTATGTAGACCAGTGGTCTGCTGCCGGACGCAAGAACATCTTCGGTTCGACTGTACAGGTCGTTGAGATGGAGTCTGAAGCAGGTGCTGCAGGTGCAGTTCACGGTTCCCTCGGAGCCGGCGCTCTCACCACGACTTACACAGCTTCACAGGGACTTCTTCTGATGATTCCTAATATGTACAAGATCGCCGGCGAGCTGCTTCCTGCAGTATTCCACGTTTCGGCACGTACTGTTTCCACACATGCACTGAACATCTTCGGCGACCACTCCGACGTTTACGCTTGCCGTCAGACAGGATTCGCAATGCTCGCAGAGAGCAATGTTCAGGAAGTTATGGATCTCGGTCCTGTAGCTCACCTTGCTGCAATCGAAGGCAGAGTTCCTTTCCTGAACTTCTTCGACGGATTCAGAACATCCCACGAGATCCAGAAGGTAGCTGTATGGGATTACGAGGACCTCAAGGAAATGTGCAACATGGATGCTGTTAAGGCGTTCCGCGATGCATGCCTCAACCCTGATCACCCTCATCTGAGAGGATCTCACGAGAACGGCGATGTATTCTTCCAGCACAGAGAAGCATGCAACAAGTTCTATGATGCAGTTCCTGATGTTGTTGAAAAATACATGGGCAAGATCAACGAGAAACTCGGAACCGACTATCAGCTGTTCAACTACTATGGTGCTCCGGACGCTGACAGAGTTATCATCGCTATGGGTTCCATCTGCGACGTAGCAGAGGAAGTTATCGACTACCTCAACGCTAACGGCCAGAAGGTCGGTCTCATCAAGGTAAGACTCTACAGACCTTTCAGAGCTGACAAGCTGATCGCTGCTCTTCCAAAGACAGCTAAGAAGGTTGCAGTACTCGACAGAACTAAAGAGCCTGGTTCACTGGGCGAGCCTCTCTACCTCGACGTTATGACAGCATTCGCTGAGGCAGGCATGAACGATGTAAAGGTCATCGGCGGACGTTACGGACTCGGTTCAAAGGATACTCCTCCTGCATCCGTATTCGCAGTTTACGATGAACTCTGCAAGGACGAGCCAAAGAGAAAATTCACTATCGGTATCGTTGATGACGTTACTAATCTCTCACTCGAGGAAAAACCTGCACCTATCACAGCTCCTGAAGGAACTATCGAGTGCAAGTTCTGGGGTCTCGGCGGCGACGGAACAGTCGGAGCCAACAAGAACTCCATCAAGATCATCGGCGACCACACAGACAAATATGTACAGGCTTACTTCCAGTATGACTCCAAGAAGACAGGCGGCGTAACTATTTCCCACCTGAGATTCGGTGACAAGCCGATCAAGAGCTCATACTACATCAACAAGGCTGATTTCGTAGCTTGCCACAACCCTTCATACATTGATAAGGGATTCAAGATCGTTCAGGACGTTAAGCCGGGCGGAGTATTCCTGATCAACTGCCAGTGGAAGCCTGAAGAAGTAGGCAACCACCTCGATGCAGCTTCGAAGAAGTACATCGCTGAGAACAACATCCAGCTGTACATCATCGACGCTATCGACCTCTGCGCTAAGATCGGAATGGGCAAGAGAACAAATACAACTCTCCAGTCTGCATTCTTCTCACTCGCAGAAGTACTGCCAAAGGCAGACGCTGTTCAGTACATGAAGGACGCTGCTACAAAGTCCTACCTCAAGAAGGGCCAGGATATCGTAGACATGAACCACAAGGCTATCGATGCCGGTGCTGACGCACTCGTTAAGATCGATGTACCTGCTGAATGGGCTAACCCTGCTGCAGATCCTGCAAAGGCTCCTCTCGAAGGACCTGAGGCTCTGGTTACACAGGTCAAGAACATCCTGCTGCCTATCGACAACATGGATGGAGACAGCCTGCCTGTATCCGCATTCCTGCCTCACGTTGACGGTGAGTGGGAACTCGGTGCTTCCGCATACGAGAAGAGAGGCGTTGCAGTTATGGTTCCTGAATGGGATCCGACAAAGTGCATACAGTGCAACAGCTGCGCATTCGTATGTCCGCACGCTACAATCAGACCTTACATGCTTGACGAGGCAGAGGCTGCTAAGGCTCCTGCAGGATTCAAGATGGCTGATGTCAAGGCCGGCGCAGGCAAGGGCGTTTACAAGTTCGCAATGGCAGTATCCCCGCTCGATTGTATGGGATGCGGCGTCTGCGTAACAGTATGTCCGGACAAGGTACAGGCTCTCACAATGAAGCCTCTCGAAGAGCAGCTTCCTGAGCAGGAGAACTTCAACTATGCAGT
>CACYHR010000026.1 GCA_902774265.1 uncultured Eubacteriales bacterium
AGCAAAAGAGGAGCTACTAATTGCTCCTCTCTACCATGATCTGAGATACTTATCTCTCAAAACCCTATTTATTCGGTTCTGTTAGCCGTGAACAGTAACTTAGCCTGATACTGATCATGTTCATTAAAATAATCTTTCGCAGGAATGATAACGCGTTTTGCGAGATCTGTCGAACAATCGGTGAATGAAATCCTGCAATCCATCCACTTTCGTCAAAAATACACAGTTGTACAATCAATCTGAAGGATTCACTACAAAGCAGAAGAAAGTGCTGTCTGAGTTTTGTCGTGTGATGAAATCACACTTTCCTGCGGATTTCTCTTGCTATTCCGAGCACTTCTATAGGAAGTGAGGTGTCTTGTGAATCGATCTGTATCGGATCAAAGTCGGGATTGAGCGGCTGCAGTATGATGCTGCGGTCGAATTTACGTACTTTCTTGAAAGTCGCCTCATCGCCGGCGATCCTGACTGCGCATTCATCACCGCTGCTGCATACATTCTGATGTTCGAATAATACGATATCGCCGTCCTCATATTTCGGCATCATGGACCGGCCTTTGATCATCAGGGCGAAGTAATCATGATCCGCACCGCTCTGATTATGTGAGATCGATATATACTCCTCGATATCCGTTACCATCTCCAGCGGTATGCCTGCAGGTATCTTACCGTATACAGGAACGTATCCCGGGTTTCCGGGATTCGCAATTACCCGTGATTTTTTGACTTGGTATTCAGGAGACTGCAGGTCGATTCGTGCGAAATCGTCGAGATCTACCTTAAATATATCGGCCATTTGGATAAAGGTACCGAGAGGCGGCGTCGAAAGACCTGTCTCCCATTTCTGAACCGTAGTGAAATCCTTCTTGCCAAGCAGCTTTGCAAGATCATTCTGGCTCATTCCGAAGACATCCTTTCTTAAATACCTGATATTCTTTGCGATTACGTTCATGACGCTGATCCCCTCTGTATTGCAAATCTGAAAAATAATTACCGTATATATATCTGAATAATACATTACAAGGGAATTGAATTCAAGTAAACATGAATTCAATTCAAGTAGATTTGAAATGAGCAAAAATTTTCCGTTGCTACTTGAATTAAATTCAAGTATAATACGAATAACAGGGAGGTCATACTAATGCAATATACGTTGAGAGAGCTAAGAGCGCGTAAACGCTGGACGCAAAAGGAGACCGCTGAACGGCTGGGTATTTCGGTGCAGACGTACAATGCGTGGGAAAAAGATATTTCACGAATTGCAGTTGGTAAGGTTCTTGTCCTGGCGGACATATTAGGGGTGGAATTATCGGAGATCAAGATAAATAACGAAGAAGATTCAGATCCCGCGTGACATTCGTAAGGTGATATGAAGTGCCTAGATTAGCAAAGAAAGAAATCATCAGGAATATTAAGCCCTGGGATGAAGCGATAAAGCAGCTGAGGCTGGACAGGAGACTGACTCAGAAACAGGTTGCTGATTATCTGGGCATCAGCCAGAGAGCCTATTCGGATTACGAACTCGGAACACGAAGGATATCCGTTGAGCAATTATTCAGGCTTTCACGATACTACGGCGTGTCTATGGATGAACTTTGTGAATGGTCTTTGGACCCTTCGGACAGGGTCGGAAAAACGGAAATTTTTTTGAAGAAAAATTTAGCGGAAAATCCGCAAAAAAGTTCTTGATGTGTACCTTGTACATAGAGTAAAAACTGTAATTGAGCCGAGGATACTGGTTAATGAAGATCAAAGAGGTAGAAGAGAAGCTCGGGATCGACAGAGAGACCGTACGCTTCTATATACGTGAAGGACTTCTTTCACCGATACAACTTGAGAATCATCATCGTGAATACAGTGAAGAAGACATTGACCAGATCCTGCGTATCAGGATATTGCGCCAGCTGGAAATGAGCATTTCTCAGGCGAGGAGCGTCTTCAACGGAGATGTGGATTTCAACTCCGCTCTCGACGAGAGCATGAAGACACTCGAGCGCAAGAGAGAGATAGTCAGCAGGTCGATCGATATCTGCAAGGATCTTAAGGACAAGGATCCGAGATCCTTTGATCCCGGCCGGTATTATACAGACGACAGCGAATCGCTGTAAAACTGCTTGCTGCGAAGCGGCTGTCGCAACCAAACAAGGTTTCTGCACAGTTGACGGTCTGTGTTTGAAATATTTTGTCAGAAAAGGAGGTTAATTGAATACAGAATAATAACCGCCATATATTCTGAACAAAATTATATTGCGGCAAAAGCCGCAGGCGTCTCGCGGTCGAGCGGGACGGAAAAGGTAAAATATTAATCAACATGTCCCGGATACTGGGACCAAAATAAGAAGGGAGTAATTTTATGAGAAAACACAAAAGTGTTATAGCCATTCTCCTGGCAGTAATGATGATCTTCACCTTCATGCCTGCAATGGCGTTCGCGACGATTGATGCTGGCACATGGAAGGCAACATACGATCAGTATGCAAGCAAAGTATGGCTCAATGATGGTGATGGCGATGTTGAGAAGTACATCGATTCCTCATCTGTAGTGGGTCTTGATTCAGCTGCATATGAAGCAAGTTATCACTATTGGGATTTGAACGCAGCAAAGCCGAACGTAGCTAAAACATACACATTTGATGCATTCAATCGTAATCTGAATCCAAGGAAATGGACAGATGGGAAATGGTATATAGATCCTAGAGTTGGCATCTTAATGACACAGCCTACAGGCGTGCCAGCAGCTGACAAATCAGCGTCTGCAGCTACTTCTGTACTGGTTAGCTTTGCGAGATTGGGCTATATGGTTACAATGGAAGTTCAAGACTACAATCCAGACAACCTTAACGCACAGACAGTTAAGATCGTAACTACAGTTACGCCGCTTGCATCGGGTCAAGAGGGTGCAAATGCTGCCAAGAAGCTTGTTGGCGCTGTGCCTGTTGTAGAAGTAGCTGTAGGCGCTCAGACTGCAACAGCCAATATGGTTAAGTTCTATATGAGTGACGATACTGAGAAAGCTCATGCACTTACTGAGAATACTACTACTGATTCTACACGCCCATACACAGGCAAGAGCGTAAGCATCGTAAATAACGATGTAACAGGCTTCACGGTTGCATATCAGATTCAGGACAAGACTACAAAGGTTTACACTGATGGGACACCAGAGTTTACAGATGCAGGCGAGTATAACGTAAAAGCGCTTATCACAGAGACTGCAACAAAAGCTGTGACCGAAAAGTATCTCAAGGTAAAAATTGATAATGCTGGTGATGTAGATCTTGAGGGTGATTATGCCGAGATCAAGGAAGGTACATCATACGATGCATGGGATTTCGTAACATTAAGTGCGGAATCTGGCACCAAGGCCGATAAGGCTGCTGTTTCTGCAAACAAGGACGAGCTTCTTGCATTCTTCAAGGATGTATATGAGATCAAGGAAACTCCAAATAAGTACGATGCAAATGAAATAAATCTTTCACTCGTAGCAAAGACTGGTGAGCCATCAAAGGCAACAAGGGAGAAATATAAGACTCTGATTGCAAACTTTGGTGGACTTGACAACATCATTCAGGATGAAGATGATACCTTTGGTAAAATTAGACTTGTTCCTGCATCGGAGTGGGTTGAAATCGAATTTGTTAAATCGCCTACAACAAAGACTTATAAAGCTAAGGCTCTGAAGAAGAAAGCTAAGAGTTTCACAGTTAAGGCTGAAGCAAGTAATGGCGAAGCAGTAAGCTACAAGCTGATCAATGCGCCTGCTAAGATCACTATCGATAAGAGCACAGGTAAGATCACTCTCAAGAAGGGGCTTGCAAAGGGCACTTATAAGATTAAGGTTAAAGCATACATCCCTAAGTCATTTGTTAATCCTGGAGAAGTGTGGTCAGAAACTCACGCAATCACAATCAAGGTTAAGAAATAGTTAAAGTCAAATTCAGAATTTGAAAATACCGTCATATCGATTTATTGATAGTTTATTCGGGAACAAGATAAATTGATGCAATAAGGTCTCTCGAAAGAGAGACCTAAATTGCTCCCCTTGGTAGCGCAAAACGCACTACTTCTATATTGCTTTTTCGTCTTGAATGAGAGTATTTCTTTTGGATTCTGGGTTTTGAAATATTTTATCCGAAACACAGATGTTCCGGTATTCTTGCTGCTGTTCTAAACAGTTGGGTGAGTGGTGGTGGGTACTAAAAATACATTTTTCTTTGGTGGCTGGTAGATAGATTAAAAATGACCGGGGAAGTGCAGGTTTCATAGATTCTGCTGCCCCAGCTTGCATTTTTAGTCAGCGAAGAGAGATGTCATTCGGATTGATTATTTCGTACGGTTTAATTCGGCCGCGATAGCCTTAACCTCTTCAAGTGACAGCCTGGAATACTTAACGATCTCTTCTATTGGCTTGCCATCGGCGAGCATGTCGCGGGCCATATCATGGTTGCGTTCAGCTGTGACCTGCTCCGTGACTTGTTTTGTGACATGCTCCGTGACCTGCTTCGTCACTCGCTCTGTTATCCTTTCTTCGGCTTCTTCGAATTCTTCAGCATAATATTCCCGAAAAGTCATATAGTTGTCATCCCATACTTTATTTTTGTTTGGCCTGTATGGTGCCGGATTCAGCTTTTGTTAGCCATATCCATCTCCGCGAATAGCTTGTTTCGAAGTGATGGGTCATGCACAGCTGCCTTGTATTCATCTGAACGACCAAGACTATCTAAATATATGAAAAGCGCATCAAGCCGATTTTCACCTTGCTTCTCACCGATATCGATGCCTTCCTTCCGGCCTTCTTCCCGGCCTTGATTAAGAATTCTCTTGGCTTGGGTATCAAGTATAATTCCGCCCATTACATTACCAACTCCTTTCCTGACATGCTCATATTTACGAGCAAGCGAGTCAACTACGCTATTGGACATTTCAATTATCGTCTGCTTTTCAAATTCGCTTATACGGTTTTCAGTTGCCAGCTCGTCCAGTTCGATTCTGATGGAAGAATATTATTAGTATTATACATATTCTCTTCTTCTTTCAATAAATCCGAATAATAAAAACTATGGAAAACAAATGTAATGAAATCCTGCAATATTTCCACTTTTGTCAAAAATCGTTAGGGAAGTATCCCGATGCGAGCCAAAATAAATCGTAGTCACATAACAGCAACTACGAGTATCGGGATCCTTCCCATTTGTACTAAACCGCTGGGTAATCAGTATGGGGATTGTTAGGTTCAGCCATCCCTCGAAAGAGAATGGAGTATAAACCTGGCAGTGCGCTTCGGAAGGCGAACAGATAGAAAACAGGCTCAGTTATGCAAATATATGCACCTCAAGCGACTCCCTTCCGGGAGCTAAGATGACATATTCAGTTTGAGCTTGGCTATTCTCTGAGAATCGATCTTGATCCGTCAGACCTCAGTGTCGGCTTACCACAGCGCGGACATTTATGTACATCAATGCCATAGAGGATTTTCAGGATCTCGTCTTTCGACGTATCCATAGAGAACCTGGCTTTGAAAAGCTGTCTGCCTTGCAGGTCAAAGAGGATCCTGAGTTTCTTCTTCTTGACCGGATTGGAAAGATAGCCGTAGTAACGGATCTTCTGGAAGCCCTTTGGCAGCACATGCATAAGGAATCTTCGGATGAATTCCTCATGAGACAGAGTCATCTCCTTGCGTACGTTGTGATCCTTGCGATCTTTGTACCAGAAGGTAACAGTGCTGCCTGTGACAGCAGTGATGCGTGCATTAGATATTGCGATGCGGTTGGTATATCTGCCGAGATACTTCAGGGCATCACCGGAGCCGTTCATGGTCTCCTTGATGTACGGGCACCAGTCAGTCGTATATAGCTTGCTGACGAAGGCGTACCAGCAATCTGAAGACTTGAGTTCCGAACAGGAGTCAGGAATCACAAGTATGCCGGAGTCATGGTAAGACCTCAGAGCCTCCATGAACTTGCCGCGGAACATCTTCATGGCAGCCTTGATCGGGATGAAGAATTTCTCTCCGCTAAGCTTCAGTTTTTGATCACGTGTGAGTCCGGCACCTGAGATTATGCAGTGGACATGCGGATGGAAGTCCAAGGTCCGGCTCCACGTGTGCAGCACCATGATGATGCCGGGCTCCGCATCGAGATAGTTCTCATCGCGGGACAGAGTCAGCAGAGTCTGGGATGCAGCAGAAAACAGGAGCTTGTACAACAGAACCTGGTTTGAAAGAAACAGAGCGTTAAGCGAGTGTGGCACAGTGAATACAGCGTGAAAATACTTGGCGTCAATAACCTCGGCACGTCTCTGCTCGACCCATACATCCTTCATCACGCCCTGACAACTAGGACAGTTGCGGTTGCGGCATGAGCAATTGTGAGCTTCAGTATAACCGCACTCATCGCAGGTGGTGAAGTTGACTCCAAGCCTCCCGGTCTTGCAGTCAGCGATAGCGTTTGCAGCATCCCGCTGCACTCTGGAAGTGTAGTGATCTTCGAGGAAATCGTCGAGGGAATGCGCAAAGACCTCACGTACGGCATAAGGTTCACGATCACACATAGCTGATCTCCAGAGACTCGATCGGGCTGGAATACTTCCTGACCATTCTCTCGGACAGGGTCACATATACGGTTGTCGAGTTGATCGAGCGATGACCAAGTAGTTCCTTGAGAGCAAGGAGATCACCAGTGGCCTCATAGAAATGTGTCGCAAACGCATGCCTAAAAGTGTGAGCCTTGAATCTGTGAGACCAGCCGAGAGCATTCTCGGTAGCCTGGATATGACGAAATGCATAGCTGGAGTCAACATGCTTTGACGGATCACGCCTGCTGCGAAAGATGTGATCGCCGGACTTGCCACCGTACATACGCCAATATCTTGTCAGAGCATCTATCACAAGCGGCGGCAGAGGAACATAACGATCGGAGCGATTCTTGCACTTTGTAATGTGGATCCTCATACCGGCTCTGTCGATGTCTTCGTAGCGAAGATTGCAGACTTCACCGATGCGAAGTCCGCAGCTGTACATCAGGATGATCATCATCTTTGCCTTGTGATCGACAACGGCATTGATGAAGGTCTGGACTTCACTGCTGCTTGGAACGAAAGGGATGTACCTGTCAAATTTACGGTAAGGCATCTGGTAAGGATCCCAGGGCTGATGCAGGACATATAGAGTGAAGAACCTGAGCTGTGCTATGACATAGTTGATGGTGCGGTCACCAATACCGCGCTCTTTCTGGATCCACTGGACGAATGTGCGCATCTCCTGCCATGTGACATCCTCTGGGATCTTGCAGAGAATGTTCGAAACGTAGTCAAGATATGCCGTGATGTATGTAAGATAAGTCCTGAGGGTACTTTCCCTCAGACCGCGAAGCGAGATCATCTCGCGAAAACTTTCAAGATAATTCATATGACCTCCCCTTGAAACTGATGAGTGATAGCGATTGACAGCAGTCCATCAGTTATGGAGGAAGTCCTGAATGCAATATGCTATTGTTGAATCTGCTCAAGTCTGTTACAATACGCATACGAGAAGGGGAAGCACCTTTTTCTGTGGGTATTAATGATTGGTAGCACATTCAACGATACACAACACAAGAAAAGAACGCTACCCCTTTTTCGTTTGAAAAAAGAATAACGTTCGATCTTACAACAGACTGGCGCTAACTACCGCGCCAGCGGTTTAGTACAAATATATAGTAGTACAATCGAATTGCACAGGAACTGTATGATTAGCCAAGCAGATTTGCTGTGGTGATTTCAAAATACCAGATATATAAGGAAAACAGTTTGTTGTAGATTCGGCGTTACAATTCAGCAAGCGGCCAGATTCGGTATGATTGAAAAATTTGCTTATGAAAATCGATGACTTTTGTCATCTCTTTTTGGTATAATACATTAGTTGTGTACAGCATATTTGTGTACAGAATCGGAGGTATTCAAAATGAGATTTAATTGGGCAGATAAAAAGATTTGGATTTCTGTTGGGACACTTGCTGTGTTTGCTGCCGGGGTAGCAGCTCTGGCGATTGCATCTGACAGACTTGTTAATTCGTTCAGGTCAGATGCCGATCCTGATCACGGCGACTGGAGCATAGACGAGAAGGAATTCAATCTGTAATATAAGCGCAGGCGAGTTATGAGCAGGATGGATCAATGGGGACTGTTTGACGGCCTGCCAATAGCTTTAATCAGCTTATAAATAACAGCAGCGTCTCTGTTTGGATAGAGACCGGCGCTGTATTCACTATAAAAAGCTCTCATTTGAGCGGGAAGGCGGATCAATGGAAAACAAAGGGACTTATTACATCAGCACACCGATTTATTATCCGAGTTCGAATCTGCATATCGGGCATACTTATTGCACGGTAATGGCAGATGCTATGGCCAGGTTCAAGAGACTGCAGGGATATGATGTCATGTTCCTGACGGGGACTGACGAGCATGGACAGAAGATACAGACAAAGGCTATCGAAAAAGGCGTTACTCCGCAGGAATACGTCGATGAGATCGTTGCGGGCATAAAGGATCTCTGGGCTACGATGGAGATCTCGTATGACGATTTTATCAGGACTACAGAGCAGAGACATATGGAAAGAGTCCAGGAGATATGGAAGAGGATGTACGAGAAGGGAGATATCTATCTCGGTACATACGAAGGGCTTTACTGCAAAGAGTGCGAAGCCTTCTGGACTGAATCCCAGCTTGTGGACGGCTGCTGCCCTGACTGCGGCAGACCGGTCATGAAGGCGAGCGAAGAGGCGTATTTCTTCAAAATGTCAAAGTATGCCGACAGATTGCTTGAGCTTTTCAGGGAGAATCCGGATTTCCTCGTACCTGAGTCGAGACGCAATGAAATGGTTGCTTTTGTAGAGCAGGGTATGGAAGATCTCTGCGTTTCCCGTACATCATTTGACTGGGGTATCCCGGTACCTAACGATCCAAAGCACGTAATGTATGTATGGGTCGATGCTCTTTCTAACTATGTTACAGCTCTGGGCGGACCGTATGACTGTGAGAAATTCAATAAATACTGGCCATGCGACTGCCATCTGGTAGGAAAGGAAATCGTAAGATTCCATTCGCTGATCTGGCCGGCAATGCTGATGAGTGCAGATTTGCCTCTTCCTAAGCAGGTGAGAGGACACGGATGGCTGCTCCTCGGAGGAGAAAAGGTGTCTAAATCCAAGGCTGCAAAGGGCGAAGACATTATCGATCCTGTGATCCTGATCGACAGATACGGCATCGATGCTCTCAAATTCTTCCTGCTCAGAGAATACACATTCGGACAGGACGGAAGCTTCACAAACGAGGTAATGCTCAAGAGGATGAATTTCGACCTTGCAAACGACCTCGGCAATCTCCTTTCGAGAACGGTATCCATGATAGAGAAATACTGCGGAGGCGAAGTTCCTGCGGCAACTACACGCGATGAGATCGATGACGAACTGATCGAAATGGCAACAGGCGTTGCAGCCAAGGTCGAGGAAAGAATGAACGAATTCCAGTTCAATCTCGCACTCGAGGAGATCTGGACACTTATCCGCAGAGCCAACAAATACATCGATGAGAAGACTCCTTGGATACTCGCAAAGGATGAATCGAAGAAGGCTGAGCTCGATACAGTAATGAGGAATCTCGCTGAATCACTCAGAATCGTTTCGATACTTATCATCCCTTATATGCATACTACATCCGACAGGATGAGAGAACAGCTCGGACTTGCCGATGTTGAAGGCGTATGGGAAGATGCATTTGAATTCTATAAGATGGATGGATGCAGAGCTAAGAAGGGCGATCAGCTCTTCCCGAGGATCGATATCGATAAGGAGCTCGAAGAGCTCTACGCACTGAGCGAATCGCTTAAGAATAAGAATTAAGCAGCTTAACAGCGGAGATTCAGCAGATAATCACAAAAAAATAATACTGAGCTGCGGCTGATGAGAGTAATACTAAAGAACCTGGCGTATATTGGATCATTCACAATATACGCCAATTCATTAGTATAGAGGGCGTAAGGCTGCGGCAGGATAAAAAGCTGAAGCTATGCGAATGCAGGAAGAAATGTTCATATGTGCAGGGAAGTGAGCCTGATAAAGTCAGCGATAGGCGTGTACATATATTAAGGAGAAAAAATGCTGTTTGATGCACATACGCATTTGAATTTTGAGAAATATACTGCTGAAGAGAGGGCTGCGCTTGCGGCTGAGATAGAGGCATCGGAGCTCCGATATATTATCGATGTTGCCGACTGTGTTTCGTCTGCGATGCAGGCTCTTGAGGATGCGGACAAATATGACTGGTGCTATGCTGCTGTCGGCATACATCCTGATCATGCCGCAGTTTATACAGACCGGGATCTGGAAGAGATCAGGAAGCTCGCAGCTCATCATAAGGCTATGGCCATAGGAGAGATCGGACTTGATTTTTATTACGGGACAGATGACAGGGAAGAGCAGCAGGAGCTGTTTCGCAGGCAGATAAGGCTGGCGAACGAACTCAGGATGCCGATCATGATCCATACGCGTGATGCCAATCAGCTGACTATGGATATACTTACCGAAGAGGGTGCATTCACAGATGAGCGTAAATCCTGGTTTCCGGGCAGACCGGCGCCGGGAACAATGGCACCTGGTGCCCCGGGTTCTGATATGATCATTCCGGGAGAGTATAGCGTTTCGGAAATGACAGACGAGACCGCAAAGGCTGCGCCTTGGTGGACGGGAGATGAGCCGCTGAGACTTGTTCCCGATGCGCGTGTGCAGATGCATTGCTATTCGGGATCGCCTGAAATGGCAGAAGAATATGTTAAAATGGGGGCTTCTATATCTCTAGGAGGTCCGATCACATTTAAAAACGGGAAGAAGGCGGCGGAGGCGGCTCGGAGAACTCCGCTGGAGTTCCTTCTGTCAGAGACAGACGCGCCATACATGGCGCCCGAGCCGCTCCGCGGCAGACCGAACAAACCGCATTATGTCGAACACGTAGTACGCAGGATGGCAATGATAAAAGGAATTTCATATGATGAGGCAGCCCGCATACTTACGGAAAACGGCAGGCGCTTTTTCGGTATTTCTCAAATATAAAATGAGGCTTTTGCATCTGTTATAAAAATATTACAGCTATTATAAAGATATTTCGGAAAACAATTCAGATATCGGCCGGTATATGGTAAACGGCAGGCGCCCGAATTGTAATATCAGGAATAATAATTAAAATGAAAAAGAACAATATAATTGACAGGATAATAGATAATGATCTGATTCCTGAGGGTTCGGTTGTGATCATCGGCCTTTCGGGAGGACCGGATTCACTGTGCCTGCTGCATGCTCTTGACAGGCTTTCGGATTCTATGTATCTGACTCTGCTGCCGGTGCATATCAATCACAAGCTGAGGCCTGAAGCCGAAGCAGAAGCAGACAATGTATCAAGGATATGCGACAGAATGGGTCTTGAATGCAGCGTATTCGAGGCTGACTGTGAGTCTCTGGCCAAGGAGATGAAGATTTCCACAGAAGAAGCCGGCAGGATCATAAGATACGAATTATTCGATGAGGTGGCAGGACAGGTCGAAGACCAGGGTATTCCTGTCGAAAAGATATTCATAGCGCTGGCTCACAATGCTGACGATCAGAGCGAGACTGTGCTCTTCAGACTTCTGAGAGGTACGACCAATCACGGTCTATCCGGCATTCCGGCAGTGAGGACTTCTGAAGCCGGGTATACCATAGTCAGGCCGCTTCTCAATGTGACCCGCGCTGAGATTGAAGAGTATATTAAAGAGAACAAGCTTCATCCTAACATCGACAGATCCAACGATGAGAATGATTACACGAGGAACAGGATCAGAAACGAGCTCATACCTTACCTCGAGAAGAATTTCAACCCGAATATAAAAGAGGTGCTCAGAAAGTATGCAGCGCTCTCGTTTATGGATGACAGCCTGCTTACTGAGATCGCAATGGATGAATGCGAGAACAAGCTCAACATCGACAGCGACAAAAATGTCGTGATGCTGGATCTCAAAGGTATTAAAGAGGATCCTCCTGCTGTCACAGGCAGAATAGTAAATATCATTCTGCAGGCACTCAGGCTGGAACAATACTCAAGCTATGAGCTTGTCACCGGTCTTATGTCGCTTATTTACAGCGATAATCCGTCCGCGAGAATGGATCTGCCGCAGGGATTCATTGCATACAGGGAATATGAAACGCTCGTATTCACCGAGGAAAACAGCGAGGAGATCATCAAGGCTGACGAGAGCCTCAGGATGATACCGCAGGTCATGATGAAAAAGGATTATGACCCGCCGGAAGATACTATTTTCGCAGCATTTGATTTTGACAGCTTCAACAGAGAGCATCCCGGCAAGGTCGGCGAGATATGTCTGCGTACAAGACGTGAAGGCGACTATCTGCCGATGAAGAACGGAAACAAAAAAATCCAGGATCTGTTTGTCGATTCAAAGGTGAAAAAATCCGCCAGAGACAGTATCCTGATGGTAGCGATTGGAAGCGAGATCCTGTGGGTGCTGCCAAGCAGATATTTTGCCGGAAGGCAGGAGAGCGAGATGGGCAGATTTTCACCAAAATATCACATAAGTGATGAGACGGAAAGGGTCCTGTTCATTGAAATAGTGGACGATATATGATAAAATTTGTGCTCGGAACACAAAAAACAGAAAGGAACTGCTTACATTGAAAAATCTCGGACGTAATTTAGGCGTATATGTGATAGTTTTCATTGCGGTACTGGCTCTTTCGATGGCGGTCAGGAATCTCGGACCGTCAGCTGAGTATAAAGAGGTCAAATTTTCCCAGTTCGCAAACCACCTTCAGAGCGGTGATTATGAAAAGGTCAATATCACAGACAGACAATTGACCGGTACCAGGAGCGACGGAGATCAGGAAGTCACCTATTCACCTTCAGCTCTTGAGATCAACTGGCTGGAAAACAATATTCTCTTCCCTATGATCGAAGATGACAAGGTAGAGCTTGAAAGTGATCCGCCTAAGAGCGAATACACTATACTCAATATGCTGCCTACGATACTGATGCTGCTTGCCATGGGATTCCTGTTCTATTTCATGTTGAGTCAGGGCGGCAATAAGCAGGCGTTTCAGTTCGGAAAGAACAGGGCGAGACTGTATAAGAATGACGGCAAATCCATAACATTCAAGGATGTTGCAGGTCTTGAAGAGGAAAAGGAAGAGCTTGCTGAGATCGTTGATTTCCTCAAGAATCCTGTCAAATACGATAAGCTCGGTGCCAGAATTCCTAAAGGAGTTCTGCTGGTCGGCCAGCCGGGAACAGGTAAAACATATATATCCAGAGCGACAGCCGGTGAGGCCGGTGTGCCGTTTTTTACCATTTCCGGATCTGACTTCGTAGAAATGTTCGTCGGTGTCGGTGCATCGAGAGTAAGAGATCTTTTCAGCGAAGCTAAGAGAAATGCGCCTTGTATCGTGTTTATAGATGAGATCGACGCAGTCGGCAGACGCAGAGGCGCCGGACTTGGAGGCGGAAATGATGAGAGAGAGCAGACACTGAACCAGCTGCTTGTAGAAATGGACGGCTTTGACGGCAATCTCGGGATCATAATCCTTGCCGCAACGAACAGACCTGACGTCCTTGACCCTGCTCTTCTGAGACCGGGCAGATTCGACAGACAGGTAGTAATCGGAATGCCTGATATTAAAGGCAGAGAGGAACTGTTCAGACTTTACACCAAAAACAAGCCGCTTGCGGATGATGTATCGCCTGAGATCCTGGCAAAAAGAACACCGGGTTTCTCGCCTGCGGATATCGAGAACCTCATCAACGAGGCTGCTCTTCTGACTGCAAGGAGAAACGGTACAAACATCAGGATGGACGAGATAGAAGAGGCTACCACAAAGGTAATGGCCGGCCCTCAGAAGAAATCGAGAGTCATTTCAGATAACGAAAAGAGGCTTACGGCTTATCATGAGGCAGGTCATGCCATCGTAATGAGAGCGCTGCCGGGTTCGGATCCTGTACACCAGATCACTATTATACCGAGAGGAATGGCCGGCGGATTCACCATGTGGCTGCCTGAAGAGGACAGATTCTTCGAGACACGCGGGCACATGATCAACAATATCAAGCATCTGCTCGGAGGACGTGTGGCAGAGGAGCTCAAGCTTGAGGATATTTCCACAGGCGCGAGCAATGACCTCGAGAGAGCTACCGGTATCGCAAGACAGATGGTAACCAAATACGGATTCAGCAAAAAGCTCGGTCCGGTATCATTCAGCTCGAATGATGAGGTATTCCTCGGCCGAGACTTCTCGACGCGTCAGAATATTTCTGAGGAAGTAGCTGCCGAAGTCGATCATGAGATAAGGAATATACTCGAGGAGTGCTATTCGGAGACAAGACGCATACTGCGTGATAAGGATGCTGCATTCGAGAGAGTTGCACAGGCACTGCTTCTGGTCGAGACTCTTGACGGAGAACAGTTCGAAAGACTGTATTCGGGAGAGATAACACCTGAAGGACTTCAGAGAGAGGTCGAAGAAGAAATGCGCAGAGTCATGCGCATGAATGAAAGGGAAGCAAATGAGAGCGCCCGCATCGATGAAGAAAAGATGAGGGAGTTCGAAAAGCAGCTTGATCAGATGAGCGCTGATGATGATTATTCCGGATATCAGACGGCATCCCGTTCATATCAGGAAGATCAGGATAGAGATGATGAAGGTCTTGTGTATGAAAGACCTCTCAGACGCAAAGCTGCCGAAAAACAAAAGCCGGTAAAGCCTTCAAAACTGGAAAAAGAGAAAAAGAAGGAACAAAAGGCAGAAGAGAAAAGAGAGAAAAAGGCTGAAGCAAGAAAAGCGGCTTCTGAAAAGAAAGCCGAAAGAACGAGCCGGAGAGAGACTGTTTCAAAACCGGAAAAACCTGCAAAAGAAAAGCCTGTGAAAAAAGAAGTCTTTGAAGACGAAGCTCCGGAGATTCAGGCAGAGGAACCGCAGGCAGAGCTCAGAGAGGAATTCACTGCAGCTCAGGATAAACCTGCAGAACCTGAAGTGACAAAAACCAATGCAAAGACTGCAAAGGAAGAAGCTGCCGAAAAGCCAAAAGACTCAAAGCGGAATGATTTCAGAGCTGCGGATGAAGCTGCTGAGAGATTTGCCAGAGAAATAGCTGATGAGGATGAGGCGGAGTATAAGCATTCAGAAAAATCAAAAGAATCAGATCAGCCTCAGACAAAATACGCACAGCAGGCAAGATCGTCTGTTTTTGCAGAACCTATAGCGAACGGACGCATCAGGCCTCTTCCGATCAATCAGCTTTCAAACAGTCCTGAGGGCGGAAGTCATGTGATCACAAAGGATCCTGAAACTGCTGAGGACGATACAGTTTCAGATCCGGCACCGGAATCGAAGCCTGTGACTGAGGCAGTGACGAAAGCAGACGCAGTTTCGGTGTCTGCAGCGGAAGCGGATACAGCATCGGAGATAAAAACTGAACCTGCGGCACCGGCTGCTGAAGCAAAAGCAGCGGATGAGAAACCTGCCGCAGCGGCAGATGACGACGATTTTGAGAAAATGCTTCGCGAATCTATCGTCAAACATGACCAGATGAAAAAGGACAGGGACACGACCGATAATGACTGATGCGAAAGCATGATAAGAGAAAAGGCTGGAATATATGAAGATTACAGTAAACGATTGTCTTAAACTGGATGCATTCAAAGGATGCAGTGTGCTGTCCTGCCCTGATAAGCTGAACCGCCGTGTAAGGACTGTCTCGGTACTTGATGAGGATGATCTCGGAATGGGCGTTGAACGAAACGGCGTAAAGGAGCAGATGGTCATAACTCATTTCTGGACCAGCAGAAGTGATATACCGGCACAGATCAATGCAGTCAGAGGCCTCGGCGAGAAGGAAGTCAGTGCTCTGGTGATCTATCTGAATGAAAACGGTGTTAAGACTGTGGATCCGCGTGTCAGTATTGCGGCTGAAGAAGTCGGTCTGCCGATACTGACCATAAATGATACCGGCAAGGTTACTTATTCCATGCTTATCGACCAGGTGCTGGATAAGATCCTTTATGGTCAGAACTACGGCGATAATATACTTAACAACACGATCTATCACCTTCTCAATTTTGAGAAGCACAATACTTTTCCTGCGGCGCTCAGGGAGGCGGCTGTACATAATGACTACCAGATCGTTCTCATGACGGAGGAATTCAATCCTATCCTCACAGTTGAGACGAGGCATCTGGTAAAGATCGAGGACGCTGTCCAGACTGCCCGCAAGATGGATGCTTTCAGCATGGAAGGCTTCACCAGAGTAGGAATAGACGGCATCGTCACATACTGGGGCACGATCAATATCAAAAACCAGAAATACATTCTTGTCATAGTCGATAACGAGGACAATTACTCCGCTATAGAGATGACAAAGCTGGCTCAGACCATTGAGCTGGCTATTGGTATGTGGAAATACACGCCTGAGAGAGATTCGAGAGCGGAATTCATCAAATCTGCCGTCAGAGGCGATGTTTCGTTCTGCCATACTCTGCTCGACGAGGCTGAACTGAGGGGCATGCAGTTCCCTTCGGTATTCCTTATCAAAGATATAAACAGCAATGATGTTCTCGATACTCTTTCATATTACAAGAAGAAATACGGATTCGGCATTCTTACGACATGCGATGACAACGAGATGCATGCCATCGTGTATACCGAGTCCGGTCAGGAAAGAGGAACTGTAGCAAAGAATGCCTGCCTGGATATGTTTGATGAACTCAAGGAAGGACGCAGAGATGCAAGAATTTTCCATGTAACAGGTATGGAGACCCTCGAATCGGCGGTCGACGGATTCAAGATGATCGGACGCACGGGCAAATTCATACAGACAGTATTCCCTTACAAGAGAGTTTTCTCAAAATACGAGATTTCTATGGTATGCGACTGCGTATACATGCAGACCGGAGCTCCGTCTCTTCGCAAAATGTATCTTGAACTGCTTGAACCTTTTGAAAGAGAGGTTTCGCAGAACAAGGGAAGGCTGCTGCTCGAGACTCTGTCTACATTCGTGCTCGATGCAGGCATGAACAGCAACAAAACTGCTGAATTCATGAATATCCACAATAATACGGTACAGTACAGACTCAAAAAAGCCAATGAGATACTCGGAGCGGAGATGACTGCCAACAGGATAATCCCCGGTCTGACGATGGCTCTGGCAATCAAGAGACTGGAGGAAATGTAATATGCTGCTTGCTATAGATGTCGGCAATACCAACGTCGTACTCGGAGTCTACGAGGGAAGCAAACTGATCGAGAGCTGGAGAATGGCTACCGATAACAACAGATCTGCGGACGAATACGGTACCATCATAGATATGATGATGCGCCACGACGGGATAGAGCCCGAAAAGATAAATGACATTATCATTTCATCTGTAGTTCCGTCTCTGCTGTTTACACTCGAGCACATGTGCCTCAAGTTTTACGACAGAAATCCTATAGTTGTCGAAACAGGAATCAAAACAGGACTCAGGATCAAATATGATGATCCGCGCCAGGTCGGTTCCGATCGTATCGTCAATTCTGTAGCTGCCCACCAGAGATACGGAGGGCATCTTATAGTTATAGATTTCGGAACAGCTACGACATTCTGCTGTGTATCGGCAGACGGCAGCTTTCTCGGAGGTGCGATCGCACCCGGCATCAAGACTCAGGCTGCAGCGCTGTTTGAACATACCGCAAAACTGCCTAATGTAGATCTCGAGATCCCGGGCAGATACATATGCAAGAATACATCCGAAAGCATGCAGTCAGGCCTGATATACGGACACATGGGCTTTATCCAGCACATGGTCGAAGGAATGAAATCTGAGATGTGTTCCGAACTCGGATGCAGTGCGGAGGACATCAAAGTCATTGCTACAGGAGGAATGGCGACTATGGTCGCAAGCGGTGTCGACTGTATAGATACGATAGACAGGCGTCTGACACTGGACGGACTGCAGATGCTGTACGAGAAAAATAAAGGACTCAATAAAAAGAGAGTGCTGCAGGACTGACAGGAGACTTGGCGGCAGATGAGTATAAAAATAGGTAGTGTTGAGCTCAAAAATCCCTGGGTGATGGCTCCGCTGGCCGGCATAACGGATGCAGTGACCAGAACTCTGTGCGAGGAGCAGGGCGCAGCAATGACATACACCGAGATGGTCAGTGCGAAGGGCATGTATTACGGAGACCGCAAGACTCGCGTTCTTACTTACATACCTGACGGAGCCGGACCGACAGCAATACAGATATTCGGAAGCGAGCCTGATGTGATCGCTTCTGCAGCGAAGAGTCTTGACGGGCTTCCGAATGCGGTACTGGACATAAATATGGGCTGTCCGGTGCCAAAGGTAGTAAAAAACGGCGATGGTTCGGCCCTGATGCGCGATCCGGATCTGGTGTATGATGTCGTGCGCGCGGCAGCCGGCAATTCCTCAAAACCTGTGACTGTAAAGATACGTAAAGGCTTTACGGAGGATAATATAAATGCGCCTGAGATCGCTAAGGCAGCCGAGGCCGGAGGAGCTGCTGCGGTTGCAGTTCACGGCAGGACAAGACCTCAGTATTACAGCGGAGATGCTGACTGGGATGTGATCCGTCAGGTCAGAGAGGCTGTGGATATCACGGTAATAGGCAACGGAGATGTCAAAACCGCTGATGACGGCATACGCATGATGCATGAGACCGGCTGCGATATTGTAATGATAGGCCGGGCAGCGCTTGGTAATCCGTGGATATTCAGAGATCTGTGCAGGATATATGAAGGCAGGGAAGCTCTGCCTCGTCCGGATGACAGCGAGAGAATAGCCATGATGGTCAGACATCTCGGCATGATATGCGATCTGAAGGGTGAAGATACAGGGGTAAGAGAATTCAGAAAATATGTTGTCTGGTATACCAAAGGCATGAGAGGTGCAGCAAAGCTGCGCCGCGATGTTAACTGTATCGTCAGTGAAAAAGAGATGAAAGAGGTCCTTGAGAGTGGGGAATGGTAAAACAGTGAAGCTGAGATTGTTATGTATTATCGCAGTCTGCTGCATGGCGGCGGGGCTTGCCGGATGCACGACATTCGACAGTTTCAAAAATACATTCATTGATCAAAACAAAAAGACCGCGGCAGATCCCGTGATAATGATAGGCGTCTACGAGCCTCTGACCGGAAAGAATGCCGAAAAAGGCAAACAGGAAGTCAAAGGCATAGAGCTGGCTAACAGTATATACAAGAACGTGGACGGATACAGAGTAGAGCTGACAAAGGTGGACACCCAATCCAAAGTCAGCACGGCTAAAACCGTAATACAGGGTCTGATCGAGATGAAGCCCGTCGCTATCATAGGCAGTGCGGGAGAGGCATCATCACTTGCGGCTTCGGAATATATAAACAAGGCCGGCATTCCTGCCATTACGCCATCAGCGACGAATCCGCTCATAACACAAAAGAACGGTTTCTATTATCGTGCCTGCATGACAGAATCCCAGATGGGAAACGGTCTTGCGGAATACGCGTGCGGTAAACTCGGATCGAGAAAAGTAGGCGTAATAAGCCTCAGGAATGACAGCAATACGGCAGCTATCCTTGACGGCTTTGACGAAAAAGTAAAAGACATAGCCGGTAAGAGGAAAAATGCGGTAGTTTATACGTCTGAGATAAATCCGACTGACGAAGACATGAATAAAGCCCTGAACGGCATCAAAAAAAAGAAAGTTGATGTCTGCTTTGCAGGAATGGGCACAGAGGCAATGGACAGCTTTTTCACCAAAGCGGAGGAAAAGGAACTGACAGATATCACATATCTCGGAACACGAAGCTGGGGTAACAGTGATTTCATAGCCATGATGGAAAAGCATCCTGACATCAAGGTTGTATTTCCTTATGAGTCTGTACTTTCAGGCAGCAATTCGACTTCGGATGCACAGACTGAAGAGGCTCAGAGATTCCAGATAGAATACAGCAACCGATACGGCAGTGATGATATACCTACGGAGAACGCTGCACTCGGATATGATTCATATCTTATCCTGATCAATGCCATTCACAACGCAAAATCCATTGAGGGCGATAAAATACAAAGCGCATTAGGCGATATAAAAAATCTGAAGTGTGCTACAGGGATATTCTCATTTGACGAAAGAGGCAACGTAGTGCGTTCCGTAAATCTTTCGACTTTAAAGGAAGGCAAAGCCGTTTCTGAATATGTTACAAAAACTGAGACTGAGGCTAAATCGCTCGATGAGATAGAGCAGTCTGCCGATGAAAACGGAAACGACAGTACGGAAGAGAACGGTATACTTCAGCCTGATTCGGAGGACAGATAATGGGATATCTTGACAGATTGGATACATACAAAGATGAAATGATAAAGACTCTCGGGGAGCTGGTATCTTTTCCCAGCATTGCATCCGAGGCTGTAAGGGCGGCGGACGGGACGGAAATGCCGGCCGGAAGAGCAGTGCATGAAGCTCTCATGTATATTCTTGACTGCGGTGCGAAGATGGGATTCAAATCCGTTAATCTTGATAACCGCGCAGGTTATATAGAATTCAGCGCTGATGCGGAAAGCAGTGACAGCGATGATGTCAAAAGGTGCGATATCGTAGCTCACATAGATGTAGTTCCGGAAGGAACAGGGTGGACAAATGATCCTTATGTATTGACCGAAAAGGACGGAGTACTGTACGGCAGAGGGACTTCTGATGACAAAGGCCCTGCTATTGCAGTTCTGTACGCGATGAAGGCCCTGAAGGAAGAAGGGATAGTTCCCGGGCATACTGTAAGGCTGGTTTTTGGTATCGACGAGGAAACCTGTTCTGACCATATCAGCTATTATACTGATCAATGCGGACATCCGGATATGGGATTTACGCCGGACAGTAAATTCCCTCTGATAAACGGTGAAATGGGCATAATATCTTTTTCACTGGATCAGAAGCTTAAACCGGCCGCATCTAAGGATGAACTGAGACTGACAAGGCTTGAAGCCGGTACTGCAGTCAACATCGTCCCGAAGGATGCGAGAGCTGTAATAGCCGGAGATAAACAGTTCTATGACAGCATAATAGCCAGAGTCAGACAGTATGCCGAAGAAACCGGATATGACATCAAAGCGAAGAAACAGGGCAGTTCGGTCGCTGTCGAGGCTCACGGAAAAGCAGCTCACGGCGCATGGCCTGAGAAGGGCCTGAATGCGTTGAGCATCCTGATGGAATTTCTCGGCAGAGTCGATTTTGCCTGCAGAGAACTGAATGATTTCATAGATTTTTATAATGAACATTTGGGCTTTGATCTTCATGGCGAAAGATTCGGATGTAAAATCAAAGATGATCCGTCCGGACCATTGATTTTGAACGTCGGAAAAGCTAATATTGACGAAGAACTGGCAGAGGTTCTGATAGGTATCCGATATCCGGTAACATTTAATTATGAACAGGTTATGACCGGCATAGAGGATGTGCTTGAGGGGACCAGTATAGGCATAGTCAGCGGCTTTACTCAGGATCCCGTATATATGCCTCTCGGAACGGATATGGTCAACAAGCTTTTAAAGGCATATAGGGACGAGACCGGAGATTTCGATACAGACGCCAGAGTATCCGGCGGCGGAACCTACGCCAAGATGGTAAACAATATACTCGCCTTCGGAGGTCTGTTTCCGGGCGAAGAGGACACGATGCACCAGGCGGATGAGAGAATCAGCATAGATTCATTTATGAAAATGGCGCGCATCTATGCGAGAGCTATCGAATCCCTCTGTTGTAAATAGCGGAGTATTTCCGCATCTGATAATCAAATCTGTTTCAGGGCGTGGTGAAAGTCCACACCGGTGGTGATCGCGGCAGCGTAAGTCCACGAGCCTCAGGGCCGAACTGGTGAGAATCCAGTACCGACGGTATAGTCCGGATGAAAGAAACAAACATTACATTAAACTTTGTAATGAATGGCCTTGATTACACGTCAAGGTCATTATTAATGCCTGACAGATTCCACTATCAATTTCATATCGATAAGGAGGAATATGTTATGAACAAAAGTAAAATCAGTACAGCAATGATTGCAAAACTCGCAATGATGACGGCGTTATCCATCGTACTGCTGATGATAGTGAGGATACCTTTCCCGCCGGCACCTTTCCTGGTTTATGATCCGGCAGATGTGCCTATTTACATTACGGCATTCGCGTACGGCCCGGCAGCAGGACTAATAGTCACTCTGATAGTTTGCCTCATACAGGCATTCATGCTCGGAGGAGACGGACTTTACGGATTCCTGATGCACTTTGTGGCTACAGGGGTAGTAGCACTGTTCATCGGATATGTTTACGGACGTTCCAGGACAAGAAAAACAGCCATGACCGCGCTTGCGATCGCAGTTGTCATAGCAACGATCGTTATGTGCATAATGAATATAATAGTAACGCCGGCATATATGGGAGCGCCGAGATCTGCGGTTATCGCAATGATACCTACAGTAATCATACCTTTCAATCTGCTTAAGGCGGGAATAAATGCGCTGCTCACATGCGTGCTCTACAAGAGGGTATCCGGATTCCTTCACAAAGAGACTGCAGTGACAGTCAGCAGCGATGCGGAGTAAAAAATGAAAGAAATACCACACGAAACACTGAATATTGCCTCGGAAGCAGAAACCAGGGATCTGGGCCTGAGGATAGCTGAGGTGATAGAACCGGGAGATATCGTAGCTCTGACCGGCGATCTCGGAACCGGCAAGACTGCACTTACCAAATACATCGCCGAGGGCCTTGGGATCAAAGAGGAGATCAACAGTCCGACCTTTAACATAGTTAAAGAATACAGAAGCGGCAGACTGCCTCTGTTCCACTTTGACGTATACAGACTCGACGGGGGAGATGAATTCTTCGATGCCGGAGCTGAGGATTATCTTAACGGAAAAGGCGTTTGTGTAATCGAGTGGGCTGACATCGTAGCAGATGTGCTGCCTGCAGATGCTCTTGTGGTAAATATAAAATATGGAGAAGAGGACGGAGCGCGCATCGTCACTCTTCTCTGAGAATTTTTTTCTGAGCAAAGTTACAGATATAGTTACAGACCGGATAATATGTATATTTTAGCTATAGAAACAACAGGAAAATACGGCACAGCAGCCGTCATTGGCGATGACGGCTGTATTTATTCAGCTTCATCTGAAACAGAGATGAATCATCTGAGAGATATTATATCCATAAGTGATGAAGCGATCCGCAAAGCCGGTATCAGTAAACAGGATCTTACGCATATTGCGGCATCAAAGGGCCCCGGTTCATTTACGGGGATAAGAATAGGCGTCACTACCGCGAGGACTCTGGCGCAGATACTCGGTATACCGTG
Organism: uncultured Eubacteriales bacterium; assembly: GCA_902774265.1. GTDB lineage: Bacteria > Bacillota > Clostridia > Peptostreptococcales > Anaerovoracaceae > Crickella. The sequence continues at coordinate 23,385 of CACYHR010000026.1, forward strand.
CATAGCGGTTTCGTCACTCGAAGCGATGGCAGAGCGTGTGATGGATGCAGCCTGTGATGCCGGCGCTTCATACGTGGTGCCGATCATAAACGCAAGGAGACATCAGGTTTATGCAGGTATCTGGGAATTGATCCGTTCAGAGGACAGCGCTCGGTGTACGCTCAGGCCAGCGGGGGAAGAACGCCAGTACATGATAGAAGAGCTGCTTGACGAATTAAAGAGCCGGCAGCAGAATGATATGCAGAAAGATGGCGTTCTGACAGTTTATTTTACGGGTGACGGAATAGATGCATATGACGATATAATCCATGATGCGCTTCCTAAGGGCAGCTATTTCGAAGCAGCTGAAGAAATACGCTACCAGCATGCCGAAAATGTCGCGGAGGCAGCATATCATAAGGCTGAGTGCGGCCGGACTGTTTCATATAATGAGCTGCTGCCTGAATATATGCGGCTCGCAGAAGCAGAGCAGAGGCTCAAAGCGGGAACACTGAGCGAAAAGATCAAAAAAGCCGGTGGACTGTTATGAAGGCAGGAGTGAGGAAGGCCTGCACAAGGGATATAGATGAGATTGTAAGGATAGAGTCTGAGACATCGGCGTCGCCGTGGAGCCGGGACTCGATCTCATATGACGTAGAAACAAATGCTGATGCCTACGTTGCGGTGCTTATCTGCGGGGAGGAAGGATGCGGCGAAGACAGCTGCCCGGGAGGGAGCTTAAAAGAAACTGATGCAAAAGCCCGCATAGCCGGATATGCCGATATGTGGATGATCGCCGGCGAGGCCCAGCTTAACAATATAGCCGTGGATGAAGATCTGAGAGGCCGTGGATACGGCAGGAGGCTGCTTGATCACATGTCGGACGAAAGCATCAGGCGCGGCTGCAGCTCCATGACCCTTGAGGTCAGGCAGAGCAATATAGCGGCGATATCACTGTACAGAGGAGCCGGCTTTACGGAGACCGGGATCAGACCGCGTTACTATCTGGATAATAATGAAGACGCGGTCATAATGGATAAAATATTATTGACTGATTCGGATAAATGAAAAACGGAAAACATATAAGCCTCGGAATAGAGACAAGCTGTGATGAGACAGCTGCTGCAGTCGTTGCAGACGGCAGGGAGATACTAAGCAATATAATCAATTCCCAGATCAGCATACATACACGCTTTGGCGGAGTAGTACCTGAGATCGCATCCAGAAGACATCTGGAGAACATAAATGATGTGATCGGAGCTGCACTTGAAGAAGCCGGTGTTACGATCAATGATGTAGATCTTGCAGGCGTGACATACGGACCCGGACTGGTGGGAGCTCTGCTTATCGGTGTGGCAGCGGCCAAGAGCATTGCTTATGCTGCGGATATCCCGCTGATAGGTGTGAATCATATGCACGGGCATATAGCAGCCAATTATCTGGAACATCCGGAGCTGGAGCCTCCGTTCATGTCGCTTGTCGTGTCAGGAGGACACACAGAGATAGTTAACGTACCGGAATACAACAGATGTGAAAAGATAGGCGGCACCAGAGATGATGCTGCAGGTGAAGCTTTTGATAAGGTCGCAAGAGTTATAGGACTCGGATATCCGGGAGGCCCTAAGGTTGACAGGGCCGCAAAGGAGGGCGACCGGGATGCGATAGCATTCAAGAGAGTCTGGCTGGAGCCGGGAAGCTATGATTTCAGCTTTTCAGGTCTTAAAACACAGGCACTCAATTATCTTAACAGCGAGAGACAGGCAGGCCGCGAGATCAGGGTAAACGATGTCGCAGCCAGCTTTCAGGAGGCGATAGTCGAAGTCATTTCGACAAAAGCCGTAAATGCCGCTCTTGAATTCGGACAGAAGCGCATAGTCATGGCCGGAGGAGTAGCATCGAATTCCAGATTAAGAGAACTTATTTCTCAAAAAGCAGCTGTGCACGATATAGAGGTTCTGAGACCGAGCCCGCTGCTTTGCACGGACAACGGAGCTATGATAGCTTCCGCTGCGTATTATGCATATATGGCCGGCGAGAGATCAGGATTTGATCTCGACGCAGTACCGGCACTGGAATTTAAATAAAAGAGGAATAGGAGTTGAACGCGCATGCTTGTACTGTCAGGCAAGGACATTAGTAAGAGCTATGGAACTGACATCATTACGGAAGATGTCAGTTTTGGCGTGAATAAAGGTGACAGGATAGGAATAGTCGGCGCCAACGGCACGGGCAAGACGACACTTCTGGGTATGATCGCAGGAGAAACAGAACCCAGCTCGGGCAGCATTTTTGTAAGAAATGACTGCACGCTCGGATATCTTCGCCAGAAGAATATATTCTTTGCCGGCGGCACAGTGATAGGTGAAGCGGAAAAGACTTTCGAGCATCTTTTCGCCATGGAAAAGGAGATAGAGAGACTGCAGATTAGCCTTTCCGATCACGAAAACCCGGATTTTAACAGGGATCTTGCACGGTATTCTGCCCTGATGGAGGATTATGAAAAACAGGGCGGATATACATACAAGAGCGAATTGTCGGCGGTGCTGAGACATATGGGTTTCAGCGGGACCGATCAGCAGAAACAGATTTCCATGCTGTCGGGAGGAGAGAGGACAAGGCTTGCTCTTGCATGCATGCTGCTCAGAAAGCCGGATATACTGATGCTCGATGAGCCGACCAACCATCTCGATCTCAGGATGCTCTCATGGCTTGAATCATTTCTGAGGTCATATCAGGGAACACTGCTCGTCGTTTCGCACGACAGATTCTTCCTTGACAGGATAGCCACGAGGATATTCGATATGAGCGGCGGCACGCTCACGGCATATGACGGAAATTATTCGGAATTCCTTGTCAAAAAAGAACAGCGCCTTGAGATAATGCAGCGTGAGTACGAAAAACAGCAGGCTGAGATAGCAAGGCAGGAGGAAATGATAACCCGTTTCAAGCAGCATGGTACAGAGCATCTGGCCAAAAGGGCGAGATCGAGAGAAAAACGTCTGTCTCATGTTCAGAGGATCGAAAAGCCTCATCAGGAACAGACAAGGATGAAACTCAGCTTTGATCTTAATTACAAGAGCGGAGGAGAAGTTCTTATTGCAGAGGATCTGGCCAAAAGCTACGGCAGCAGGCAGCTTTTCCGTAATGTGAGCCTCAGCATACGTAAGGGCGAAAAAGTCTGTATAATAGGCGACAACGGAATAGGCAAGACCACACTGCTCAGGATACTCATGGGACTTGAAAGCCCGGATACCGGTTATCTGAAAACAGGATACAATGTGGATTTCGGCTACTACGATCAGGGGCAGCAGCTGCTGAACGAAAATGAGACCGTTATAGGCGAGATGAAGGACGCCTATCATCTGTATACGGATACCGAGATGCGCTCGCTGCTCGGCAGGTTTCTGTTCAAAGGAGATGATGTGTTCAAGACCGTCAAAGATATTTCCGGAGGCGAGAAAGCAAAACTGGCCCTTCTGAAGTTGATGCTTTCCGGAGCCAATACCCTGATACTGGATGAACCGACAAACCACCTCGATATCGAGTCAAAGGAAGTAGTCGAGGAGGCTTTGACTGAATTTGAAGGCACGCTGATCATTGTTTCCCATGACAGATACATGCTGACAAGGCTGCCGGACAGGATACTTGAACTGACAAACGACGGAATAGTAGAATACAAAGGCAATTTCGACTATTATCTCGAAAAGAACGAGTCATCAGATGCGGCCGATGACGGTTCATCAGGCGCAAAATCCGCAAACTCTTCCGGCAGAAATGAAACAGACCGGACCCTTGAGCTGGTGCGTTCATCCGAAGCAGACAGACAGGCAAAGAAACAGCGTGAAGCCGAGGAAAGACGCAGATCCCGCCGCAGCGAGGAACTCGAGAACAGGATATTTGAGCTGGAGTCTGCCATCAGCGACATACAGGAAGAGATATCGGATCCCGAAAAAGCACAGGACTTCGAATGGATGCAGCAGCAGGCAAATCAGCTCGCTGAATACGAGGAAGAGGTCGCTGCTCTGTACGATGAATGGATGGAATTGCAGTAAAAAAGTAAAAAATAGTGAACTTTGCGCAATAAGGGATACAAAAAATATTGAAATAGAAATAAGCTGTCTTTATAATATAAATGTGTGATCAGAGTAAAGGAGAGATTAATATGGTTTTTGAAAAAGTAAAAGAACTTATCGCAGAACAGCTTGATGTAGATGCATCGCAGATTACGATGGACACTGATTTTATGAAGGATCTTGAAGCAGATTCACTCGATGCGGTAGAGATCATTCTCGGTGTGGAAGACGAATACGGTATAGAGATCCCTGATGAGGCTGCAGAGAATTTCACCAAGGTCGGTGATATAGTCGATTACATCGAGGCAAACAAATAACAGACACCGGATGTCCCCCGCCTCTTAGGCGGCGGGTTCCATTTTCGACCATCAGTGGTGGGTAACAATCCCCCACTGATGCTCTCAGGAGCT